>DASUQI010000021.1:0-4856 GCA_036280655.1 Actinomycetota bacterium
GCTGCTGGTCGACGCGTCCGTCGACCTGGACGAGATCCTGACGAGCGCTCGGCGAGCGGGCGAGCTCACGACCTTCAGCTTCGAGCCGCCCTCGCTCACCGACCTGTTCCTCGACGCCGTGTCCGAAGGGAGGGCCGCATGAACGCCGGGTGGCGCCGCGCATGGCTCGTGGCCCGTCGCGAGTGGACCCAGCGCGTCCGCACGACGGCCTTCCGGCTCTCCACGCTGATCTCGATCCTGCTCGTCGCGGCGATCATCCTGGTCCCCGACAGCCTCGGCGGCGGCGCGAGCCGCGAGCGGACGGTCGGGCTCGCGGGCGAGTCGTCGGAGCAGCTCCCGGCGCTGCTTCGGGCCTCCGGCGAGCAGCTGAACCTGTCGGTGGCGACGCGCGTCTTCGCCGACGAACGGGCGGGCCTAGCCGCGCTGCGCTCCGAGGACGTGTCCGTACTCCTGGTGGATCAGCGAGCGCTGGTCTGGAGTGCGGAGATCGACGACCCGCTCCGGGCCGTCGTCACCTCGTCCGTCGGGGCGGTGCAGCGCGCGGAGGCGATCGACGACCTCGGCATCCCACCGCAACAGGCGCGGGAGCTGCTCGGGCCTCCGGACCTCGCGTCCACGAGCCTGGAACCCGCTACACGGGAGGGCACCGAGCGCGAGGAGCTCGCCATGATCGCGCTGCTGGTGCTGTTCATGGCAATCGCCTTCTACGGAGGCTTCTTGCTCGTCGGCGTCGTCGAGGAGAAGTCCAGCCGCGTCGTCGAGGTCCTGCTATCGCGCCTGCGCGCCAGCGAGCTGCTCACCGGCAAGATCCTCGGGATCGGGCTGGTTGGGCTCGCGCAGCTCGCGCTCGTCGCGGGTGCGGCGCTCGTCGTGCTTCGGTTCGGCGAGAACCCCTCCGCCTCCACGGCACCGGGCACGATCGCGTGGATCGTGTTCTGGTTCGTGATGGCCTACGGGTTCTACGCCGTCCTGTTCGCGACCGCCGGGTCGCTCGTCTCGCGCCAGGAGGAGGCGCAGAGCATCCAGTTCCCGGTCTCCGCGGCCCTGATCGTCGCCTACTTCGCCGCGATGCAGGCGGCCCGGTCGCCGGACGCGATTGTGACGCTGATCGGCTCGCTCTTCCCGCCCACCGCCCCGATGGTGATGATCGCGCGCATCGCACAGGGCGACGTCCCGTGGTGGCAGATCGCGCTGTCCGTCTCGTTGATGGTGATCACCGTGTACGGCATGGTGAAGCTCGCCGGCCGGATCTACGCGGGCGCGGTGCTCCGGTTCGGCGGTCGACTGCGTGTGCGCGAGGCGTGGCGCGGCGCCGAGGCGTGACGCATGGGATCACTCGGTCAAGGGTATCCACCAGCCATCCTTTGAACCAAGACCGCTCCAGCAGCTGCTCTCGGACGAACGGGCCGCCCCGAGACGTCAAGCCTGCGTTCATGCCCGACATCGCGGCGTTCTTCCAGGTCGGCGGGATCGGCGATCGTCGGCGTGATGCACCGGCGGGACATCACCTCACCGCCCGTCGGGACGCGCGGTCCGCGTCCACCACGGAGGCGAGTGACCGGGGTCGTCGATCCGTCGGCCGGAGGTTCGCGCTACGACGGCTCGCGCTCGAGCACTCGCCTCCGTTGCTCGAACTCCTCTTCCGAGATCTCCCCGCGGGCGAAGCGCTCGGCCAGGATCTGTCGAGCGTCGGTGCTGCGCCCCTTCGGTTCTCCGCTCGCCGCGCCCGCGTGTCCCCGGCCGGCGTGCCCCATCATCATCCAGGCCATCAGGACCAGGCAGATGATCACGAACACGGCACCGAACCATCCCCAACCGGAACCCCACATCATCGCCCTCACCTCCGCTCCACGCGGCCGGTTGGCATCGCCGACCTGTCGTCACGGGAGTAGACCTCTCGACTCCTGGAGCAGAGGGCCGGAAGCCCTGTCTTCGCGAGGACCTCCTCTGTGGTCCTGGCCTTCGGGCAGCGTGGACCAGGCGACGGCGGGCGCGGTCCCCATCCGGTTCCTCCCGAAGATCCTGAACATCGTCGGACGAGCGACGAGCTGACCGGCGGATCGACGAGATCAGTCTGGATCCACCAGCCAACCTTTGGTCCAGGACTCCTCGAGCAACTGCTCTCGGACGAACGGGTCGGCTGCGATGAGCGCTTCCGCTTCCTCGCGGGAGCCCGCTTCGAAGCTGATGACGCCACCCGATCGGTCGTTGAACGGCCCACCCAGATACCCGAGAAGCCCGAGACCGCGCCAATAGGCGGCGTGCCGGGGAGCGATCGCGCCAACCCGATCCTGCTCGGGCTTCATCCTGTACACGTGGACGAACCTCATCTTCGCACCTCCCTCGGCGCCTTCGATTGACACGCAGATCGCCGACGCTTCGTCCTGCTCTGTCCCTGCACCCTGCCGGATGGGAGCGCCTGCGCTCAGGGGCGAAGGGCCCACGAGGCCGGGACCGACGGTCCCCCAGAGGCACAAGGGAGCCGTCCACGAGATGACCGGGGTGAGCCGTACCCTGGACCCGTGACGGTGGCTCGCGCCCTCGAGGCCGTCCTCGGCCCCGATCTCCCGATCGCCGTGCGCGCGTACACCGGGAGCCGGCTCGGGCCGGCCGACGCACCGGCCACGCTCCTGATCCGCTCCCCGAACGTGTTCCGGCGCCTGGTCACCGCGCCCGGCGAGCTCGGCCTCGGCCGCGCGTACGTCTCGGGCGAGCTCGACGTCGAGGGCGACCTCTACGCCGCGCTCGCCGCGCTCCGCGACCGGATCCCCAACCCCCGCGCGTTCGGCGCGAGGCAATGGGCGGACGTGCTCGGGCTCGCCGGCTCCTCGCTCGTGCGCTCAGGCCTGAGGCCACTTCCGATCCCGCCCGAGGAGGCCCACCTCCGAGGCGCTCGCCACTCGAAGCAGCGGGACGCGGCCGCGATCGCCCACCACTACGACGTCTCGAACGCGTTCTACCGGATCGTGCTCGGCCCTTCGATGACGTACTCGTGCGCGGTGTGGGAGCGCCCGGACGTCGCGCTCGAGCAGGCGCAGGCCGCCAAGTACGAGCTCGTGTGCCGGAAGCTCGGGCTCGAGCACGGGATGCGGCTGCTCGACGTGGGGTGCGGCTGGGGCGGGATGGTCCTGCACGCCGCCTCCCACCACGGCGTGCGGGCGGTCGGCGTGACGCTCTCACGCCGCCAGGCCGAGTGGGCCGAGAAGGCGGTCGCCGAGGCGGGCCTGGCCGAGCGCGTCCAGATCCGGTACCAGGACTACCGCGACGTCGCCGACGGACCGTTCGACGCGATCAGCTCGATCGGGATGTTCGAGCACGTGGGGCTGTCGCAGCTCCGGACCTATTTCGGCCGGCTCCGGCGGCTGCTCCGCCCGGGCGGCCGGCTGCTGAACCACGGGATCTCCCGCCCGCCGAACGCCGGCCGCACGCGCTTCCGGCGGAACAGCTTCATCGACCGCTACGTGTTCCCCGACGGCGAGCTCCACGAGGTCGGCGGCGTGGTCTCGCAGATGCAGCGTGCCGGCCTGGAGGTCCGCCACCTCGAGAGCCTGCGCGAGCACTACGCGCTCACGCTGCAGACGTGGGTCCGAAACCTCGAGGCGAGCTGGGACGAGGCCGTGGCCGAGGTGGGCCCGGGCCGGGCGAGGGTGTGGCGGCTGTACATGGCGGCCTCGGCGCTGAACTTCGAGGCCGGCCGAACCCAGGTGCACCAGGTGCTGGCGGTGCGGCTCGATCGGGGCCGGTCGGGACTGCCGCTGCGGCCGCGGTTCGAGGATCTCGGGCTGGGCTGAGGCTTCGCTGATCGAAGACGCACTCGGGGTCGTGCCCGCCTTCTTCTCGGCACGAGAGTCGATCGACCACATCCTTGAGGAGGTGTCGCCGGGCATGCTCGTGACCCCCGGCTTCGCTGGCCCGGTCGCCACGGAAGCCCGAAGTGAGATGATGGAGAGAGCGCAGCATCCACAGGGACCGTTTGCGACGAGGCCGTGGGCAGCCCCTCCAACCGAGGAGGCACGATGACCGTCCTCACCGATCCGGTCCAGATCGACGTCCCCGCGGGAACGCCGGTTCAGCCGGCGGCCCCATTGGATCCCCCGCGGGAGACCGCACCCGAGTCCCGACCACCGAAGCGATCGTTCGACCTCGAGTCACGGGGCGGATACTCGCGGACCGTCGTCGGCACGGTCGCCTACCTCGATGGTGAGGCGCAGACCTACATGGTGTGGACGGACGCGGGGAAGCTCGTCAGGGTCCCCCTGCGGGAGATCACGAGCGAACACGGCATCTCACCGAGGCGGCCATGACGCGGCCACGGAGCCGGAGCTTCACGGTCCGGACGAGCACCGCCACCGGGTCGTACAGGAGTTGGGAGCGAGCGGCGGGTGCCGCGCGCACGCTCGCCGCGGAGTCGGGCACCGGCACGCTCATCGTGGACGATGACAGCGGGGGCAGGTGGCACGTCTCCACCGAAGGACTCGTCACGCCGAGCGCCGCGTGACGGGTCCTCCAGGATCGATCGGCAGATCGAGCGAGAGCCCATGAGCGAGCGATCGCGCCGGCACGACGAGATCCGGGGGGCGAGCGTCCTTCTGACCGGATGGTCGGAGGGACGCGAGGACGAGGTCGCCGAGGCGCTGGGCAAGATCTCGACGGAGCGGATCGACCTCGATCGCGTCGAGTTCCCGATCGTCGCCCTTGCGAAGGCCTCGCTGGACAAGGCCGAGGCTGCTCAGGAACTCCTGGTGGCGGCCGGTGGTTCCGTCGCTCTGGAGGACGCGTGGGTCACGCGGGAAGAACCTCGAACCGTCGCGTCACGGCCGCCGTGTCCCTTCTGCGGCTCGACGAAGACGCAGCCG
>DASUQI010000022.1:0-21809 GCA_036280655.1 Actinomycetota bacterium
CTGTACATCGTGAAGGAGAACCGGACCTTCGATCACATGTTCGGCCGCTTCCCCGGCGCGAACGGCGTTACGGTCGGCATGGACGGCGGCGAGGAGCGGCCGCTCACGCCCGCGACGCGCCACGCGCTTCCGGCCGACATCCAGCACTGCTACGACTGCGCGATCGAGGCCTGGAACGAGGGCCAGATGGACGGGTTCAACCAGAGCGAGGCGGCGGACTTCGGCGCCTACACGCAGTTCCTGCCGGAGGACAGCCCGAACCACTACCACTGGGCCGACCAGTTCGTCCTGCTCGACAACTTCTTCACCTCCGCCCACGGTCCGTCCTTCCCGAACCACCTGTTCGCGATCGCAGCGCAGTCCGCGGGGGCGTACGAGAACCCCGCCCAGGACAACGCCGACCTGCGCTACCGCCATCGCACGACCGGGCTGTTCAAGGCGTGGGGCTGCGACTCGCTCTCCGACGCCTACGTCGGTGTGAAGGACGCGGAAGGGAACACCGGCCGCGAGTTCCCCTGCTTCGACATCGAGACGGCCGGCGACCTGCTCGACCGCAAGCGGATCCCGTGGGCGTACTACTCGGCGACGCCGTACCAGAACGGCTACCTGTGGAACGCGTACTCGGCGATCTCGCACGTCCGGGGGAACCCGGAGCGGTGGGCGCGCCACATCTTCCCGGTGGACGACCTCATCGATCACATCCGCGAGGACCGGCTCCCGCCGGTGACGTGGGTGACGCCGCGCTTCGAGGTCTCCGATCATCCCGAGTACAGCTTCTGCTGGGGCGAGAACTGGACCACGGCCGTCATCAACGCCGTGATGGACAGCCCGATGTGGAAGGAGACCGCGATCTTCCTCACGTGGGACGACTACGGCGGCTTCTACGACCACGTGCCGCCGCCGCAGGTCGACGCCTGGGGGTTCGGGATCCGTGCGCCGATGCAGGTGATCTCGCCCTATGCGAAGCACGGCCATGTGAGCCACGAGCAGGCCGAGTTCTCCTCGCCGGTCCGGTTCATCGAGGACAACTGGGGGTTGCCCCAGCTCAGCGAGCGCGACCGGATGGCGACCCCGCTCCTCGATTCGTTCGACTTCGACCAGCGGCCCCGGCCGCCCGACCTCCTTCCGCTCCCGACCGACTGCATCGGCGAGCCCTTCCCGGACGAGGAGCCGAGGCGGTACCAGTAGTGCCCTCGCGCGGACCCGCGCCGAGATGACCGTGGTTCTCGGCCCGCCCCCGGGTCGTCGCGTATCCTGGGCCGGCCCCCACCAGGCAGCACGGAGAGCGTGAGGGCCCGAGGGGGACACCGCACACGATGGCGTTGACGAGGGACCGCTCCGAGGCGGCCGTCCAGGCTCCCGAGCCGCGACGGCGGGGGCGGCTGTCCAGTCCCCTGGTCCTGATCCTCGCGATCGCGCTCCTGCTGCTCGCGTTCGGGTGGACGTTCCTGCGCGACCCGTCGATCAGCGCCCCGACGCGCGACCCCGCCTGGTACACGTGGCGCTCCAACCTGATGATGAACGACGACCCCGGGTTGATCGCGGGGGACTGGGGTCCGTTCTCGATGTTCGGCGGCGGCTACCGGGTGACGGTGCCGCTCTTCGGCTCGATCCTGCAACGGGTCGCCGGGATCGACCTGTACACGTTCAGCGCGTTCATGATGGTGGGCGTCCCGGTGCTGACCGGACTCGCGCTCGGGGCGTTCTCCTGGCGCACGCACCGCGACCCGCTGCTGTTCCTCCTCGTGATGCTCTCGACCGCGGCGCTGTTCATGACGACGCCCTACGTCGGCTACCTGGACAACATCACGGTCCTGTATTTCCTGTCGTTGATCCTCGCGTTCTTCCCGCCGAGCCGAACGTCGTGGGGCGCGCGGAGCGCCCTGTTCCTGTTCGGCGTGGCGGCGGCGTTCACGCACCCGACCACGTGCGTGATCTTCGGCTTCTCGCTGATGGCGTTCTTCGGGCTGCGCGTGCTGACGAGCCGGTTCCACCTCGGCCCGCCGCTGAAGGAGCTCGGCCCCTCGCTCATGGCGACGGGCTTCGGGATGATCTTCGGCCTCGCGAGCTGGCTCGTCGCGCCGTGGGGCGTTGCCGGCTCGCTCGCCGACGCCGCGCTGCCTCCGCCGTACACGAAGGACGTGTTCCTGAAGCGACTCGACGGATGGGTGGACTCGCTGCAGCCCGCGATCCTCGTGCCGCTGATCCTGCTCGCTATCGGCTGGACGATCTGGCGGGCACGGAGGGATCGCCAGCCTTCCGACCAGTTCGGCTCGATCGCTGCGCTCATGCTGCTGCCGCTCGTCGGCATGTTCGGATGGATCACCGGCGCCGCGTACCCGTACTACCGGTTCATGAACGCGACCGTCGCGCTGTTCGCGCTCGGCGGGCTCGGCGCGTACGTCGCGATCAAGTGGCTCTGGAGGCGGGACGGCCTCGCCAAGAAAGCCGGCGTCGTCGCGTCGCTCGTGATCGTCGGGTCGTTCGGCTACATCTGGCTCTCGGGCCGTGAGTCCTCGAACTGGGCGAACCCGGACAGCCAGTGGATCGACCAGCCGACCCGCACGGCCCTTGCGGCGACGAACGCGATCGTCGAGAACTCGCCAGAGGACTCGCCGATCGTGTTCATCGTGAACTTCGGCGACACGTACCAGGCCTACGGGTGGTCGAAGACGTTCACGAACGTCTCGCGCACGGGGCTGCCCGGCGACGCGGTCAAGCGCTCGATGACCTACTTCGGCGAGGTCGACGACTTCGTCGCCGACCAGCCGACCGTGCTGACCGACGACACCTACAACAAGATGTCGCGGGGGTTCCACCGCGAGCTCACGGAGCTCCGCGAGGAGTACCCCGGCCCGCCCGTGACCTTCCTCGTCCGTCAGTTCAACGAGGGCACGGTGAACGAGGACCTGCTCGACGAGGCGCCGGCGGAGCTCCTCGTGCTCGGGGACGACATCGCCGTGATCACGGGCGAGGGGCTGTCCACCCCGTCCGAGGACGCGCTGGCCGCGGCCCGGGCCGCCGAGGAGCAGGTGACCCGCTTCTACGCCGAGCATCCGACCGCCTTCGACAACGTGGGGCACACGCTGTGGGTGGTGTTCGCCCTCGGCCTGCTGCTGGTGCTACCCGGGGCGATCGCCGCCCGGTGGTTCGAGCTCGACGACGGGTGGCTGAAGGTCGCGCTCGTGCCCGGGATCTCGATCACGCTCGTGCTGCTGTCCGGGATCGTGGTGGTCGCCGTCACGCGGGCGCCGTTCGACGTCGCGCACGGGTGGGCGTCGCTCGGTCTCGCCACGCTCGCCGCGCTGGGCCTGCGGTTCGGCGCGCGGCAGATCCTGCGCGCGCTGAACGGGTTCGGGCGCTTCTTCAACGGGATGTTCTCCGTCTTCTCGAACGCGGACTTCGCCGCGTTGATGGGCGTGCAGTTCCTCGCGATGGCCGCGGACGGGGTGATCCGCGGGTCGATCGCCAAGTCGATCGCGTTCGGCGGGCAGGAGGGGTTCGACGTCACCACGGTGCCGAACGCCGACTACCTGCTGAAGGTGGTGCTCGCGCTCTACATCCCGTACACGTTCATCAGCCCGTTCATCGGGGTGTTCATCGACCGCTTCGAACGCCGCCGCGTGCTCTGGGTGTCGAACATCGCGACGGCTGCGATCTGCTCCGTGATCGCGGTCGCCACGCTGCTGCCGCTCGGGGACGACACGTCCGAGGGCCGGATCGCGATCACGGGCGGGCTGATCCTCGGGATGCTCGTGATGCAGGGATGCGTCCGCATCGTGCTCGCCGTGAAGTCGGCGGCGATGCCCGACGTGCTCTCGGGCAAGGACCTCATGCAGGGGAACGGGCTCTCGCAGGCGGGCGGGGCGCTGTTCCAGGTGCTCGGCGCGGGGCTGGCGTTCGGGTTCGGCGCCGCGCTGCCGTCCTGGATCGTCGTGATCGGCGGGGCCGTGGTGCTCGTCGCCGCGGCGACCGTGTCCCGTCGCATCCAGCGGATGGAGACGAGGAAGCACGAGATGAGCTTCGGTCAGGAGGCGCGGCGGATCCTGCACGACGTCGCGGACGGCATCCGCGAGGTGCGCTCCCGCCCCGCAGGCGCGCTCGGGCTCGTCTCGTTCCAGATGATCCGGTACCAGTTCTGGGGCTTCACGCTGTTCACGTTCGCCCTGTATTCGAAGAACCTCGTGGAGGGCGGCGAAGCGGACACGATGGCGCTCGCGCTCGTCGGCGGGCTCGGGTTCGTCGGCGGCGGGCTCGGCATGGTCTTCGCGCAGCGGTGGAAGGACTCCGTGCCTCCGATCCGCCTGCTGCTCGGCTCGATGACGTTGCTCGGCGCGGGGACGGTCCTGTTCGGGTTCTGGGTCACGCTCGCCGGGTTCGCCGGGCTGCTGTTCTCCGGCTTCTTCGCGTTCTTCGTCGCGAAGATCTCGGCCGACACGATCATGCAGCAGGCGATGCCCGACGACTTCCGCGGCCGCGCGTTCGCGCTGTTCGACATCGCGTACAACCTCGGGTTCATCGTGCCGGCGCTGATCCTGTCGTTCGTCTGGGTCGAGAACGATCCCGGGCAGGTCCGAACGATCCTCGTCGTGTCCGGCCTGGTGTTCGTGGCGCTCACCGGGCTCGTCTGGCGGTGGTCGCGGTCGATCCGGAGCGAGTTCGCGCCGCAGGACGACGTCGTGGAGGTGGGCTAGTGGAGCGCGTGCCGTCGCCGGATCCGGTCACCGAGGCCGCCGCGTACCAGCGGCACCTCGTGGGCCTCGTCGGGGACGACGACCCGGCCGACGCGCAGGCCACCGCGGCCGACGCGTGGCGCGAGCTGATCCGCGAGGCCGGCGCCCGCGTCGCCGAGCGCCCCGAGCCGGACGAGTGGTCGGTCCTCGAGTGCCTCGGGCACGCCACCGACGCGGAGCTCGTCGCCTCGAGCCGGTACCGCTGGATCCTCGCGCACGACGAGCCGCCGCTGATCGGCTACGACCAGGATCTGTGGGTCGACCGCCTGAACCACGCGCAGGCCGACCCGGACGAGCTGCTCGCCACGTTCGAGGCCCTGCGGCGCGCCAACCTCGCGCTGTGGGCGCGTTCGACCGAGGAGGAGCGGGCGCGCTTCGGGGTGCACTCCGAGCGCGGGCCTGAGAGCTACGACCTCACGTTCACGATGATCGCCGGGCACGACCGGTTCCACCTGGACCAGGCCCGCCGCGCCCTTGCGGCCGTCACGGCCGCCGGCTGATCTCCCGTTCGAACTCCGGGAAGTACGTCGCGATCACGGCGACGTCGAACGCCCGGAGGATCGACTCCTTCGGCTCTCGTTCCAGGAGGAACCCGAAGCAGGCGCGGACGAACGCCTCCGGCGACCGACCGGCGGCGAGCCGTTCGAGATCCCCCGACGAGACCGTCACGTCGTGCTCGGTGCTCGAGCCGCCGTCCCCGACGACCACCCGGAAACGCATCGGCTCGTCGCCCGCGCCGGCTTCACGTTCGACGGTGATCTCGCCCACGGCCGTCCATCCTAGGTCGGACCTTCGGTAGGTTGGGTCCGTGCCGGAGATCACCACCGACGACGCGACCCTGTTCTGCGCGGTCGAGGGCGACGGCGAGCCCGTCATCGTCTTCGCGCACGGCCTGACGAACAACCGGAACGAGCTGGCCGCGTTCACGCCGCTCATCCCGGGGACGAAGGTGCGGTTCGACTTCCGCGGCCACGGCCGCTCGAGCGCCCCGGCGTCGGGGTATCGCTTCGAGGACTTCTCGCGGGACGTCGACGCGGTTGCGGACGCGTTCGGCGCGACCGTCGCCGTCGGGACCTCGCTCGGCGCCGGCGCGCTCGGGAACCTCGTCTGCCGGCGGCCCGACCGGTTCGAACGCATGGTGTGGCTCCTGCCCGCGGGGCTCGACATGCCGTTCCCGCTCGCCGCCACGTACCACGAGCTCGCGGGAGACCTCGAGGGCAAGTCGGCCGAGGAGGCGCTCGCCGCCGTGCTGAACGACCCGCGCCGGCTCTCCGAGTACGTGGAGACGCCGTGGCGGCTCGAGATCGACCGCGTGCTGTGGCAGCACGACGATCCCGACGGCCTCGCCCGGGCGATCCACGGCGTGGTCGACGACTGGCCGATCCCGGACCGCGAGCTGCTCCGCAAGGTCGAGATCCCGACGCAGATCGTGGGCATCGAGGGGGACGAGATCCATCCCGCCGAGCTCGCCAGGATCCTCGCGGATCTGCTGCCGAACGCGGAGCTGATCGAGTTCGCGAGCCAGCAGGAGCTGTTCGAACGGGTTCCCGAGCTCGTGGCCCGCGTGTCCTCGTTCATCGCGGGGAACGGATGAGGTCGCCCACCCGTTGAACCTGGCATGAGCGAGCTCGAGGAGTTCCGAGCCGCGAAGGACGCGTTCTTCCGCGACGACGCGCGGTCGCCGCTCACGCCCGAGCAGCGCTCGGCGTTCGAGGGTCTCTCGTACTTCGACGAGGACCCGGCCCTGGTGATCCGCGCGCCGCTCCGGACCGAGGGCGTGGACCCGACCGAGCGGATCACGATGCCGACGACCACCGGCGACGAGCGCGTGTACCGGCGGGCGGGCAAGGTCCGGTTCGAGGTCGGCGGCGAGCCGGCCGAGGTCACGCTGTTCTCGTCGCGGGACATGCACGAGCTCTTCCTGCCGTTCCGCGACGCGACGAGTGGGGACGAGACGTACGGAGCCGGCCGCTACCTCGAGGTCGAGCCGCCCGACGCGGATGGCACCGTGGTCGTCGACCTCAACTACGCCTACAACCCGTACTGCGCGTACAACCCGGAGTGGTCGTGTCCGATCCCGCCGGCGGAGAACCGGCTCTCCGTGCCGATCCGCGCCGGCGAACGCTCCTTCCCCGGCGCCGATGAGGTCGGGGTCGTCGAGTAGGCTCCGGGGATGACGGAGGAGCTCTACTCGACCGACGCGTACGCGAGGAGCTGCGACGCGACCGTCGTCGAGACGACGGACGGCGGCGTCGTCCTCGACCGGACGGTCTTCTACGCGCGGAGCGGCGGGCAGCCCGGCGACACCGGTGCGCTGCGCTGGGACGGCGGCGAGGTCGCGGTCACCGACACATTCAAGCGGGACGGCAGGCTCGTCCACGCGGTCGACGGCGAGGCGCCGGGCCCGGGCAGCGCGGTGACCGCTGAGGTCGACTGGGATCGCCGCCACACGCTGATGCGGACGCACACCGCGCTGCACGTGCTGTCGGGGATCGTGTTCACGGGGTTCGGTGCCAAGGTCACCGGCGGGAACATCTCCGAGCCGGGCGTCGCGCGGATGGACTTCGAGCTCGACGCGATGTCGGCGGAGTTCGGCCGCGAGGTCGAGGAGCGCCTCAACGAGGCGCTCGCCGCGGATGCGCCGGTCCACGTGAGCTTCCTGCCGCGGGCGGATGCGCTCGCGGACCCCGACCTAATCCGCACGAAGGTGAACCTGATCCCGGAGTCGGTCGACCCGATCCGCGTGATCGACATCGAGGGACTCGACAAGCAGGCCGACGGCGGGACCCACGTTCGCTCAACGGCCGAGGTCGGCCGCGTCCGCGTGGCCAAGACCGAGAGCAAGGGCAAGGCGTTCAAGCGGATGCGCATCGAGCTCGTCTGAGCGTGAGCGACACCCACGCCCGCGCGGACCTGCTCGGTGGCGCTGCCGCCGCAGGCTCGGCCCTGTTCTTCGGCTCGATCATCATCTGGGGCCGGCACGTGCTCGAGCGGGGCGTCCCCGTCGAGTCGATGCTCGCGATCCGCTTCGCGCTCGGCGCCGCCGTGCTGCTGCTCGCGCTGCTCGTCACCCGGAGGCCGGTCATGGCCGCGCGCGGCGAGCGCCTCCGTTTCCTGCTGCTCGCGCTCTTCGGGTACGCGATCGAGGCGAGCCTGTTCTTCACCTCGACGCAGCACGGGACCGTCGCCGCCGTCACCCTCCTGTTCTTCACGTATCCGGTCTTCGTGACGGTCTGGGCGTGGGCGCTCGGTGGTCACCTTCCCGCGCGTCTGACGCTCTTCGCGCTGTCGTGTGCCGTCGCCGGCGCGGCCATCGTGGTCGGCGCCGGGACAGGACTCGCGATCGACGGGGTCGGCGTCGTGCTCGCGCTCACGACGGCGGCGACGTACAGCGCGTACCTCACTGGGGTTGACCTGCTCATCGAGCGGACGAACGCGCTCACCGGCGCGTTGTGGATCAGCGCCGGCGCGTCGGCGGGCCTGTTCGTCTACGCGAACGCCGTCGGCCACTGGCAGCTCCCGAGCGGCGCAGCCGAGTGGGGACCGCTCCTCGGCATGGGCCTCGCGTCGGCCGGAGCGTTCTTCCTGTTGATGGAGGCGCTGGCGCGGATCGGCGCGGTCCGGACGGCGATCGTCTCGGCGATGGAGCCGCTGGCGGCCGCGATCCTCGGGTTCCTGTTCCTCGACGAGTCGGTCACGCTCGGCGTGGCCGTGGGCGGCGCTCTGATCCTCGTTGGGGCCATCATGGCGAGCCTCGCGCGCGCGCCGACGCCCCAGGAACAGCAGATCCCCTAGCCATCGGTTAGCCCGGGCTTAACTCGGGTGCCCGTACCTTCGATGGCATGAGACGGATCACGACGATCATCGCAGCCACGTTCCTCCTCGCCGCGTGCGCGGGAGGGGCGAACGACGGTTCCACCACCACCGCCGGATCCACCGGCGAGACGTCCACGCCGGCGAACGAGACCGGGCCGGTCGCCGGCGGCGCCGGCGGAGGCGGCAAGGTCGACCCTCGAGACGGCGGGCTCGACATCGCCCTTGGCGAGTGGGCGCTCACCCTCGAGGCCGGTGCGATCCGGCCGGGCGAGGTGACGTTCGTCGTGGCGAACCGCGGGACGATCCAGCACGGATTCGAGATCGAGATCGAGGGCGAGGACGACTCGAGCGGCACCGGCAGCGGCGACGACGACGGTCTCAAGGCCGAGACGAACCTGCTGCGGCCCGGCCAGACGACCGAGCTCACGATGAACCTGCCCGCGGGCCTCTACAAGGTGGAGTGCCTCGTTCCGGGGCACGACGACCTCGGGATGGAGGGCTTCCTCGAGGTCCGCGAGGACGCGCCGCTCGTGCGCGGCGGCGGCAACGCGCGCCCGGACGCCGTCTCGATCGCGAACTTCGCCTTCGACCCGGCCGAGCTCGAGGTCGCCGCGGGCACCGAGGTGTCCTGGACGAACGACGACCAGGCACCGCACACGGTGACCGCCGATGGCGGCGCGTTCGACTCGGGGACGCTCGAGCCCGGCGACACGTTCAGCGTCGCGGTCGAGGGCAACGGCCCGGTCACCTACGCGTGCATGATCCACCCGGAGATGACCGGCACGATCGTGGTGGGCTGAGTCCAACTTCGCCGGCAGTGGGCCGTAGCCTGACCCCTGTGAGACTCCGCCGGCTCGGAGGTGTCGCTCGGCGTTCTGCCATCGTGAGCGTCTTGGTATTGGCCTGCTCCGTTCCAGCATGCAGCGATGACGGCGTAGCCACCGTGTCAGTGCCCGACATGGTAGGAGAGTCGATCGCGGCTGGAGCACAAAAGCTTCAGTCGGTCGGGCTCTGCGTCCACGTTCAGCAGGGTTCCGGTCCCGACCTTGGCAGGCGGATCGACAGACAGACCCCGGCGCCCGATGCTCTTGTGACCGAGGGGTCGGTCGTCATCCTCACGACCAACACGGTTGAAGACGTCTTGAACGAACTTGAAGAGATAGGACGCCGGAACGAAGCGATGTCGTGCAGCGAGGGGACCGGTATCGGCGGTGAAGAGGGGACTGCATATCGGCGGTGAAGGGAGGAGTAGAAAGACTCCCCACGGATGACCTGCACGGCTGTCGGACCTCGGATCATTCGGGGCAGTGATCGCCGCTCACGGGCCGAACGTGATCGCGAGGGCCGTCACCGCGGCGTAGATCGCGAGTCCCCCCGCCACGAGCACCATCCGCAGCGATCGCTGGATCGGCGAGCGCCCGAGCACGTAGTAGGCGATCGGCCCGAACAGCGGCACCACGAGCACCACGAGCATCCACAGTACCCTGGTCCGGTTCGGGACGGCGTCCTGCCGGACGAGGTCCCACAGCGCGATCGAGACCCACGCCGTGTACAGGATCACCGGGAGCGCGTAGGCGTACAGGCCCACGAGCACCCCCCACCAGCTGGCAGCGAGCGGCATCCCGAGCACGGTGACCTCCTGGGAGACGTCGGCGGACGCCGGCGCGCCGAGCGCGCGGGCGTCACGGATCTGCACGCGTTGGGGGACGGCGACCTCCGCGATCGCCGGGTCGGGAGGCGCGCTCTCGGCGCCCGGCATCGACTCCTGGGGCGGCGGTGGCGGCTGCGAACGCCAGTCGCCCACCTCGACGTCGCCGAACGCGGCATCGAGGTACCGCTCGAGCGGCCCGAGGAGGATCCCGAACGACCCTCCCGCCATCCTGGCGAGCGGCGACCCGCACCCGTTCCGCCACTCGATCGCCGGCGGCAGGCTCGTCGCGAACGCGTTCGAGGCGAAGCAATCGCCGCCGGCGGCCGGCGCCCCGAGCGCGAGGTCGGCGTCGCCGGAGCCACGGACGAGGTTGCCCCGGACCTCGTTGCCCTCGGTGAGCCAGACGTGCTCGTCCGAGGAGGCGAGCAGGGCGATCCCGAAGTTCAGGTGGTCCTCGACGAGGTTCTGCGTCACGAGGTTGTCGCGCCCCCCGTTCACGAGGATCCCGATCCCGAGCGAGGGGTACGGCAGGTCGAACGCGGGCGCGTCCTCGTTGTTGTTGTCGTGCACCCAGTTGCCCGCGATCACCGCGTCCCGCTGCGGGGCGAGCGCCTCGATGTCGAGCGTGTTCGGCACGATGCCGCTCATGTTGTCCCGCCACTCGCTGTTCACGACGAACAGCCGCCCCCCGGCGTTCGTTCCGGAGAACCCGAGCGCGTTGCGTTCGGCCAACACGTCGGTCACCACCGCGTGGCAGGGGAAGCACTGGCCGACGTAGAAGCCCGAGTCGGGGTGGCCGCTCGCGTACGAATGGTCGAACTGTCCGTAGACCGAGTCGTACGCGAAGAGCCCGTACTCGCCGTCGTTGTATGCGGTGAGGTAGGAACCCCGGTAGCCGAACACGCTCTGCCAGAGGAACCCGTTCAGCAGGTAGTGGCGGGCCGTGAGGTTCTCGATCGCAACGCCGTCGGCCTCGATCACCGCGATGCCGTTGCCGAGCGCGAACCCGCCCTCGAGGATCACTTCGTTCCGGTCGGTCCCCCGGATCGTGAGGAACGGCGTCGTGACCACGACGGCCTCCTCGTAGACGCCGGGCGAGATCAGCACGAGCCCCCCGGGTTCGGCGGCCTCGACCGCGGCCTGGATCGTCGGCGCGTCCTCGGGCACGCGGACCTCGCCCCCGGGCAGCGCCGGCGGCGACTCGCGGCCGGGTCCGACGCCCGGGACCGCCTCGGGGATCGCCGCGTCGCCGACGAGGACGAGTCCGGTCATGCCGGACCCGGCGGTTCCGTGGAGCGAGCAGAAGTAGGGGAACGCCCCCTCGGTCCCGAACGTCCGCTCGAAGTCCTCGCCCGCCGTGAGGTCGTCCGACGCGAAGGAGCCGTCGTCGGCGGTCACGTTGTGGGGCGAGCGCCCGTCGTTCGTCCACTCGACCGAACCGCCGACGGGGATGCGGACGACGCGGGGACCGAACACGTTGTCGAGCATCTCGACGGCTTCGGCTGCCTCCTCGCCGCGCGCGCCGGCCGGAGCCGCCGGGATCGCGAGCACGGCGGCGACCACGAGGAAGGAGGCGGCGCGCAGGCGTCGGCGCATCGCGGGCGAGGCTAGCACTGGTTTGCGCGCCGACCGTGGAGCGGTACCGTGAGGGGTCATGGCCACCGAACGCCTCACCGCGCTCGACGCGTCGTTCCTGTACCTGGAGCAGCAGGCGATGCACATGCACGTCGCCGGGCTGTCCGTGCTGGACCCCTCGACCCGCCCCGACGGGCGGTTGCGGGCCGAGGACATCGAGCGCGTCTTCGTCTCGCGGCTGCACCTCGCGCCGCGTCTGCGTCAGAAGGTGAAGATGGTCCCCTACGGGCTCGCGCTACCGGTCTGGGTGGACGACGCCTCGTTCGACCTCGACTTCCACGTCCGCCGGGCCGCGCTCCCGAGCCCGGGCGGCCGGCTCGAGCTCGCGGAGCAGGCGCAGCGCATCCTTTCGCGGCCGCTCGACCGCACGAAGCCGCTGTGGGAGCTCTACGTGATCGAGGGGCTCGAGGACGGCCACGTCGCGACGCTCATGAAGGTGCACCACGCGATGATCGACGGCCTGTCCGGGATGCACCTCACCGCGGCGCTGTTCGACCTCACGCCCGAGCCCCCGCAGGAGCCGCCGCCTCCCGCCTGGGAGCCCGATCCCGAGCCGTCCTCGCAGGACCTGCTCCGCGACGCGACGCAGACGCTGTTCGCGCACCCGGTGCAGGCGCTCATGAACGGGATCGACGCGGTCCGGCGCTCGCCAGCGATCGCAGCCCTCGACGTAGGAACGGTCCTGTCGGGGTTCCGGAGCATCCTCGACATGGGCGCCCGGCCGCCCTCGGCGCTCGACGTGCAGATCGGGCCGAACCGTCGGTTCGCGATCGCCGACGCGCCGCTGCAGCGCTTCAAGGACATCAAGGACGCGCTCGGCGGGACGGTGAACGACGCGGTCCTCACGGTCGTCGGCGGCGCGATGCACCGGTTACTTCGCGACCGGAAGGAGCCGACGCGGGGCCGAACGCTGCGCGTGATGGTGCCGGTGTCGGTCGCCGGCGGGCGCGACGCGTCGCTCGGCAACCGCGTGGCGCCTGCGTTCATCGACCTCCCGGTGGGCGCGATGGGTCCGAAGCGCCGGCTCGCGGCCGTCCGGGCGGGGACCGCTCACCTGAAGGAGTCGATGATGGCGATGAGCGCCGATGCGATCATCGGGCTCGGCGCCTACGCGCCCGGCGGGATGCTCGCCGGTGCGGCCAGGCTCGCGAGCCGCGGTCCCTGGTTCAACCTCGTGGTGTCGAACATCCCCGGCCCGCCCCGGCCGATGTACCTCGCGGGCGCGAGGCTGGTCGCCCAGTACCCGTCCCTGCCGCTCGGGGAGAACTCGGCGCTGTCGATCGCGTGCACGTCGATCGGGGGCACGATGGCGTTCGGCCTGACGGGCGACTACGACGGGATGCCGGACCTGCAGCACCTTGCGTTCGCGCTCGAGGAATCGCTCGGCGAGGTCTCGAAGGCGGCGGGCCTCTAGCTCGCGGCCGGGGCCGCGCTCGCGGACGGCAGCCCGGCGAGCCAGCCCTCGACGAGCCCGAGCCACCGCTCCGGCGCCTCCATCTGCGGCACGTGTCCGACCTTCGGCAGCAGCCGCAGGTCCCAGTCCGGCCGCATCCGAGCCGCGGCCTCCGCGAACCCGACCGGCACGAGGCGGTCGGAACGGCCGTGGATCACGAGCACCGGGCATTTCACCGAGTTCACGATCCATCGCACGACCTCACGGTGGCGCCCGAGCGCCATCAGCGAGCGCGCGGCCTCGAGGAACGCGGGCCCCGCGTCGGGGTTCTGCTGGTGGCGGACGAGCTGCTCCACGTGCAGCCGCACGAGATCCTCGGGGATCGACGACGGATCGTGCGTGATGATCCTGAACCCGACCTCGACCGCGCGCTCGGCCTCGACCCTCGTGATGCGCTGCCTCGCGAACCATTCCCCGACGCGCGGGAGGCGGTAGAGCGAGAACCCCAGCATCACGACCGGCGCCGGCAGCGAGCCGCGGGTCCACGGGAAGACCGAGTTCGAGAGCACGAGGGCCTCGACCGCCGCAGGCTCGAGCGCCGCCTCCAGCATCGAGATCCCGCCGCCCATCGAGTTGCCGACGAGCACCACCGGCGCCCCCGCCACCTCGTCGACGAACCGGGACACCGTGGCGCGGAGGTCGCTGACCCGGCTTCGGCGCCCGACGCGTTCGGAGCGCCCGAAGCCTGGGAGGTCGAGCGCGAGCACCCGCCCGTGCCTCGCGAGTCCCGGGGCGACCGCGAGCCAGGACAGGAGCGACCCGCCGAGCCCGTGCACGAGCACGAACGTCCGCTCGGCTGGCCCGTCCCACCCGACGTAGTGGATGGCGCCGTCGAGGTCGGCGAACCGGCTCGGTGGCAGTTCGATGCGCATGCTCACCCCTCCATCATGCCTGCCACCGGCGAGGCCGACGAACCAAGGCCGTCGGTAGACTCGCCCGATGGCGATCGTGCGGCTCCGGCCTCCTTTGCGTGAGCTCGCGGGCGGCTCGCGCGAGGTCCGCGTCGACGGTGCGACCGTCGAGGAGGCGCTCCGCGACCTCGAACGCGCGCACCCGAGGCTCGACGGCCGGGTGCTCGACGACCGGGGCCGGGTGCGCGAGCACGTGGCCGTGTTCCTGGGCGGCGAGCGCGTCGGCGGCGACGCGCCGGTCGCCGAGGCCGACCGGCTCGAGATCATCGGCTCGATCTCCGGCGGTGCCCCGGAGCAGACGGAGCTCCTCGTCGGGACGAGGAAGGGACTGTTCGTCCTCCGCGGTCCCCGCAACGGCGAGCTCGACGTCGTCACCCGCGCGTTCGCCGGCACGACCGTCGAATTCGCGATGCGCGATCCACGGACCGGCCGCTACTTCGCGAGCGTGACCTCGGCGCAGTTCGGGCCGCGGGTCCACGTCGCCGACGACCCGACGGGCGAGTGGGAGCCGACCGACGGGCCGAAGTTCCCCGAGGACGAGGACGCGAGCGTCGACCGGACGTGGGTGATCGTGCCGGGCGAGGAGGACGGGCTCCTGTACGCGGGCGTCGCGCCGGCCGCGCTCTTCGAGAGCCGGGACGGCGGCATGACGTGGGAGCTGAACCGGGGGATGTGGGACCAGCCCTCGAGGAAGGAGTGGCAGCCGGGAGCCGGCGGGCTGGCGCTGCACTCGATCGCCCCGTGGCCGGGTCACCCCTCGCGGCTCGCGATCGGGATCTCGGCGGCCGGGGTGTGGCTGAGCGAGGACGCCGGACGGACCTGGACGAACGGCAACGCCGGGCTCGTCCCGCGCTATCTGCCCGAGGACGCGCGCGAGGACGCGATCGATCTGTGCGTCCACAACATGTACCGCGCGCCGCTCCGACCCGAGCGGCTGTTCATGCAGTTCCACGGTGGCGTCTACCGATCGGACGACGCGGGCGGCTCGTGGACCTCGATCGCCGACGGGCTGCCGTCGGACTTCGGGTTCCCGATGCTGATCGACCCGCGCGACCCCGACGCCGCGTACGTGATCCCGCTCAACTCGGACGGGGACCGCGTGTCGGCCGAGGGGCGGCTGCGGGTGTTCGAGACCCGGGACGCCGGGGCCACCTGGATGGGCCGGACGTCCGGCCTGCCCCAGGACGCGTACCTCACGATCCTGCGGCAGGCGTTCGGCGGCGACGACAACGAGCCGTTCGGCCTGTGGTTCGGGGCCACCTCCGGCGACGTGTTCGGTTCTGCCGACGGGGGGGCCAGCTGGCGGGTGGTGGCCAGGGACCTCGCGCCCGTCGTCTCGGTCCGGGCCGCCTGAACACGCACGAGAGGGCGGCCGCGGCCGCCCTCTGGTGCCGGTGGAACCCGGGGAAGCGCCGGTCGTCCTTCTAGTCTTCGTCGTCCTCGTCGATCTCCGAGGTCCCCGCGTTCGTGTCGGACTCCTCCGGACCCGCCTCCGTCTCATCCGGGTCCTCGGGCTCGGCCGGGTCCCCAGGCCGGACCGACGCGTAGGCGCGCTGGTCCTCGAACGGCTCCGGCTCCCAGACGAGCTCGTCGGGGACGGTCGCCGTCGCCTGCATGGAGAGGATCCGGTCGACCTCCTGCTCCAGCGTGATCTCCTCGGCCATGGCCTCCTCCTTGTCCGGCGCCATGGGTAGGGAACCGCCTTCAGGTGGCCGGAGTACGAACCTGAGGGGGTCCTCAGGCGAATCCCTAGGGTCCAGTTCCGTTCTCGGGCCATCCCGAGGCGTGGCCAGAGGCCAAGATGGGAATAGTTGGGTATCTCCATCGCGTCTCAATGGGGGACGGCTTTACAGGGCCACTGCGCTGCAGATACCATGGGCGCCCGGTGGCCCGGGGAGGCCGGTTCTGTTGCGCCCGGGGCCCTGCCCGACCAGAAGCGGTCCCGAAGACCTCCGGGGGCGAAGCACGCTCCCGACGGAGGCTTCGAGGAGGAGAGTGAGTTCATGCCAGAGCCTGCACGCCCGCTCGGGACGGATGACGCCGACGACCTCCGGCTCTACCTGGAGGCGGCGGCGCGCGAGCCACTCCTCACCAAGGAGGAGGAGGTCGAGCTTGCCATCCTGATCGAGCACGGCAAGGAGGGGGAGGAGCGCCTGCGCGCCGGCCGTCTCCGTTCCGAGAAATCCATCATGAAGGCCCGCCAGGAGGTCCGGAAGGCCGAGGCGGCCCGCCAGCGGTTCATCATGGCCAACCTTCGGCTGGTCGTGTCGGTGGCCCGCAAGTACCAGGGGCAGGGCCTGCCGCTGCTCGACCTGATCCAGGAGGGCAACATCGGCCTGATGCGCGCCGTCGAGCTGTTCGACTGGCGCCGCGGCTTCAAGTTCTCGACCTACGCGACGTGGTGGATCCGCCAGGGGATCACGCGAGCGATCGCCGATCGTTCCCGTTCGATCCGCCTGCCGGTCCACATCCACGACCGCCTGCGCAAGCTGAACCGCACGCGGTTCCAGTTCGCGCAGTCGATGGGGCGCGAGCCCTCGCGCGAGGAGCTCGCGAAGGCGCTCGACACGACGGTCGACGAGATCGACGACCTGACGGAGATGGGCCGGCGCGAGCCGCTCTCGCTCCAATCGCCGGTCGGCGAGGACACCGAACTCGGCGACCTGATCGAGGAGGTCGACTCCGACGCTGCGTTCAACGAGGTCGAGGACGCGCTCCTGCGCGACGAGATCGGCAGCGCGGTCGACCGCGTGCTGGACGAGCGCGAGCGCCACGTGGTCGCGCTCCGGTACGGCCTGGAGAACGGGCAGCCTCTGTCGCTGCGGGAGACCGGGAAGGTGCTCGGGCTCTCCGGCGAGCGCGTCCGGCTGATCGAGCGCGAGGCGCTGCGCAAGCTGCGCGACTCCAATCTGATCTCCGCCGTCGCGGCGATGTAGCTGCCGCGACATCGGGAGACGCCTGGAAGGGGGGCGGCCGTACGGCCGCCCCCTTCGCTTTGGGCCGGGGTGTGCACCCGGGAGCGCCGCGGTAGCGTCGAGCCGTGAACGCTCCCCGCGCGGTCGGCTCGGCGCTGGTGCTCGTCCTCTCGTTCGCCGGCTGCGACGCCGGAGACGACGACGGTCCGGCGGTGCCGGCCGCTTCCGGGGTCCGATGGGAGACGCTCGCGCCGATGCCGTCCGCGCGCTCGGAGGTCGCGGCGGCGACCGACGGGAAACGGATCGTTGTCGCAGGCGGGTTCGACGCGTCGGGCGACACCGTGGCGACCGTGGACGTCCTCGATCTCGCGACGACGACGTGGAGCCGCGGACCTGACCTGCCGATCGCGGTCAACCACCCCATGGCCGCGGCAGTGGGCGGGACGATCGTCGTGCTCGGCGGCTACCTCGAGACACTCGAGAACCCGACCGATCGCGCCTTCGCGCTGGGCGACGGGGGGTGGGGAGAGCTCCCGCCGATGCCGTCCCCGCGGGCGGCCGGCGGCGCGGCCGAGGTGGACGGTCGGCTGTTCGTGGCGGGTGGCGTGGGGCCCGACGGCGCGCTCGTCGAGGACGTGGTCGTGTTCGACCCGGACACGCGCGCCTGGACCGTGCAGTCGGGACCGCCGACCGCACGGGAGCATCTCGGGGTCGCGGGGCACGACGGGGAGCTGTTCGTGGTCGGCGGACGCACGGGCGGGATCGGCGCGAACCTCGACGCCGCCGAGGCGCTCGACGTGGCCGCCGGCTCGTGGCGTGAGCTCGTCCCCATGCCGACGGCGCGAGGCGGCAGCGCCGCGACGGCGACCTCGAACGGCTACGTCGTCTCTGCCGGCGGCGAGGCCGACGCGACGTTCGACGAGGCGGAAGCCTACGACGTCCGGGCCGAGCGGTGGGTGGCGCTGCCCGTCATGCAGACGGCTCGCCACGGGCTTGGCGTCGTGGCGGTGGGGACGATGGTGTACGTGGTCGCAGGCGGCACCGAGCCGGGTCTCTCGGTCTCCGACGTGGTGGAGACGATCGACCTGAGCCCGCTCCGGTCCGCCGAGGTCGCGACCGGAGGATGACGTGACCGACGTCGAGAACCGAGCCGTCGAGATCCAGGCGGATGGGCTTCGCCTGCCGGGCGACCTCGTCCTGCCGGCCGATGCCGCGGGCGTGGTCGTGTTCGCGCACGGAAGCGGCTCGAGCCGTCGGTCGCCGCGGAACGTCTGGGTCGCCGAGCGACTGCACGCCGAGCGGCTCGGCACCCTGCTGTTCGATCTCCTGACCGAGAGGGAGTCCGCCGACCGGGCCAAGGTGTTCGACATGCCCTTGCTCGCCGCGCGGCTCCGCGAGGCCGCCCGCTGGGTGGGCGGCGAGGTTCCGGGGGTTCCCTTCGGCCTGTTCGGCGCGAGCACCGGCGCCGGCGCTTCGCTCGTCGCCGCGTCGACGCTCCAGAACGTGGGGGCGATCGTCTCCCGGGGCGGGCGTCCCGACCTGGCCGGCGAGGCTCTCGAGCGCGTCACGGCGCCGACGCTGCTGATCGTCGGCGAGCGCGATGGCCGGGTGCTCGAGCTCAACCGAGAGGCGCAGGCCCGGATGCGATCCGAGACGAGCCTCGAGATCGTCCCCGGGGCCACTCATCTGTTCGAGGAGTCGGGTGCGCTCGAACGGGTGGCGGACCTCGCTGCCGGGTGGTTCGGCGTGCACCTCGTGTCCGGTTAGCGCCTCGGCGAGGGGGGTGTCCCGGTCTTCGCGAGCGCTCGGGCCTCGGCCACCTGTTTGGCGATCCCGGTCATCACGAGGTCCGTGAACACCTGGGCCTCTTCGAGCGATTCCGCGTCACCGCGCGGTTCGATCCGTTCTCCGTACACGACCGCGATCGTCCTGCGCCACGGGCGGCGGTAGTGGAGGCCGGTCTTCGGCCAGCGGTCCTGGGTCCCCCAGATCCCCACCGGCACGACGGGTGCCCCCGTAGCGAGCGCGATCCGGCCGACCCCCCTGCGCCCACGCTGCAGGCCGCCGTCGGGATCCGGGTTCACCTTCCCCTCGGGGAAGATCCCGGCGACGGCGCCCGAACGGATCGTCGCGACCGCCTTGTCGAGCGCTCCGGCGTCCGCCCTCCCGCGGCTGAGCGGTATCTGCCGGTAGAGCCGGAGCGCCCATGCGACCTTCTTCTTCTCGAAGAACTCGGCCGCGACGAGGAACCGCGTCATCCGCCGCGCGTGCTCGGCCGTCGTCAACGAGAGCACGATCCCATCGAGCGCGGAGACGTGATTCCCGGCGACGATCCCCGGGCCGGCCGGCGGAGTCTGCTCGGCGCCGGCGACGCGGATCCGGAACACGAGCCGTGCGAAGAACCCGACGACGACGAGGCCGAAGTACCACCATCCGTTCAGGTCCCCCCGCCGAGCCATCGCCGGATGCTACTGCCGGAGCGCGGGGTAGGATGCCCGCCCCGGACGAGGGACGTGATGACCGAGATCAGGGACCTCCAGGACCACGCGTCGAAGCGCTACGACGACTTCGTCGAGGCGCTCCGCGCGATGGTGAACGTCGACTGCGGGTCGTTCACTCCAGAAGGCGTGAACGAGATCGCCGACCGGTGTCAGCAGCGGTTCGAGGCCGGCGGCTGGAAGGTCGAGCGCATGACCCACGCGCCCGCCGAGGGTGAGGAGCGGCTCGGCGACCTGGTCATCGGCCGCCTGGCCGGCGCCGGCACGACGCGCGTGTTGATGATCGGGCACACCGACACGGTCTTCGACGCCGGCACGGTCGCCGAACGGCCCTTCCGGATCGAAGGCGACCGCGCGCTCGGGCCGGGCGTGAGCGACATGAAGGGCGGGCTCCTCACCGGCTTCTTCGCGGTCGAGGTGCTGCAGGCGGCGGGGTTCGACGGGTTCGGTCGGATCACCTACGTCTGTAACCCGGACGAGGAGATCGGATCGCCGTGGTCGCACGACGTCATCCAGACCGAGGCCGCGAACGCCGACGTCGCGTTCGTCCTCGAGGGGGCGCGCGAGAACGGCGACATCGTCTCCTCCCGCAAGGGCGTCTCGGACTTCCGGATCGAGATCGAGGGTCGCGCCGCGCATGCCGGGGTCGAGCCTGATCGCGGCCGGAGCGCGATCCTCGAAGGGGCGCTCAAGACCATCGCACTGCAGGCGCTGAACGGCATGTGGCCGGGGGTCACGATCAACGTCGGCGTCGTCGAGGGTGGGACCCGCGCCAACGTGATCCCCGAGCGCTGCGTGCTGGAGGTCGACGTGCGCTCGCCCGAGGAGTCGACTTTCGCCGAGGCCCAGGAGGCCGTCCGGGCGATCGCGAACGAGCACACGGTCGCCGACGTCAAGGTCACGACGCACAGCAGCGGCTGGCACCGTCCGATGGAGAAGGGCGAAGGGGGGACGCGCCTCGCGGATCTCGCGATCTCGATCGCCGCGGAGCTCGGCTTCGAGCTGAAGGACGCGGCGACCGGCGGCGCGTCGGATGCGAACACCACCTCGGCCGCCGGCGTGCCCACGCTCGACGGCCTCGGCCCGATCGGGGGCGACGATCACGGGCCGCTGGAGTGGCTGGATCTTTCGAGCGTGGTTCCTCGAATCAGCCTCTTGGCCGGTTTAGTCTCCAGGCTCTGAGACCGAAACCTAAGGAAGGGACGATGGGGATCACCGCCGTGGGTTCCGACGAGCCGGGCGCGATCGGCGAGCCGCACACCGCACGCTTGGTCCGCCGGGGCGACGACGCCGAATCCCCTCTGGAGGGCAGAACCCTCGAGGAGGCGGCGGAGCAGTGAGCGCGATGCAGGTCTCGCCGGTCATCGAGCATCGCCCGGCCGAGACGAAGCGGCGCAGGGCCAGGCGGGCCGACGCCAAGGTGCGGAAGAGCCTCGTCGCCCTCCGCAAGACGATCGAGGACAACGTCGAGACCCTCGTCGCCCTCGAGCGCGCTCCCAGATCCGAACGCATGCGGATCGGCGCCGAGATCAGGGAAGACTGGATGCAGGTGATGGGCGCGGCCGACCTGCGGGCGCAGGCGCTCGTCAGGCAGATACAGGATCCGGAGCTACGCACCGAGGCGGCCGAGCTCTTCGATTTGGTGGACGTGTCGATCGACCGGTTCCGCCACCTGCTGGTCGAGCTCCAGCGCTGAGTCTGAGCTACTCCCTGGTCGTGACCTTCGAGGCGCGCGTGTACGCGCCGGGCGTCCGCCCGTGGGTGGCCGCGAGCCGCCACGCCAGTAGCTGCACGGGCACGATCGACACCGCGGACATCAGCGCGCGGTCCAGGTAGCCGGTCGCGACCGGCCGGGCGCCCTTCGGCGCCTCGCCGTCGGGCGTGACGACCAGGACGGCCGATCCCGCGTCGACGAGATCGGCCGCGAGGCCGAGGTCGAGCCGGCGGGTCTCGGGCTCGGTCGCCATCACGATCGCGGTCATGCTCGGGCCGGCGAGCTCGAAGGGCCCGTGACGGAACGATCCCGACTCGAGCGACTCCGCCATCACTCCGGACTCCTTGAGGACCAGGGCGCCCAGCTCGGTCGCGGCCCGAGCCGGGCCGCGACCGAGCAGCACCATGACCTCGCGATCGCCGTGCCAGGCCGCGAGGTCCTGGGCGAAGTCCTCCGGGTCGTCGAGCAGCCGTTCGGCCGAGC
>DASUQI010000023.1:0-24911 GCA_036280655.1 Actinomycetota bacterium
GCGACGATCTGTTCGTCGGGCGGCGGCTCGCCCCACTCCTCGCTCTTGCCCGCCTCCCACGCGCCGAACCCGACCACCGAGATCTCGGGACCGTCGCGCCCCAGGCGCTTCGTCCGCATCAGCCGGACCCCTCGTCGGGGCAGCCGGCGGACGGCCCGCCGGCGAGCTGCTCGAGCTCGGTCACGGTGGAATCGAGCTCCTCGAGCAGCCGGTCCCCGTCCTTCCGCCTCGACCGGAATGCGTCCACGAGCGAACGGTAGTACCAGAGGACGCAGTCCCGCTCGCGGCCGAACCGGTCCCAGACCGCCTGCTGGTCATCGGCGAACCTCAGGTCGCGCAGGATCGCGCGCGAGTTGTACAGCTTGTCGGCCGCCGACACGAGGATCGCCGCGTCATCGTGTTCGGTACGGAGCCGCTCGATGTACCGCTCCTTGCGCCGCTTCCACGGCGGCTTCGGTTCGTCGATCCAGTCCGAGCATTCCTCGACCAGCTTCCCCACGCGCTCGCCGAACCGCCCTCGTAGGTCGTCGAGTCGCGGTCTGCCCCCCTGATCCTCGACGACGTCGTGCAGGAGCGCCGCGACCGCCTGGTCTTCGTCCCCGCCCTCCTCGAGAACGAACGCCGTGACGCCGAGCAGGTGCGCGACGTACGGAACCGTGCCGCCCTTGCGCACCTGGTCCTGGTGCGCCTCTGCCGCGTAGACGAGCGCCTCGCGGAACCGCTCCCCGAGCATGCCCGGGATAGTAGTCGTGGAACCGGCGACGAGGATCCCGAAGACCTCAGGCGGCCAGCAGCCGACCGAAGAACGATCGGTACCGGCGGAGGACGATGCGCAGGTCCTCGGTCTGGACGTCCTGTCCGCGTTGCCACTGCCCCTCGAGCGTGTCGCGTTCGGAGCCGAACGACGTCTCGAGGTCGTGGATCACCTCGTTCACGAGCGCATCGGCCTGCTCGACCGAGCTCCTCGGATCGTCGACGAACCGCGCCTGGATCTGCTCCCAGCGGTCGCGGTAGGCGCTCGCGCTGCTCTCCGAGAGCAGCGGTTCACGCGACGAGTCATCGTCGCCGGCATCGACATCGACGGCGTCCAACTGCGCGCCGGAGGGCTGGGTGTCGCCCTCCCGACGGATCTCGTCCGAGTCCTGCGGCTGACCCGTCGAGGACTGCTCGTTGTCGGTGATCGGTTCGCTCTCGGTGCTCATCGTCGCTCCTCTGGTCCGGTGCTAGGGAGGTACCCGCCCTCGCTCCCGGGTAACCTCGGAGGATGCCGACGGCCGTGTGGACCGGGAGCCTGAGCTTCGGCCTCGTGAACGTGCCCGTCCGGCTGATCAACGCGACCGAACCCAAGGACGTTCGGTTCCACCTCTACGACCGGTCGGGCCGCCGCGTCCGCTACGAGCGCGTCGTGGACGCGCCCGAGGCGGTGGAAGAGCCGGTCGAACCCGACGGGTCCGCCGAGACCGAGGCGATCGAGAACGACGTGGCCGAGCCGCGGCCGGCGTCTGCGGAACCGCCCGCATCGACGTCTCGATCCGTCGAGTGGGAGGACGTCGTGCGCGGCCGCGAGAACGAGCTCGGCGAGGTCGTGACGCTCTCGCGCGAGGAGCTGGAGCAGGTCCGGCCGGAGCGGAGCCGGACGATCGACATCGAGGATTTCGTCGAGCTCGCCGACATCGACCCCGTTTCCTTCGAGAAGACCTACTACGCGATCCCCTCGCCCGAGTCGGCCAAGACCTATGCCCTGCTGCACCGGGCGATGCGAGAGGCGGGTCGCGTGGGGATCGGCAGGTTCGTGCTGCGCACGAAGCCGCATCTCGTGGCCGTCCGGCCGATGCACCAAGTACTCGCCGTCGAGACACTCTTCTTCGGCGACGAGGTCCGCGACCCGGCCGCTCTGGCCCCCGATCTCGGCGGCGTCGAGGTCGAGGAGCGGGAGCTCGACCTCGCGGTCCGCCTGATCGACACGCTCACGACCCAGTGGAACCCGGCCGCCTACGCGGATAGCTACCGCGAGGAGCTGCTGCGCATCCTCTCGGAGAAGTCCCCGACGGCGCCGGCCGCGCCCGAGCCGGCGGCCGGAGCTTCCGGCGGCCCCTCGGCGGTCGAGGAGCTCATGGCGGCCCTGCGCGAGAGCGTGGAGCAGGCCAAGAGCAGGAAGCGCCCCCGGTCGCGGTCGAAGAAGGCGGGCTGAGCGCTCAGTTCGGGCAGCGCCAGAGGTCTCATCTCGGACGGACGGGGAAAGGACCCCGAGGACCGGCCACGAGAACAGAAGGAGGCGGCGATGAACCTGAACGGCATCCTGATCGGCTCGGACGAGCCGAAGCTGCTCGCCGAGTACTACAAGAAGCTCTTCGGTGAGCCCACGTGGGACGACGGCGGGTACACGGGCTGGATCCTCGGCTCCGGCGCGGTTACCGTGGGACCCCACAGCGAGGTCTCCGGGAAGAACAAGGAGCCCGGACGCGTGATCTGGAACCTGGAGAGCGCGGACGTGAAGGGCGACTTCGAGCGGCTGAAGGCGGCCGGCGCCGAGATCGTGCGCGAGCCGTACGTCCCGGACGGCATGCCCGAGGGCGCCGAGGGGTGGATCGCGACCCTCGCCGACCCCGACGGGAACTACTTCCAGCTGATGAGCCCGATGGACGAGACGCCGTAGGGGGCGCTGCGGAGTTGGCACGGAATCGGTCATGATGGGGACCGTGAACGACCCCACGAGGCCGATCGGCCAGTCCTACGGACGCGCACACGCGCCACGACCGTCCGTGGACGCCACTCGCCTGTGGGTGGGCGGCCTGCTCGCCGGGGTCGTCGCGGCGGGGGTCGCGATCCTCGGGCTCCTCATCGCGCGCGGGATCTTCGACATCAACGTGTTCGTCCCGGGACGCCAGGACGCGCTCTTCACGCCGAGCTCCTGGTGGTACGCCGGGGCCGCCTTCATCGGCGCCGTGCTGGCCACGGGCCTTCTGCACCTCCTGCTCGTGGCGAACGCGCCCGCGCCGTTCCGCTTCTTCTCCTGGATCCTCGGCCTGATCATCGCGATCTCGGTGATCGTCCCGTTCACGACGAACACGGAGCTCGAGTCCCAGATCGCGACCGCCGGGATCAACCTCGCGATCGGGATCACCCTGATGTCGATCCTGCAGGGCGTGGGGCACTCGGCCGTTCGCGAGCCCGGCGGATAGCGCGACCTCCGGTACCCTGGTCCCGCTGCCCGGCCGAC
Source organism: Actinomycetota bacterium (assembly GCA_036280655.1). GTDB lineage: Bacteria > Actinomycetota > UBA4738 > UBA4738 > HRBIN12 > DASSJM01. The sequence continues at coordinate 3,221 of DASUQI010000023.1, forward strand.
CGGTCGGATCCGCGGATCCGAAGGAGATCACCACGATGCGACGCGCCGTCATGCTTGCGATCTGCTCGCTGTTCCTCGTCTCGCTGTTCGCGGGACCGGCGGCACGGGCGGCCTTCCCCGGCACCAACGGCCTGATCGTCTTCGGCCGCGACTCCGGGGGCCAGTCCGACCTGTGGACGGTCGACCCCCAGACCGGGGATCGAACCCGTCTCACGGACACGCCTAGAAAGCGGGAGGGCCTGGCGGACTTGAACGCCACCGGCACGCAGATCGCGTTCTTGCGATGCGGTCCCGGCGAGTTCTCGAACTGCGACATCTGGGTGATGGACGCAGACGGGTCGAACCAGGCCCGCCTCACCACGACGCCGACCTTCCAGGAGTCCTGGCCCGCCTGGTCGCCCGACGGCTCGAAGATCGCGTTCACGACGTACGAGTCGGACGCGTTCCAGGACATCTGGGTCATGGACTCGGACGGCACCGACCCCGTGCAGCTCACGTTCACGACCGGGATCTTCGACGCGTTCCCCGAGTGGTCGCCGGACGGCTCGACGATCGCGTTCTCGAGCGACCTCGAGGCCGGGAACCACATCTGGGTGATGGATCCGGACGGCTCGGATCCGGTCCGCCTGACGAGCGGGAACAAGGTGCACGACCGCCCCGACTGGTCGCCGGACGGGAGCACGATCACGTTCTCTCGGAACGGGAGGAACATCTTCGCGATGGACGCGGACGGCTCGAACGTGACCCAGGTGACCGACAACCGGCGGAACGAGACCGCGCCGGTCTACTCGCCCGACGGCACGATGATCGCGTTCAACCGGCAGGATCCGAACGGCCGGTTCGGCGTCTGGGTCATGCAGGCCGACGGGTCGGCTGCCACCAAGCTGACGTCGGGGGTGTTCGACTTCGCCCCGGACTGGCAGCCGGTCTAGCCGCCGGCTCGGTCTCGCACCCGGTCTCGGTCTCGGCGTCGCAGGCGTCGGCTCCGGGACCACCGTCGGCGGCGTCGTCGCCGGCGTCACCGATGAGGACGTCGTTGCCCGGCGCGCCGAGGAGGGTGTCGTCGCCGCTGCCGCCCAGGAGCGCGTTCGCGCCGTCGTCGCCGGCGAGCACGTCCGCGTGGGCGGAGCCCAGAATGTCCTCGAGGCCGACGAGCGTGTCGGCGCCCCAGCCGGTCGCCGTCCCGGCCGCGAGGTCCACGACGACCGGCTCGAAGGAATCGAAGTACGCCGCCTGATCCACGCCTCCGCGGCCGTCGATCGCATCGTCGCCGGGGCCGCCGACGAACGCGTTGTCGTTCGCGTCGCCGAGCAGCGCGTCGTCGAAGACCGAGCCGATGACCACGTCGATGCTCGCGAGGGTATCGCTGCCCCAGCCCGTGGCCGTCCCGGCGGCCAGATCGACCGTGACCGCGTTCGGCGAGTCCTCGAACCGCAGGATGTCGGCTCCGTCGCCGCCCTCGAGCGTGTCGTCGCCGCCGGCGCCGTCGAGGACGTCCGCCCCGAGGTCCCCGAGCGTCCCGGACCCCCGGGCCTCGATGAGGTCGTCGCCCTCCTCGCCGACGAGCAGGTTCGAGGCGTCGTCGCCGAGCAGGACGTCGTCGAAGCTCGAACCGACGAGCCCCTCGATGCCGACGAGCTCGTCGACGCCGTGACCGGTGACCAGGTCGGTCTCGAGGTCGGCCTGGACCGGGCCGGGCGACTCGAAGAACTGCGCGAGGTCCTGGCCGGGTCCGCCGTTCAGGAGGTCGTCGCCCCGGCCGCCGATCAGGCCATCGAAGGACCCCGTCCCGCCGAGCAGCCGGTCGTCTCCGCGCCCACCGAACAGCGCTTCCACCGAACCGGTGCCCGTCACGATCCGGTCCCTGCCCGGACCGCCGTGAGCCGTGTCGGACCCACCCCCGCCGAGGAGCCGGTCGTCGCCGGGGCCGCCTTCCATGAAGTCGAACCCCGCGCCGCCGCAGATCCGGTCGTCGCCCGGGCCGCCTTCGATGAAGTCATCCGCCCCGCGGCCGACGATCACGTCGGGGCCCGGGGTGCCGACGAGCTCGTCGCCGCCGGCCGTGCCCACGATCGTCGCGACCCTGCCGAGGCAGCGCGGTGCCGCCGCGGCGGGCGCGGCGGTAGCCCAGAGCCCCGCGACGACGAGGACGAGGACCATGGACGTCACGGCCATGCGCGGGCGAACGTTGAGCTCCATGGATGAGCGATGGTACCGGGCCGCGATACTGAGCCGACATGCCGCTACAGAACCGCGTGACGCCGCTCGGCGAGCTGATCGCCGACCCGGCCCGGGGCCTCGTCTACGGGAACCGCGGGTGCCTCCACGACGCGTCGGGCCGGATCCGACGGCGGTTCAACGGGAGGCGCTGGATCGCGTGCCGGCTGCGGTTCCGCGGGTGGCATCGGTCGCCGCTGATGCAGCCGGGCCGGTTCACCGAGCTGTTCTTCCTCGACGAGGCGACGGTGTTCGCCGCGGGACACCGCCCGTGCGCGCTCTGCCGGCGAGAGGACTACACGCGACTCACCGAGGTCTGGCGCGGGCTCCATCCCGGCGACGTGGGGGCCGAGGCGATCGACGCCCGGCTGCACGCGGAGCGGTTCGATCAGCGGTCGCGGACGCAGCGGTACCACGAGGCGGACCTCGACGATCTTCCCGACGGCGCGTTCGTCCTGCGCAACGGCGAGCCGCACCTCGTGCTCGGCACCGGGCTGCTCCGGTGGACGCCGGCCGGCTACACGGACCCCACACCGCGGCCGAAGGCTGGATCGGCCGAGGTCATCACGCCGCCGTCGATGCTCGCCGTGCTTCGCTCGGACTGGCGGCCGCTCGTGCCGCTCTTCCACCCCTCCGCCGCTACGTCCCCGCGATCGTGACGATGAACGAGGTCAGCTCGCGCGCGCGCAAGGCCCGTGACCACACCGACAGGCGTCCCGGTGGCCGGCCAGCCCCGCCATCTCGCGGCAGTGATCGCTGCAGATCTCCTCGGCGGTGTCGACGAGGCACAGACACATGTCGTGCTCACAGTGCATGCCTGATCCTTCCCCGACCGCGGAGCGCTGCCGTCACCGGCGGCGTTCGTACCGAACGCCGTACCAGGTCTCCCCGCCCCCCGAGCGTCTGAAACGTTCGACCAGGCGCATGCCCACCTTCTCGGCCACCCGGTGCGAGCGCGTGTTGTCCGCGTCCGCGTGTGCCCGTACGACCTCGGCCCCGAGCCGCTCGAACGCGAGGTCGACGAGCGCGCCCACGGCCTCGGTCGCGTAGCCGTGACCCTGGAACGCCGGGGAGATCGTGTAACCGACCCGGATCACGCCCGGCTCCCCCTCGGCCGGGGCGAGCCCGACGTCGCCGACGAGCCGCCCGCCCTCGCGCTCGAGCACCGAGTACTGGACCCAGCCGGGCTCGCCCGGGGTCCGCGCTGCCATCTCCCGGATCTCGGCCCGGACGCCGTCCGGGTCCGTCCGCTCCCAGCCCTGGTAGCGGTTCACCTTCGGGTCGCTCCGGTACGCGGAGATCTCCTCGGCGTCCTCGGGCACCGAACGGCGGAGCCGCAACCGCTCCGTGTCGATCGGGTCGGGCGCGGGATCGGCCGTCATGGGACGGGACCCTAGCGGGCGCGGGGGTAGGCAGGCCCGCGGGCGGGTATCCCTCGAAGGAGACGACCGGAAGGAGCGAGCGATGCCGCAGCAGGCATGGAGCGACAAGCGCGAGCGCCAGTACGAGCACATCAAGGCCGGCCTGAAGAAGCGGGGCCGGAGCGAGGACACCGCCGAGGAGATCGCCGCGAGGACCGTGAACAAGGAGCGGGCGCGCTCGGGCGAGGCGCGGCAGGCGAGCAGGACGTCGACCGAGGACATCTCGTCGGGTCGTCGCGGCGGCCTCCGTTCGCACCGCGGGCCGGGCGGTCGCACGAAGGCGCAGCTCTACGAGGAGGCCAAGCGCAAGGGCGTGCGGGGTCGCTCGCGCATGACGAAGGCGCAGCTGGCGCGCGCGGTCGGTCGGTGATCGAGGCCCACTTGAGCGAACCGCCGTCGCGGGACTAGGCTCGGACCATGCCGTCGGTGCAGGGGCTCTCGAAGCAGCAGGCGAACTACCGCCACGCCGAGAACCCGAAGTTCAGCTGTCACGAATGCAAGTTCATGTTCCCGAGGCTGTCGGTCGGCGGATGCCGGTACGTCCGCGGCGTGATCCACGCCGGCGACACGTGCGACGAGTTCAAGCCGCGCGCGGCCGCGTCCGACGCTCCGACGGCCTGACGCCCGCGGCGATCACGCGCCGCGCAGCAACGGCCTCGTGAGGCACGTCGGGCCGCCCTCGCCCTTCAGCGAGATCTCCGAGCCCTCGTAGGCGAACACCTCGACGCCGGCGCGCTCCATCCTGCGCCGCGTCTCCGGGTTCCCGTCGACCGCGAGCCCCACGCGCGGCGCGAGCGCGAGGACGTTCGGCCCCATCGTGTCGAACTCCTCATCGGGCACCGCCACGACCTCGACGCCGCGCTCGTCGAGGAGCTCGACCAGCCGGACCGGCAGCAGCGGGACGTACGCGACGACGAGGTCGCGGTCGAGCGGCGACAGCAACGACAGCAGGTGCAGGCACGCCTCGGGTCCGTGCCGGTTCGGCACGTCGAACGCGAGCACGTCGACGCCCGGCAGCGCCGCCCGCAGCGCCTCGACGCCCGCGTCGTTCGTCCGGAAGCTCCGGCCGACGAGCAGCGTCCGCTCGTCGAGCCACATCGTGTCGCCGCCCTCGGCCGTCGCGGGCGCCGCCATCTCGAAGGCCACCGGCACGCCCAGCCGTCGAAGCTCGGCGGCGGCCGCGGCCGACTCGGGCCGGCGTCCTTCCTTGCCGGGCCACAGCAAGATCGCCCCGGCATCCGAGACGATCACGGGGTCGAACACGTAGATCGCGTCGGGATCGCCGTCGACGGCGACCTCGGCGAACTCCACCCGAGCGCCCGCCGACCGGAGGACCTCGCACAGCTCCTCGTGCTGCTTCGCCGCGAGGCCGGCGTCCGGCTCGCCGAGCCACCCGAACGCCTGCCAGGCGGCGAGGTCCGCGGGCCGCGGCGACCGGACGAGCACCCGGCGGAGCGGCTCCACGAGCGTCTGCCCGCCGAAGGACGCGTCCACGATGCCTCGAACTGTATGCGCTCCCCGCCGTAGGACGAGCGGCCGTACCTGCGGGCCGTCGCGACGTGCCATCGTGCCCGAGGTGTCGAACCGATGATCACCCATGCCGTCCCCGGCTTCCTCCCGAGCGCCTCGGGGATCGCGTTCCCGAACCGGTTCCCACGCGTCCCCGTTCGGAGGATCGGCATCCCAGGCATCGTGAGCGTCCCGATCGGCGACGCCTCGAACGGCCTGTGCGGCGGCATGGCGTTCGCCGTCCGCGACTACTTCGAGGCCGGGAAGCCACCGCCCGGGCTCGGCGACGCGCCGGGCGAGGGGACGCTGTTCGACTACCTCGTCGACCGGCTGTTCGACAGCTTCGACCTTCCGCTCGGCCCGGCCCGCTACCTGAAGCTCATGAGCCCGCACCTGCCCGACGGGGAAACCTTCCTCAGCCGCTTCGGGATCGGTCCGCACGGCCGCGCGTGGCTGATGGTCCGGGAGGAGTGGCCGAAGGTCCGCGCCGACATCGACGCCGGCCACCCCTCGCCGCTCGGGCTCGTCCGCGTGAAGTCGAACGACCCCTTCGATCTCAAGGAGAACAACCAGGTCCTCGCGTACGGCTACGACCAGGAGGACGGGGCCCTCACGCTGCGCCTGTACGACCCGAACCTCCCCAAGCGCGACGACGTGACGATGTCGTTCAGCCTCGCCGACCCGAACGCGCCCACCCCGGTCCGGTCCTTCCCCGGCGGACCGAGGATCTTCGCGTTCTTCCGCGTCCCATACGCGAGGTCGTCCCCGCCAGCGGAGCCGCCGATGTAGCCCGAACGGCCCCTCGCTGTGGTCGGCCCGAACACCGGGCAGGTACGCCCGAGCGTCCCATCGCGCTCGAGGCAACGGCCCGTCACGATGACAGCGCGAAGGAGGCGTCGATGGCCACAGCGCCGACCAGAGCGACCCGTCACCTCGCCCCCCGCCGGGCGGTGTCGTCGACCTCCCCGAGCTCGTGGAGGGTCCCGCCTAGGCGATCGGGTGTGACGGCCTCGCCTCGGGGGTAAAGCCCGCCCGAGGTGACGCCATGACGAACGACCAGACCCCCGGGATCGCCGGCATGCTCGCCGCCGTACCGGTTGTGCTCGCGCAGAACGGCCGGAACGACGTCGACGTGGAGTCGATCCTCGGCTACGTCCTCGTCGGCCTGGTGGTCGGGCTGATCGCCCGGCTGATCGTCCCGGGCCGCGATCCGTTCGGGCTCCTGGGGACGCTCCTGCTCGGCATCGTGGGCGCCGTGATCGGCGGATGGCTCGCCGGCGAGGTCTTCGCGGAGACCGAGGGCGTCGACTGGATCGCCTCGATCGTCGTGGCCGCGGTGCTGGTGCTGCTGCTGCGCGCCGGCACGCGCCGGTCGCTGTGGGGACGATAGGTTCCGAGACTTTCTCCGTGGGCGGCGGCCAGGGCCATCGCCGCCCGTCGGACCGACGCCTCCCTTCGGGTACGGTGAGCCGATGAGCATCCTCGAGCCCGGAACGGCGGCGCCCGACTTCGCGCTCGCGGACCAGCACGGTCGGACGGTTCGGCTCCGGGACTTCCGAGGGCGGAAGGTCCTCGTGTACTTCTACCCGCAGGCCGACACCCCGGGCTGCACGGTCCAGTCCTGCGACCTGCGCGACCACCGCCGGGAGCTCGCGGGCGTCGGGACCGACATCGTCGGCATCTCGCCCGACATGCCGAAAGAGCAGCTCGCGTTCGACGAGAAGTTCGACCTCGGCTTCCCGCTGCTCTCCGACCCCGACCACGCAACCGCGGACGCGTGGGGAACGTGGAACGACGAGCGCGGCGGGATCCGCCGTTCGTCGTTCCTGATCGACGAGGACGGGCGGATCGAGCGCGCGTGGTACGGCGTGAAGCCGGCGGACACCGTGCCGAACGCCGTCGCCGCGCTCGGCTAGGTCCTCCTTCCGCTCAGTGCTGGTGCCGCCGGGCCGGCGAGCGGTCGCGTCGGCAGACGTCCGCGCCGGCATTCAGCTCCTCGCGAACGGCGACCGCCCGATAGCGCCCCCTCCGATCCGTGATCGGTTCGCGGTAGATGCCGTCGTCGTTCGTCTGGTCGCTGTCGATCGTCCGCCACGTCCCGCTACGCAGGCGCTGGATGTTCACCCTGACTTCGATCGCACAGTCGTCGAAGCCGTCGGCGACCTGCACCACCCCCCGCGCGACGAGGTGGCGGCGCAGTTCGAGCGTGACGGTGCGCTCGTGCGACGTCGGCCCGACGGTGACCGTGAACGGGGTGGCGCTCGTCCCCGTGCCGCTCGGATTCGTGACCGTGATCGGTCCCGTCGTGGCGCCGGCGGGCACCGTGGCGATGATCCGGGTGCCCTGCGGGTTCACGGTGAAGGTGGTCGCCGCGACGCCGTTGAAGCTGACCGAGGTCGCGCCGGTGAGGTTCGTGCCGACGATCGTCACTGAGGTTCCGACGGGCCCGCTGGTCGGCTCGAACGACGTGATCGTGGGCGAACCCGCCGGGGTCACGGTGAAGTTGGTCGAGCTGTTCGCGGTGCCACCCGGCGTCGTGACCGAGATCGGACCGGTCGTGGCCCCCGCCGGGACCGTGGCCGTGATCTGCGTCCCGGCCGGGTTCACGCTGAACGTGGTCGCCGCGATGCCGCTGAAGCTGACCGCGGTCGCACCGGAGAGGTTCGTGCCGACGATGGTCACCAAGGTTCCGACCGGCCCGCTGACCGGGTTGAACGAGGTGATCGTCGGGAGCGGCGTGACGGTGACGGTGAAGTTCGTCGCGCTCACGGCCGTCCCGTCGGGGCTGGCCACCGAGATCGGACCGGTCGTGGCGCCGGCCGGCACGGTCGCCGTGATCTTGTGCGGGTTGTCGATCGTGAAGGTGGCAGACACGCCGTTGAAGCTCACGGTCGTGACGTCCGGGTCGGGGCCGCTGAAGTGGTCGCCGTTGATCACGACGGCCGTCCCCACTGGGCCGCTCGTCGGGTCGAACGACGAGATCGTCGGGGCAGCCGCCCGGGCGACGCCCGCACCCGCGATCACGACCGCGGCCACGACGAAGGAGACCGCGAGGGCCTGGATCGTTCGACGCGAGCGTGCGTGTGTCGTCATGGACGCAACCCCCCTCGGCGGGCAAGCCATCGACAGGTTCACCAGCATGACAGGATGCCGGGATGCCCGAATCCGGCCCGCTCGCGCTCGTCGGCGGGGACGAGCTCAACCCCGGCAACGAGCCGCAGGATCGGGTCCTGATCGACGCGGCCGGCGACGGCCCCGCGTACGTCCTCGCGACGGCGGCGGGGCGGCAGCGCCCGGAACAGGCGGTCGCGAACGCCGTCCGGTGGTTCCGCGGGCTCGGGCTCGACGTCGAGGAGCTGCCCGCGACGAAGCGCTCGCACGCGAAGGACCCCGCCGTCGTCGAACGTGCCCGCGCCGGCCGCTTCTTCTACCTCGTGGGCGGCGACCCGGGTCTCGTTCCGAAGACGCTCTCCGGCACGCCGCTCTGGGATGCGATCGTCGCGGCGTGGTCGGGCGGCGCCGCGCTCGGCGGGTCGTCCGCCGGCGCGATGGCGTTCGGCGAGTGGACGCTCGTCCGCGAGCGGATGCCCGGCGACGACCGCCGTCGGTACGCGCCGGCGCTGGCCCTCGTCCCGAGCGTCGCCGTCCTGCCGCACTTCGAGACGTTCGGCAACCGCTGGGTCGCGAGCGCCCTCGAGGCGGCGCCCACGACGAGCGTCGTGCTCCTCGGGCCCGACGAACGTACCGCCGCCGTGTACCGGGAAGGTCGCTGGACCGCACTCGGCGCCGGTGGGGTCACGGTGATCGCCGCGGGCGGAGCCACAAGCCGTTTCGAGGCCGGCTCCGAGGTCGAGGGGCTCCCCGACCCGGTCATGGGCCCTCGCTGACGCGCGGCCGTTTCCCGCTCGCGCCCAACGGGAATCAAGCACTTGACCCGACCGTTCGGAGGTGACGAATGATGGCGACGCGCAAGCAGACGCAGGCGTCGAGACGGAACATCGGAGCCGCGCAACGGGCGGCCCGGTCGAAGCGGACGATCGCGAACCTTCCGAAGTCCACACGGCGTGAGCTCGGCAGGCAGGCCGCGAGAGGACGGGCCCGTTCGGGCAAGGCCGGGCGAGCGCTCGAGGACCGCAACCGCCAGCAGCTCTACGACACCGCGAAGAAGATGGACATCCCGGGCCGCTCGCGCATGGGCAAGTGGGAGCTGATCGAGGCGATCCGGCGCAAGCGCTGACCGCGCCGCCGGGTCTCAGAGCTTGTGCGTCATCCCCTTGACGATGCACGTCAGGGTCCGCGTGAGCCCCGGCACCGTCTGGATGTCGCTGAGGACCCGGCCGAGCTCGTCCATGTCGGCCCCCTCGGCGCGGACGATGAGGTCGTAGGGACCCGTCACGCTCTGCGCGAGCCGGACGCCGGGCACCGAGCCGATCTCATTGCGGACCTTCGTGCCCGTACCGGCAAGGGTCTGGATCAGGACGAATGCCTGGAGCATCGGACCTCCCCGCCGGGAGCCGTCATGGTAGCCCGGCGGTCAACCCTTGGGGGATCAGGACGGGCGTCGCGGGTTCGCCCGATCGGGCGGCGGCGATCGCGTCGCCGGCCGCCTCGAGCGGGAAGGTCCGGACGTCGGTCCGGAGCGGGATCTCGGCCGCGAGCGCGAGGAGCTCCGTGCCGTCGCGCCGCGTGAGGTTCGCGACCGAGCGCAGGATCCGCTCGCGCCACAGGAGCTCGTACGGGAACGACGGCACGTCCGACATGTGGATCTCGGCACACACGACCGACCCGCCCGGCGCAACTGCCGCGAGCGCGAGCGGGATCAGCTCGCCGACGGCGGCGAACAGGATCGCGGCGTCGAGCGGCTCGGGCGGCGTCGCGGTCGAGTCTCCGGCCCACGTGCAGCCGCGCTCGACCGCGAGGCGCTGGGTCTCGGCGTCGCCGGGACGGGTGAACGCGAACACGCGCCGCCCCTGGTGCAGCGCCACCTGAGCGATCAGCCGGGCCGCGTTGCCGAACCCGTAGAGGCCGAGCTTCTGGGCGTCGCCGGCGAGCCGCAGCGCCCGGTAGCCGATCGCGCCGGCGCACAGGAGCGGCGCCGTCGTCGCGGGCTCGGAACCCTCCGGGAGCGGGAGGCAGAACGCTGTGTCGGCGACGAGCCGATCCGCGTACCCGCCGTCGAGGTCGAACCCGGTGAATCGCGCCCGCGGACACAGGTTCTCGCGGCCCGAGGCACAGAACGCGCACGTCCCGTCGGCCCATCCGAGCCAGGGGACGCCCACCGCCTCGCCCACGGCGAGCCCGGCGCCGTCGCCGACGGCCGCGACCCGGCCCACCACCTGGTGGCCGGGCACGAGCGGCAGCCTCGGGGGTTCGAGCTCGCCGTCCAGGATGTGGAGGTCGGTGCGGCACACCGCGCACGCGAGCACGTCGACGAGCGCCTGCCCGGGCCCCGGCTCGGGTTCGGGGAGGTCGCGGAGCTTCGGCGGTCTTCCCGGCGCGCCGAGCACGATCGCTCGCACGCTCACGCCCCCGCGACGCGCGCCACGAGCTCCCGCTGCTCGCGGTCGAACCACGGCGGCTCGCCGGCCGCCACGTTGGAGCGAGCGTGCTCGACGACCGAGGTCGCGGGGATCGCGACGTGCACGCGCGGGTCGGACAGCGTCCACTTCAGCAGCGCCTGCGTCCACGTCTCGACGCCGAGCGCGCGGAGGACGCCGGGGTCCGACGGCGCCCGGCGGACCAGCGCCCCCTCCGCGAACGGACGCATCGCGATCACCCCGAGCCCCAGCCCCTCGGCGAGCGGCAGGACCACGTCCTCGCACCGCCGCTCGAGCGGGTTGTACGGGATCTGGATGCAGCCGATCCGCCCGGTCCGCATCACGGTCGCGAGCTCGTCGAACGATGCTTCGTTCCAGTGGGTCGCGCCGAGGACGCCGACGCGGCCGTCGTCGCGCTCGGCCTCGAGCCAGTCGAGGTGCTCGCGCCACGCAACGAGGTTGTGGACCTGCTCGACATCAACGCGCCCGCCGTAGAACCCGAGCTGTGCCTCGAGCTGCTCGCGTCCCTCCCGGACCGAGCGCGCCCAGATCTTCGTCGCCACCACGACGTCGTCGCGGATCCCCTCGAGCACGCGCCCGAGCACGGCCTCCGCCCGCCCGTACATCGGCGACGAGTCGACGACGCGCGTCCCGCCCTCGAACATCGCGCGGACGACCGACCGCGCGTCGCCCTCGTCCGCGTCCGAGACGTCGAACACGCTCCAGGTCCCGAGCCCGATCACCGGCACCTTCAGGCCGGTGGATCCGAACGGACGGACCTCCAAGCGACTAGTCGTCGGTACGGCCGTGGTCGCGCAGGAACCGCTCGAGCTCGGCCGCGATGTCGTCGCCGCTCGCGGCCTCGAGCAAGCCGTCCTCCCCCATCGCCTCCGCGGCCTCCTCGAGCCGCTGCACGTACCCGGCGAGGTTCCCGTCCTCCTCGATCGCCTCGGACACCTCGCGCTCGAACACCCGCGCGGCGAGCTCGATCTCGCCCGTGTCCACCTCGAGACCGGTGAGGTCGCGGAGCGCCTCGAGCAGCGCGAGCGCCACCTTGGGGTTGCGCGACTGCGGGAGGTAGTGGGGCGCGGCCGCCCAGAGCGAAAGCGCCGGCAGACCGGTCTTCGCCGCGGCGGAGTTCAGCGCGCCGACGATGCCGGTGGGCCCCTCGTACCGGGCGAGCACGACCCCCGGCTTCTCGAGCCAGTGGGGATCCTCGCTCGCGGCGTTCACCGGTGCGGGGCGCGTGTGCGGAACGTCGGCGAGGAACGCGCCGAGCGTGATGAGCAGCGACACGTCGAGTTCCGAACACACCTGCAGGATCGAGTCGCCATAGGTGCGCCAACGCACGTTCGGCTCCACGCCGAGGAACACGATGGCATCGCGTTCGTTGATCCGCGCCGAGAAGAACCGGTTCGCCGGCCAGTCGATCCGCCGCGAATCGCCCTCGAGGCGCACCGTCGGACGGTGCACCTGGAAGTCGTAGAACTCCTCCGGATCGATCTCCGCGAACCGGCGCGCGCCCCATTGCGAACGGAGCGTTCGGACCGCGGTCGTCGCGGCTTCGCCGCCGTCGTTCCATCCGGAGAACGCGCAGATCATCACGGGCCGCGAAAGCTCGGGTCGCGTCCGGTAGGCGACGTGGCTCACCGGGACAGTCTGCCGCCCGTCGCGGGGGCTGTCACACGGAAATCGCAGGTCGCCGCCTCCCCCTCCGCTCGAAGACCCGGGCTAGAATCCTCCCCCGCTCCGCAGGGGGGTACCGATCGACGCCCGCACCTCCTTCAGGCTCCGCCTCCGGACGGCCGCGATGGCCGAGCTGGCGCTGCTGTGCGCGCTGCTGATCGCGCCCGAGGCGCTCGCCGAGACCGCCGCGACGACGCTCGGCGTCTCCTCGCCGCTCGTGGGCTTCGGGCAGCCGGTCGTCGTGTCGGGGTCGGTGAAGGGCGACCCCGGGTGTTCGCCCGGCCGCGAGGTGACGCTGCAGTGGCGCGCGGCCGACTCGTCGGGGTTCGCGACCGTAGCGACCGGCTCGAGCGGGGCCGACGGCATGTTCTCGTTCGAACAGTCCCAGCCCCACACGGGGCGGTATCGCGCGACGATCGCCGCGACCCCGACCTGTCCCGCCGCGACCTCCGACGAGGAGCTCGTCCGCGTGCGCTCCGTCGTCGACGCGGGGCTGGTGGCGGGATCGACCGAGGTGGGCGACTGCGTGCTCGTCACGGCGTCGCTGCGGCCTTCGAAGTCCGGCCAGGTCGTCGAGGTGCAGCAGCGGACCCCCGATGGGTGGGTCGCGATCGACCGGCCGACGCTCGACCAGGACTCGGAGGCGCAGGTCGAACCCTGCTTCGGCGTCGAGGACCTCGGCGTCGTCCGTCTGCGAGTGCGGTGGATCGCGCAGGACGCGCTGAACGAAACCAGCTCGTCGCCCGTCCTCGGGTTCGAGATCACGCAGTCGGCATGGATGGAGGCGATCGACGACGCGATCGGGGGCCGCGCGGTGTCGGTCGCGGTCGGCGAGGAGGACGCGTACCTGTACCGTCACGGCGCCGACGTCCGCAGGACGCCCGCGTCGAACACGAAGCTCCTGCTCTCGATGGCCATGTTCGACACGCTCGGGCCGGCGTTCCGGATGCGGACGATCGCCGCGGCGCCGGGGATCTCCGAGGACGGCGTCGTCGAGAGGCTCTGGATCCTGGGGCGCGGCGATCCGATCATCGGCCGCGGGAAGCTCGCCGCGCTCGCGCGGAAGCTGGACGCGGCGGGACTGACCCGCGTGACGGGCCCCGTCCTCGGGAGCACCTCCTACTTCAGACGCGATTGGGACGCCCCCGGCTGGAACGACGTGGCCCGCGACTACGTGAACCGTCCGACCGCGCTCACCTACCAGCGCAATTCGGGCCGCGCCCCCGAGCGCGACGCCGCCGGGGTCCTCGCGGCCGAGCTCGAGGAGCTCGGGATCCGGGTGGCGGGCACGCCGGGCTCGGGTTCGCCCCCGGCGGACCTGCAGACGCTCGCGTCCATCGAGTCCGCCCCGCTCCAGCAGCTCCTGACGAAGACCCTGCGGCCCTCCGACAACTTCTTCGCCGAGATGCTCGGCAAGCGCCTCGGCGCCGAGGTGCGGCGCGTGCCTGGCTCGATCGCCAAGGGCGCGGCGTCGATCCAGGCGTGGACGGACGCGCACGGGACCGCCTTCACGCTGAACGACAACTCGGGGCTCTCGTACGCGAACCGCGTGACCGCCGAGGGGATCGTCCGGTTGCTCTGGGCCGCGGAGGATGCGCCGTGGGGGACGAACCTCCGTCGCGCCCTTCCGACCGGCGGGCAGGGAACGCTCGTGCACCGGCTGCACGGCCTCCCCGTCCGCGCCAAGACCGGGACGCTCGACGAGGTGTCGGCCCTGTCCGGCTGGGTGCTCACGCGCGGCACCGACACGTGGGTGGAGTTCGCGATCGTGTCGTTCGGGATGTCGAAGTCGGTCGCCACGGACATCGAGGACCGGATCGTCCGCATCCTGCGTCGCGACCTCCGCTAGCGAGACGGCGGGACGCTCAGGCGAAGCCGCCGGACCGCTCGAGCTCCTTCGCGGCCTCGAGCACGGCGGGCGCGAATCTCCTCGCGCTGATCCGCCCCATGCGGGAGGCGGGACCCGACACCGAGACCACCGCCACGAGGATCCCGTAGGGCCCGACCACCGGCGCGCTCACCGAGCCGACGCCGGGCTGACGTTCGCCGGCGCTGGAAGCCCAGCCGCGCGCTCGGGCGAGCTCGACCTCGTGCGCGAAGCGCTCGGGATCGTCCGCCTTGCGGATCAGTCGCTCCGAGCCGGTAGCGTTCGCGAGGAAGACCTTGGCCGCCGAGCCCGCCGTCAGCGGCAGCGAGGCTCCGACCGGCACGATCGTCCGGAGCTCGTTCGGGGACTCGACCGCGTCGATGCAGACGCGGACGTCCCCCGAGCGCACGAACAGCTGTGCGCTCTCGCCGGTCGTCCGCACGAGCCGCTCGAGGATCGGGTGCGCGAGATCGCGGAGCGGCAGCTCGCGCATCGCCTCGGACGCGAGCCGCAGCAGCCTGGGGCCGAGCCGGTAGCCCAGACCGCCGCCGTAGTGCGCGAGGAACCCGTGCTCCTCGAGCGCGCGGATCAGCCGGTGCGTCGTCGGACGGGAGAGTCCGGTCGCCTCGGCGATCCGGGCGAACCGGGTCACGCCGCCCTCGACCGCCTGCAGGATCGCGACCGCCCGGTCGAGCGTGCCGACCCCGGTGTCGGGGACGCGTTCGAGCTCTCGTCGTCGTCTGGGCATCCGCGTTGAGGGTCGAAGAAGGATGTCCACTATATGGAACTCTGTTCCACATAGTGGAATACCCCTGGACGAAGCCGGTCGCCCCTGCGACCATCCGAACATGGCCGGCACGACCGCGACGACGCCCTCCACGCTCGCCGAGAAGGTCTGGGAGCGCCACGTCGTGCGCCGGGCCGAGGGCGAGCCCGACCTGCTGTACGTCGACCTGCACCTCGTCCACGAGGTCACGAGCCCGCAGGCGTTCGAGGGGCTCCGGCTGGCCGGGCGGACCGTGCGCCGGCCCGACCTCACCGTCGCGACGATGGACCACAACGTCCCCACCGCGCCGGGCCCCGAGGACCCGATCAGCGTCCAGCAGATGAGCGCGCTGCGGACCAACTGCGCCGAGTTCGGCATCACGCTCTACCCGACCGGCGACCTCGGCCAGGGGATCGTCCACGTGATCGGCCCGCAGATGGGGCTCACCCAGCCGGGTCTCGTGATGGTCTGCGGCGACTCGCACACGAGCACGCACGGCGCGTTCGGCGCGCTCGCGTTCGGGATCGGCACGAGCGAGGTGGAGCACGTGCTCGCGACGCAGACCCTGCCCCAGCCGAAACCGGGGACGATGGCGATCTCCGTCGACGGTGACCTGCCGGCCGGCGTGTCGGCCAAGGACGTGGTCCTGGGGATCATCGCGCGGATCGGCACGCGCGGCGGCGTCGGCCACGTGATCGAGTACCGCGGCGACGCGATCCGGTCGCTCTCGATGGAGGGACGGATGACGATCTGCAACATGTCAATCGAGGCGGGGGCCCGCGCCGGCATGGTGGCCCCCGACGACACGACGTTCGCCTACCTCGAGGGTCGTCCGCACGCGCCCACGGGTCGGGACTGGGAGGAGGCCCTCGACGACTGGCGATCGTTGCCGACGGACGAGGGCGCGGCGTTCGACCGCGAGGTGACCATCGACGCCGCCGTGCTCCGGCCCCACGTCTCCTGGGGCACGAACCCGGGGCAGACCGTCACGATCGACGACGTCGTCCCCGAGCCCGGCGACGAGGCCGCCGAGCGCGCGCTCGCGTACATGGACCTGCGACCCGGGACGCCGATGCGCGAGATCCGGCCTGATACCGTCTTCATCGGGTCGTGCACGAACTCGCGGATCGAGGACCTCCGCGAGGCCGCGGGGATCCTCGAGGGACGCATGGTCCGCGAGGGCCTGCGCGCGATGGTCGTCCCCGGCTCGATGCTCGTGAAACGCCAGGCGGAGCAGGAGGGGCTCGACGCCGTCTTCACCCGCGCGGGGTTCGAATGGCGCGATGCCGGCTGCTCGATGTGCCTGGGGATGAACCCCGACCAGCTCACGCCCGGCGAGCGGTGCGCGTCGACCAGCAACCGGAACTTCGAGGGCCGGCAGGGCCGGGGCGGCAGGACCCACCTCGTGAGCCCGGCCGTCGCGGCGGCGACCGCCGTGGCCGGCCACTTCGCCACGCCGAGCGACCTGGACGCATGAAGCCCTTCACCACCCACACCGGACGCGCGCTGCCGCTCGATCGCGCCGACGTCGACACCGACCAGATCATCCCGGCCGTGCACCTCAGGCGGATCGAGCGCACGGGCTTCGGGCCGTTCCTGTTCGGCGAGTGGCGCAAGGATCCGGCGTTCGTCCTCAACGACCCTCGCTACGCGGGCGCCTCGGTGCTGATCGCCGGCCCGAACTTCGGGAGCGGGTCCAGCCGCGAGCACGCGGTGTGGGCGCTCGAGGACGCGGGGTTCCGCGCGCTGATCTCCGAGCGGTTCGCCGACATCTTCCGAACGAACTGCAGCAAGATCGGGCTGCTGACGGTCGAGCTGCCGGCCGAGTCCGTGCGCGCCCTGATGGACGCGGTGCTCGACGACCCTTCCACCGAGATCACCGTCGACCTCCGGGAGCTGCGCGTGAGCGCGCCCGCGGTCGACGAGCGCTTCGAGATCGACCCGTACACGCGGCGCCGCCTGCTCGAGGGCCTGGACGACATCGCCCTGACGCTCGCGAACGCCGAGGCGATCGAGGCGTTCGAGCGGGGCCGCGCGACGCGCCTGCCGTCGATGGCGCCCACCGGTCGTCCGGCCTAGACCCTTCCGCCGTTCCCGCAGGTCAGAGGCCCCTCCCTCCCGTTTCGGGCTCGGCGTGCATCTAAGGTCCGCCACACCCTCCGCCGATAGCTGAGGCAGCACGTTCGGCCGATCGAAGGCGTCCCCGAGGCAGCGATGAAGCAGCGAGTCTGGCTCGTCTACCTGTGCGGCGGCATCGCCGCGCTCGTCGTGTTCCTGTTCGTCCCCGGGATGCGGCAGAGATGGTTCTTCAACCTGATCGCGCTCTCCTCGCCGGTCGCGATCCTGGTCGCCGTGCGCATGTGGCAGCCGGAGGCCCGCCTGCCCTGGTACCTGTTCGCGGTCGGGCAGACCTTCTTCGTGATCGCCGACGTGATCACGTACACCTACGAGGAGTTCTACGGGACGGAGCTGCCCTTCCCCTCGGGGGGCGACGTCGCGTACCTGAGTGTGAAACTGTGCCTGGTCGGCGGGCTGCTGATGCTGATCCGTCGGCGGAACGCGGGCCGCGATCGCGAGAGTCTCATCGACTCGCTCATCGTGGCGATCGGCGTGTTCGTCGTCTTCTGGGTGTTCCTCATGGCGCCGACGGCCGCCGACTCGGCGTCCACGATCGTCCAGAAGCTCGTGGGCATGGGCTACCCCTTCATGGACCTCGTGCTGCTCACGGTCGTCGTCCGGTTGGTGATCAGCCCCGGGCGCGGTGGGGTCTCCTTCTACCTGCTGCCGCTCGCCGCCTTCTCGCTGTTCTTCACCGACTTCCTCTACAGCTTCATCGGGGTCCAGGGGATCGTGTACGACCAGTCGGGCTACCTCGAAGCGGGCTGGGGGATGTTCTACGTCCTGTGGGGAGCGGCCGCCTTGCACCACTCGATGCTCAACCTGTCCGCCCCCGCCCCCGCGCCCGAGCAGGAGGTCCGCGTGACGCGCGGCCGACTGATCCTCATCGGCACGGCGGCGCTGGTGCCGCAGGCCGTTCGTGCGATCCAGTTGCTGCGCGGCGACGGGGCCGATATGTGGATCGTCACGGTCTCGACCACGACGCTGTTCCTGCTCGTGGTCGTCCGGATGTCGGGACTCGTCCACACGCTCGGACTGTCCTTCCGACGCGAGAAGGCGCTGCGCGGCGCCGGCGCCTCGCTCGTCACGGCGACGAACCGCGAGGCGATCCACGTCGCGGCCATGCGCGCCGTCGCGACCCTCGTCGAGAAGGGACGCGCGCGGCTGCTCGTGCGCCTCGAGCCGAACGTCCCCGATCGGTTCACGGTGGTCGCCGCGTCCGAGGGCGACGACGGGGTGGTCGGCCGGGTCGTGGACGTCGTTCCGTCCGAACGCGACCGCGAGGTGCTGCAGCGACAGGGGTCGATGCTGTCGACCGGAACCTCCGATCTCGCGGTCGCGCTCGCGATGCCGGACGGGACGACGCAGCTCCTCACGATCCCCCTGTTCATGAAGGGCGAGCTCAGCGCCCTGCTCGTCGTGGGCAGCCCGGACGCGCTGACGGGATCCACGTGCGACGGTCTCGAGACGCTGTCCTCGCAGGTCGCCCTCGCGCTCGAGAGTGCGGTGCTCACGGAGGACCTCGTCCGGCGCCAGAGCGAGGCGCGCTTCTCCTCGCTCGTCCAGAACTCCTCCGACGTCGTCATGGTGGTCGATGCGGACTCGACGATCCGCTACATGAGCCCGTCGGTCGAACGCGTGCTCGGCCACGAGCCGAGCGAGCTCGAGGGCACGAAGCTCACCGAACTGATCCATGCGGACGACCGGGCGCACGTCCTGCAGTTCCTCACCACCGGCGGCCACGAGAGCGACGGGATGCCCGGGCTCACCGAGTTCCGGATGCAGCACGTGGACGACTTCTGGCTGTACGTCGAGGCGCTGCGAACGAACCTGCTCCAGGACGAGAACGTCCGAGGGATCGTGCTCAACACGCGTGACGTCTCCGAACGCAAGGCGTTCGAGGACCAGCTGTCGCACCAGGCGTTCCACGACGCCGTCACCGGCCTCGCGAACCGCGCGCTGTTCAAGGACCGTGTCGAGCACGCGCTCGAACGCCAGGCGCGCACCAGCGTCCCGGTCTCGGTCCTGTTCATGGACCTCGACGACTTCAAGACGATCAACGACTCGCTCGGACACGCCGCGGGCGACCGGTTGCTCACCGAGGTGGGTGACCGGCTGAAGACCAGCCTGCGCCAGGCCGACACGGCGGCGCGGCTCGGGGGCGATGAGTTCGCCATCCTGCTCGAGGACGGCGGCGACGGCATCGACGCGGCGCAGGTCGCGGTGCGGATCCTCGCCGCGCTCGAGGGACCGTTCCACCTCGAGGGCAAGGAGGTATTCGTCCATGCGTCGATCGGGATCGCCAGCGCCGAGGGGAGTCCGGCGGGGCCGGAGGGCGCGGAAGAGCTCCTGCGCAACGCCGATATCGCGATGTATATGGCGAAGGAAGCGGGCAAGGGCCGCTACCAGGTGTTCGAACCCGCGATGCACGACACGGCGTTCCGCCGCCTCGAGCTGAAAGCGGACCTGCAGCGCGCGGTGGACAACGACGAGTTCGTCCTGCACTTCCAGCCGGTGATCGAGCTCGAGACCGGCCGGATCGAGGGCCTCGAGGCGCTCGTGCGCTGGGAGCACCCCGCACGCGGCACCGTGGCGCCGCTCGACTTCATCCCGCTCGCCGAAGAGACGGGACTGATCGTGCCGATCGGCCGCTGGGTCCTCCGCGAGGCGTGCCTGCAGGCCCGGCGACTCCAGGAGCGCTACCCGCAGACGCCCGCGCTCCACATGTCCGTGAACCTATCGGCGCGCCAGCTCCAGCGGCCCGAGATCGTCGGCGAGATCGCAGAGACCCTCATGGAAACCGGGCTCTCGCCGGACAGGCTGGTCGCCGAGATCACGGAGTCGGTGATGATGCAGGAAATGGACCTCTCGATCCAGCGGCTCGCCGAGCTGAAGGAGCTCGGCGTGAAGATCGCGGTCGACGACTTCGGCACCGGGTACTCGAGCCTGAACTACATCCGGCGCTTCCCCGTCGACATCCTGAAGGTGGACAAGTCCTTCGTCGACGGCGTGAACGAGGGCGGTGAGGTCTCGGCGCTCACGGCCGCGATCATCGAGCTCGCCGCGATCCTGCGGCTGAGGCCCGTCGCGGAGGGGATCGAGCGCGCCGACCAGCTCGAGAAGCTCCTCGCCCTGCGATGCGACCTCGGCCAGGGCTTCTACTTCGCGAAGCCGCTCCCGCCCGAGCGCATCGACGAGCTCCTCGCGGCCCGGCAGACGCTCGCCGGCCGGGAGAGCGAGGTCTCCTCCTGACCGCTCCGGGGTGACCAGGCCTCCGTAGGGAAGTCGGCGGCCGGGGGCCCGATCCGACAGGTGACAACACAGAGACACATGGTGAGCGTATGGATGAGCCGAGGGCGTCCTTCGGTCTAGGCTAAGGTCGATGGCCGTTCCCGGGTCGAACGAGGCTCTCGCATCCCAGGACCGCCGAGCCGCGACGGCGGACGGCTCCTGGATGCTGTGGACCGCGATCGGGATCGGTGGCATCTGGGTCGCCGTCATCCTGATCAGCCTGCTGTCGCCGGATATGGTCTCCGGCTCCGAACAGGAGCACATGAAGGTGGCGGCTTTCGCGACGTGGTTCTGGGGCGGGGTGGGCACCCTCGTGTTCCTGTGGGCCATCGGTCGGCTGCGTGGTGATGCCCTGTGGCGTTCCACGTGGATCGGACTGTCGATCGTGACGCTCGGAGTCTGGGCGCTCGCTACGGTCCTTGCCATCGCCACGCCTGTCGTGGAAACGGGCTCCGACCCGACGCAGATCCCTCTGGGCGCCGTCGTCGGGCCGGTGGCCGCCGCGATGCTCACGGCGATCGCGGGCGCCGTCACGAGCGTGTTCCGCCGCGGCCCCCGCGCCCACTGATCGGTTCGCGCCCCCGCACATACCCGGGGTGAACGTCGCTCCAACGACGCTCTCCCTGCGTGGGCTCTCGCCTAATCGATCCGACCTCGGGGCTCTTACGCGCAGACCGTGCCTGCCTCCCAACCCACCAGACCTGGGAACGGGACCAGTCTGAACTGAGGTGCTACAACCTCTCCGGGGGGAACGGATGGCCGATCGGCTCGACACCCAGGTCGCGGGGTACCGCATCGAGTCGCTGATATCTCGAGGCGGGATGGGCGAGGTCTACCTCGCCGAGCAGGATGCGCCGAGACGCAAGGTGGCGCTCAAGCTCCTGTCCCCCGAGCTGTCCCTCGACGCCGGGTTCCGCGAGCGCTTCGCCCGCGAGTCCGAGGCCGCGGCCTCGATCGACCACCCCAACGTGATCCCGATCTACCAATCCGGCCAGGCCGACGGGGCCCTGTTCATCGCGATGCGCTACGTGGAGGGGACCGACCTTCGGACGCTGCTCGCCGAGCAGGGGCCGCTCCCACTCGAACGTGGCGTCCGCATCTGCGCCCAGGTCGCCGATGCGCTCGAGGCCGCGCACGAACGCGGTCTGGTCCACCGCGACGTCAAGCCCGCCAACATCCTGATCGGCAGGTCCGATCACGCCTACCTCTCGGACTTCGGCCTGATCCGAAGGACGGAGGTCTCCGGAGGCATCACCAAGACCGGCCAGTTCATGGGCAC
>DASUQI010000024.1:0-2114 GCA_036280655.1 Actinomycetota bacterium
TGGGTGCGAACGAGCTCGCGGACCGCAGCCGGAAGCTCGAGGTAGCCGCGAAGGCCGGTGAGCTCGACGGCGGCGCGGCGTCGATCGACGCGGTCGCCGAGGAGCTCGAGCGCGTGCACGCCGCGCTCCGCGCGGACTAGCTGTCGCGCACGGCCTCGAACAGCGTCACCGGCTGCGCGATGCCCTTGAGCTCGAACGCGCCGACTTCGCGGAGGCTGAACCCGTCGGGCGGCACGAGCTCGGCGACCCCCTCGCCCACGAAGACCTGGCCGGCCTGGGCCTGCGAGGCGATCCGCGCCGCGACGTTCACCGTTCGGCCGAAGTAGTCACCCTCGTCGTAGATCATCGGCCCCGCCTCGACCCCGACGTGCGCGGGCGGGAGACCCCGCGGACCCACCGCATCCACGATGTCGAGCGACGCGAGCACGGCGTCCCGCGGATCGGCGAAGTGGAAGTGCACCCCGTCCCCCAGCATCTTCACGACCGTGCCTCGCCGGCGGGCGGCGATCTCGTTCACGAGGTCGGCGAGCGAGAGCGCGACGCGGGCCGCCGCGTCGTCCCCGGCCTCCTCGGTCAGTCGGGTGTAGCCGGTGAGGTCGGCGAACGCGGCGGCACCCGGGTGCCGCTCTCGCCGTTCGTAGACGCCGGCGCTCTCGAGGGCGACCTCCGCGTGCTCGTAGTGGTGCTCTCGCATGAACGTCTCCGAATGACGGCGGAACAGCCACCCGAGCATGTCCTCGCCGGAGCGACCGAGCTTCAACCCCACCTGCCGAAGCGCCGCCTCGAACGCCTGGTTGTCGCCGAGCCCCTGTCGCCGGAACGGCTCCTCGACCGCGGTGTGGAAATGATGGATGAGATACTGCGCGACCCGACGCGCCGAGTCTCCCCAGACGCGCGCGAACCGAAGGACCACTTCGAGATCGACGCCGGCCTCCAGCAGGATCGGGAGCCTCCCGATCTCCTCGAGGTCCTCCTCGCGGATGTGCTCGTCCGGCATCGGACGCGGGAGTCCATAGGCGACGTAGAACCGCTCGAGCGTGGCGAAGGAGATGCCCAGGTCGTCGGCGACCTGCACGAACGTGCGCTCGGAGCGCGGGAACCGCCGACCCGCGCTCTCGAGGTAGCCCAGCGAGAGGTGGTCGCTCCCGAGCGCTTCGGCGATCCCCTCGGGTTCGGCACCGAGCGCCTCGAGGTCGGCCACCGCACGCGCGCGGACGATCTCGCGCCGTGGGTAGGTCCCGTCGTTCGCGCGATGCAGGATCCCGAGGTCGGCGAGCCGCCGGAGGTGCTCCCGGTCGAAACCCGCCCGCTCGACGAGCTCGTCCTCGGTGATGCGGTCGGGACTCGCCTCAGGCACCGGCGTAGGCGGTCGGATCCGCGACGAACGCGTCCCGGCACATCTCCGAACAGAAGTAGTACGTCCGCCCCTCGTACTCGGTCGTGCCCGCCGCCTCCGCATCGTCGATCCTCATGCCGCAGACGGGATCGGTGACCATCGCCATCGGTTCCTCCTTCGACCTTCCGGGTGCTGGTACCCGTTCTCCGACTACACCACCGCCACGATGACGCGCTGGAGGAGGACGAACAGGAACGCGCCGAACGCTCCACCGGCGACCGTGAGGACGTACCCCATGGCCCGCGACGGACGATCCTTCAGGAATACCCACGGGAGCACGAGGCCGCCGACGACGAGCGCGAGGACGACACCGAGATCGATCAGCCGGTGCGTCTCCGCTCCGAAGTCCGAACGCCAGATCTTCCGGTCGACGAGCAGGAAGAACCCCTCGGCCACGAGCATCGCCGCCGGGAGCGCGACCGCGAGAACCGGCGGCCGCTCTCGGCGGGTCGAGATCGCGGCGCCGCACGCCCCCAAGACCGGCCCGGCGACGAGCGCGACCGCCGTCCAGACCACGTTCGTCGCGGTCGCGACGGCGTAGTCGCGGATCGCCGCCCCCGCGTAGTAGGTCACCACGCCGACGACGAGCGCCGCGGCGCCCGCGAGCGCGCCCTGTTTCACGGACGCCGCCCGGAACCCGACGACGAACGCCGCGATCCCCCACGGCGCCGCGATGTTGCCGAGGAGCGTGATCAGCCGGCCCGGGATGATGCCGTCG
>DASUQI010000025.1:0-26118 GCA_036280655.1 Actinomycetota bacterium
CATCACGCTGTATTGGCTGACGGGCACCGCCGACTCGGCGGCCAGGTCGTACTGGGAGGACGCACGAGCGCTGGCCGCAGCGCTTGCGAGCGGCCAGCCTCCTCCGGCGCTCAGGGTGCCGGTCGGCTTCACCACGTTCCCCGGCGAGATCTGGGCGTCGCCCCGGAGCTGGGTCGAGGCCGTCTACCCCGACCTCGCGTACTTCAACGAGGTCGACAAGGGCGGCCACTTCGCCGCCTGGGAGGAACCGGAGCTCTTCTCCGCCGAGTTGCGGGCCGCATTCCGCTCAGTGCGCCAGAGGGGTCGGGATGAGTAGCACGATCGAAACCGCCATCGAGATCCGCCCCTTCCACGTCGACGTTCCAGATGAGGCTTTGGAAGATCTTCGTCGACGCATCGCGGCCACCCAGTGGCCCGAGAAGGAGACCGTCGCCGATCAATCTCAAGGCGTGCCGCTCGCCATGATGCAGAAGCTCGCGCGCTATTGGATGACGGACTACGACTGGCGCATGTGCCAGGCCAAGCTGAACGACCTTTCGCATTTCATCACCGAGATCGACGGGCTGGACATCCACTTCATTCACGTTCGTTCGCAGCATGAAGACGCGTTACCGCTCGTCGTCAATCACGGATGGCCAGGCTCGATCATCGAGCAGCTGAAAATCATCGATCGACTAACGGATCCTACGGCGCACGGCGCGAGCGCAGCGGACGCGTTCCATGTCGTCGTTCCGTCCATGCCGGGCTACGGGTTCTCGGGGAAGCCGAGGAGCACCGGCTGGGGCCCCGAGCGCATGGGCCAAGCGTGGGATGTGTTGATGAAGCGCCTCGGCTACACCCGCTACGTCGCCCAGGGCGGCGATTGGGGTGCCTTCGTCGTCGACCAATTGGGCTTGCAGGCACCTGACGGATTGCTCGCCATTCACACCAACATGCCCGCGACAGTTCCTGAGGACATCAACGAGGCTCTCAGTCGAGGCGAGGCGGCGCCTGCTGGTCTGTCGGCCGAGGAACAGCGCGCGTGCGAGCAGCTGGCCAGAACATTCAAGCAGGTTGAGTACGCACGGATGATGGCGGCGCGCCCCCAGACCCTGTACGGCATCGCGGACTCACCGGTCGGGCTGGCCGCGTGGCTCCTCGACCACAACGATGGAGACGGCCAGCCCGCCGATGCGGTCGTATCTGCCCTGGACCGGACCACGAGCTCTACGGGCGAGCTGACACGTGACGAGATCCTCGACAACATTACGCTCTATTGGCTGACGAATACGGGTGTGTCTGCTTCTCGCATCTACTGGGAGTACAGGGGCGGCTTCTTCAACGCCAAGGGCGTTTCCATCCCCGTTGCCGTGACCGTCTTCCCGGGCGAGCAGTATCAGGCGCCGCGCAGCTGGGCGGAGAAGGCCTATCCAAACCTCATCTATTTCAACGAGGTCGACAAGGGCGGCCATTTCGCTGCGTGGGAGCAGCCGGAGATCTTCTCGGCCGAACTCCGAGCCGCCTTCAGGTCACTTAGGCCCGCACAATGATCACCGGGATTCCATTCGAGGTTGAAAGAGGATTTAGATGCAAACGGGAGCACAGCAACCGGAGATAACGCGCACCGATCTACAGCGGCACGATCTGGGCGTCGCAGGACGCGAAGTCGTGCAGGTACGCGTCAATCTCACCTCGGGAGTGGCTGCGCCGGAGCACAGCCATCCGGGCGAAGAGATCGTCTATGTAATCGAGGGCGTGTTGGAGTATCAGGTGGAGGATGAGCCGTTGGTGACGGTCAAGGCCGGCGAGGTCTTGTTCATCCCGGCCGAAGCGATCCACACCGTGAGGAACATCGGCAGCGGCAACGCGACCGAACTCGCCACGTACGTCACAGAAAAGGGGAAGCCGCTCGTCGTGCCGGCTAAGTGATCTTCATCCATTCAGACCATCCGTGCCGTTCTTCCCGGATGAGACATGCGTGATCAGCGACTGGATGTTCTTCATAGACGATGAAGACGGCTCAGCGTTTGGGGCCGGGTGCTTTCGAGAGTCGGCAGTCCAGGCTCTCCCTGGGGAACCGCGCAATTGGCAGCCGATCGAAGCGTGACCGATTGAGAAGGAGGGGCCCATGGGGCAGATGCTCCGCCCGCCGTCGAAGCTCCCGGTCGAGGGGCACTTCCCGTCGCTGGCCGACGCGACCGCTTGGTTGAACTCACCTCCTCTGGACCCAGACAGCCTTCAGGGGAAGGTGGTCGTCGTCGACTTCTGCACGTACACATGCATCAACTGGCTCAGGACGCTGCCGTACGTACGCGCCTGGGCCGAGAAGTATCAGGACCTAGGGCTCGTCGTCATCGGCGCACACACGCCCGAGTTCTCGTTCGAGAGCGACCTCGACAACGTCCGTCGGGCGCTGATGGCGATGGCCGTCGAGTATCCGATCGCCGTCGACAACGAATACGCGATCTGGGACGCCTTCGGGAACCACTACTGGCCCGCTCTGTACCTCATCGATTCGACCGGGCGGATCCGGCATCACTGGTTCGGGGAGGGTGACTATGAGCGATCGGAGAAGGTGATCCAGCAGCTTCTCGCCGCTGCCGGCGCCGGTGATGCCGTCGACGACATGCTCGTTGCCGTAGACCCGCTCGGCCCGGAGGTCGAAGCAGACTGGGACAACCTCCGTTCCCCCGAGACGTACCTCGGCCACGGGCGAACACAGAACTTCGCGTCACCGGACGGGATGGCGTCGGGGCGTCCGCGCTCATACGTCACCCCCGACCCGCTACCGCTCAATCATTGGGCGCTCTCCGGCAATTGGACGGCCAACCCGGAGAGCGTGGTCCTGCATCATCCGCGGGGTGGGATCTCGTTCCGGTTCCACGCGCGCGACGTCCATCTGGTGATGGGGCCGATGGATGGCTCGACGCCGGTCGCGTTCCGAGTGTCGATCGACGGGGAGCCGCTGCGTGATGCTTCAGGAAGCGACGTCGACGACGACGGGGCAGGTCTGCTCACCGAGCCTCGGATGTATCAGCTCGTTCGGCAACGTGGACCGATCGCGGATCGCATCTTCACGATCGATTTCCTGGAACGAGGTGCGGAGGCATTCGCGTTCACGTTCGGCTGATGAGCCCTCAGGCGAATCGCCCTTCACGGCACGGAGCCGTCTTCGTCCTGGGAAAGGATGCGGCGCGCATCCTCCTCGAACCTCGATGGAACGAGCAGTTCGGCAGGACCCACTGGGTACGGGGCGTCGGCGCCCTCTCCCTGCAGTTGGACGGGGATGCCCTCCGCCTCGAGCCGGCCCTTTGCGATCTCCGCCTCAACCAAAGATGAGGTCCACAGCACCGACACGAATTCATCGCTCATGCACTCATCATGGCACGAGCGAAGCGACCCGCGTCGTAGTGCGGCCTTTCGCTCTTCTTATCTGATCTCTTCGTCCATCTGACGGGATAGAGAGCCAGGGACCCGAACGTAGTGCAGGTGAGGGGATGATCTTCGTTGGAGGTGCGTAGATGCGCCAAGCAGGACCAGGACGAACCGGGATCGAACGACGCTAGAAGATGTAGACCGCGTGTCGCCTACGTCAAGGAGCGCACTCGCCGGCGGATCGAGTTTCGGGTTCGTCCGTGAGAAAGGTCCCTACGCCCTTCGTCCAAGGAGATCTGGTCATGGCGTGCCATGAATCCGGCCTTCCTCGCTGCCGATATGACAGAGGAGAGGACGGAGCACATGGAGCGGGTTCACGAACAGCCGAAGGCCCATCACCGCGCCAGGCGGGATGCCATCGAGGACGAGTCGGCAGAGCACGCAGTGACCACGACGGACCTCGAGCGCGAGCTGGACGACCTCCTCGATGAGGTCGACGCCGTCCTCGAGGAGAACGCGGAGGAGTTCGTAAAGGCGTACGTCCAGAAAGGCGGCGAGTAGCCGGCGAGCTCCCCAGACTCGACGATCCGGCGCTCTGCAAGCGCCATGCGTCAAGGTAACTCGGTGTTTCCGCTGCTAGCGCGCCGGGAGGGAGTCGAACCCCCCCACCTTCTGATGCGTAGTCATGGGCGGGCTGAACCGTGTGCTACAGCAATGAAAGGGCAGGACCTGTTCTGAGCGGATGGCTTCGTGTTATCGGCTCTTTCTCCGCATCTCGAACCCAACTTGGGTCGACATCCGCTGCTCACGATCTCGGCCCGACCCCCTTCGCGTCGCAGAGGCGAGCGCTGCCCCGCCTCAGAGCAAGAACGCGAGGGAGGGAGCGCCCTGAGCGGGGCTCCCTCCCTCAACAGCTCAGGCGTCGACCCGGACCGGCTCCTCGACCGGAACGGCAGGGCCGGACAGCGCAGCCGGCCGACGCGCCTGGGCGATGTCGAGCAGGATCACCGCCAGATTCGACCCGGCGGCTGCTCCGACGACCGCGGTGATCAGCGCGAGCAGGTCCGTGCCGGCGCGGAACCCCAACGAGGCCCCGACGAGCGCGCCCCCCATCGCGGCCGCGAACCCCCACGTCGATGTCTGAGATGGGTCGTCACGGTGTACCCACGCGAGGTAGACGCCGAGACCGATCGGACCGCCGATCGTGAGCGTTGCGAGCAGCGCGCTGTCGATCGGGACGCCCGGCATGAACGCGACGACGACCAGCAGACCGAGGAACCAACCACCCAACCCGAGGACGATCGGGTACACGGACCGCAGGATCGCGCCCGCTTTCGGTCCGATCCGTCCCCGCGTGCGGACACGATGAGCCATCCAGAGCAGGGAAACGACGACCAGGATCGCGAAGCCAGCCATCGTCCCCGCGATCCCCTTCGCGAGGGCCGGGAGCGAGACCTCGGGCGTGAAGTCGACGGGCTGGGGCTCGTAGAGCGAGTCGTCGACCCTGCCGCTCGCGAGGAAGGTGTTGATCAGCCGGCTGTTGGCTTCCGGCTGGTACGTCCAGAAGTCGGGCGCGTGCCCGAACCCGGGCAGGATGACCTCCTGACCGTTCTCAAGCGACGGGAGGAGCTGCTCCGTCGTCACCTGCGGCGCGACCGCGAAGTCGAGCTCACCGTTCACAACGAGCGTCTCCACCTCCGACGGCCGCACCTCGCCGTACTCGGCCACATCCCGCGCGGCCGGCCACGCTTCGCTCATCCGGCCGCCTCCCCACAGGAACGCCGTCGCCGCATAGCCCAGGTTGGAGTCCTGAGTCGGCCCTTCTGGAGCGAAATACTCCTTCGCAACATCGGCATCGATGCTCACGGCGCTCGCGACCTGGCCCCAGACGAACGACGTCGGGAAGGCGAAGTCCGCCAGCAGCGACTGGAGCCAGAACCCCCCCGGGTCCCCCTCGGCCGCGGACAACCACGAGTCGATGGTCATCGGGGCATGAAGCGGCGCGCTTTCCGCCGTCGTCTCCATGAGGCCGAAATGGGAGGCAGCCCGAACGTTGCCCTCCTTGATCGGGAGGAAGAACCATCGCTCGGGGATCTCCGTGGAGGTGCGGCGGATCGAGGCGGCGAGGTCATCGGTTCGAGCACGACAGATCGGGTCCTTCGAGCAATAGTCGGCGTAGCGAGCGATCTGCTCGTCGGTCTTCTCGGGATCCCAGAGGTAGTTGCCTGGTGGGTTCGCAGCGATCATCACCGATCGATGGATGCGCTCGGGGTAACGCCAGGCGTAGATCATCGCGGTGCGCGTCCCGGCGCTCTCGCTGACGAGGTTGATCTGCTCGTAGCCGAGCGCCTCCCGTGCGGCCTCCAGGTCGTCGACCTGCTGCGACAGGCCGTAGGACGTGACGTCGATCCCCTCGTCGGCGAACCGAGCGGCGCACGCCCGGAGCCCCGCAGCGTACGCCTGGAAGGACGCCTCGCCGGTGAGATCGGTCGAGTGCTTGAGCGCCGAGACGACCTCCGGGCAGTCGAGCCGCTCGGACCCGTCGACGCCCCGATAGCCGACGAGGACGACGTCGCGATCGGCGATGTACCGGCTCGCCAATGGGAACCCCATGTTCGAGATCCCCGGACCGCCCTGGAGACGGAAGATCGGTTCCCCAGGGTTGGCCGACTGGGCCCGGACGCGGACGACCGGCAACGCGATCAGCCGAGACGCCGGATTCGACGCGTCCTCCCCAACAACCAACGTGCCGCAGTCGGCGGCGATCGCGCCGGCCTCCGTCTCGTAGGTGCACGCGTGCAGGGCCAGGTCGCCGGCCTTCGCCCCCGCCGGAACGGAGACGGCCTCCTCGCCCTGCAGACCCAGGTAGGTGAGTCCGGCCACGAGCATGCCGATGATCGTCAGCGCCACGATGCGTGTGGCGGTGAAGACACGAGCTTCCTGCGTCATGGTGATCTCCTTCCCGTCGGCCGAACCGGTCACGGTCACCCGGTCGCTCATCGGTCGATCCACCCCCTCCCACGCGGGGTTCCAACCCCGCAGGCGAGACGGTAGGTACCGGGATCGGCCGGGTCGTCGTCCGTGGAACCGATTCCGCTCGTCCCGCAGGCCGACATCACGGTCCTCCTCGAGGAGGACGCGCGGCGACGCGCATCGGAGTAGGTTCAGCGCATGCAGCGACTCGGTGTGCTCGCGAAGACGTACGCGATCGACGTGGTGATCGTGGTCCTCGTGCTCGTCGGGATGGTCGACACCGTCCTCGCGCGGAACTCCGCGGGCTCACCCAACACATCGCTGTGGTTCGCGTTGCCGGCGATGGCGGTGCTGGCGATCGTGATCGTGGCGCATCGGCGGTTCCCGTTCGCGGGTCCAGCCGCCTATTGGGTTCTCGGGGCAGCCATCGCGTTCATCGATCCGATCCTGCTCCCGGCCGCCGAGAGTTTCTTCGCCGTCGGACTGGCGACGGCGTTCCTGCTCGGCAGCCTGCGCGACGCTCGCAAGGCCGGTATCGGCCTGGCCATCATCCTTGCGAGCACCGCGATCCTGGTGTCCCAGATCCCCGGACACACGTCCGCGGAGGTCGTCTTCATCCCGATCGACTTCGCGATCTGCTGGTTCGCAGGGTTCGTGTTCCGCCGAAGCGCCGACCAGGCACAGGCCGCGGAAACACGGGCGCTCGTCGCCGAGCGGGATCGAGAGGCTGACGCGCTTCGTGCCGTCGTCGAGGAACGGACCCGTATCGCCCGCGAGCTGCACGACATCGTCGGCCACAGCCTCAGCGTGATGACGGTCCAGACGTCCGGCGTCCGTCGGCTGCTCCGCCCCGAGCAGGAGCAGGAACGCGAGGCGCTGCTCGCCGTCGAACGCACCGGGCGCGAGGCACTCGCCGAGATGCGGCGGGTGGTCGGCGCGCTCCGTGATCCGAACGGCGGGCCGGCGCTCGCGCCGCAGCCGAGCCTGAGCCGCGTCGACGCGCTCGTCGCCCACGCTCGCGAGACCGGTCTCCCCGTGGATCTCGAGATCGAAGGCGACCCCGTGCCCCTCCCTCCCGGCGTCGACCTGACCGCCTATCGCCTCGTCCAGGAGGGCCTCACGAACGCGATCAAGCACGCGTCGCCGGGACACGCCGAGGTACACGTCCGGTACGACGACGGGTACGTCGAGATCGAGGTGTGCGACGACGGCCGGGGCGCCGACGGGATCGGTGCGGCGGCGGGCGGAAGCGGTCACGGCCTGGTGGGCATGCGGGAGCGCGTTTCGATCTACGGTGGGGAGCTCGACGCCGGTCCGCGGGCCGAGGGCGGGTTCCGGTTGCACGCGCGGCTCCCGGTGACGGCATGAGCCTTGGCGTCCTGATCGCGGACGACCAAGCGCTGATGCGTGCCGGGTTCCGCATGATCCTCGAGGCGGAACCAGACCTGAAGGTCGTGGGCGAAGCGACCACGGGAGGGGAGGCGGTGGCCGAGGCCGGTAGGCTCCGACCCGACGTCGTGCTGATGGACGTCCGGATGCCCGAGATGGACGGGATCGAGGCGACGCGACGGCTCCTCGTCGAGAACGACGGGACGAAGGTCGTGATGCTCACGACGTTCGACATGGACGAGTACGTCTATGAAGCGTTTCGGGCCGGCGCGAGCGGGTTCCTCGTCAAGGACGTGCCGCCCGAGCAGCTGATCGCCGGGATTCGGTCGGTGGCGTCGGGGGATGCCCTGCTCGCGCCATCGATTACCCGGCGGTTGATCGAGGAGTACGTACACAGACCGCCGAACGGCCTGCGCCCGTCTCCTCCCGAGCTCGACCGGCTGACGGCGCGGGAGGTGGAAGTGCTGCGCATGATGGCCCGTGGTCTTTCGAACGCGGAGATCGCATCCGAGCTCTTCGTCAGCGAGACAACGGTGAAGACGCACGTCGCACACCTGCTCTCGAAAGTGAGCCTGCGTGACCGTGTGCAGGCGGTAGTGTTCGCCTACGAGTCCGGCGTAGTACAGCCCGGCGAGACCTCCTGACCGGTCGGCTCCGGACGCGAATCGGTCCGTGGCGCGCTGGGAGTGAGCCGAACCCAACCAGCTGCGGGGTCGGGTGGTCGACGAGCAAGGCGATCATATCGGCGGATCCCGAGGCTAGAGCAGAGAAGTCGCGACGGCGACTCCGGCAATTCGACCAGCGGTTCAGCGAACCGTGTGTCGTCATCAGGAAGCGAAGTCCTAGAGATCGTGTGTCATCTACCGGAGTGGAGTTCGGAAGTTGATGCCACCCTCGGCGAGCTTGGGGCCCATGCAGAGGCGTGGCGCTCCCACTCATGCCTGCGGGCCCTGCTATACACGCAATAGAAAACGTCACCGCGAGTCACATTCGCTTGACTTGAGCCTCAGCGGGCGGGACCAGCCAGCAGGCGCCAGACCGCGAGCGCCTCCGCTGCGCGGTCGATGGGAGGTCCGGGGTGAAGGAGTTCCGGCGGATCGACAGGCTGCCCCCGTACGTCTTCAACGTCGT
The DNA here is from genome assembly GCA_036280655.1 of Actinomycetota bacterium. Taxonomy (GTDB): domain Bacteria; phylum Actinomycetota; class UBA4738; order UBA4738; family HRBIN12; genus DASSJM01. Next base: position 8,848 of record DASUQI010000025.1, read on the forward strand.
CAATGACCTGAAGGCGGCCGCGCGCCGCTCGGGCGAGGACGTCGTGGACCTCGGCATGGGCAATCCCGACCTGGCCTCGCCCGAGCCTGTGGTCGACAAGCTCGCGGAGGCGGTGCGCGACCCTCGGAACCACCGCTATTCGACCAGCCGGGGCCTCCCGAACCTCCGCCGGGCGATCGCGGATCGCTACGAGCGCCGGTACGGCGTCCCGCTCGATCCAGAGACCGAGGTGGTCGCCACGATGGGGGCGAAGGAGGCGATCAGCCACATCGCGTGGACCCTCGTCGGCCCCGGCGACACGTGCCTGGTCCCCGAGCCCACCTACCCGATCCACACGTTCTCGGTCGCGCTCGCCGGCGCCGACGTCCGCTCCGTGCCGCTCGGGGCGGACGGGGACTTCTTCTCCGACCTCCTAGGGGCGTTCGAGGGCACCTGGCCTCGACCGCGCCTGGTCCTCACCAGCTTCCCGCACAATCCCACGACCGCCTGCGTGGAGGGGTCGTTCTTCGAACAGCTCGTTGCGTTCGCCCGCGAGCACGACGTCGCCGTGATCCACGACTTCGCCTACGCCGACCTGTGCTTCGACGGCTACCGGGCGCCGAGCTTCCTCGAAGTGCCAGGCGCGAAGGATGTGGGCGTCGAGGTCTTCTCGATGTCGAAGTCGTACTCGATGCCCGGATGGCGTCTGGCGTTCGTCGTCGGCAATCCTGAGATGGTCGGGGCGCTGACGCGGCTGAAGAGCTATCTCGACTACGGCGTGTTCCAGCCGATCCAGATCGCAGCGATCATCGCGCTCAACGAGTGCGATGACCGGACAGAGGCCTACTGCGACGTGTACCGCTCGCGGCGCGACACCTTGATCGACGGGCTGACTCGCGCCGGGTGGACTGTCCCGGTACCCCGGGCGACGATGTTCGTCTGGGCGGAGATCCCCGAACCCCACAGGGACAGTGGGTCTCTGGAGTTTGCGAAGCTCCTACTGCGGGACGCGAACGTGGCGGTCTCGCCCGGCATCGGCTTTGGAGTGGCCGGCGATCGACACGTTCGCTTCGCGCTCGTCGAGAACGAGCAGCGCATCCGTCAGGCCACCCGTGGGATCAAGCGCGCCCTCCGCGCGTGACGCGGGCGTACCGGGTTGCCCCCGCGAGGCGTCACGGAGCGAGCTCCAACCGGTCGAGGTTGTCGTCGGATTGACCAGCCTGATGTCTGGGACCTGAGCCGCGGCGGCGTGGACCGTGTGTCGCCTGGGTGGACCGTACCTCGAAGGACAGGAGCGCTCCCGAGTTGGTGAACTACGTCCCCTAGCGTGACTGACCTCACCTACCCGCACTCGGCTCGCATTCGGCAGGTGCCCAGCTCATAATCGTCCCCCCAGGTGGAGGGGGTCGAGCCGTGACTAAGGAAGCGGCCCAGCGTGCTGGACCGGCCCCGCACCAGTCCAACGAGCCAGCACTCGCGCAGACGAGTTGGAACCTCATCGTCCTCTGCACAGCTGTGGTGGTGCTCTTGACGACCATGCTGGTGGCCCGGTCCGAGCTCGCCTCGCTCGAAGCGAGCATCTTCCGGGCGGTGAACGACCTTCCTCAAGGTCTCAACATGGCGGTGTGGCCCTTCATGCAGTACGGCACGTTCATCACGATCCCGGCTCTCGCGCTCGTCGCACTCCTGTTCCGTCGGTTCCGCTTGGCTGTCGCCATCGCGCTCGCCGGGGTCGGCGTGTATCTGGTGGCCCTCGTGGTCAAGGCAGTCGTGGACCGCGGCCGCCCGGCCGCTCTTCTTGCGGCCGTGGAAGAACGCGAGCTTTTCGGGGCAGACAGCCTCGGTTACCCCTCGGGACACGCCGCGGTCGCGGCCGCGGTCACCGTCGTCGTGGCCGCTCACCTGTCGAGGCGTTGGCTGATCGCGGCGCTCGCGCTCGTGGCGGTCGTGCTCTTCGGCCGCATCTACGTCGGTGCTCATCTCCCGCTCGACGTCATCGGGGGCGCAGCGCTGGGTGTGATCGTGGGTGGCGTCGTCAACCTGACTGTGCGTCCCCGGCCGCTTCCCGAGTAGCTCATATCTAAGTTCGCGTCGCGTCACCGGTCCGGAGTTGCCGCTACCTCGCAGCCTGATCTCCTGCGGGAGCTCGAACGGTGGTCGTCGGCGAGGGACCCTCGGATCAGGAGATGTGGAAGTCATGCTGCCCGCCGAGGCCGTAGTAGCGCGCATGAAGGCAGTCGAAGTCGGCGAGGACTCGGAGAGCGTTGGCAACTCGGCCTTCGTCAGGGATGCGTACCCACATCGCGCATCGATCCTCCCGCGCGTAGGCGAGATAGAGTTCCCGGCCTTCTACGTCTTCGGCGACGATCGCGGAAAGGAGCTTGGTCAAGACGCTCCGTCGACCGATGTATTCAACTTGATTGTCAAGAATCTGCTTGCCCGTGTAGAGCTTGATGTCCTTCGCCGAGAATCCAGCCTCCGTCAGTGCCGCCTCCGCCCGCTTTCCCTCCTGGATGTCGGCGATGATCTCCACCAGATAGCCCTCGGGCCGGTAGTTCCAGGGCCGTGACGAAGGGTCGTCATCGGTGACGTCCATCGGAAACGTCGTCTCATCCTCGTCCATGGGCCGCCTCGTTCCTGTGAGAGGTCGTCGACGATCTTCACGCCAGCCGCACGGCCGTACCGGACGCGCTGATCATCAGCATCTGGGATCCGACGGATTCGTAGTCGATGTCGACGCCGATCACCGCATCGGCGCCCAGCTGGCCGGCCTGCTGCTCGAGCTCCACGAGGGAGTCGCTCACTCCCGACGCGAGCTCGTTCTCGTATGACTTCGAGCGACCACCGAAGATGTTGCGCATCCCGGCGGTCACGTCTTTGAAGACGTTGACACCCAGGACGCCCTGAGCAGCGACGACGCCGAGGTATTCGGAGACGCTCCTGCCCTCGATCCCGGGGGTGGTGGTGATGACCATCGTTGCCTCCCTTCTCCGTGGCGCGGGTTGCGCCGTTCCTTCTCGTCACGCCGTGGCCGCTTCCGTGGACGTGTCACCTCACCCCCTGGTCAACGCCATCGCGGATCGTGATGGTGTCGGCAATCAGCCGCACGAAGTCGGTCGTGGCGTCGAAGGGGGCTGCGTGAGCCGCCCCCTCGATCCGGTGCGTTCTCGCGGTGGGGATCGCGGCGGCGAGCGACCGCGTGCGTCGCGCCATGAAGTCGGGACTCCGTGAGCCGTAGCTGCACACGACCGGGACCTCGATGCTCGCGAGTTCCGCCGCCGATGGATGGTTGCCGATCGAGATGAGGAAGTCCCACATGGTCGCCTTCCCGTTCTCCCTGCCGGCCCGCCGCCATTCCTCCGGGAAGGCATCCCACGCCGTTCCACCCTCGCGGTAGGCGTAGGCCGAGCGCAACAGGGCCTCCGCGGCGTCGCCGTGGCGGCTCCGGAGAACGAGCGACCCCATGGCGGCGAAGGTCCGGACCTGCGAACCCGTCGGGGGATGGCGGGTGAAGCGCCAGGGGCCTTCGTGCTCGACGACCGCCCGCACGAGGTCCGGACGACGCACCGCCAAGTCGAGGGCGATCATCGCCCCCGAGCTCGTTCCGACGACCACGGCGGGCGGCGCCTGCAAGGACTCCAGGAGTGCCGCGGCATCGGCCGAATGGATGGAGAGCGAGCGGACCGGCTCGCCGCCCGATCGGGCGTAGCCTCGGCGGTCGTAGGTGATCACCCGTCCGATGCGGGCGAGCTTCTCGACCGCGGGGCCCCAGGTCGACCCCGTCGACCCCGAGGGGTGGATCAACAGGATCGGTGCGCCTTCCCCGACCTCCTCGTGATACAGGTCGGATGCACCCGACGTCTGAGCATCCATCCTCCGCTCCCAACTGCCTCTCTCGTGGCTCACACCTGCTTCGGGACGTGCCCGGCGTAGACCAGTCGCATGACCTTGTGTCCGAAGTCGGCCGTGGGCGGGAACATCAACGGGCATCCTCCGTCGATCACGGTGATGCCTCGCTTTCGCCCGTAGTCGGTGGCCGCGTCGGACACGCTGCCGGCACCCGGTCCCCGATGCATCCAGACCTGCGTGATGCCGAGCTCGGCACACTCGCGCATCGTGTCTTCGGCGATCTCGGGTCGTGTTCCGATCACGACAGCCTGGACGCCGCCGGGGATCGACTTCAGATCCTGATAGCACGGATCGCCCTCGACCTCGTCCGCGTTCGGGTTGACCGCGAACACCTCATAGCCACTCTGTCGGAGCCGCTTGTAGACGTTGTTGCTGCCGTGCGTCTTCGGCGTCCTTGACACGCCCGTGACGGCGATGCGCTCGTTGGCCAGGAACGCGGCCGCGGCCTCCTTCACGCTCTGCATGGCTCCTCCTCTCCCATTCGTTCCTTCACGCCGTCCGTGCGCGGCGGATCGCCCCGACGACGAGGAGCGACCCGCCGGCCACGAGGACCAGGCCGAACAGCAGGAGTCCGATCGAGATCCAGACCAGGGGCGGGATCGTGGCTCCGAGATCCCCACGCACGTCGACCCCGGGTTGCCCGTCGACGTTCATCACGACGACGCTCCACGATCCGCCGGTCGGATCCCACGTCACCGACCTCGGCCCCGAACCCGAGTCCGAGGCGACCCAGAAGTCCTGCGACCCGGGTGCCGATGCGGTGGCGTCCCCCCCGACGGGTCGCACACGCTCGTTCCAGAAGTCGGCGATGACGGTGTGACCAACCCCGGCCAGGTAGCGATCGACCTCGTCCGAGGGGCCGATCCCCACGAACAGCGCCGAGCCAGCCGCCGCGGGCGTGACCCGGATCCGGATCTCGCCCAGCACGGACGGCGAGTACAGCCAGCCGACCCCCGGCACTCCGAGATCTGCGGGCTCGGTCACCAGCGCCGACCCCGCGGTGGAGAACGCCTGGACGTCGCTCGTGACGTAGCCGTCGTCACGCTGCGTTGCGCTCGCCCACAGGGCCGTTCCACCGGCGCCCAGCGGGATCAACCCGACCAGGCCGAGCAACCCACCGATCGCGAGCGCCGCGATGCGGCCGGCGGTCCATCCCGAGCGCCGACCGGCGGCCTCGGGTGCGGGCGGCAACCCCGCCGTGCCTGCCGACCCCGCTTCGGGGAAGACCGCGGCGCCCGGGGGGAGCGCCGACGGTCCATGACTCTGCGTCACTCGAACCACCTCCTCATGGGATCCGAACCTCACTGACGTGCGTAATCGTGGTGCGCCGGGCCACGTAGGACGGCAGCAACTCGAGAGCGTCCCGTTCGCACTCCGCGTCCACCGTCCACCAGATCTCGTGGCCGCCGGAGCGACACGAGGCCAGGGTCGCGCGGTGGCGAAGCGGACTCTCGTGTCCCTTGAACGAGGCGAAGACGACCCCGCACTCGTCGGGCGTGTGACGGTGGTGGAGTAGGTAACGGTTCATGGATGGAGCCTGCCGCGGCATCGCATCGAGCACATCGGGGGATCACCCTGACCCGACCCTGAACCTCGTCGCTCGCAACGGTTGGCATGGAGCGCAACCGTGGTCTCGGGCGGCCAGAAGGTCATGCCGACGGCAGGACCTTCGGCCCTCAGCCTCGGGACCGCTGCTGGCTTACCTGAGCGGATGGTCGTGATCGGCGAATGGCTCGGCGAGCGGCTCGTCGGACGCGCCGAGGAGCTCGATGCCCTCGAGCAGCTGCTCGAGGAGCTCGATCGAGGGAACCCGAGCGCGATCGAGGTCACGGGCGAACCGGGGATCGGCAAGACACGGCTCCTCCGGGAGCTCGCCGCTCGCGCCGAGGCTCGCGGGCACCTCGTGCTCGGGGGGTCGGCGTCGGAGCTCGAGCAGGACCTGCCGTTCTCCGTCTTCGTCGACGCGTTGGATGAGTATCTCCGCGGCCTGGATCCGGAGCTCCTCGTCGCGCTCGACGACCAGGTTCGAGCCGAGCTCGCGCACGTGTTCCCCTCGTTGTGGGCGCTCGCCGAGGACCACGAGGTCGCACCCCAGCACGAGCGCTATCGCAGCCACCGCGCGATCCGCGACCTCCTCGAGCGGCTCGCGGGGCCGCGGCCGTTTGTGCTTGTGCTGGACGACGTCCAGTGGGCCGACTCGGCGTCGCTCGAGCTGCTGGGCGCACTGCTGCGCCGACCGCCGGCGGCCCCTGTGCTTACGGCCCTCGCGCTCCGGCCGCACCCGACGCGGGAGCGCCTACCCGCTGCGGTCGCGCGGGCACATCGCGAGGGCGTGCTGACCAGGGTCGAGCTTGGGCCGCTGAGTCTCGCCGACGCGGGCGCCCTCCTCGGTCCGGGCGTCGATGCCGCCAGAGCCTCGGCGCTCTACGAGACGAGCGGTGGCAACCCGTTCTACCTCCAGCAGCTCGCGCGAACGCGGGATCACAGCGCCGCGACCGGCACGCGCACCTTGGAGCTCTCCGAGTCGATCGAGGTGCCGCCCGTGGTCGCCGCCGCGCTCGCCGAGGAGCTCGCGTCGCTCTCCGGGATGGCGCGCCTGGTGCTCGAAGGCGCGGCGGTTGCGGGCGACCCGTTCGAGCCCGAGCTGGCCGCGGTCGCGGCCGAGACGTCCGAGGTCTCGACGATGGACGCCGTCGACGAGCTCCTCCAACTCGACTTCATCCGGCAGACGGACGTGCCTCGGCGGTTCCGGTTCCGGCATCCGCTCGTGCGACTGGCGGTGTACGAGACGACCGCAGGCGGGTGGCGACTGGGTGCGCACGAACGGTGCGCCGAGGTGCTGACCGCACGCGGTGCCGCGGTGGCGGCGCGGGCGCACCACGTCGAACGATCCGCACGGCCGGGCGACGTCGGCGCCGTCGCGATCCTTCGCGAGGCGGGCGAAGCGACCGCACGGCTCGCGCCCGAAAGCGCCGCGCGGTGGTTCGGTGGGGCACTCCGACTGCTGCCGGAGACCGGGCCGCCGGAAGAGCGGATCGAGCTCCTCCTCGCTCGTGCCGACGCGTTCGCTGCGGCGGGTCGTTTCGTCGCGAGCCATGCGGCGTTGCTGGAAGCGATGGGGGTCGTCCCGGAGGGGTCGACGACGCTTCGCACGACGCTCACGACGGCGTGCTCCAGGGTGGAGCGCTACCTGGGGAGATACGAACAGGCCAACGCTCGTCTGGTGGGCGCTCTTCGCCTCTTGCCGGAGTCCCGGTCGGTCGAGTCCGTGGAGCTACGGATCGAGCTGACGCTGAACGAGTTCTACCGCTCCAGATACGAGGCGATGCGCGGATGGGCTACGCGCGCGGCGAGCGCGGCGGAGGTACTGGGAGATCCGGTCCTGACGGCGGCGGCGGCCGTCATGTGCGCGTTCGCGGACGCTATGACCGGGCCGATCGACCTCGCTCGATCGAGTCGCGACGAAGCCGCAGCACTCGTGGACGACCTTTCCGACGACGAGCTCTCGATCCGACCCGACGCTGCGGGGTGGCTCGCGATCACCGAGGTCTATCTCGACCTCTACGCCGAGGCCGACGTCCACGCGAGCCGCGCTCTCAGGCTCGCTCGCACATATGTGAGGGGGGATCCCCTGCACCGCCTGTACCCGGTCCTGCCCCGCGTCTGGTACGTGCGCGGCAAGCTGGCCGAGGCATCCGATCTCCTCGACGGCGCCATCGAGGCCTCGCGGTTGCTCGGGTCGCCGCCGGCGCTCGCCGGGAACCTCTTCAACCGGTCCGTCGTCGCCGTTGCCGTCGGCGATCTGGACGTCGCGCTCGTCACCGCGGAGGAGGCCCTCGAGCTCGCACGTGACCTCGACGTGGGTTTCGTGACGGCCTGGGCTGCCGTGAGGCACGCGAGCGTCCTGCTCGAGAACGGAGAACCCGAACAGGCCGTCGACCTGCTGCTCGGCCGCGCCGGTGGCCAGGAGCTGACGCTCATCCCCGGCGGCTGGAGGGCGTACTGCCTCGAGCTCCTCACCCGCTGTTGGCTCGCCATCGATCGCCGTGTCGAGGCGGAGCGCGCCGCCGCCCTCGCCCAAGTCACGGCGGCCAACATCCGACTTCCCCTCGCGACCGCATGGGCCGATCGTGCCGTTGCCGCCGTCGCGCTCCACGCCGGGGACGCGGCCGACGCCGCCGAACGCGCCCTCGCCTCGGCCCGTGCCGCCGACGGAGCCGGAGCCCCCATCGAGGCCGGCCTCTCGCGCACGCTCGCCGGCCGAGCCCTCGCCCGAGCCGGCCAGCGCGATGCTGCGGTGGCGGAGCTCCGGCGCGCAGCGGCGGCGTTCGAAACGTGCGGCGCGCTGCGCTACCGGGACGGCGCGGAACGGGAGCTCGGGAAGCTCGGCCATCGTCCCCACCGGCGAACACGGCCGGGCACGATCGATGGACGGGGGATCGAAACGCTGACCGAACGCGAACTCGAGGTAGCTCGGCTCGTCGTCGACCGCAAGACCAATCCGGAGATCGCCGCGGACTTGTTCTTGAGCCAGAAGACGGTCGAGACGCACCTTCGCAACATCTTCCACAAGATGAGCGTCACTTCACGCGTCGCTCTCGCGCGTGCCGTCGAGAACGCGGACAGGACGGCCGACGCTCGCGAACCGACGAGGGCTTAACAGCCGACGCGCGATCAGGGTCTCGTTTCAGGGTGATGCCCCGATGTCTGCCGATCGCGCCCCCGGCAAGCTCGACGGTACGCAGAAGGAGGGGAGGAGACCATGGGTGTGCGCGTGGCAGACCGGCCCGCCACGGGAGCCTGGGGCAGGGCGACGGCGCGATGGCGCGGCGTCGCGTGGCTCGTTGTCGTGATCGCCGACGTGGGACTGCTCGCCTGGGGTGCGGGGGCGGCCCTGTTGCCGGACCGTCTGCCCGGACCGGGTTCCGAACCGATCCTGCCCGCCGGCTTCGAGGGCTACACCGGCGGCTCGTGGCAGCAGCTCACGGCGGCGTCCCCGGAGACGGCCGGATACATCACGCTGGTCTTCCGGATGTACGGCATCTACATCGTGGCATTCAGCCTGTTGGCGATCGCGATCGCCGCGACGGCCTACCGGCGAGGTGACCGTTGGGCCTGGTGGGCCCTCCTGGTCGGCAACACGATCGCCTGGGTCTCGGCGATGACGTACGACCAGATCGTGGGGGCGATCGGGCCGTTCGAGTTGACGGAATACCTCGGCCTTGCCCTGATCTACGGAAGCCTCGCCCTCACGGTTCCTTCCTCCCGACGGCACCCGATTGGGCTCGGGGAGCGAGGCCCGGGCGAGGGCTCAGGTTGGGAGTGACGACCCGTGAGCACCTCGTTCCCACGGACCCGCTGCCGCACCTACACGAACGGGTCCTTCCATCGAAGGGACCGTCGGCCCTTGGTTCTCGCCACGGGTGGGCGTAGGTCGTTGTGTCGAAGGTGCTGATCGGAGGACCGGCGATGATGTGGGGAGGCGGCTGGTGGATCATCGGTGTCGTCGTCATGGCGGCATGCGTGTACCTCATGGCGCGGATGATGATGGGCCACGGGTCGGGTCACGGTGAACACGCCTCGTACGGCGATGGCCCGTACCAGCGCGGTGCTCGCGACATCCTGGCCGAGCGGTTCGCTCGAGGAGAGATCTCCGAGGAGGAGTTCCACGAGCGGATGCGTGTGCTCGAGCACCGAAGGTCGCAGAGGACGTGAGGACCATGGTGGATCATGGCCTCGTATCCGAGACGGCCCATCGCCCGTCCTGGCCCGGGTTCGCTCGCCACTTCCTGGAGATGGTCGCAGCGATGTGGGTCGGGATGGCGGTCGGGGGAGTGGCGGTCGTGGGCCCGATCCTCGCCATGATGGGGATGACCCCCGGTGAGGCTCGCGTGCGGTACCCGGAGCTCTCCTTGCTCCTGATGGCGTTGAGCATGACCGTCCCGATGGTCGCGTGGATGCGGCATCGCGGACACGGATGGAGGAGTTGCTTCGAGATGTCGGTGGCGATGATCGTTCCGGGCATCTTCCTCGTCTGTCTGTTCTGGGTCGGAGCTACACAGGGTCCAGCCTGCGGGCTGTACTGCGGTCTCATGATCCCGACGATGCTCGTCGTCATGCTCTACCGCCGAGACGAGTACTCGCACCCGATGCATGCGGGGTAGGCGAGGCATCGTGCCGAGGCGGGCTGTCAGAAAGTCGGTCAGCTTCGTCTCGATCGTTCGGAGCGGGGACTACGACCGCTCTCCGGTCGCTCGCTACGTTCGGGCTCTTCCCGATCGTCGATGCGAGCGTGGATCGAGCAGAGACGAGTTCGGGTGAATCGACTGCCAGATCGATGTGGACGAAGACTCGTCGGTTGACGGCCTCACGTGAAGGCCGTCCAGTTGCTCGCAACGAGGCCCACCGCGACGAACGCCGCCATCGCAACCGCGAGGGTCAGCAGCACGCGGCGAACGCTCCATCGCTGGATCGAGACCGGTTCGCGTTCGGGCAGGAGCGCTCGGAACTGCTCGAGCAGATCCCGGCCGTCCTGCCTGATCTCGTTGCGGAGCTGCGTCGGGCTGGCGACCCCGCGCGTGGCCGCGAACGCCTCGGCGATCTCGTCCCTGGTGAAGTACCGCAGCGCGTGCTCGTACACGCGCTCGGCGTCCGAGCGCAGCGCGAGGACGAGCATCATGTTCGCGAGATCCACCGCCTGGCGCCACGGCGACGGCCGGACCTGCACGAAGAAGACGTCGATCAGCTTGAGATCGCTGCCGCGGACCATCAGGTTGGCCGGCTTGATGTCGCGGTGCGCGAGCCCCGCGTCCCAGAGCTGGCGGACGAGCGCCAGCCCCTGTTCGATCACGGCGTCGTCGATCTCGGCCTGGCCGATCTCCTCCGCGCCCTCGAAGAACTCCATGACGATCATGTACTCGCGCTCGGGGGTGATCTCGACGATGCCGTACGGCTTGGGAGTGGGCGCACCGAGCTCGTACAGGAGGCGCAGCGTGTAGTCCTCGTACTCGACGAACCGCCGGACGGACTGGAACGGCGTCTCGTCCTCGAGCGCGCCGTACAGGATCGTCCGGCCGAGCTTGTACCAGCGGTCGGCGCGTACGTGGCTCTTCGCATAGAGCTTGGCGAACACGTACCGCTCGGGCTCGCCACCGCTCGACGCCACCTTGATCCGGAGCGGGGTCGAGCCCCCCGAGGCCTCGAGCCCGACGGGCTTGATGTCGGTCGCGGTCAGCCCGAGCTGGTCCCGGATGCCAGAGACGATCGCCTCCCCCCGCCGGCCGGTCACGTCCAGGTGGGCGGCCTTCCCGCGCCGGTAGGTCACGGGGAAGACCTCGTTGGGGGTGAACCAGCGGAACATCGCGACCGCCATGGCCACGCCGAAGATCGCGCCCGCCACCACGTCGCTCGGGTGATCGACCGCGAGGTACACGCGGGCGAGGCCCAGCGCCACCAGTACCGCGCCGATCGTCCACTTCGCGATCGATCGCGGCCGCCCCGGCACGACCAGGGCGTAGGCGAGCCCCAGCGCCGTCACCGCGAGCCCCGCGACGGGTCTGGACGGCATCGAGTACCCCTCCCACCCGGCCAGGATCGGGATCCCGAGCGGGCGGGGCCGGGCGATCAGCTGCGAGGAGTTGTAGGTGATGACCTCGGTCACGATGACGGCGCCGACGAACACGATCAGATGGCGCCATCGGCGGAACAACACGAGGCTGAGGATCACGGCCCAGCGCAGCACGCGGATCGTCCAGGCGGCGGCGAGCAGGTTCACGAGCTCGGAGACGTCGGTGAGCCAGGGCTCCCGATGGTTGGTGACCCACAGGAGGCGCGTGTGGTCCCACTTCTCGAAGAACTGCTCGACCGTCGGGAAGACCAGGAAGCCGATCGTCGCCACCGCGAAGTAGCCGAGCAACAGCAGGAACAGCTTGCCCGAGCGCCCGAGCTCCCTCGGGAGCGGTGGGGGCTCGCCCGAGGGGCGGCGGTGCGGCCGCGTCTCGTTGAGCCTGCGCACCCCCGGCGGGCGGCGACCCGCCGCGCCCGTACCTTCCCTGGTCGTAGCCACCGGACGTTCGACTGTACTCCGCGGGAACGGGTCCCTCTTCACGCCAGATAGGCGAGGGAGCAGAATCCAGGGCGATGAGCACGTGGGCGGCGCGCAGGCTGGCCTGGGCGATCGGCGCCTTCTCGGTCGTCGTGATGGTCGCCGCCCTGGTCCTCATGTTCGTAGACCGCGGGTTCCAGCGGCCGGAAGGCGTCGGATCGTGGAACATCGGCGACGTGTTCGACGTGCTCGTCACGATGGGCACGCCGATCCTCGGCATCGTGATCGTGAACAAGCAGCCTCGCAACGTGATCGGATGGCTGTTCATCGTCGCCGGTCTCGCGCTCGCGCTGACGAGCATCGGGCAGGCGTACGCCCTCCACGCGCTGGTCGCCGATCCGGGGTCGCTTCCCGGCGGACGGGCGCTCGCATGGATGAGCAACGTCCTGTGGCCCGTCCCGGTCATCGGGCTCATCCTGCTCTTCCTCTTGTTCCCCACCGGACACCTCGTCTCGCCGCGTTGGCGGTTCGCGCTCTGGCTGACCGGCGGCATCTTCGTCCTGCTGACCGTCGCCTCGGTGATCCTCGCGACCCAGATCTGGTCCGACCCGTTCGCAGGCATCGACGTGGAGGCCGGCGCGGCCGGGCTGGCGATCCTGATCGCGGCGCTGGCGCTGCCGGTCGCGCTGCTGCTCTCGGTGATCTCGATCGTGTTTCGGTACCGCCGCTCGGCCGGCGAGGAGCGCCAGCAGCTGAAGTGGTTCGTCTCGGCCGCCACCATCACGGCGGTGGTGTTCAGCTTCGGGGTGTTCAGCGAATCGCCGGTGGTCTCGCTCCTGATCTCGCTGACGTTGCTTGGCCTGTACGTCGCGATCGGCATCGCGATGGTGAGACACAACCTCTACGACATCGATCTCATCCTGAACAAGGCGATCGCGTACGGCGCGCTGGCCGTGATCTTCACCGCCGTCTACGTGCTCGTCGTGGTCGTGATCGGAGCAGTGATCGGTGTCACCGAGGGACTGTCGCTCGTGGCCACCGCGATCGTCGCGGTAGCCTTCCAGCCGATCCGAGAACGCGCACAGCGGTTCGCGAACCGGCTCGTCTACGGCGAGCGGGCGACGCCCTACGAGGTCCTCTCGAGGTTCTCGGAGCAGGTGGGGGAGACCTATTCGGGCGAGGACATCCAGGTCCGGATGGTCCGGCTGCTTGCCGAGGGCACGGGGGCGACGTCCGCCGGGGTGTGGCTGATGGTCGGCGACGAGTTCCGGCCGGTGGCGACGTGGCCGACGAACGGGACGCCTCCGGCGGTTCCGGCTACCGGCGGCGGGACCCCCTCGTTCGACGATGCGACTACGGCGGTGCCGGTCAAGCATCGGGGCGAGCTGCTCGGGATGCTCACCGTGGTCAAGCCGCCGAACGAGTCGCTCACGTCCGTCGAGCAGACGCTCGTCAACGACCTGGCGGGCCAGGCTGCGCTCCTGCTCGCCAACACCGCCCTGATCGAGGACCTGCGTGCGTCTCGCCAGCGGCTCGTGGCCGCACAGGACGAGGAGCGCCGACGCCTCGAACGGAACCTGCACGACGGGGCGCAGCAGCAGCTCGTCGCCCTGGCGGTCGGGCTCAAGCTGGCGCGCCGGACCGCATCGGAGGATCCCGCCTCGGCCGAGCAGATGCTCGAACGACTCGAGGGCGACGTCGGTGACGCGCTCGAGAACCTGCGAGACCTCGCACGGGGCGTCTACCCGCCGCTGCTCGCCGACCAGGGTCTGGCCGCCGCGATCGAGTCGCAGGCGCGGCGGTCGACGCTCCCCGTCCGCGTCGAGAGCGACGGCATCGGTCGCTATCCGCAGGAGGTCGAGACGGCCGTCTACTTCTGCACGCTCGAGGCTCTGCAGAACGCGGCGAAGTACGCGCACCCGGAGGAGGTCGTCGTTCGGCTGCGGGAGGAGGGCGGGGAGCTCGTGTTCACGATCGAGGACGATGGCGAGGGGTTCGACCAGGCGACGACCAGGCTCGGCTCCGGGCTGCTGAACATGTCCGACCGTCTCGAGGCGTTGGGCGGAGACCTATTCGTTCGCTCGGTTCCCGGACGGGGCACCACGGTAGAGGGTCGCGTGTCGATCCCTTCGGACGTCGCCTTGCGCGAGCCCTCTGCCGAACCCGCGAAGACCTGAACTAGTGCGAAGGGACCCAGAACGCAGCAAATCGTGTGTCGGCAATTCGGGAAGCGCAGTCCGTGTGGACCGTGCGTCGTCTACCTGGGGCAAGACACGCGGATCGGGGGAGTGATGTCAGGGGACGTCAGCTGGCAGCAGGCTAGCCGGTAGCGACGCGCGCGGGCTCGGGCGTGATCGCGAGTCCAGTAGGCGGATCGAAGAAATGGAAGCGGCGATTATCCACTGACAGGCGTACGGGGGACCCCGGGGAACACGACGTCCGAGAGTCGACCCTCGCGCAGAACACGGCGCGTCTTTCATCGGCGAGGAGGGCGAAGTCCCCCTCCTCTTCCTGTTCACTCGCTGCGATCGTCTCATCTGTCTCGACCGGTGGCGCGTCGATCATGAACAGCACATTGACCTCCGAGCCGAGATCCTCGGTGACGTCCGCACGGACCTGGATCGTCGGGAGATCCGAACCGGTCCATACGGCGGCGTCCTCGAAGTCCTCGGGCCGGATCCCCAGGATCACATCTCGACCGTCTAAGACGTCGAGACCACGGTCGGTCGGTAGCGGGATCTCGAGGCCCGCAAACCTCACGGTTCCGTCGGCGACCGTCGCGCCGACGAGGTTCATCGGGGGCGACCCGATGAACGCAGCCACGTATAGGTTCACGGGGTGTGAGTACAGGCGCTGGGGGATGTCGACCTGCTGCAGCACGCCGTCGCGAAGGACGGCAACGCGCCGGCCCAGCGTCATCGCCTCGACCTGATCGTGGGTCACGTACACGGTGGTGGTTCCCAATCGTTCGTGCAGTTTGGAGAAGTGCGCGCGCATCTGAACCCGGAGCTTCGCGTCGAGGTTCGAAAGCGGTTCGTCCATCAGGAAGGCTTGGGGCTCTCGCACCATGGCCCGTCCCATCGCGACCCGCTGACGCTGTCCGCCGGAGAGCTCCGCAGGCTTCCGGGCCATGAGCTTCTCGAGCCCCAGGACCCGAGCGGCCTCCGATACCTGTCGATGACGCTGGTCCTTCGCGACGCGTCGGAGCTTCAGGCCGAACCCGAGGTTCTGCTCGACCGTCATGTGCGGGTACAACGCGTAGTTCTGGAACACCATCGCGATGTCGCGAGCCTTCGGCGGAAGGTCGGTCACCTGGCGATCGCCGATGAACACCTCGCCGGCCGTGAGCTCTTCGAGCCCGGCGATGATCCGGAGGATCGTCGACTTCCCACACCCCGACGGGCCGACGAGGACCATGAACTCGCCGTCGCCGATCTCGAGCGAGACATCGTCCACGGCGACGACGTCGTTGCCGAAGACCTTCGTGACGCCGTCGAGCACGATCCGAGCCATCTCACGCCTCCTGGGTTCGAGCGAGTGTGCGTCGGGGTCGTTGGGGGGTGAGAGCGGCGCGCAACCTCGTTCCCGCCGCCCGGGTCGCGCCGAGGTGGTCGAGCCCCAACAGGGCTGCGCCGACGACGGGCGGGGTTTCGAGGACCTTCAGGCTGGCCGTCGGCGCGATCCGGCGCACCCCGTCCTCGATCCGGCGGAAGAACGGCGCGAACGCGTTCCGGAAGATCCCGCCACCGAGCACCACGTGGACGTCCAGCTTCGTCATGCGCAGTCGACGGATCGCCGTTCCCGCCATCGAGACGATCTCGTCGGCTTGGCGCTCGACGATGGAGCGCGCCACGGGGTCATCGTCGGCCGCGGCCGCGAACACGAGCGGGGGGAGTTCCGCCACGCGGGTGTGGCTCAGCCGGCCGAAGTACATGGCCTCCATCACCTGTCTCGGACGGCGGAGCCCGAAGTGCGCCGGCACGCTCGAGGCGAGCAGCGTGCGCTCGCCGCGCCCGTCCTCCGATCGCATGGCATGCCACAGGGCCGCCTCGCCGATGTCGGCGCCACCGCCCCAGTCGCCGGCGATCCAGCCGAGGGCCGGCAGCCGGAACGTTCGACCGTTCGGCGCGACGGCGGAGCAGTTCGTCCCGAACCCGCAGACCACGCCCACGCCCCAGGTCCGCTCGGTCCCTGCGCGAAGGACCGCGAAGGTGTCGTTGCGGAGCAGCGTCTCGTTCGTCCAGGCCCGTTCCCGCAGCCATCGCTGGAGGCGGCGGTCGTCGGCGGGGAGGTCCGCGCCCGCCAGGCAGAACACACCGACCTTCGCCAGAGGCCGCCGTTTCGGGTCGAGACCGGCGTCACGGCATGCGGCCTCGACGGCATCGACCAGCGAGGCGAGATGACCCGGGTCGCGGCCGTTGCCGTCGGCGGGACGGACGCGAGCGTTCCCCGCGACCGTGCCGTCGCGCGCGACGACGAGAACGTCGATCTTCGAGCCGCCGCCGTCGACGGCGATAACCGCGTGGGCGCTCAGGGCAGGACCTCCAGCTCGTCGACGGTCACGAACGATACCCCGTCGCTGCCGAAGGCTCTGAGTGCTGCGGGCAACGCGTCGGCTGTGCGCTGCGGCCAGGTGTGGAACAGCACGACGGCGCCGTCGCCATGGGCGAGGCTCCCCGCGACGGCGTCGCGCACGATGTCCGCCGCCGTGGTCTCCGGTTCCCAGTCCTGGAGCTCGACGTGCCAGTGCACATTGCGGTACCCGAGATCCTCGAGGAGCCCGGTGACCCGGCCGTCGTCGCGGCCGTCCCCGAACGGGCAGCGGAACCACGGTCGGGGGTCGACGCCCGAGAGCTCGACGATCGTCTCGGCGGCGTTCGAGACATCCGTTCGGATCCCCTCGTCAGACAGCAGGCTCATACGTGCGTGGTACATCGAGTGGTTGCCGATCAAATGGCCCTCGCGCGCGATCGCCCGGGCAAGCTCGGGGTTCGCCATCGCCCACCGCGACTGGATGAAGAAGGTCGCTCGGACGCCGGCGCCATCGAGTTCCCGGAGGATCCGGTCCGCGGTGCCGGCCGTATTTCCCGGCCGATCCGGATGCTCCGCGTCGAACGTCAGCGCCACGCGCGGTCGCTCACTCACGGGTCGTCACCTTCGACGCTCGGAGGTAGACGCCGGGGTCGCGACCGAGCTCGGAGGCGAGCCGCCACGACAGCAGTTGGATCGGGACGAGCGACGCCGCGGAGACGAGCGCGCGATCGGTCGCATCGATCGGGATCTCCAGCGCGTCCTCGAGCGCCTCACCGGCCGGGCCGATGACGGTCACGGAAGCCCCC
>DASUQI010000026.1:0-39470 GCA_036280655.1 Actinomycetota bacterium
GGAGCCGGTGAGGTCGGGTCCACCACGTGCCACGGCGCCCACTAGGTTCGTGTCACTCAGGCACGAAAGAGCACGCCGCGACACTCAACGGATCAAGCCGCCACGTGCCGTTCTCGGTTGAGGGCCTAGTGGGCCTTGCGGCCCGTGCAGGTTCAAATCCTGTCTCCGACACCAACTACCAGCGGAAACGCGCGAAGCCCCCGAAGACATGTCGCTCGCTCCGGAGGCGTGCGCGCGCCCGTTGTGTGCCACTCAGCCATGGATCGCATCCCATTGATCCGCTCTCGTTCCCGCACAGAAGCCTGCCCGTCCGAGGCCCTTGCGGGCGGGTACAGTTCGGAACTTCGTGAAGCTGTATCGCTCGATGGAGGCCGACTCACACGACCTGCCCGTGGTAGGGCAGACAGCCACCCTTCTCGCAGTGCGCCCGCCGTGTGCGTGCGGTGTCATGCCAGGCGTACGGGCCGACAGGGGGCGTTTGCCAAGCAGCGCCGAGCCGCTCAGCGGAAGCATCCCCGGTGAGGTACCTCGGCTGCGATTGCGGCAACCCAGAGTGGCTGAGATCCGATCAGATGCGGCTCGAGGTGATTCACAAAGGCGTCAGGCTGGCGCCGCGACGCGCACGACGTCCGCGCGTTCGGCATGGCCGTGCTGATCGCTGATGGGGAAACGGACCGCGAAGACCGAGCCCGAGGCATCCGACCGGTCCAGCCACACGGAGCCGCCGAGGCGCTCGGCCGCGCGTCGACAGATGTACAGGCCCATCCCGACGCCACCGACCCGCCGAGTCGAGGACTGGTCGACCTGGTAGAAGCGCTCGAAGATCCGTTCACGCGCGTCGGGATCGATGCCCGGCCCTCGGTCGCGCACCCGGACGACCACGCTGTCGGCTTCGACGACACCCGTGATCGTGACCCGGGCATCCGCAGGCGAGTACTTCAGCCCGTTGTCGACGAGGTTGCGCACGATCCGGTACACGTCCTCCTCGATGCCGGTAATCGGCGGCAGGCGACCGGGAAGCACGACGTCGATGCGTTTGCGCTCATCGCCGTCAGTCTGGTCGCACACGACCCGAGTGATCAGGCCCGCGAGCCCGATGACATCCCTGGACCGGAGCTCCACCGAGGACTCGATACGTGATGCAAACAGCAGGTCCTCGATCAAGTGCCCGAGGCGGTCCGACTGCCGGTCAGTCCGCATCAGGAACTCCTCTTGCTCCCGCTGCGTGAACCGAACGTCCCGGCGCAGGAGCGTCTTCACGAACCCTTGGATGTTGGTGACGGGCGTACGGAGCTCGTGCGAGACCGTCGCGACGAAGTCGTCCTTCAGCCGGTTCATCTCCGTCTCGTGCGCGAGCGCGCGCTCCAGCCGTTCGAGGAGCAGCGAGTTCCGCAGCGCGACGGCCACGTGGTTGGCGAGCGTCCGCAGCACCTCGACGTCGTCCTCGTCGAACGTGGTGAAGTCGCCGAGCCGGTCGGCGATCGTGATGATGCCGAGCAGTTGGTCATCCGAGCAGATCGGCGCGACGATCGCATCGCGGATCTGCTGTTCCCCGAAGAACCGCCTCAGCGCATCATTCCGGATCGGGCGGGCAAGCAGCACCGCCTCCCGTTCGGCGGCGACCCGAGCCCACACGCCCTCGGCGGGGTTCGGGGAGACCGCGTCGAAGTCCGCCCGCTCGTCGCCCGGTCCGATCCGGCATCTGACGAGCGGCTGGCCGCGCTCTTCGGGCCAGAGGAGCATCTCAGCGATCTCGGCGTTGAACATCGCCCGCATGTGCTGCAGCAGCTCGGGGATCATGTCCTCACGCTTCAGGGACCGCTGCGCGAGACCGGTCGCCCGTTGGAGTTGCAGCAGATCGTCGTGCTTTCGCTGGAGGTCCGTCAACGCCTTGCCGGCGAGGTACGTCGTCGCCGCCGGCGCCGCCACCAGCAGGACCGACGCCGGATGCTCCATGTAGACCATCACGGCGAGGATCCCGAGCGCCGTGTTCGCGACGGTCAGGGCCGTCCCGACGCCGACCACCTGGTCGAAGAGTCGGAGCCCGCCGTCGGAGAGCGCAATCGCGACGTTGATCAGCATCCCGCCGATCACGTCGGCAAACAGCGTCGCGCAGAAGACGCCGACCCAGAGCGCGGGCCACCCGGCCGGGAGCGCCGACAGAGAAACCGACACCACGACGACCGCGACGAGCGTCGTGAAGGCCCGCTGCGCGACGTTGAACGTGAGGCGCACCGGCTTCTGCCGGCGGTGGAGGGCGAGGGCCACGCCGACGCCGATCGTTTGCGCCAGCACGAGCCCGCCCGGGCTCACGAACAGCAGCCCGAACACGAGCGGGATCTCGGCGAGCGAGAAGGTCTGCGCGTGGCGAGCGATGCGGATGTGCATCACGAATACCTCGGCCAGCCCCAACGCGAGGGCGAGCGCCCACAGCGGCACGGATCGTTCGCCGGCCAGGGGCGGCTCCTCGCCTCGCACTCCGAGCCAGATGAGGACGCTCACGACCAGAAGCGACGTCGTGAGCATCCACACCGCTGTCGCGTTCGAGACGTACCTGGCGCGGAGTCGCTGCAGCACCCCTAGTCCCCCCAGAGGGTGCTGGCCCAGGCACCAGAGGAGAGGGCCGAGGGCGCATCGTCGGACTCCCACGAGCCCGCGGACCAACCGGACCCGCTCCACGTCCGGCCCGACCACGTGCGCCCGCTCCAGGTCCTGGCCGACCACGAGTTCCCGCTCCACGTCCGAGCGGACCAGGTTCTCGCGCTCCAGCTCGAGCCGCACCAGCAATCCCCTGACCAGGTCCTGGCATTCCACTCGCCCCCGGACCAGGTCGTCCCGTCCCAGCTGCTCGCCGTCCAGGTCGCTGCATCCCAGGTGTCGCCGAAGATCGTCTGTTCGCCCTCGAGGATCACGCCCTCGTCCTCGGCGACGACCGAGCCTCGGGCGAGCTGCAGCGAGCCGAGCCCGGTTGATCGCGGCCACGTCTGCACGGCGCCGGCGACGGTCGAGACCTTCGCCTCCCTCGCGCGGTGCATGTTGATCAGGCCGGCACCCTGCGCGACGGGATCCGCGTTGGGGAGCGGCACGGCGGTCTGCATCAGCAGCGCCTTCACCTGATCGGGCGTGAGCTCGGGATGCTGGTCCAGGAGCGTCGCCACGGCCCCTGACACGATGGCGGCCGCCTGCGACGAGCCGCTGCCCCTGAAGAAGCGGCTCGTCCCGACGCGCGCGCTTGGGTTCGCGTCGTCGACGAAGCTCCCGGGATCCCGCAGGCTGATGATCGACTTGCCGGGCGCGACCAGGTCCGGATGGCGGATCGCGTTCCCCCGCGTCTGCCACGACGGGATCACGTCGTCCTTCGGGTCATCCGTCCCCTTCGTGTCGTCGCCGCCGACGGCGATCACGTAGGGGTCGTAGGCGGGGTTGTTGAGCTGCGGGGTGCCGAACCCCGAATTGCCCGCCGCGACGACCACCACGATGCCGTGGAGCCACGCGACCTCGGCCGCGTACGCCAACGGGTCCAGCCGGTAGTCCTGCGTGCCGTCGGTCCCGAAGGACAGGTTCAGAACGCGGATGTTGAGCCCGTCGCTGTTCCGGTGCTGCACGACCCAATCGATGGCGGCGATGACCTGTGACACGTCGGTCGCGCCGTCGCTCGACGCGACCTTGATCGAGACGATCCGCGCTCCGGGGGCCGCACCCACGAAGCCGTGGTCGTACTCCTCGTCCTCTTTGCCGGGCGGGATCCATGCGTCGCGGCCGGCGATGAGGCCGGCCATGTGGGTGCCGTGGCCGTACGTGTCGACCTGCGTGAGATTGGAAGCCTGCGAGTCGAACGAGAGATCCGGGCCGTTGATGACCTGCATGTCCAGGCCCGGCACCGGCGCCACGCCCGAATCGATCAGCGCGACGTCGATGCCGTCGCCGGTCCAGCCGCGCTGCCACATCTCGCGGAGCTTGGTGTTGCGCGCCACCTTGAACCACGAGCCGGGGTGCTTGTCGGGATCGATGCCGTCGACGGTGCCTAGGAGTCGAACGGTGGCGTCGGGCGTGACGGAGAGGATTTCGAGTGATCCCTCCAACGCCGCTATGTCGTCGGCCGGAACGGTCGCCGCGAAGCCATCTATGATCGAGATGCGCCGGCCGAGCCGGCCCCCGGACTCGAGCACGAGGCTCTCGGCCCGATGGAGCGATCCGGGGGTACCTCGGACGATGACAGCAACGAGCTCGCGTGGTTCGGACGCAGCGGCGATCGGAACGAGGCTGGCGGCGAGCACGATCCCCAGGATCGTGGCGGCGATGAAGGCATGGCGATGCTCGATGCCGACTCCGGCGGGCACCTGCCGCGGCTTCGTTCCGCCTTCCGCCCGCAGTCTCTGGAAAGCCATGGTCTGGCTCCTCCTTCGTGGGTCCCCCATCCTGAGGGGTGCGTTGTAGGCCGCACATCCGACGGAGGGAGTCGTTTCTGAGCCACCGTTCCGGAGGCCGAACGGAGGGCCCTGCCGGGTGCGGGGGGGGAGGCCGTCTGTCCTATGTTGGTTCGCCGATCTACCGGCTCAACGACATCGCTGAGTCGAACCCGGCCGAGCGACTACAGCGCCGGCGTGTGGGACGTCGTCGTCGAACACGCGGGCGTACAGGCTCGTGAGACGTGAAGGCTTCTGGATCATGCACGCCGCCGCCGCCGATGCGCTCGAGCGCGAAGGGCTCCCCGCCTTCCATCGGTCCAAGGCTCGCGAACGTGGTAGATCGGACCACCAACCTTCCGACGGGGAGTCCCCTAATCGTCGAGGCTGCGTACCACAAGAACATCGACTCTTTGGAGGCGTCATTCTCTTGGTCGAAGGACCTATCTTCCCGAAGTCATTACGGCCGATACCCGCGAGGTCGGTCACGTTGGATGTCGTGTGGGGACGGGAAGCCGTGAAACTGATTGTCTCCCCCTGTCAGATCCATCGAGGTTGCACCATCGAGGTGCGCTTCGGCGACGCGACAGGCGGTCGCATTCCCTGGCCCGATCCCGACCTCAAACCGGATGCGCAGCGCGATTTCCCAGGCTCAGTGCCCATTCAGTTGAGGCACTTTTTCAAGGACGGGAGAGCAAACGCGCGCGAGGGGATCACCGCGGCCACGGCTGAGCTCGCGGAGCTGCGGGAGGAGACCAAGAAGCTGGCTCGACTCGTGGCGAGGTTCCGCGACGATGAACTCGTGCAGGCGCTTCGCGCGCCGAACGGGTGGTGACGCCTGAGATCGCGGGCGCCGCAGCATGCGCTCGAAGCTCTTCGGCGCCTAGAGATCGGTCGGTCTCCGGGTGCAGTGGGCAACCGGTTTTGGCGTGCGCGTGGCTCTAGCGCTCAGCCTCCCGCAACATCCCGACGAGCACCGCTCGGAGCGTCCGGTCCTCCTCGCAGTCGATCGGGAGTTCGGCGAACGTGCGGCTCTGCAGGTAGCTCCAGAACTCCCCAATCCGCTCGGCCCGTTCGAGGTCGGGGAGCATCAGGACGTGGAGAGCTCGGCGCGGGCGGCGGGAGGGAGAGCGCCGAGTCCTGCAGCCGGCGCTTGAGTTCGTCGGGACGCATGCGTTGGAGGCTGTTCCCTCCCCACCCTCGCCCGAGTATCCGCGTGCCTGCCGATAAACGAACCCGAAACGTGACTGGCGTCACGAAGCCGCCCAAACGTGGAGGGGCGCGTCCAGGAACATCCCTTTGAAGAGCAACTTCCCTTCCCACATGGCAAGGAGTACAAGTAGGCGCCAGTAGATGCTTCCCCGTCGTGTTCGATCGCCTCCGAGCCCGCCTTGGTGAACTGCATCTGTCTCGAGGCGCCGGGGGGCTCCTCTGACACGAAATGATCGGTTCCGGGGCTGCCATCAAGTCCGCTACATCCGTAGCAAGGCTGCATAGGGCGGCAGGGAGGGGAAGACCATGGCGCACAAGCGAATCATCGGTCTTGCCGCGGTCGCGGCCGTCGCGCTGGCCGGGCTGGGTGTCTTCGGCGCATCAGCCGCACCACCCACCGGAACGGACGCCAGCGAGGTGATTCACTGGAATCAACTTGCGGCGACCACGCTCGCTGCGATTCCGGGCCCGAACGGCGGCGCTCCACCTGCGTTCCAGATCAACATGGGCATGGTGCAGGGCGCCGTCTACGACGCCGTCAACGCGATCGGGCCGAAGGAGCATCGGCCGTATCTGCTCCACCGGCGCGCGGGCGCGAAGGCGTCGATCGACGCCGCGGCCGCAACGGCCGCCTACGACGTGCTCTCACACCTCGTGTCGACGGCGCCGGAGAGAGCTCCATTCCCGGGACGTGCTGGCCTTTTGAGCACACTGGCCACGGAATACGCCGCTTCGCTGACGGCGGTCGCCGACGGCTCGTTCGAAACGCAGGGCATCAAGATAGGCCACGCGGCGGCCGCTGCCATGATCAATGCGAGAGTGAACGACGGGCGGTTCGGGCCTTCTCAGTGGGTACCGAACCCGGCTCCCGGCCACTGGCAGCCGCTTGCAGGCGCCCTCGACCCGACGCCATGGGTCGGCGGAGTAAGACCGTTCCTCATTCAGAGCTCCTCGCAGTTCCGCTCGGCACCACCGCCCGCGCTCAACAGCGCGCAGTGGGCGGCTGAGTTCAACGAAGTCAAATCACTCGGCTCGATTACCAGCGCAACCCGCACGGCGACGCAGACCTACATTGCTCGTTGGTGGCAGAGCGCGCCCGTCCACAGCTGGAACGAGGTCGCCCGCCAGCTCATCGCACGCAACGACCTCGATGCTGCCGACAGCGCGAGGCTTCTCGCGCTGCAGAACCTGAGCGGCGCGGACGCCGCGATCAACTGCTGGAACGACAAGTACCACTTCGACTTCTGGCGGCCCTGGAACGCGATTCCTCGCGCCTTGGAGGATGGGAGAGACGACACGACGCCCGACGCGACTTGGGCGGCGCTCATCACCGCGCCGTATCCCGGCCATCCGTCGGGCCACAACTGCCTGGACGGCGCGCACGTCGCCGTGTTGCGGATGTTCTTCGGCGACGATCCTACGGGAGGCAGCTTCCAGATCACGAGCTTTGCGTTGAATCCGGGAGGGCCTGCGGTACGTCCGTTCGACACGTTCTCGCAGCCACTCGCCGAGCTCATTGAAGCCCGAATCTGGGCCGGCCTGCACTTCCGCTTCGAGGACGTGGCGGGCCAGAGGCTCGGCCTCAACGTCGCCAACTACGGGGCGGCGAACTACTTCCAGCCCGTGGGCAACTGAACAGCCGCAAGGCAGCGTCGAAGGAGAAGGCCCGTGAAGGCGGGCCTTCTCCTTCCTGCGTTGGAGGAGTCGCCGTTTCTCTGGGGAGCTCAGGCTGGGCTGGTAAGAGGAACGTGTCCGCGAAATCGAGGGGGTGGTGTGCGTCTCGGAGACGCGACCGAGCGTCACGCGCCCGAGGGTCGTTCCACGTCCCTCAGCATCCCGACCAGCACCGCCCTGAGCGTCCGGTCTTCCTCCGCGTCGATGAGCAGTTCGGCGAAGGCGCGGCTCTGGGAGTAGGACCAGAACTCGCCGATCCGCTCGACCCGCTCGAGGTCGGGAGCATGAGGACGTGAAGGAGCTCGGCGCGAGCGGCCTTGGGGAGCACGTCGAGACGCTGCTGTAGCCGGAGCTCGGGGCCGCCGTTGGAGGCCGAGGCGGGCCTGGTCCTCTGCGCAGGCCGCCTCGGGGCGCCGCTTGGGGGCGTTCGGGTGCGCGAGCCCTGACACCGTCGGCACGTGCCTGAGGCGTTGATGCCCGGACGGCGCGGGTCTGGCTACCGAAGGCCGAGCTCGTCGAGGTGCTGCAGGATGTCCGCGGGGTCCTCGTACACGCGGTAGGCGCCCGCGCGTTCGAGCTCCTCGCGCCCGTAGCCGCCGGACAGCACGCCGACGCCCAGGGCGTGGGCGCGCCGGGCCGCCAGCAGGTCCCAGACGCTGTCGCCGATCACCGTGCAGTCCCCGATGTCCACGCCGAGCTTCTCGGCGGCGGCGAGGAACAGGTCCGGGTCGGGTTTGGCGCGTTCGACGAGGTCGCGGGTGACCACGGGGACGTCGGGCGCGACCGACAGGAGCTCGATCGTCGGACCGGCGGACTCCCGGTATCCGCTCGTGGCGATCGCCCACGGCGCGCCCGCCGAGGTCAGGTGCGCGAGCAGCTCGCGGGCGCCGGGCAGCGGCCGCACACGGTCGGCCCTGGCCGCGTAGGCCTCGGCGTGGTTCCGTCGCAGCTCACCGGCCAGCTCGGGCGAGACGTCGCGGCCCGTCTCGCGCAGCAGCGCATTCGCGAACAGCCCGCCGCTCATGCCGACCTTGCGATGGATCCGCCAGACCGAGAGCTCGATCCCGGCGGCGTCGAGCGCGTCCTGCCACGCCAGCACGTGCTGGTACACGCTGTCCACGAGCGTCCCGTCGAGGTCGAACAGGAAGCCCTGGGTGCGAGGTTCCACGCCGTCATCGTACGGAACGACCCGGGGCCGGCGCGAGACGGTGCCGCGGTCGGTATGCTCGGCGCTCCCGAGCGCATGGACCGCTCCGACGAAGGGATCGAACGCCATCGGCACCACCGGCTCGGCCGATCTGCTGTTCGTGAACGGGGCGGTCCACGTCCCGGCGCGCCGCGACGCTCCGACTCCCCGGGCGGTGGCGGTGCGGGCCGGCCGGATCGCGGCGGTCGGCACCAACGACGACGTGCGGGCGCTCGCCGGCCCCGGAACCGAGGTCGTCGATCTCGCGGGACGCATGCTCGTCCCCGGGTTCCAGGACGCGCACGTGCATCCGCCCGCGGGCGGCCTGGAGATGCTGCGCTGCAATCTCTCCGACGCCTACTCCGTCCCCGAGTACGAGCGGCTGATCGCCGGGTACGCAGCCGAGCGACCGGACGACCCATGGATCCTCGGCGGCGGATGGTCGATGGACGTGTTCCCCGGCGGGAACCCGCCGAAGGACGTGCTCGACCGGGTCGTCCCGGACCGCCCCGTGTACCTCCCCAGCCGCGACGGGCACAGCGCGTGGGTAAACTCGCGGGCGCTCGAGATCGGTGGGGTCACCGCCGCGTCCGCGGATCCCGCAGACGGGATCATCGTTCGAGACCGAGACGGCGAGCCCTGGGGAACGCTCCACGAAGGCGCGACGGACCTCGTCGCCTCCCGCATCCCCCCGGACCGCGACGAGGAGTGGATCGAGGGCCTTCGCGTCGCGCAGGCGTACCTCCACTCGCTCGGCATCACCGCGTGGCAGGACGCGAACGTCGGGACGAAGGACTCCGGGTACCCGACCTTCGAGCCGTACCGGACGTTCGCCGCCTCCGGCGACCTCACGGCCCGCGTCGTCGGCGCGCTGTGGTGGGACCGCCACCGGGGGGTCGAGCAGATCGACGACCTGCTCGACCTCCGCGAGCGCGGCGCCGTCGGCCGCTTCGCCGCGACGAGCGTGAAGATCATGCAGGACGGGGTGATCGAGAACTTCACCGCCGGCGTGCTCGAGCCCTACCTGGACGCCGAAGGGCGACCGACGGACAACGTCGGGAAGTCGTTCGTGGACCCCGAGGAGCTGAAGCTCGCCGTCACGAGGCTCGACGCCGAGAGCTTCCAGGTCCACGTGCACGCCATCGGGGAGCGCGCGAACCGTGAAGCACTCGACGCGTTCGAGACGGCGAGCGCGGCCAGCGGGCCGAACGATCTCCGGCACCACATCGCGCACATCCAGGTGATCCACCCCGACGACGTTCCTCGGTTCGCGGAGCTCGGCGTGGTGGCCAACGCACAGCCGCTCTGGGCGATCAACGAGGGTCAGATGGAACACCTCACGGTGCCGTTCCTGGGTCCCGAGCGGTCGACGTGGCAGTACCCGTTCGGGAGCCTGGTCCGCGGCGGTGCCAGGGTGGCGATGGGCAGCGACTGGTCGGTCTCGAGCCCGAATCCGGTGTGGGGGATCCACGTCGCCGTGAATCGGATGACTCCCGCCGACTACGCCTACGGCCACGAGGCCGATGCTCCGTTCCTGCCGCACGAGCGCCTCGACGTCGGGACAGCGCTCGACGCCTACACGATCAACACCGCGTACGTGAACCACCTCGACGCGACGACCGGCTCGATCGAGGTCGGCAAGGAGGCCGATCTGGTCGTGCTGGACCGCGACCTCCTGTCGATCCCCGCCGCCGAGCTCCACACCGCCACGGTCCTGCTCACGCTGGTCGGCGGCGAGCGCGTCTACGCGACCGGCGACCTCGCCTGACCCTGACCGCTGGTCAGGGGCGCTCGTTGCCACCCCCGGAGGCCGAACGCACGATACCGGCGACCGCTGCGGCGGCCCCGACACCTGCGAGAGGAGCCCCGATGCCGTTCGACATGAGCCAGGTCCAGCGCGGCGCCCGCAACCGACGGACGCCCTACCACGAGGCGACCCAGCGGTACGAGCCGAAGGGCTACACGGTCTACAACCACATGTACTTCCCGATCCGCTTCGACACGTTCGAGGCCGAGTTCGACGCGCTGCTCAACGGGGTGACGCTGTGGGACGTCTCGGTGGAGCGATGCCTCGAGATCTCGGGCCCGGACGGCTTCCGGTTCGCGCAGCTCCTCACGCCTCGCGACCTGTCGACGTGCGCGGTGGGGCAGGCCAAGTACGTGCTGATCTGCGACCGCGACGGCGGGATCGTGAACGACCCCGTCCTCACCCGGATGGACGAGAACACGTTCTGGTTCGCCCTCGCTTCCTCGGACGCCTTGCTCTTCGCGCGCGGGCTGCGCAATGCCTATCCGGACCTCGACGTGACGATCCAGGAGGCGGACGTCGCGCCCCTCCAGGTGCAGGGCCCGAGGTCCAAAGACCTGATGGCCAAGCTCCTCGGCGAGGAGATCCTCGAGCTGCGGTACTACTTCTGGACGGAGGCGAAGATCGCCGGCGCGCCCGTCGTCGTTACCCGGACGGGATGGACGTCCGAGGTGGGCTACGAGGTGTACCTCACCGACACGACCAGGGGTGTCGAGGTGTACGAGGCGATCATGGAGGCCGGCCGCGAGTTCGGGATCAAGCCCACGGGTCCGAGCGACATCCGGCGGATCGAGGGCGCGATCTTCAACTGGGGCGCCGACATGACGTACGAGAACAACCCGCTCGAGCTCGGCCTCGACCGGCTCGTCGACTGGGACCTCTCGGACGACGAGAGCATCTCCATGGCCGCGCTGCGCGAGATCCGCGAGCGCGGCGTGAGCCGGCGGATCAACGGGGTCGAGCTCGACGGCCAGCCGTTCCCCGAGCTGAACAACGTGAAGTGGCCCGTGGTCGAGGCCGACGGGACGAAGATCGGCAAGGTCACCTCCGCCATCTACTCGCCGCGCCTGGAGAAGAACATCGGGTTCGCGTGGCTGCCCGCCGAGCGCTCGACGGAGGGGGCGACCGTCACCGTGCAGACCGAGTGGGGCACGAGGCAGGGGACCGTCGTCCAGATGCCGTTCGTCGATCCCGGCAAGCAGATCCCAGTCTCCTAGCCGGGGAGGGCCGTTGAACCGTCGTTCAGGCACTCGTTGCTGCTCGGAGGGTTGCGGCCGTTCCGGATTTGAACGATGATTCAACGCCGGGCGGCGAGCGCCGCTCGAGCTGAGCGAAGGAGAGCGGCGAGATGGTGAACGAGCGTGTGGAGATGCTCGAGCAGAGCGCGACGATCTACTTCGGCCCCTGGTACCGGCGTTCGCCGATGTTCGAGGCGACCCGGCGCGCAGGGTGCACCGCCTACGACGTGTACAACCACATGCTGCTCCCCGCCTACTTCGACGACCCCATCACCGAGTACTGGGCCCTGCTGAACGACGTAACGGTCTGGGACGTCGCGGTGGAACGCACGGTCGAGATCTCGGGCCCCGACGCCGACCGCTTCGTGAATCAGCTCACCTGCCGGGACCTCACGAAGTGCGCGGTGAAGCAGGGCAAGTACATGATCGTGACCGCGCCGGACGGAGGCATCCTGAACGACCCGGTCCTCCTGCACGTGGACGAGAACCGATGGTGGATGCAGCTCGCGGACTCGGACGCCGGGTTGTACGCGCTCGGCGTCGCGTCGCAGTCGCCGCTGGACGTCGAGATCTCGTATCCGCACGCGTACCCGATGCAGGTCCAGGGCGCGAAGGCCGCCAAGACGCTCGAGAAGCTGGTCGGGGCGGCGATCTACGACCTGAAGTACTACTGGTGCGAGTGGTTCGACATCAAGGACATCCCGGTGCTGATCAGCCGCACGGGATGGACCGCGGTGCAGGGCTTCGAGGTCAACCTGCTCGACCCCACGCGCGGCGACGACCTCTGGAACGCTATCTTCGAGGCCGGCGACGAGTTCGCGATCCGGCCGGTGGCGCCCGTCGAGGCCCGGCGGATCGAGGCCGGCATCATGAACTACAACTCCGACATGACCCACGAGGATACGCCGCTGCACATCACCGGGCTCGAGCACCTGGTCGAGGAGCAGCCGCAGGAGTACATCGGCAAGGAAGCGCTCGAGGCCCTGAAGGCCAAGGGGGTCGACCGCAAGCTCGTGGGGGTCGAGTGGCCGGGCGACGAGCTCCGCGCCGAGCTCTCGTGGTTCTGGCCCGTGCTGCGCGACGGGAGGCAGGTGGGCAGGGTGACCGATGCGATCTGGTCGCCGCGGCTCGAACGGAACATCGGCTACGCCTGGGTCCCGATCGACCTCGCGGCGCCGGGGACCCGGATCGACGTCGAGTCCGAGCTCGGGCCGCTGCAGGTGAGCACGGCGACGATCCCGTTCATCGATCCCAAGAAGGAGGTCCCGGCGGCCTCGCTCCGCCAGGACTGACCGTGCGACGGCCAGGGCTCGACCGGCGGCCGCCCCAGACGGCGCCGCCGGCGCGCGGGTTCCGCAAGGCCCTGCTGCTGATCGAGCGTCCCACGAAGGAGGCCATCTGGGACTGCCGCATGTGCGGGCAGTGCATCCTTCACTCCACGGGCATGTCGTGCCCGATGCGGTGCCCCAAGAACCTGCGGAACGGGCCGTGCGGCGGCACGCTGCAGGACGGGAGCTGCGAGGTCGTGCCGGAGATGAAGTGCGTCTGGGTGAGCGCGTGGGAGGGCTCTCGGCGCCTGCCGCTGTGGCGTTCGCACATGGCCCACGTAGAACGGCCGACGGACTGGAGGCTGCAGGAGACCGGATCGTGGGAGAACCTGCTTACCGGACGCGACCGTCAGGTGCCAGCCGGGTGGAATGCCGGCGCGAACCCGAGGCGAGCGGGGGGCGCGGAGCGGACGGCGTGACCGAGCCCCGGAGCCGGCTGCACAAGCTGCTGCTCGCGGGCGAGTTCGTGGTCACGGCGGAGCTCCAGACGAGCGACTCGGCCGATCCCGGTTCGGTTACGAGGCTCGCGGAACTGTTGCGCGGCAGCGTCGACGCGGTGAACTGCACCGACAACAGCGCCGCGCACGCGCACATCTCTCCGCTCGCCGCGGCGCATCTGCTTGCCGACGACGGGGTCGAGCCGATCATGCAGTTCGTGTGCCGCGATCGGAACCGCCTCGCGCTGCAGGCGGACCTGCTCGGGGCGGCGGCGCTCGGCGTCCGGAACATCGTGTGTATGACGGGCGACGACGTGTCGGTCGGGGATCACCCCGAGGCCAAGCCGCTCTACGACATCGACTCGGTGCACCTGCTCCGCATCGCGAGGATCATGCGGGACGAGGGCGTGTACCTCTCGGGGCGCCAGCTCACCGGGGCGCCGAGCTTCCTGATCGGGGCCGTCGAGAACCCGTTCGCCCCGCCGCTCGAGTTCCGCCCGATGCGGGTGGGGATGAAGGTCGAGGCGGGGGCGGAGTTCATCCAGACCCAGATCTGCTTCAACCTCGACAAGATGCGGCTGTTCATGGCCCGCTGCGGCGAGCTCGGGCTGCTCGACCAGGTGTGGATCCTCGCGGGGGTGTTCGTCCCGAGCTCGGCCCGGGGGGTGCGGTACCTGCGCGACCAGGTCCCGGGCGTGGACGTGCCCGACCGGGTGATCGAGCGGATGGAGGCGCGTGCGCCCGAGGACCAGCGGGCCGAGGGAGTACGGATCGCGCTCGAGATCGTCGAGCAGGTCCGGGACATCCCCGGCGTGCGAGGGATCCACCTCATGACGATCAATCACGAGGATGCGATCCCGCAGGTCGTCGAGGGTGCCGGGCTCCTCCCGCGACCCTGACGCCGACCTCCACGCAAGCTCCGCGCGGGACGGATGAACCTCCTCGCTTCCGTGTCGAATCCACGCCGGACCGGACAGACTGGAGAGATCGACATGAAGCGTTCCCTCGTCCCCCTCATCGCGGCCTCGGCGCTCACGCTCGCTGCCTGCACCACGGGCCAGACGCGCACCGTGGCCGAGCCCAGGGCGGAGTTCCCCTCCCCGTCGGCAACATCGCCCGTGGCCGACGCGGACGGGGTGGTCGGCGTCGTGCGTGACGTGCTCCCTGCGGTCGTGAACGTCGTCGTGACCACGGACCAGGGCGGGGGCGAGGGCACCGGGTTCATCGTGCGCTCCGACGGCATCATCGTGACGAACTTCCACGTCGTCGAGGGCGCTACGAAGGTCACGGTCCTCACATCCGACGAGGAGCCCATCAGCTACGACGCGCGGGTGATCGGCGGGGACGTCCAGGACGACCTCGCGGTCCTGGATATCGACGCGACCGATCTGCCGACCGTCGCGCTGGGCAGCTCGGGCGACCTCGAGCTCGGCCAGCGCGTCGTCGCGATCGGGTACGCGCTCGGCCTGGCGGGTGGCCCCTCCGTCACGACCGGCGTGGTCTCGTCGCTCACGCGTCAGGTCACCGTGCAGGACCTGAACTGCCCGACGACCGAGTGCGGCCCGAACCAGGAGCGCGTGTATACCGACGTCATCCAGACCGACGCGGCGATCAACCCCGGGAACTCGGGCGGCCCGCTCGTGAACCTCGCCGGCGAGGTGGTCGGGATCAACTCCGCCGGTGCGGGGAGCGCTGAGAACATCGGCTTCGCGATCCAGATCGACGCCGCCGAGCCCGTGATCTTCCAGGCCGCCGAGAACCCGTCGCAGCCGGTTGCGTTCATGGGCGTCGGCTCGAGCGACGCCTCGGACCCGGAGATCCAGTTCGAGTTCAACCCGCCGGTGGACGAGGGCGCCGTGATCCTGAACGTCGTCGAGAACGGCCCCGCCGACCGGGCGGGCTTCGAGGTCGGCGACGTGGTGGTCACGTTCGACGGGCAGCCGGTCACCGACTCCGAGGGGCTCGGGGAGCTGATCCGTTCGCACCGGCCCGACGACGAGGTGCAGGTGGGCGTCGTGCGTGCCGACGGCAGCCAGGAGGAGCTCACGGTGCGCCTGGGGGTGAACCCGGTCCCGACCGGCTGACGCCTCCGCCCTCTGGGCGATCTCGGGACGGCCTGGACGGGCGGTGCGCTAGCCTGACCTCTGTGAAGGTGAGGCTCCGAAATCCCGACCGTGAGGTCGAGCTCGCAGGCGACCGACGGATGCACGACGTGCTCGGTGAGCTCGGCATCGACCCGGATACCGTGCTCGTGATCCGCGAGCGCGAGCTGCTCACGCGCGAGGACCGCGTGAGCGACGAGGATGTGATCGAGGTCCGGCCGGTGATCAGCGGCGGCGCGCGGCCGACCCGCATGAAGTGCCGCCGCTGCAAGGCGCCCGCGATCGTCGAGCTCCGGCGCCATAACGCGGCGTTCTGTCGCGGCTGCTTCCTCCGCCACGTCCGCGAGCAGGTGAAGCGCGCGATCGAGGCCTACGACATGCTCGGGCCCTCCGATCGCGTCCTGGTCGCCGTCTCGGGCGGCAAGGACTCGCTCGCGCTCTGGGACGTGCTCCTCGACCTCGGCTACCGGGCCGACGGCCTGTACTTGGGCCTCGGGATCGGCGAGTACTCGTCCCGCTCGGCCGAGGTCGCGCGGTCGTTCGCGCGGGAGCGGCGGGCCGGCCTGGTAGAGGTCGACCTCGCCCGCGACTACGGGTTCGACATCCCGACGGCCGGCAGGAAGGGTTCGCGCTCCACGTGCGCGGTCTGCGGTCTCTCGAAGCGCTACGTCTTCAACCGCGCCGCTCGCGAGGGCGGCTACGACGTCATCGCGACGGGCCACAACCTCGACGACGAGGCGGCCACGTTGCTCGGCAACACGCTGCGGTGGCAGACCGACTACATCGCCCGCCAGTTCCCGGTCCTCGAGGCCGAGGAGGGCCTGGCGCGCAAGGTGAAGCCCCTGTTCCGGCTCTCGGAGCTCGAGACGGCCGCGTACGCGTTCCTGCGCGGGATCGACTACGTCGTGGAGGAGTGCCCGCTCGTCTCGGGGAACACGCAGCTCCGCTACAAGGAGGCGATGAATCGCCTCGAGTCCACCTCGCCCGGAACGAAGGCGCAGTTCTTCTTCGGCTATCTCGAGCGCGCCGCGCCGCTGTTCGCCGAGCAGGACGCGGTCGAGCTCGCGCCCTGCGAGCGCTGCGGCCAGCCCACCACGGGTCGGTTCTGCGCGTTCTGCCGTGCGCAGGCCCAGATCCTGGGGGAGCGGCTCGGAGAGCCGCGGGCGGGCGGGAAGGAGCAATGGGGCCGACTGGGGGCGCCGCCGGCGGACGCCGACGAGCGAGCCGAGCGCGAGATGGTCGCGAACCTGTCCGAGGAGGTCCTTCCGGTCGAGATCTACGGGACGACGGCGAGATGAGCGGACCGTTCGAGGTCGGGGAGCGGATCCTGCTTGTTGACCAGCGCGGGCGCCGATACCTGATGACGCTGCGTGCGGGGGAGACGTGGCATTCGCACGGCGGCGGCGTGCCGCACGATCTCGTGATCGGGTCGGACGAAGGGGTCGTCGTGCATTCGGCCACCGGGATGGCGTTCCGCGCGTTCCGGCCGCGGATGGCGGACTTCGTCCTGAAGATGCCGCGCGGCGCGCAGGTGATCTACCCCAAGGACGTCGGCGCGATCCTCGTCGAGGTCGACGTGCATCCCGGGGCGCGGGTGCTCGAGGCCGGCACGGGATCGGGGTCGCTGACGCTCGCGCTGTGCCGCGCGACGGGACCCGAGGGTCGCGTCGTCTCCTATGACGTGCGCGAGGAATTCCAATCGAAGGCGGCGATCAACATCGAGTCGTTCCTCGGCAAACTGCCGGACTGGCTCGAGCTCCGCGCGGGCGACGTCCGGGAGGTGGCCGAAGGCGGAGAGTCGTTCGACCGCGCCGTCCTCGATCTGCCCGAGCCGTGGGCGGCGCTCGAGGCGCTCGCCGCGGTGATGCCCCCGGGCGCGATCGTCGGGACCTACCTGCCGACGACCGTGCAGGTCCAGCAGCTCGTCCTCGCGCTCGGGCGGGCCGGGTTCGAGCACCTGGAGACGTTCGAGGTGCTCCGACGCTCGTGGCACGTGACCGAACGGAGCATGCGGCCGGACCACCGGATGGTGGCGCACACGGGGTTCCTGACGGTCGCGAGGCGCGTCACCGACGAGTGATGACGTAGGACTCAGGTCAAACCGCTCGCCTGCCGAAACCGTATCCACATAGGCCGGAAGACCTCCCCCGGCCTCCCCGGTGCACGGGAAGAGCGGGGGTACACTTCCGCAACGCTGGAGGTCGAGGAGATGCCCGAGCCGGACGCACGGGAACGGCAGGAGACGTACGAGAAGCAGATCCACGAGCTGCAGACGCAGGTGCGCTTCCTCGAGGACGAGATCTCCCTCCTGCGCCGCCGGCTCACCAACGCTCCCCGCCAGGTCAAGCTGCTCGAGGACAAGCTCCTCGAGGCGCGTTCGGACCTCTCGCGGGCCCTCTCGCAGAACGAGAAGCTCGCCGGCACGCTTCAGTCGGAGAA
The DNA here is from genome assembly GCA_036280655.1 of Actinomycetota bacterium. Taxonomy (GTDB): domain Bacteria; phylum Actinomycetota; class UBA4738; order UBA4738; family HRBIN12; genus DASSJM01. The sequence continues at coordinate 17,830 of DASUQI010000026.1, forward strand.
GGAGCGCATCGAGGGCCTCCGCGAGGAGGTCGAGAAGCTCAGCCAGCCGCCCGCGTCGTTCGGCGTCTACCTGGCGACCAACGAGGACGGCTCGGCCGACGTCTTCACGGCCGGCCGCAAGATGCGCGTGAACGCCTCGCCAGACCTCGATCCCGCCCGCCTGCGTAAGGGCGTCGAGGTAATCCTGAACGAGGCGCTGAACATCGTGGAGGTGCTCGACCCCGACCGCGCGGGCGAGGTGATGCGGGTGAAGGACCGCCTCGGGGACGACCGGGTGGTCGTGGTCGGCCGCGGCGACGAGGAGCTCGTCGCGACGCTCTCGGCGGGACTGCTCACCGAGTCGATCCGCGCCGGCGACCCGCTCCTGATCGACCCGCGCTCCACGGTGGCGCTCGAGAAGCTGCCGAAGGAGGAGGTCGAGGAGCTCGTCCTCGAGGAGATCCCGGACGTGTCGTACGAGGACATCGGCGGGCTCGAGGGCCAGATCGAGGCGATCCGCGACGCGGTCGAGCTCCCGTTCCTGTACGCGGAGCTGTTCCAGGAGCACCAGCTCGAGGCGCCGAAGGGCGTGCTTCTCTACGGGCCGCCCGGCTGCGGCAAGACGCTGATCGCCAAGGCCGTCGCGAAGTCGCTCGCCGACAAGGTGAAGGAGCGGACCGGACGGCAGGACGCGCACTCGTACTTCCTCAACATCAAGGGACCCGAGCTGCTCAACAAGTACGTCGGCGAGACCGAGCGCCAGATCCGGCAGATCTTCCAGCGGGCGAAGGAGCGGAGCGAGGAGGGCCTACCGGTCATCGTGTTCTTCGACGAGATGGACTCGATCTTCCGGACCCGCGGGAGTGGGATCTCGAGCGACGTCGAGTCGACGATCGTGCCGCAGCTGCTCTCGGAGCTCGACGGCGTCGAGACGCTCAAGAACGTGATCGTGATCGGCGCGTCCAACCGGGAGGACCTCATCGACCCGGCGATCCTGCGACCCGGACGCCTCGACGTGAAGATCAAGATCGAACGCCCGGACGCCGCCCAGGCCGCCGACATCATGAGGAAGTACCTGAACCCCACCGTCCCGATCCATCCCGAGGACGTCGGACGCACCGACGGCGACGTGAAGACCGCGATCGGGCGGATGATCCAGTCGACGGTGGACCGCATGTACTCCGAGGCGGACGACAACCGGTTCCTCGAGGTCACCTACGCGAGCGGCGACAAGGAGATCCTGTACTTCAAGGACTTCAACTCGGGGGCGATGATCGAGAACATCGTGCGGCGCGCCAAGAAGGAGGCGATCAAGCGCTTCCTGTCGACGGGGGAGAAGGGGATCAAGGGCGAGGACCTCTCCCACGCGATCCGGGACGAGTTCAAGGAGAACGAGGACCTGCCCAACACGACGAACCCCGACGACTGGGCCCGGATCTCCGGCAAGAAGGGCGAGCGGATCGTCTACGTCCGCACGCTCCTCGGGGACGGGGACGCCGAGGGCCGGCAGGTCGAGCGGGTCAGCGCGGGTCAGTACCTGTAAGGTCCCCGGATGGCCATCCCCAAGGTCATCGGGACCGAGACCGAGTACGGGATCGCGGCCGTCGGCAGCCCCGAGTTCAACCCGGTCATCTCCTCCTCGCTCCTGATCAGCACCTACGCCGGCGCGCTCCGCCGGATCCGCTGGGACTACGAGCAGGAGTCGCCGCTCCGCGACGCCAGAGGGTTCGAGCCGGTGCAGCTCCGCGAGCCGTCCGAGGAGGACCTCGGGCTCGCCAACGTGATCCTGCCCAACGGGGCGCGCTACTACGTCGACCACGCACACCCGGAGTACTCGACGCCCGAGTGCGCGACGCCGCGCGAGCTCGTGCTCCACGACAAGGCGGGCGAGCGCGTCCTCGAGCGTTCGCTCCGCGAGGTGGAGCGGGCGCTCCCGGGCGGCAACCGGCTCGCCGTCTACAAGAACAACAGCGACGGCAAGGGGAACTCGTACGGCACCCACGAGAACTACCTCGTCGACCGCGCGGTGCCGTTCGCGAACCTGGTGGCCGGGCTCACGCCGTTCTTCGTGACCCGGCAGGTCTTCTGCGGCGCCGGGAAGCTCGGGGGCGAGGCCTCGTGGGACGACCGGTCCGGGCAGCGGTACCAGCTCAGCCAGCGCGCCGACTTCTTCGAGGCCGAGGTCGGGCTCGAGACCACGCTGAAGCGCCCGATCATCAACACGCGCGACGAGCCGCACGCCGATCCCGAGAAGTACCGCCGGCTGCATGTGATCGTCGGCGACGCCAACCTGTGCGAGGTCGCGACCCTCCTCAAGGTCGGGACGACGGCGCTCGTCCTCAAGATGATCGAGGACGACGACGCCCCCGAGCTCGAGCTCGCCGAGCCGGTGCCGGCGCTCCACGAGGTCTCGCGCGACGTCACCTGCAGCGCGCCGCTGCTGCTATCCGACGGGCGGCGGCTCACCCCGGTCCAGATCCAGTGGGAGTACCTGGAGCGGGCGAAGAAGTACGTCGAGCAGGAGGACACGACCGCGGACAACCTCGAGGTGCTCGAGCGCTGGGAGTCGGTCCTTGCGGGCCTCGAGGACGACCCGATGCAGCTCACGCGCGAGCTCGACTGGGTGGCCAAGCACCGGCTGCTCGAGGGCTACCGCGAGCGACACGGCCTCGACTGGTCGGACCCGAAGCTCCGGCTGATCGACCTGCAGTATCACGACGTCGACCGTGCGAAGGGGCTCTACCATCGCCTCGCCGCGGCCGGGCAGGTCGAGCGCCTAGTCTCTGAGGACGAGGTGGAGCGCGCCGTCATGGAGCCGCCCGAGGACACGCGGGCCTACTTCCGCGGCCGATGCATCGCCGCGTACCCCGACGCGATCGCCGCCGCGTCGTGGGACTCGATGATCTTCGACATCGGCGCGGATGCGCTCCAGCGCGTCCCGATGCGCGAGCCGCTGAAGGGGACGAAGGTCCACGTGGACGACCTGCTCGAGCGCGCGGAAGACGCGGCGGCCCTCGTCGAGCTGCTGCGGTCGTAACACCCCACCCGGGTAGGATGGGTCGGACGCGGACGATCGGCGGCACCGCGGCGAGCTGAAGGAGCGATCGTGCCTCAGGAGCAGGAGCAGAAGAAGACCCAGAAGCGTTCCGGCGGCGAGGGCGGCGACGACGCCGGACAGGTCGAGACGGCCTCCAAGGGCGAGAAGCTCAAGGAGGAGATGGACGACATCCTCGACGAGATCGACTCCGTCCTGGAGGAGAACGCCGAGGAGTTCGTGAAGTCCTACGTCCAGAAGGGCGGGGAATGACGGACGGCCCGCTGCCGCCCCCCGGGGCGCCGGGCGGTCCGATCGGCGCGAACCCCAGCTTCTTCGACCTCATCCGCACGACCCGCCCCGAGGCCCTGCCCCAGCCCGTCACGGACGCCGTCACGCCAATGCACGGCACGACCGTGGTCGGGCTGAAGTTCGCCGAGGGCGTCGCCTTCGCCGGCGACCGACGGGCCACCGAGGGGTTCGCGATCGCCGACGAACGCATGGAGAAGGTCTTCGCCGCGGACGGGTTCTCGGTCATCGCGATCGCGGGCGCGGCGGGCCAGGCGATCGAGCTCGTCCGGCTGTTCCAGCTGGAGCTCGAGCACTACGAGAAGATCACCGGCGACCGCCTTTCGCTCGAGGGCAAGGCCAACCGCCTCGCGCAGATGATCCGCGGCAACCTGCCGGCGGCGATGCAGGGGCTGGTCGTGGTGCCGCTGTTCGGCGGGTTCGACGAGCGGCGGAACGAGGGCCGGATCTTCTACTACGACGCGACCGGCGGCCGCTGGGAGGAGGACGACTTCCACGCGACGGGGTCGGGCGGGCGCCCGGCGCGGAGCTCGCTCAAGAAGCGCTGGCGGCCCGGCCTCGACCGGGCCGAGGCGCTCCGCGTGGTCGTCGAGGCGCTGGTGGACGCGTCGCACGAGGACGCGGGCACGGGCGGCCCGGACCCAGCAAGAGGGATCTTCCCGACGGTGATCGTCGCCTCGGGCTCGGGGGCCGAGGCGGTCTCCGAGGAAGACGTCCGCGCGGCCTACGAGGCCGTGATGGCCGCCAACGAGGGCGCAGGCGGCGCGAGCCGCGAGGGGGGCGTCTCGTGAGCTTCATGCCGTACGTCCCGCCCGAGCAGCTCATGAAGGACCGCTCGGAGTTCGCGCGCAAGGGGATCGCCCGCGGCAAATCGGTCGTCTGCGTCGAGTACTCGGACGGGCTCGTGTTCACGGCCGAGAACCCGAGCGCCACCCTGCACAAGATCAGCGAGATCTACGACCGGATCGCGTTCGCCGGCGTCGGAAAGTACAGCGAGTTCGAGGACCTGCGGATCAGCGGCGTGCGTCTCGCCGACCTCCGCGGCTACTCCTACGGCCGCGAGGATGTCCGCGCGCGCGACGTCGCGAACGCCTACTCGCAGGCGCTCTCGACGATCTTCACGCAGCAGATGAAGCCGTACGAGGTCGAGATCCTCGTGGCCGAGATCGCCGAGGACGCGGGACGCAACGAGGTCTACCACGTGCTCTACGACGGGACGGTCACCGACGAGCATGGGTACGTCGCGATCGGCGGGCATACCGAGGAGCTCACGAACGCCGTGAAGGCGGCGTTCCAGCCCGAGTGGGACCTCGCGACCGCGGTGCGCGAGTCCGTGAAGGCGCTCTCGACGGCCGAGGGCCGCCAGGTGGAGGCCGGCCAGATCGAGGCCGGCGTCCTCGACCGCACGCGCCCGGCGAGGCGGAAGTTCCGCCGGCTGGGCGACGACGAGGTCACCGAGATCCTCGGCGCCTGAGGCGCCTCCCCACCGAGCGGGGTGCCCGGGCCTACACTCGGGGCGTGGAACGGCGCATCTTCGGGCTCGAGAACGAGTACGGCGTCACGTGCACCTTCCGCGGGCAGCGGCGCCTGTCGCCGGACGAGGTGGCCCGCTACCTGTTCCGGCGCGTCGTGCACTGGGGCCGCTCCTCGAACGTGTTCCTGGAGAACGGGGCGCGCCTGTACCTCGACGTGGGCTCCCATCCCGAGTACGCCACGCCCGAGTGCGACCAGATCGCGGACCTCGTCGCCCACGACAAGGCGGGGGAGCGGATCCTCGAGGCGCTCCTCGCGGCGGCCGAGGTCCGGCTCCACGAGGAGGGCATCAGCGGGCAGGTCTTCCTGTTCAAGAACAACACCGACTCGGCCGGGAACTCCTACGGCTGCCACGAGAACTACCTCGTCGCGCGCCAGGGCGAGTTCGCGCGCATGGCCGACATGCTGATCCCGTTCTTCGTCACCCGGCAGATCTGGTGCGGCGCCGGGAAGGTCCTGCACGGGCCGCGGGGCGCCGTGTACTGCATCGCGCAGCGCGCCGAGCACATCTGGGAGGGCGTCTCCTCGGCGACGACGCGGTCGCGGCCGATCATCAACACCCGCGACGAGCCGCACGCGGACGCCGAGCGGTTCCGGCGCCTGCACGTGATCGTCGGCGACTCGAACATGTCCGAGTTCAGCACCTGGATGAAGGTCGGGATCACCGACCTCGTGCTGCGGATGGTCGAGGCGAACACCGTGATGCGCGACCTCTCCCTCGAGAACCCGATCCGGGCGATCCGGGAGATCAGCCACGACGTCTCGTGCCGGAAGAAGGTTCGGCTCGCGAACGGGCGAGAGCTCTCGGCGATCGAGGTGCAGGAGGAGTACTTCGACCGCACGGAGCGGTTCCTCGAGCGCCGGGGCACGGACCCGCAGTCCAAGCAGCTGCTCCAGGAGTGGCGCGACTCGCTCGACGCGCTGATCCTGCAGGAGCCGGAGCGCCTGGTCCGCAAGGTGGACTGGGTGGCCAAGCGCGTACTGATCGACCGGTACCGCGAGCGGCACCAGCTGGCGCTCTCGCACCCGCGCGTGGCGCTGCTCGATCTCGCGTACCACGACGTGAACCGGACGCGCGGGCTCTACCATCTGCTCGAGCGCGCGGGGAAGATGGAGCGAGCCGTCACCGAGAAGGACGTCCAGCGCGCGATGCGCGAGCCGCCGCAGACCACCCGCGCGAAGCTCCGCGGTGACTTCATCCGCCAAGCGAAGCAGAAGCGCCGCGACTACACCGTGGACTGGGTGCACCTCAAGCTGAACGATCAGGCGCAACGGACCGTGCTGTGCAAAGACCCGTTCCGCAGCGTCGACGAGCGCGTCGAGCAGCTGATCGCACACATGTGACGCTTGGGGCGCGAGCGCTCACCCCGGCGAACGGCGGAGACCGGATGGCGGCTGTCCGCGGACGACCGAGAGCCGACGCCGTTCGGCGGCTACCTCAGCCGTCCTCCGACCGCCACGTCGCAACGCGAGCCGCCATCCTGCCCGCGAGCACGCCGGCCGCCCCGGCCGCGAGGAAGAACGCGGGATCGTCGGTGCGGGTGCGGCCCATGGACTCCGGCTCGATCCCGGCGCGCTCGAGTTCGTCGATCGCCGGCCGCCCGTCGGTCTCGACGAGCTGGTGACGTTCCTCGAGCCGGCGCTCTCGGAGCGCGTCCCACACGGCATCGCGGTCCGGCCCGTCGAGCGCCGGCACGGCGACGTTGGCCGCGGCCGTGCAGACGCGATCCAGGATCGTCAGCGTGTGATGCGACACGCCGCGATGGCGTTCGCGCCGATCGGCGAAGGAGATCCGGAGCGCGGCCACGGGCGCGCCGCCGAGCGCGGCGACCGCGTTCAGCGCGTGACCGCTCGCGAGCGCGCTCACGCCCCACGTGGTGTCGGTGCCCAGGTTGCCCGGGCCGTCCGCGACGACGACGACGTCCGCCTCCGCGATCTCGACGGCGGCCAGGAGCGCGCTCCAGATCGTCACGGCCTCGAGCTCGCCCCCGAACGCCTGCCCGCACGTGACGAACCCGGCCAGCAGTCCCGCGTCGCGCAGGCGCGGGACCTGGCGCGAGAAGGCTCCGGGCAGCGCCGCGCCGTCGGTCATGACGTAGACGACGCGACCGGCACCCGCCACCCGGGCCCCGGCCGCGACCGGCCCGACCATCGAGTGCAGCGGGGCACACACCACCGGCGTGCCCGAGAGTCCCGTGGAGCCCTCGAGCGCGTCGCGGTGCGTCTCCTCGACGCTGCTGACGGCTGCCTGCAGAGGCGTGTACCGAGCCTTCATCACCCGACCGACGTCGCCGAGGTCGAGCGCCCTCCCGCCCTCGACCGCCACGACGAGATCCATCCCACCGGTCCCGAGCCCGAGCGTCCGTGCCGAGGTGTTCAGGACGACCGTGTCCCCGTCGCGGACCGGCCCCACGAGGTCGGGGAATGCGATCGCCGGGGAGCGCTCGTCGTCGACCTCCACCTCGACCTCGAGGGCGCCCGGCCGCTCGCCGAGCACGCGGACCACCACGCCGCGCCGCAACCGGACCGCCGACATGCCGAGAGTATGATGCGGCGCGCGATGCACCCGCTGGAACGCCTGGTCAACCTCGTCGCCCTGCTGCTCGAGTCGCCGACGCCGCTCACGTTCGACCGGATCCGCGAGAAGCTCGCCGAGGGGTACGGGCAGGGGGATCCCGCCTCGGCCAAGCGGATGTTCGAACGGGACAAGGACATCCTGCGCGACATCGGGGTCCCGATCGAGGTCGTGGCCGTCGATGCGTGGGACGTGGAACAGGGGTACACGATCGACAAGGCGAGCTACTACCTGCCGGATATCGCCTTCACGCCCGAGGAGATCTCCGCGCTGTTCGTCGCGGTGCGCTCGGCCGGCGATCCGTCGGCCGAGGACGCGGTGCGCAAGCTCCTGTCGACCTCCGACGAGGGCTTGCTCGCGGGCATCGGCGCCGGGCCGGCGGGCGGCGGCCGGGATCCGAACCTCGGGCAGGCCGCGGACGCGGTCGCGGGACAGCGGCGGGTCCGCTTCTCGTACCGGAGCTCACGCGGCGAGCGGTCCGAACGCGACGTGGACGCGTTCGGCCTCGCCGTGCGCGGTGGCCACTGGTACCTCGTCGGGTTCGACCGCGGCCGCGAGGAGATCCGGTCGTTCCGGCTCTCGAGGATCTCGGGTGCGATCGGGTCGGCGGGGGAGGGGAGCGCGCCGCCCGACGGCTTCCGGGCCGCGGACCACGTGCGGGCCGGGCCGTGGGGCCCGGGCGAGCCCGAGACGACGGCCACGATCGCGTTCTCCCCCGAGGTCGCGTGGTGGGGCGCGAGGGACGTCGCGAACGCCGAGGTCGTGGGGACCCGCAAGGACGGGTGGGTCGAGGTCCGCGTCCCCTGGCAGCCGGGCGAGAGCCTCGCGTCCTGGGTCCTGTCGTTCGGGCCCGAGGCTGAGGCCGTCGACCCGCCGGAGCTGCGCGCCGAGGTCGTGGGCGCGCTCGAGACGCTCGCCCGCGCGTAGCGGTGTCCGCGTGACCGGTCGAGCGCGCTCGGTTCCGCCCAAGGCCTCGGAGCGGCTCCGGCGCCTGCTCGTCGTGGTGCCGTACCTGGTCCGACACCCGGGGACGTCGGTGGAGGAGGCGACGCGCCTCTTCGGCGTCTCCGAGCGGGAGCTGCTCGCCGACCTCGACCTGCTCTTCGTCTCCGGCCTGCCGCCGTACGGGCCGGGTGACCTGATCGACGTCGACATCCAGGAAGGCCGGATCTGGATCGGCATGGCCGACTACTTCGCACGGCCGCTCCGGCTGACGAGGGCCGAGGCGCTCGCGATCTACGTCCGAGGCGCCGGGATCGCCGCCGTGCCCGGGCTCGACGAGGCGCCGGCCCTCGCGTCGGCGCTGGGCAAGCTCGCGGCCGGGCTCGGCCCCGAGGCCCTCGGGGAGCTGCCCGAGCGGGTGGAGACGGCGTCCGCCGGCGGGGAGGTGGAGATGCTCGGCGAGCTCCGGCGCGCGGTCGAGGAGCACGAGCGCCTCCGGATCGAGTACTACGCGGCCTCTGCGGCGGAGACCACGGACCGGGAGATCGACCCCGAGGAGATCTTCTTCGAGATCGGGCACTGGTACGTCGTGGCCTGGGATCACCGTTCGGATGCCGAGCGCCTGTTCCGGGCGGACCGGATCCGGTCGGTGGCATCGGCCGGGAACCGCTTCGAGCCCCGCGGCCTTCGGGGCGCCGGGCGGCCGCTGTACACGGCCGGGAACGACGACGTCGCGGTGACCCTGAGGCTCGACCCGGAGGCGCGCTGGGTGGCCGAGTACTACGAGACGGTCCGCGAGTCCGAACTCGACGACGGCCGGCTCGAGGTCGAGCTGCCTGCCGGCCGCCTCGAATGGGTCGAGCGCCTGCTCCTGCGGCTCGGGTCCGACGCCGAGGTCGTGGCGCCCGAAGGGCTGCGCGGCCGTGTCCGTGAGCTCGCCGGCCGCACGCTCGAGCGGTACGCCTGAGCGAGGCTCCCATGAGGCCGCGCTCAAGCCACGGCGCGCCACGGTCGATACCTCGGAAGACATGACCACGATCCGGACCACCTGCCCGCGGTGTGGCGAGGTCGACATGGGACCCGAGTCGATCCTGCTGCAGGTCCTGCGGGGCGGCCGCGAAGGCACCTACCGCTTCGACTGCCCGACCTGCATGGAGCCGGTCGAGAAGCGCGCGGACCGCAAGATCGTGGCGTTGCTCGTCTCGGCCGGGGTGGACGTCGCCGATCGGGGCTCGGGCGGCACCCCGGAGCTCTTCGACGCCGAGCCGGAGGTCGAGGACCCGCGCGGCCCCCTGCCCGGCGGCCCCTCCTTCACGATCGACGACGTCATCGACTTCCACTTCCAGCTGAAGGACGACTCGATCATCCGGGAGTTCCTCGCCGCGCAGTGATTCCGCCCCCCGTCGGGGCCGGTCCGCTAGCATCGCCCTGTGACCACCCCCGCGATCGTTTGGCTCGTGATCGGGCTCGTGACGGCCGCGGCCGCGCTCGCGGTGCTGATCGCGTTGATCCGGCACCTGTTCGTGCTCGGCCGGGCGCTCTCGCGGTTCCAGCAGGAGGTCGGCCCGGTCGCGGCCGAGATCGGCGCCCAGGCGGAGCGGGCCTCCTCGCGTTCGGGCCGCAGGCCGGGCGGCCGTGCTCCGACCGGCCGGCGGTAGGATGAGACGCCCGGGTGCTCCCGGGCGCGAGCGCTGATCGTAGGACGCCCATGTTCAACATCAGTCCGCAGGAGCTCCTGCTCATCCTCGTGATCGCGCTGGTGGTCGTCGGACCCCAGCGCCTGCCCTCGCTCGGCCGCTCGATCGGCCGGGGGCTGCGCGAGCTCCGCAAGGCCCAGGACGACGTCAAGCGGACGATCGAGGTGAACCTCGACGAGGAGCCGCCCAACGGGTCGAGCGGCGACCCCGCCGCCACGGACGACGGGAAGGGCTCGGATCCCGTGCCGTCGGCCCGGGAGCCGCTCCCGCCGGACAAGATCGCCGAGGTCTCGCGGACGCTCGGTCGCGGCCTCCGCGAGATCCGCAAGGCGCGGCAGGAGGTCGAACGCTCGTTCCGCGTCGACCTCTCCGAACCGAAGACGCCGGCGCCTCGGCCGGCGGCGGCACCCGAGGACCCGCCGGATCGCTCCGCCGGCGCCTGAGCCCGGCCGTCCGTGATGAAGCTGATCCCCGAACGGCTCCGCCGGCGGCCGAGCCGCGATCCCGACGGGACCATGTCCCTCGTCGAACACCTGACGGAGTTGCGGTACCGGATCGTCGTGGCGGCAGCCGCGATCGGCGTCGGCGCCTTCATCGGCTGGTTCCTGTACGACCCGGTGATCGACCTGCTCACCGGGCCGTACTGCGACTACCTGCAGACCGTGCCGCCCGGGCGCCGGGTGACCGAGGACTGCGCCCTGTCGTTCTTCGGGCCGCTCCAGCCCGCACTGATCAAGCTGAAGCTCGTCTTCTTCCTCGGCCTGCTGATCGCGATGCCCGTGATCCTGTACCAGATCTGGGCCTTCATCGTGCCCGGGCTCACGAAGCGCGAGCGCCGGATGGCGGTCCCGTTCGTCCTGTCCGCGGTGCTGCTGTTCGCGCTCGGTGCCCTGTTCGCCTACTGGACACTGCCGAAGGCGCTCACGTTCCTGCTTGGGTTCGCCGGGAACGAGTTCGCGCCGTTCCTGGAGGGGGACCGTTTTCTCTCGTTCGTGATGCTCGTGGCGCTCTCGTTCGGCCTCGCGTTCGAGTTCCCCGTGGCGCTCGTGTTCCTGCTGATGGTGGGGGTGATCTCGACCGACCAGCTCCGGCAATGGCGCCGGGGGGCGATCCTGTTCATCGCCGTGTTCGCGGCCGTGATCACCCCGAGCTCGGACCCGTTCACGATGCTCGCGATGACGATCCCGATGGTGCTGTTCTACGAAGCCGCTATCATCGTTGGCCGTCTCCTCAAGCGCTAGGTGAGCTCTCGTATGGCGATCAAGGGCAAGAGCAAGGGTCGGACCGGCCGTTCGGTCACGCCCGGCCCCAAGCCGGTCTACACGCCGGTCAAGAAGCCCCTGCTCGCCAAGCGGGGGCTCTGGATCACGATCGGCTCGATCCTGGGCGTCGCGCTCCTCGCGGGGCTCGTCGTCGGGTGGCTGATCGAGCGGGACTCGAATGCCGACGCCGAGCTCCAGGAGCGGATGCAGACCACCGTGAACCAGTACCAGGGCGCCTTGGCGCCGATCCTCGCGATCCTGGGTCAGCCGGTCCCGCCGGCCTCCTTCTCGGGGCTCCCCGAGTTCACGCAGGCGCTCACGGACCTCGAGAACGAGACGGGGGACGAGCCGGTGGACGCCCAGGGGCTGCACGACACCGTCGACAACACCCTCCAAAGCGTGCGGAACGCGGAGCAGGCGCTGGAGGAGCTCGACGCGTCCGAGCTGGTGAGCGGCAAGGGGTTCTCCCAGGAGTTCGTCCTCTACGTGATCGGGTCTAAGGCCGATATCGCGCGGGCGGTGTCCCTGTACGAACAGGCCGCCCTGCTGCTCCGGATGGCGGCCGACGCGGAGGGTCCGGAGCGTGCGGAACTGGTGGCGCGGGCACGAGGCGTCGCCGACGCCGCCGCCGACCTCCTGAGCAGCGGGTACGCGGACTTCGTCCAGGCCCAGACCGAGGCCGGGCTCTTCGATCCCTCGACCCTCCAGCCGCCCGGGCCGACCGGCCAGGTCCCGTGACCGACGGGCTGCTCCTCCTCCACGCCTGGCCGATCGACGCCAGGATGTGGGATCCGCAGCGGGCGGCGGTCCCCGCCGCGGTGGCCGTCGTCGCGCCGAACCTGCCCGGTTTCGGCGGCTCCGAGTCCGCGGGCGACGTCACGACCATGACGGCCGCCGCCGAGCGCGCCCTCGCGGCGATGGACGAGGCCGGGATCGGGCGCGCGGTCGTGTGCGGGCTCTCGATCGGCGGCTACGTCGCCTTCGAGCTCTGGCGGCGGGCGCGCGAACGGGTCGGCGGGTTCGTCCTCGCCAACACCCGGGCGGTCGGCGACTCGGACGAGGCAGCCGCCGGGCGGCGGGCCCTGGCCGAACGCCTGCGCTCGGAGGGCAACGTGGTCGCGGAGGATCCGCCCCCGCTGCTCTCCGAGGGCGCCCCCGAGAAGCTCGCCGCGCGGGTCCGCGGCTGGATCGCGGAGCAGCCGGCCGAGGCGATCGCGGCCGCGCTCCTCGGGATGGCGGTGCGGCCGGACTCGACGCCGGACCTCGCGACGATCGACGTGCCGACGCTCGTCATCACCTCGACCGGCGACCGGCTGATCCCGCCCGAGATCACGACCGAGATGGCGCAGGAGATCCCCGGCGCCCGGCTGGAGACGGTCGATGGCGCCGGGCACCTCACCAACGTCGAGGCGCCCGAGGCGTTCGACGCGCTCCTGCTCGACCATCTCGCGCGTTGCGGCATCGGCTGAGACCGGCCCCCGCGAGCGCGCCCGTAGACTCGACCCGTGAGCGACCCCTCTCGGTTCGCCGCGCGCTACCCCTTCGCGCTCGACGGGTTCCAGCTGGAAGCGATCGAGGCCCTCGCCGACGGCGAGTCCGTGCTCGTGGCCGCCCCCACGGGCTCGGGCAAGACCGTGGTGGCGGAGTACGCCGTAGACCGGGCGCTGGACCTCGGCGGCAAGTGCTTCTACACGACGCCGCTGAAGGCGTTGTCGAACCAGAAATTCGGCGACTTCGTGGCGCGGCTCGGCGCGCCGAAGGTCGGCCTGCTGACCGGCGACAACACGATCAACGGCGAGGCGCCGGTCGTCGTGATGACCACCGAGGTGCTCCGCAACATGCTGTACGAGCGCAGCGACACGCTCGACGGGTTGCGGACCGTCGTGATGGACGAGGTCCATTACCTGCAGGACCCGTACCGCGGCGCGGTGTGGGAGGAGGTCCTGATCCACCTCCCGCTGTCCGTGTCGGTCGTCTGCCTCTCGGCCACGATCTCGAACGCGGAGGAGTTCGGCGAGTGGATCGGCACGCTCCGAGGGCCGACGCGCGTCGTGATCGAGGAGCGGCGGCCGGTCCCGCTCGAGCACCACTACCTGATCGGCCGCGAGCTGCACCCGATGCACGTCGAACAGGACGGGCAGCTGATCCCGAACCCCTACGTCGTGTCCCTGGACCGCCAGGAGGTCCGGTACAAGACCTACCGGCGACGAGGCTCGGGGACGACCCAGTACCAGAGGATCCCGCGCCCGCGTGAGGGACACCGTCGCGTCTACGTCCCGCGGCGCGAGGACGTCGTCGAGACCCTGTCGTCCGAGGGCCTCCTCCCCGCGATCTACTTCGTCTTCAGCCGGGCGGGCTGCGACCGCAGCGTCGAGTGGGTCATGGCGTCCGGGATCCGCCTCACCACGCGGGAGGAGGCGACGCGAATCCGCGACTTCGCGGAGATGCGGGCGGCGTGGATGGACGACGAGGACCTGAAGACGCTCGGCTTCTACGAGTTCCAGGAGGCGCTCGCGGCCGGCGTCGCGTCTCACCACGCCGGGATGCTCCCGGTGTTCAAGGAGACCGTCGAGGAGCTGTTCGAGGCGGGGCTCGTCAAGGTCGTGTTCGCGACCGAGACGCTGTCGCTCGGCATCAACATGCCGGCGAAGTCGGTCGTGATCGAGGACCTGTGGAAGTTCCAGGGCGAACGCCACGAGCTGCTCACGCCGGGCGAGTACACGCAGCTCACCGGGCGCGCGGGCCGGCGGGGGATCGACGAGCTCGGCCACGCGGTCGTCGTCTTCCAGCGCCAGGTCCAGTTCGAGCGGGTGGCCTCGCTCGCGTCGACCCGGAGCTACGAGCTCACGTCCTCGTTCCGCCCGTCGTACAACATGGCCGTGAACCTCGTCCGGAACTACTCGCGCGAGGAGACCCACCACCTCCTGAACTCGTCGTTCGCGCAGTTCCTCGCGGACCGCGGCGTCGTCGCGCTCGAACGCCAGCTCGAACGCGACAAGGCCTACCTCGACGGCTACCGCGAGCAGATGCGGTGCCACCTGGGCGACTTCATCGAGTACTGGGCGCTCCGCGAACGCGCCGAGCGGATCCGCGAGCAGGCACGTTCGGGTAGGCAGCGGGGACGGCTGGAGGCCGTGCGCGAAGGCCTCGGGGCCCTACGGCCCGGCGACGTCGTCTTCGTGCCGCGAGCCAAGCGGCGCGGCCTCGCCGTGGTGCTCTCGAACCGCGACGGCCGCCCGAACGTGCTCGCGCAGGACCGCAAGTTCTTCCGCCTGTCGGCGCGGGACTTCGAGGACCCGCCGGAGGTCCTGACGAAGGTCCCGCTCCCGAGGTCGGGGAGCGTCCGGAGCGCTCGCTATCGCCGCGACCTCGCCGCCAAGCTCGTCGCGCTCGACGTCCGGCCGGCGCGGAAGCGGCGGAGCCGGGTGGACGAGCAGGCCGAACGGGAGGCCGCGCGGTACGAGCGGATGGCCGAGGAACACCCGTGCCACGCATGCCCCGATCGCTCGACGCACGAGCGCTGGGCGGCCCGCGCGTTCCAGATGGAACGCCAGCTGCACGGCGTCGAACGCCGGATCCGGACCCGGACCGAGACCCTGGCGCGGCAGTTCGACCGCGTGCTCGGCGTGCTGGAGGAGCTCGGGTACGTGCAGGCGTTCTCGATCATGCCGAAGGGTCGCACCCTGGCCCGGATCTACGGCGAGGGCGACGTGCTGGTCTCCGAGGCACTGGCGGAGGGCGTGTTCGACGGCCTCGAGCCCCCCGAGATCGCCTCGGTGGTCTCGACCGTCGTGTACGAGTCGCGCGAGCGGGTGCCGACGCCGGGGGAGATGCCTACGGCCGCCGCGGCCGAGCGGTACCGGCGGCTGCAGGCGACGTGGACGCGGATCCGATCCGTGGAGGATCGCCACCAGGTCGAGCTCAGCCGGGAGCTCGAGGACGGGTTCGCGACGCCGATCCACCGGTGGGCGAGCGGCGACCCGCTCGAGCTCGTACTGCGCGAGACCGGCATGTCCCCGGGCGATTTCGTCCGGACCTGCAAACAGCTGCTGGACCTCCTGCGCCAGATCGAGGACGTGGCACCGCCGGCGACCGCGGAGGTGTTCGGTCGGGCGGTGGTGGCGGTGAACCGTGGCGTCGTCGCCTACACGGGTGTCTAGGCGCGACTAGGATTCGCGCATGTCTCCCTCGTCCCCCGGTCCCTTCGGCGAGCTCACGGTCGTCGTGAACCCGCACGCGGGCCGCCGGCACGTGGGCGAGGAGATCCCCGAGCTGGAACGCACGCTCCGCGCGCGCGGCCTCCCGTACCGGCTGCTGAGGACGAAGGGCCGGGGCGACGCGACGCGGTTCACGCGCGAGGCCCTCGAGGCCGGCGGCAGATTCGTCGTGGCCGTCGGCGGGGACGGAACGGTCCACGAGGTCGTGAACGGCATGTTCGACGGGGAGGAGAAGCCCATCGTCCCCGATCCGGTCCTCGGCGTGGTCGCCGCAGGGAGCGGATCCGACTTCATCCGGACGTTCGGCCTGCCGGGCGACGCGACCAGAGCCTGCCATCACCTCGTCGGCGACAACACGTATCCCCTCGACGTCGGGCGGATCGGATTCACCACGCCGGACGGCGAGGAGGCGCGCTACTTCGTGAACGTGGCGGAGGCCGGCCTCGGTGCGGCGGTCGCCGCCCGCGCCGAACGCATGTCGCCGCTGATCGGCCAGGCGAAGTACTTCATCGGCTTCTGGCTGACGCTCCCGCGGTTCAAGCTCGCGAACGTCCGCATCGAGGCGGACAACCGGAGCTACGAGGGGCCCGCGTTCCTCGTCGTCATCGGCAACGCCCAGTACTACGGTGGCGGGATGAAGATCTCGCCGCGGTCGTACCCCGGGGACGCCGTGCTCGACGTGCTGATCTTCAAGGGGCCGAAGTCCGACTCGTTCACGATGCTGCCGAAGATCTACCGCGGCGAGCACCTGCCGCACGACCACGTGCAGGAGTTCCGGGTGAAGCGCCGCCTGGTGATCGACGCCGACCGGCCGCTGCCGATCGAGGCGGACGGCGAGGTGCTCGGGACGACGCCCGCGATCGTGGACGTGCTCGCCCAGCCGATCCAGATGAAGCTGTGAGCACCGACCGGTACGCGGAGCGCCGAGCCCGCGCGCTCGAGGCGTCGAAGGAGGCGGGCCTCGCCGGCCTCCTCGTCACGCCCGGCTCGGACTTCGTCTACCTCACGGGCCACGGGGCGGACCCCTACGAGCGCCTCACGCTGCTGATCCTCGCGAACGGCCGGGAGCCGGTCCTCGTCGTACCGACGCTGGAGCGCCCGCTCGCCGAGGCGGCGCCCGGGAACGACGGCGTCGAGATCGTCGACTGGCGCGACGGCGAGGACGCGCACGAGGTGGCGGCCCGGATCCTGCGCGCGGGCCGCTACGCGATCACCGACCAGACCTGGGCGTCGCACCTGCTCGAGCTCGAGCGGGCGACCGCCGACTGCCTGTTCGTCCCTGCGGGCCGAGCCTTGCCCCTGCTCCGAGCGGTGAAGGACGAGGACGAGGTCGAGCTGCTGCGGGCCGTCGCGCAGGCGGCCGACGCGGCGTTCGCCGACCTCGCCGGGATCCCGTTCGCCGGCCGGCGCGAGCTCGAGATCGCGGAGGTGGTCCGCGAGCGGCTCATCGAGCGCGGCCATCTGACGGCGGACTTCGCGATCGTGGCGTCCGGGCCGAACGGCGCGTCGCCGCATCACGGGGCGGGGGAGCGGACGATCGAGGCCGGGGACGCCGTGGTGCTCGACTTCGGCGGCACGCGGAAGGGCTACTACTCGGACATCACGCGGACGGTCTTCGTCGGCGAGCCGAGCGAGGAGCAGCGCACGGTTTACGAGACGGTCCTGGCCGCCCAGCAGGCGGCGTTCGACGCGATCCACCCGGGGGTCGCGGCTCAGGACGTCGACCGCGCGGCCCGCGCCGTGATCTCGGAGGCCGGGTTCGGGGACCGGTTCGTCCACCGCACGGGCCACGGCATCGGTCTCGACCTGCACGAGCCCCCGTACATCGTCGAGGGCAACGAGACGCCGCTCGAAGCCGGCATGACGTTCTCGGACGAGCCCGGGATCTACCTGCCGGGTCGCTTCGGGGTGCGCATCGAGGACCAGGTGGTCGTCACCCAGGGCGGGGCCGAGCGGCTGAACGAGGCCTCCCGCGAGCTCACCGTCGTGGCCTGAGCGCCAGCGCAACCGGTTCCCCGGTCGATCCGTCTTTCGGTCATCCTTCGGCCAGGCGGTCGCGAACGCCCTACCGATGGACGAGTTCGACCTCGACCGGTACCTGCGCAGGTCCGGGCGTGTCGACCTTTCGGGGGTCGCCTGGGACCGCGTGCGCGAACGGTCCGTCTCGGAGGACGAGGCGCGGTGCCTCGCCTACATGATGGACATCGAGTCCCACACGGCGATCTTCCTGCGCGACCTGCTCGCGACGAAGGCCGCGGACGAACCCGACGTGACCGCGTTCCTGTCCTGTTGGGTCTACGAGGAGCTCTGGCACGGCGAGGCGTTCAGCCGCTTCCTCGGCGAGGCCGGCTGGGAGCTCGCCCCCGACGGCGAGCGCGTCGAGTCCGACACCGTCTACCCGTCGCGAACGCGCCGCAACCTCTGGATCCGTCAGCGTCTGGGCGGACGCGGACAGCTGAAGCACCTCGGGACACTCCTCGGGTCGTCGCTGTTCGACGACTTCGTCGCGCTGCACATGGCGTGGGGCGCCGCGAACGAGCTCTCGACGCTCACGTCGTACCACCGCCTGATCGCCAAGACGGAGCACCCGCAGCTCGTCGCGCTGCTCGAGGCGGTGATCAAGGACGAACGGCGCCACTTCGCCTTCTACCGCGCACAGGCCCGGATGCGGCTCGGGCGGAGCCGTTCGGCGCGCCGGATCACCCGGTGGGCGATGGACCACCTGTGGGCGATCGTCGGGACAGGGGTGCGCCCGCAGTCCGAGACCGACTTCGTCGTGGTCCACCTGTTCGGGGACGACGGTGGGGCCACGGCGGTTCGCGAGATGGACCGGACACTGGCCGAGCTTCCCGGTCTCGCGCGGCTCCGCATCTTCGACGGGGCTCGCCGGCAGGCGCTCGAACGCGCCGAGCGGATCCGGCCGCACGCGCCCGGCATGTGGCGCGCCGTCCCGGCCTGAGCGGCTCCCTCGGGCCGACAGTCGTTACGCGCGCCTTCGGACCGTCGTCCCTTCCGCCGTGTCCATGACCTCGAGGCCGAGCTCCTGGAGGCGCTCTCGCAGCTCGTCGCTCCGCGCGAAGTCCTTGGCGGCGCGGGCCGCGTCGCGTTCGGCGATCAGGTCGCGCATCTCCTGGGTGGGCTCGAAGCCCTCGCGAGCGTCCCGCTCGAGGTCCAACCCGAGCACCGCGTCCCAGGTCGCGAGCAGCGCGTACTTCTCGCCGTCGGAGATGCCCGCGCCCACGGCCTCGTTCAACACGACGAGCGCGCGCGGCAGGTCGAGGTCGTCGGCGATCGCTGCGCGGAACCGGTCGTCGAAGGCGACCGCCGGCGCCGAGAGTTCGTCTGCGGGCTTCGCCCACTCGCCCATGAGTCGCCGGAGATCCCGCAGCCGGCGGTGCTGGCCCTGGAGCGCGTCCCAGTCGAAGTGCATCTCGCTGCGGTAGCGCGTCCCGAAACAGAGCAGCCGGTAGGCGAGCGGGTCGACGCCCTGGTCCCTCAGGTCGGTGACCCGAAGGACGTTGCCGGCGGACTTCGCCATCTTCGCCTCGCCCATCTGCAGGAAGCCGCCGTGGACCCAGATCGAGACCACCTGATGGCCGACGGCGGCCTCCGACTGCGCGATCTCGTCCTCGTGGTGCGGGAACTTGTTGTCGTTGCCGCCCGTGTGGATGTCGAAACGTTCGCCGAGGTGCTTCATGGACATCGCCGAGCATTCGATGTGCCAGCCGGGGAACCCGTCGCCCCACGGGCTCGGCCACTTCAGCGCGCGGCTCCCGCCCGCTCGCTTCCAGAGCGCGAAGTCCTCGGGATGGCGCTTGTTCGGGTCGAGCTCGAGTTCCTGCCGGTGGCCGGCCCGGAGGCGGTCGAGCGTGTTGCCCGAGAGCTTGCCGTACCCGGGGAAGGTCGTGACGTCGTAGTACACCGACCCCTCGACCTCGTAGGCATGGCCCTGCTCGATCAGGGTCTCGATGATCCGGATCATCTCGCCGATGTGCTCGGTGGCGTACGGGTACAGGTCGGCGCGCTCGATCCCGACGAGGTCGGAGTCCTCGAGGAACGCCTTCGTGTACTTGTCGGCGATCTCGGCGGCCGACAGCCCCTCGTCGGCCTCCGCGAGCTCCATCTTGTCGCGCCCGGTATCGGAGACCTCGTCGGTCATGTGTCCGACGTCGGTGATGTTCATGATCCAGCGGACGTCGCGGCCCTCGAGCCGGAACACGCGCCGGATCAGGTCCCCCAGCATGAACGAGCGCATGTTCCCGATGTGGATGTACCGGTACACGGTGGGGCCGCACGAATAGATCTTCACGGTCTCCCCGTCTACCGAGGTGACCTCGAGGACCTCGCGGGTCAACGAATCGAACAGGCGCACGCTGGTCGAAGCATAGCCGCCGGCCCGATGGCGACCGGGGTCGCTACGTCTCCGCGTCCGACCCCGTCGCCGCGTCCGGGCGCGGCGGCGTGGGGCCGTTCCCGCCCCCGGCGCCGCCGTTGCCGCTCGGCCCGTTGCCGCTCTGGCCCTCCGCGACGCCGAACGGCGACCGCCCGCCGTTGCCGGTCACAGGGACCTCGATCGGCTCGCGCTCGCCGAGCTCGGCCATGAGGACCTCGATCTCGTCGCCCACGAGCTCCTCGCGCTCGAGCAGCGCGTCGCGCACGCCCTCGACCACGTGACGCTTCTTGAGCAGGAGGTTGCGGACGCGGTCCCGGCAATCGTTCAGGATCTCGTCCACCTCCTCCCGGCGCTTCGGGTCGCCGAGCACCCGGCCGATCGGATCCACCTCGCCCATCGGTCCGGGACCGCTCGCCGCGGCCGAGACGAGGCTGCGCCCCATCCCGTACACGCCGACGTAGGCGGCCGCGTTGCGCGTCGCGTTCACGAGGTCCGACGACGGCCCCGACGTGGTCTGGCCGTACCAAATCTCCTCGGCGACCAGACCGGCGAGCGAGACCTGGATCCGTGCGAGCAACTGCTTCTGGGTCCGCAGGAACATCTCCTCGATCTCCTGCGTCGAGACCAGGCCGAGCGCCGACTCGCGCTTCTGGATCGTGATGACCTGGATCTGCAGCTCCTCGCGCTCGAGCGCGTAGGAGACGACCGCGTGGGCGCCCTCGTGCACGGCCACCATCGCCTTCTCGCGAGGGCTGTACTTGACCGGCTGCTTGAGGCCGATCTCCTCCGTGAGCTTGGCCTGCCACAGGTCGTCCCAGCGGAGCGCGTCCCGGCCGTCCTGCAGCGCGAACAGCAGCGACTCGTTGACGATGTTCTTGAGGCTCGCCGGCGAGTAGCCGACGGTCATGCGCGAGAGCTTCTGGTAGTCGATCGGCTCGTGGCGGACCTTGGCCAGGTAGTACCGCAGGATGTCCTCGCGACCCTCCGCGTCGGGAAGGCCCACGTGGATCTTGCGGTCGAACCGTCCGGGTCGCAGGAGCGCCGGGTCGAGCGTCGAAGCACGGTTCGTCGCCCCGATCACGAGGATGTTGTAGAAGGGCACCTTCGGCTTGGCGCGGAACGCGAGGCGGCGGACGTGCCGCCACAGCCCGCGTGGGACCGTGAACCCGTCCATCTGGACGAGCAACTCGTTGATCACGCCCATGCTCATGCCGCCGCCCATGCCCGCGCCCATGATGAGCCGGTCCGTCGCGCGATCCGGCGTCGAGCGGTCGGTGGTCACGCCGCCGCGCGCACCGACGGCGTCGATCTCGTCGATGAAGATCACGGAGCCGCCGTACTTGTCCGACATCACGCGTGCCTTCTTGAACAGACGGCGGACCTTCAGGTTGCCGATGCCGATGAACATGTTGGCGAATCCCGAGCCGGTGGCGAACAGGAACGGGACGCCGGAGGCGCCGGCGATCGCCTTGGCCATCAGCGTCTTGCCGGTGCCGGGCGGACCCTCGAACAGGATCCCGTGCGGCGGGTAGCCGCCCATCTGCTTGAAGTCCTTGAAGCCCTCGAAGACCCGCAGGACCTCCTTCGTCGACTCGACGGCCGCCGGCTGCCCCCGCACGTCGTCGAAGGACGTGTCGTACTCGTTCGGGTAGATCACGTAGTCGTTGCCGCGCGACAGGAACCAGAACATCGCGCCGAAC
>DASUQI010000027.1:0-2805 GCA_036280655.1 Actinomycetota bacterium
TAGCTCCTTGAAGCGCTTCATGTTCTCGGTCATGGCCACCTCGGTGGGCAGCCGCTCCATGCTCGAGGCGCCGTAGAAGCCGGCGATCCCCTCGGTGCGGTCGAGCACGTACTGCGCGTCCTCGGGCTCGGCCAGCGGCCCGCCGTGGCAGAGGACGATCACGTCGGGGTTGATCCGGACGGCCGCGTCGCGCATCGCCTGGATCTCGACGACGCACTCGTCGAGCGTCTTGGCGGTGTGCGCGCCGATCGAGCCCTTGGTGGTGAGCCCCATGTGCGGGACCAGCACGTCGGCCCCCGCCTCGGTCATGGCCACGGCCTGGTCGGGGTCGAAGGTGTACGGCGTCGTCAGAAGCCCGAGCTCCTTCGCCGCCCGGATCATGTCGACCTCGAGCCCGAAGCCCATGCCGGTCTCCTCGAGGTTGGCCCGGAACGTGCCGTCGATCAGGCCGACGGTGGGGAAGTTCTGCACGCCGGCGAAGCCTGCATCCCGGATCTGGCGCAGGAAGACGTTCATCAGCCGGAACGGGTCGGTGCCGCAGACGCCGGCGATGACCGGCGTGTCGCGGACGATGGGGAGGACCTCGCCGCCCATCTCCATGACGATCGCGTTTGCGTCGCCGTACGGCATGATGCCGGCCAGGGAGCCGCGCCCCGCCATCCGGTAGCGACCCGAGTTGTAGATGATGATCAGGTCGGTGCCGCCCGCCTCGGCGCATTTGGCCGAGAGGCCGGTGCCGGCTCCCGCGCCGATGATCACGCCGCCGTCGTCCAGCGTTCGGCGCAGCTTGGCACGCGCCTCGTCTCCCGTCACTGACCCTCCCCTCGTGTCGTTCTCGTTCCGGCCGCGGACGGCCGACCCTACACCGTGGCGATTTCGTTGGAGAGGTTGACGAATTCACGACGGGCCGTTACCTTGCGTGCATAGTGAAATCGCATTTCCGTAATGCGGAATGACAGGGGAGAGGGAAATGAACGAGCTGGGGGCATCGACCTGGATCTGGACGTCGCCGTTCACCGACGCCGACATCGGCCTCGTCGGCCACGTCAAGGATCTCGGCTTCGACGTGCTGGAGCTCGCGATCGAGGACACCGATCGCGTGACGGCCGAGGTCGTGCGCGAGGCCGGCGAGCGCCACGGCGTGGGCTTCTCGGTCTGCGGCGCGTTCGGGCCGGACCGCGATCTCTCCCATGACGACGCGGCGGTGCGGCGGAACGGGATCGAGTACGTCAAGGCCTGCATCGACCTCGCCGCGGGAGTCGGGGCGCCGAACTTCATCGGACCGATGTACTCGGCCGTCGGCAAGACGCGCATGCTCACGCCCGACGAGCGCGAGCAGCAGCGCCGCCTGGCCGTCGAGAGCATCAAGGAGGTCGCCGACTACGCCGCCGACCAGGACGTCCGGCTCGCCGTCGAGCCGCTCAACCGCTTCGAGACCGATCTCGTCAACACGGCCGAGCAGGCGCTCGAGCTGTGCGACCGCATCGGGGCCGACCACGTCGGCGTGCTGCTCGACACCTTCCACATGAACATCGACGAGAAGTCGATCGGCGGAGCGATCGAGCTCGTCGGCGACCGGCTCTTCCACGTCCACACCTGCGAGAACGACCGCGGGACGCCGGGCACCGGGCACGTCGAGTGGGACGAGCTGTTCGCGGCCCTGCGCGCGATCGACTACCAGGGCCAGCTCGTGATCGAGTCCTTCACCCCCGCGGTGCGCGACATCGCCAAGGCCGTCAGCCTCTGGCGGCCGCTCGACGCACCCAGCGACGTGCTCGCCGCTTCGGGAGCGCGCTTCCTCCGCCACGCCATGCAGGCCGGCGACGCGCCCGCCGTGACCGTCAACTAGCAAGAAGGAGCCAGGGAAATGCCGCCCGTTCGCGTTGCCATGATCGGGCTCGGCTTCGGTGCCGAGTTCATCCCCATCTACCAGCGCCACCCCGACGCCGAGCTCGTCGCGATCTGCCGGCGCGACCGTGCCGGCCTCGACGAGGTCGGCGACGCCTTCGGCGTCGAGAAGCGCTACACCGACTACGCGGAGCTCCTCGCGGACCCGGAGATCGACGCCGTCCACATCAACTCCCCGATCCCCGAGCACGCGTGGATGACGATCGACGCCCTCGAGGCCGGCAAGCACGTCGCCTGCACGGTCCCGATGGCGACGAGCATCGAGGACTGCCGCCGGATCGTCGAGACCGTGAAGCGGACCGGCCTGCGCTACATGATGATGGAGACCGTCGTCTACGCCCGCGAGTACCTCTACATCAAGCAGATGTACGACGAGGGCGAGCTCGGGAAGCTCCAGTTCCTCCAGGCCAGCCACCTCCAGGACATGGACGGCTGGCCCGACTACTGGCCCGGCCTCCCCCCGATGTGGTACGCGACGCACTGCGTCGGCCCCGTGCTCGCGCTCGACGACGCGACGGCCGAGGTCGTGTCCTGCTTCGGCTCGGGCACGATCCGCGAGGAGCTGATCGACAAGTACGGCTCGCCGTTCGCGGTGGAGTCCGCGCACGTCAAGCTGCTCGACAGCGACGTGACCGCGCGCATCTACCGTGCGCTGTTCGACACGGCGCGCCAGTACCGCGAGAGCATCGACGTCTACGGCTCCAAGAAGTCGTTCGAGTGGACGCTGATCGAGGGCGAGGAGCACGTCCTGCACACCGCCAAGCGCCCGGAGCCGGAGATCCCGGAGAAGGTCGAGTCGCCCGACTTCGCCGATCGCCTGCCGGAGGCGATCCAGTCCTTCACCACGAAGGGCGTGTACGGCGAGGAGGAGGAGCACCTCAGCTTCACGCAGGGAGC
>DASUQI010000028.1:0-8479 GCA_036280655.1 Actinomycetota bacterium
GGGAAGGAGCCTCACGCTGAGGGCAACCGCCTCGGCGACGTCGGTGATCTTGCGGTTCGTTCGGCGTGCCTCCTCGCGAAGCATCGTGAAGGCCTGCTTCTCGTCGATCGCGTGTCGCTCCATGAGGATCCCCTTGGCTCGCTCCGTGATCGCCCGGCGGGCGAACGCTCCCTCCAGGCCGTGATACTCGGCGAATCGGGACAACACGACGTCGAGCGAGCTCTGCAACGCGGCCGCCTCACGTCCCATCGTGATGTACGCGAAGATCCCGCGCCTGGCGGCTTCGCGGATGAAGGCCTCGTCCTCGACGTCCAGGATCGCGATGACCGGGCACGACGCCTCCGTGACGATCTTGCCGATCAGCTCGAGCGCGTGCGCGGAGCTCTCGCCGACGATCACGATGGCGGCGTCGGGGCGGAGGGAGGCGGTGAGGGCGGCGACATCGCCGAGATCGGCCTCACCCACCACGTCGTGGCCGAGGCCGCTGACCGTGTGCGCGACCTCGTCGAGGATCTCTCTGCGTCCATCGGCGACGAGGATCCGGAGGCGCTCGACGCCAGCCTCCTCCGTGTTCTTGGCGGTCTTTTCCAAAGCGCTCCGAGCCTAGCGTAGGGGACTCGGCCCAGCCAGACACCCGATCGGCCGATTGACTGCATGCACGGACGAGGCGTACCTTGAGCGAGCGGGCCCTAGAGTTCCCCGGTCCGCGACGCCTGTCTGCGAGGCGCAGTACCGGAGCCCAGAGACACGCTCCCTGACGGAGGTGAACGACCTCCTGGAAGGGGGCCGCGATGCGGGTTCCTTCGGACACCTTCACCGTTCGCGTCAGCCGCTCGACCGGCACGGCCCGTCTCCGTCTGACGGGTCGATTCGACGCGGCGGCCGTCGCTTCCCTCGATGCGCTGATCGGCCTCGTACGACAACGAGACGTCACCATAGACCTCGCGCGGATCACGTCCATGGACAGCGCCGGATGGCTGGGCGTAGTGGCCTACGAACGCCGCGTGCACGACTGGGGCAAGGAGTTTCGCCTCGAGAACGCGCCCGAACACGTCCGAAGGATCTTCGAGCTCACCGCGACCGAGCGCCTGCTCGCAGAGCCGGTGGGCTTGTGAACGACTGGCGAGATCAGGAGGTTCGCAACGAGGCGCGGTCGCGCGACCGCAACGAGTGGATCGAGGGCATCCGCGGCGAGATGGGTGAGGGCGCCCCGACCGAGATGTATGTGTGCGAGTGCGGAGATGCGACCTGCGTCGAGCGGATCCGCCTCACCCGGCCGGAGTACGAGGCCGTGCGGGACTACTCGACCCGTTTCGCTATCGCGGTGGACCACGAGAACCCGGAGATCGACCAGCTCGTGGCCGAGTGCGCCGGCTACTCGGTCGTCAAGAAGATCGCGGGGCGACCCGCCCGGATCGCGCGACAGACGGACCGGCGGCCCGGGGTGAGGGGTTCGGGCTGAGCTTGGGACCCCGGTCGGCGAATCGAGGACCGTCCTTCCTTCCTCCGGTCCTCGGCATGAGGACGAGCGCGGCCCGCGGGCGCCGCCTCGACGAGAGGAGGGGGACATGCAACGAACGAAGATCTTGTCTGACAGGGAACGGTTCATCCGAGACGTGGCCGAGCGTCTGAAGCGTGAGGCTCACGAGCTTCCGGCCCATCAAACGCGGACCTGCACGCATTGTGGGGCTCGGACGACCTTCGCGTTGCAGGATCGGGCGGGATGGTACGCCTGCGTCCAATGCGGGCGGTACGCGTGACCGGGACGCGTAAGGCGTTCTCGATCCTGACCGAAGTGAGGGAATGAGACCACGCACTATCCATTGGGACCGTTTACGAAGAGGCCGTGGACAGCCCCTCAGAGCGAGGAGGCACGATGACCACCCTCATGGACCCGGTTCGCATCGAAGTCCCGACGAGATCACCGGTTCAGCCGGCGGCCCCGTTGGATCCCGAGCGAGACACCGTATCCGAGTCACGGGGCCTCGAGCGCTCGTTCGAGGTCGCGTCCCGCGGCGGATACGCTCGCACCGTCGTGGGCCGCGTCGCCTACGTCGACGACGAGGCGCAGACGTATATGGTGCTCACCCCCGCCGGGATGCCCGTCAGGGTGCCGCTGCGAGACATCACGAGCTCGCATGTCGTTGCCGCCGAGAAGACAGCCTGAGCCCGTCGCGTGCATGAGACAAAGACGTACAACCTCTGTGAAGTCGTGACGAGATTGACGCAGTCGGGACCCCCAAGATCCCCCATAACTGAGGAAGCTCCGCTCCGCGGCATCATGAGAACACCAGGTAGCTGAGGACGCCGATAAAACAACTGCTGCCACGACAAATGCCGAGACCATGATCAGCGTTGCCCAACCGGTCATGATCCCGCTGTTCCGGAGTCCCTATCCAAACTGTGCCCACCTCCCCTTGACGTCTGGAGGACCTTGGCACAGCCGGCTTTCAATCCACTTGCGAAGCCGTTTCTGAGCACTTACCCACGGTGAGGACGCCGAGAGAGTTCGGCGCGTGGAGCGGGACCGAGGGCGTCCAGGCGGCTTCTTCGGCGGCTACCAGGTGTCGTCCGGTCCGACCCAATCCCGGAACTGTTCCTTTCCACCCCGAATCGCCCAGTCGGAATCAATCGTCAGCCTGCTCGATATCCCCCCGCGGGGCCGTGTCTCGAACACCAGCCGCAGCCGAACCGGTTCATACACCCGCATGATGTGGTCGTACACGACATCGAGGAATCGCTCGTACGAGACGGCCACGTCACGCCACTGGTACAGGTACGTCTTCAGCGATTTCAGCTCGATGACCGACTCGGCAGGGTAGAACGTCACGTACAGGGTCCCGAAGTCCGGTTGATCCTGAGCCCCGAGGAACGTCACCTCTGGCGCTTTGTGTTTGAGTTCGATGGCTCCACCTGGATTCGGGAGCGCCCGGAGCACGTTTGCATCGATCTCGTCGAAGTTCTTGCGGGTCACGACGGGACACTACTGACCAGGCGTCGTGGGCAGCAAGGCCGCGATGGTCGGTCGCTCGAGCTCGGGGAAGCATGAGGAAGTGGAAGCAGCTCGGCGCGGGCGAGGGCTCCGACTGAGTCGAATGTGGCGCCTGCGATGCCGGCTGGCAGGTTCCGCACTATGCCGAGAGCGTCCGGTGACGACGAACCCGTCGCCTTTAGGGTGTGAGGTACGGGCGATCCGGGCGCTCCACCTTCCGGATATCGCTCGCCTGGACGATCACCTCGGTCCCGACGGGATAGATCGTCCCCGTCACCTCCACCCATGCGTCGTCCGCGAACGCGCCGGGCGTCACATTCACGGTCCGCACAGAGGCGATCATCGCATCGGCGACGCAGCAGGAGACCACGTAGCGGGTCAGGACGAACTCGTCGGCCGGTGTGTCGTCGAAGCGCGAGACGAAGCCAACGAATCGAACCGTCTCGCCGGCGCGCGCGGCGAGCGCCCGCTCACCCTCCCGGCTCGTCTGGCCCGCGGCCACGTCGACGAGCGTGAGGGCGCCCTCACCGATGTCGGTCACCGAGGTCGCGAACCCGGCGCCGGCGAAGTCTCCGCGCTTGCCGGCCGAGAACGTGCCGAGCGTAGCCGGCGGCGCCGAAAGCACCAGGACGACCGGGAGGACGAGCAGGCAGGAGATCCAGAGCTCGCGCGCCGAGAGCGGTTCGGGCGAGCGGACGCGGGCGGACGCCGCGCGCCCCACCGTCGCGGCCGTGAGGAGGACGGCCGCGACCGGGACGATCCAGTCGGTCCGGCTCGAGAGGAAGAACGCGACCCGACCCGAGAGCCACAGGAACCAGAACAACCCGGCCCAGGCGGCGAGCACGAAGGCCCCGGCCAGTCGCGCGTGGCTCCACCCCCTCCAGGGAGCTGCGTCCGCGCGGGGGACGTCGCGGAGGGTGACGACGTCGCTCATCCGATCACCAGGCCGATCCACAGCGCGCCGACGAGCGTGGTCGCCGACGCCGCCACCACCACCGTCCGCACGAACCCTCGCCGGAACGTCCCCGCGTACAGGGGCAGCAGCTTCATGTCGACCATCGGACCGAGGACGAGGAAGCCGAGCTGCGCCGACGGGGCGAACTGCACGAACGAAGCGGCCACGAACGCGTCCGACTCCGAACAGAGCGACAGCAGGAAGGCCAGGCCCATCATCGCGACCACGCTGAGGATGGGGAGGTCGGCGAGCCCCATGAGGAGCGACGCGGGCAGGAACGTCTGGATCGCCGCCGCGATCGTCGCGCCGATCAACAGGTACCGGGTCATGAACAGGAAGTCGTCGCCCAGATGCACGAAGAATCGGCGCCAGCGAGCCTCGGTGCGTTCGAGCTCGATCTCGTACCGCTCGTCCGGTCTGCGTTTCAGCAGCCGGTCCGTCGTCCGGTCGCCGATCACCCAGCCGACCGCCATGGCGACGAGCATGCCGAGCACGAACCGCCCGGTCACCATCGTCCACAGCGTCGTCCGGCCGCGGAACGCGACGAACGTCGAGGCGATCACCACGGGGTTGAGGACCGGCGCGGCGAGCATGAAGGTGATCGCCGCCGACGGCGTGAGCCCGCGGAGCATCAGTCGGCGCGCGACGGGCACCGAGCCGCACTCGCAGATCGGGAACAGCATCCCCGCGAGCGCAGCGGCCGGCAGCTGCAAGGGCCGGGGGAGCCGACCGAGCCGTTCGAGCGCGGCGACCGGCACGAAGATCTCGACGAGCGCGGCCGCGAGCGCGCCGATCACGACGAACGGGAGCGCCTGGACCAGCAACGACCCGAAGATGACGAGGAAGGTCCGGACCCACTCGATGCTTTCGAGTCCCGTAGAGCGCACGGCGACGGCCGCGGCCACGAGCACGAGGAGCACCGCACCCAGCCTCGAGCGTTGCGCGGTCCCTCGTGCCGGGGCGGTCACGGCCATCTAGCAGTACCTCCCGAACGAGACCGCGAAGCCCTGGAAGGCGTCGGCCAGGATCGGCCGGCCCTCCGCCCCTGTCGCCGAACGCACGGCCTCGACCGCGACGAGGCCGGTCACGCCCTCGCGGCGGAGCGCGTCCTGATCCAGGAACAGGCCACCTGGGACGGCCGCCTCGACCGACCGAGCGTCACCTGGGATCGCGTCCTCGACGGCCGCCACCAAGTCCTCGTCGCCGATCGCCGTCGGGTCTTCCTCTCGAGACCCGGTCCCGGCCACGACGACCAGCGTCCCGTTGGTCGTCGCTCGTTCGGCGCCGGCGACGATTCGGCTGGTCCATCGGTCCAGCGAGCGCACGTTCCCCTCAAGGACTACAGCGAGGACGTCGGGGACCTCATCGGCTCCGTAGCCCGTCGCGAGCCGATGCTCGACCGCGATCGGGGCCCTCGCGCTCTCACCGATCACCATGTCGACGGGATCACCGCCCGGATACCAGCCTTCGCCAACGATGCCGCGGTCGAGACCGTGCGGTAGGACGGCGCCCACCAGGCTCGCTGGCTCGGCGTGATCGAGGTCGTCTGCGAGGGTCGCGATCACCGTGACGGGAGCTCCTGGCCCGAAGGCCTCCACGACGCGCCCGTCATCGTTACGGACGACGGAGCCGGTGACGCCGTGCTGCGACGGAAGCCCGCCTGTGCCGATCGTCGTGAGGGTCGCGGCGGGGTCGACCGGCAGCGATCCGGTGGTCGCTCGGAGCGTCCCCGCGCCTCCATGCACCAGCGTCCTGAGGTAGGCCCAGTCGCGACGCCCGGCCGACGCGATGTCGGACGAGCCGACGCCCTTCCACGCCACCAGGAGGACAAGACTCGGTCGTTTCCCGCTCGCCACGCCCGGTGTCGCCCTCCCCGAGCGCACATCCGGGAAAGGACGTTCGAACCCGAGCGCCTCGCTCACCGTTGGAGCGACTGAGTCCAGACCGACGCCATCGGGAATCTCCCTGTGTGCGACCCCCGCTCCCCAGTAGACCAAGGGCACCCGTCCCTCAGAGGGCGCCCCGATGCCCGGCCACGCGGTCCGTCCGCCGTCGGCGTCCGAGGTGACCGTCGTCCCATCCGCGACGCCGAGGACGTCGGGGGAACGGCCCTCGCGATAGCCGTTCGCGAGCCGGTCCCGGAGCTCCGCGGGGAGCGGACAGAACGGGACGGGGGAGGCTCGCTCGTCACCGTTCCCGCACGATCCGTTCTCGCACGTGGCTGACAGCACGCCCGCGGGGATCCCGATCGCGGCGAGGAGGACGAGCAGCAGTACCAGGCGACGGCCGCTCACGGGTCCTCACGCTACCGCGAAATCAGGACGCAGGTCGCCGTGAGAAGCCTCAGAGCGGAACGGTGCAGACCTGCAGAAGGTACCCGTAGGGGTCGACGGCGTCTCCGTTTTCCGGATGCCACTCGAAGTGGTTGTGCGGGCCGCTCGAGTGGCCGGTGGACCCGACGTATCCAATGACGTCGCCCGCCTCGACCGGACCGAGGGTGCCGAGCCGGGACAGATGCGCGTTGAACACGTAGCCGAACTCGCCGTGGACGTAGACCCCGAGCCCGCCGAGCGAGCTGTGGGAGACGGAGGCCACGCCGTCGAACGGGGCGAGGATCGGCGTTCCCTTTGCGGCCATGATGTCGTTCCCTTGGTGGAGGTGGAAGCCGCCATCAGGCTCGTGACGCGGGGCGCCGAAGTTGTCGGCGATTGCGTAGGGGCCTCCCATGGGACACAAGCGGAACGGCCGCATCAGGGAGATCTCCAGCTGGATCTGCTCGACGCGGACGTTCAGCTCGGCGACGAGTTGCCGGAACCGCGCCATCTTCTTCCGCAGCGCCTTGCGATCGGCGACGAGCTGGAGCCGACTGATCTCGATCACCTGCCACTTGCGAGCGATCTGGACCCGCACGCCGGCGATCAGGTCGGTCGTGATGGCGACCTCGAAGGCCAGCTCCTCGTCGCGCCGGCTCATCTCGTTCAGGAACCCGAGGCGTGCCGCCGCCTCGGCGGCCGAGGAGGCGGTGAGCACGTACAGCACGGGGGCGCTCCCCAGCATGTAGGCCTCGCGGTTGCGCTCGTCGAGTTCGTCCTCCAGCCGGAGGGCCTCCTGCTCAAGCTGCGCGGTCTCCCGTCGGAGATCCCTCATCCGCTCGCGAGCGTGGCTCAACCGGTCCTCGGTCCGCGCGATGCTCGTCGCGAGCACGTTCATCTCGCGCTGGAGCCTGCGGAGCTTCCGGTTACCGGCGCGGATCTTCTCCTTGGTCGCGCGGAGCTGCTTCTTGGCTTGCTTCAGCTCCTGGGGTACCGGGGTCCGCTCCTCGGGGTCTGCCGCCCGCACCGGGCCCGCGAGGAGGGATACGAGCATGAGCGCAGCGGCGACCACCGCCACGAGGGTTCGGGCGCGAGGAACGCCGACCTCGATGCTGCGCGGGCTCGACATCGGATCGTTCGGCGCTACGCGTGTATGGGAGCGCCGCTATCCATTAACGGTGTATCGGTCTC
Organism: Actinomycetota bacterium; assembly: GCA_036280655.1. Lineage (GTDB taxonomy): Bacteria > Actinomycetota > UBA4738 > UBA4738 > HRBIN12 > DASSJM01. The sequence continues at coordinate 7,451 of DASUQI010000028.1, forward strand.
TGTCCGCAGGCCCTTGAGTGATGCGCGACTCGTCGCCATGGGTCTGAACGGACCGCAAATCGCCCGATTCGCATGGAGAGGCCGTCATGCAGGCCGTAAGGCGAGGCGGGATGTAGAGCCCCCGCCTTCATTACTGCTCAACCTCCCGCAGCATCCCGACCAGCACCCCCGGAGCGTCCGGTCCTCCTCACAGTCACGATCAGTGAGCTTGTTCACGACGGCGATTCCGCTAGCGAGCGCCGCTGCCTTCCTTAGGGAGTGAGGATGAATCCAGCGTCTTAGGAGACTTCGACCATCACGGTGCAGGGAATCAGTGGATGTTCGGGACCTTGTCGATCTGAGCGATCTCGAAGAGCCTCCGCATCGAGACGTTCCCGTCAAGCCCCATGGATCACGACGCAGCCCCGATCCGTTAGCGACGTGGCCGCCCTGAGGATCGCGTGCAGGCCGCTCGAGTCCATGAAGTCCAAACTGGAGATGTCCAGCATGACGGGTCCGCCCTCGCTGACCGCAGGTGCGATGACGGAGTCCAGCTGATCAGCCGTTGCCATGTCCATCTCGCCGGTCAGTCGGATCGTGCCCGTTGAGGACGTAGCGATCTCGAACACCGATATCCACCCCCTTCCAACGAGTCGTTCAGGGGGCGATTGCCAACGTGCCCCAGCCTGAGCCCCGGCCAACGTGCCCCAGCCTGAGCCCCGTGAGAATCTTCTCGCGCTTGGCAAAGCCGTCAACCCAAACCGGTTTGCTCCTGCCCCCACCGGGGACCTACCAGGGGATGGAGCACCGGCTGCCCTATGCGCCGACCGCTCCGGGGATGGCCCGTAAGCTCGCGGCTGACTTCGTGAGCGACCTGCTCCCGGCCGCCCGCTCAGACGAGTTCGTCCTCATGGTCTCCGAGATCGTCGGCAACGCGGTTCGCCATGGCAAGCCTGAGGCGGATGGCCGGATCGGTCTACGGTTGCGGGACGATGACTCCGTGATCCGGGTGGCCGTCGTGGACGGTGCTCCAAGGTTCACCTTCGACCG
>DASUQI010000029.1:0-31319 GCA_036280655.1 Actinomycetota bacterium
GCCGAGATCGAGCGTGGCCGGCCGGGCCTCGCCCTCTACGCGCCGAAGGAGGCCGCGAGGCTCGTCTCGCGCGTGACGCCGGTGGACGCGGTGGGGCTCGAGGAGCGCGCGGCCTCGCTCGCCAAGCGGTCGATCAAGCGCGAGTCGAAGCTCTGGGCGCTCGACCTCGCGATCCGCTGCATGGACCTCACCACGCTGGAAGGGACGGACACCACCGGCAAGGTCGTCGCGATGTGCGCGAAGGCGGTACGCCCCAACCCGCTCGACGACTCGATCCCGTCGGTCGCCGCGGTCTGCCTGTACCCGCACCTGGTGCAGGTGGCGCTCGGACAGTTGAAGGGCACCGACGTCAAGGTCGCGAGCGTGGCCGGGTCGTTCCCCGCCGGCCTCGGGCCGCTCGGCGCGCGCCTCGCCGAGATTCGAGAGGTCGTCGACCTCGGCGCGCACGAGGTGGACATCGTCCTCAACCGCTCGCTCTTCCTCGGCGGCCGGTACGCCGAGTGCTTCGAGGAGCTGGTGGCCGCGCGCGACGCCGCCGGCACCGCGCACCTGAAGGTGATCCTCGAGGCGGGCGAGCTGGGCTCGTACGACCGGATCCGCCAGGCCTCGGTGCTCGCGATGGCGGCCGGCGCCGACTTCATCAAGACGTCCACAGGCAAGATCGGCGTGAACGCGACGCTGCCATCCGCGCTCTGCATGATGGAGGCGGCCCGCGACTTCCGGCACGAGACCGGGCACCGCGTCGGCGTCAAGGTCGCCGGCGGCGTTCGGGCATCGAAGCAGGCGATCCAGTACCTCGTCCTCGTGTACGAGACGCTCGGCCCCGAGTGGATGACGCCCGACCTGTTCCGCATCGGCGCCTCGACGCTCCTGAACGACGTGCTGATGCAGATCGACAAGGAGCGCACCGGCCGCTACCAAGGGCCGGACTACTTTACGATCGACTGAGCGGAGACCGAGTGGCCACGAAGGACATCGAACGCAGCGCGACCTCGGCGCTCGAGCAGCGCGAGCCCGTGTGGGAGTACGCGGACGCCCCCGAGTCCACCGACATCGTCCGGCTCGAGGATCGCTACGGGCTGTTCATCGGCGGCGAGTTCGTCGAGCCGAAGAGCGGGACGTGGTTCACCACGATCGACCCGGCCACCGAGGAGCCGCTCGCCGAGATCGCCGAGGCCGGCCCCGAGGACGTCGACCTGGCGGTCAAGGCCGCGCGCACGGCGTCCGACTCGACGTGGCGCGACCTGCCGGGGACCGAGCGCGCGAAGTACCTCTTCCGCATCGCGCGGCAGCTCCAGGAGCGCTCCCGCGAGTTCTCGGTCCTCGAGACGATGGACGGCGGCAAGCCGATCAAGGAGAGCCGCGACATCGACCTGCCGCTCGCCGCCGCGCACTTCTTCTACTACGCGGGCTGGGCGGACAAGCTCGAATACGCGTTCCCGAACCGGCACCCGCGTCCGGTCGGCGTCGCCGGCCAGGTGATCCCGTGGAACTTCCCGATGCTGATGGCCGCGTGGAAGCTCGCCCCGGCGCTCGCCACCGGCAACACCGTGGTGCTCAAGCCCGCCGAGACCACGCCGCTCACCGCGCTCCTGCTGGGGCAGGTGATCCAGGAGGCCGAGCTGCCGCCGGGCGTGGTCAACATCGTGACGGGCGCCGGGCCCACCGGGTCCGCGCTCGTCGAGCACGGCGACGTCGACAAGGTCGCGTTCACGGGCTCGACCGAGGTCGGCAAGATCATCCGCCGGAAGATCGCGGGCACCGGCAGGCGGCTCACGCTCGAGCTCGGCGGCAAGGCCGCGAACATCGTGTTCGAGGACGCGCCGCTCGACCAGGCGATCGAGGGCGTGATCAACGGCATCTTCTTCAACCAGGGCCACGTGTGCTGCGCGGGCTCGAGGCTGCTCGTCGAGGAGCCGGTGTTCGAGCCGCTGATCGAGAAGCTGAAGGAGCGCCTGCAGACGCTCCGCGTCGGCAACCCGCTCGACAAGAACACGGACATCGGTGCCATCAACTCGAGGGCGCAGCTCGAGCGGATCGAGGAGCTCGTCGCGGCCGGGGTCGAGGAGGGCGCCGAGATGTACCAGCCCGAGTGCCTGCTGCCCGAGCGCGGCTTCTGGTTCCGTCCGACGCTGTTCACGAACGTCTCGCAATCGCACCGGATCGCGCGCGAGGAGATCTTCGGGCCGGTCCTCTCGATCATCACGTTCCGGACGCCGGCCGAGGCGATCGAGAAGGCGAACAACACGCCGTACGGGCTTTCGGCGGGGATCTGGACCGAGAAGGGCTCGCGGATCCTGTGGATGGCCGAGCGGATGCAGGCCGGCGTCGTGTGGGCGAACACGTTCAACCGGTTCGACCCAGCGTCGCCGTTCGGCGGCTACAAGGAGTCCGGGTTCGGGCGCGAGGGCGGGCTCCAGGGGCTCGAGCCGTACCTGCAGCTCGAGCCGAACGGCGGCCGCTGATGGCCGAGACACGCGTCCCGGTCCGCCGGACCGCCAAGCTCTACATCGGCGGCGAGTTCCCGCGGAGTGAGTCGGGCCGCTCGTACGAGGCGTTCTCGCACGACGGAAGGCTCCTCGCCCGGGTGGCGAGGGCGTCACGGAAGGACCTGCGCGACGCGGTCCGAGCCGCCCGGGCCGCGCAGCCCGAGTGGGCCGGGAAGACCGCGTACAACCGCGGCCAGATCCTGTACCGCGTGGCCGAGCTCATGGAGGGGCGTCGGGCGCAGTTCGAGGAGGAGCTCGCCGACGCCGGCGGGAAGGACCCGGCGCGCGGCGTGAGCGCCTCGATCGACCGGTGGGTGTGGTACGCGGGGTGGGCGGACAAGATCGGGCAGGTCCTCGGCAACACGAACCCGGTGGCGGGCCCGTACTTCAACTTCACGATCCCGGAGCCGACCGGCGTCGTAGGCGTCGTGGCTCCGGGCGACCGGTCGCTGCTCGGCCTCGTGTCGCGCCTCGCGCCGGCGATCGTGTCCGGGAACACGGCGGTCGTGATCGCGAGCGAGAGCTCGCCGCTGCCGGCGGTCTCGCTCACCGAGGTCCTGGCGACCTCCGACGTGCCGGGGGGCGTGGTGAACCTCCTCACGGGGGTGACGGCCGAGCTCGTGCCATGGCTCGCCGGCCACATGGACGTGAACGGCATCGACGTCACCGGCGTGCCCGAGGGCCTTCTGGCGCAGGTCGAGGAGCTGTCGGCCGAGAACGTCAAGCGGGTGATCCACGGCGCCGACGTCGACCCGTTCTCCGACGACGCGCAGTCGCCCTACGAAGTGACCGCGCTGATGGAGTTCAAGACCGTCTGGCACCCGATGGGGGCCTGAGCAGGCTCGTCTGCGAAGGCGCATCATCGATCTGTCATGGCCACGACGACCGATCCGCTCGCCCGCGGGAACGACGCACTCGCGAGCGGCGACTGGGCGGGGGCTCGCGCCGCGTTCGAGGCGGCGCTGGAGTCGGCTCCGGCACCGGAGGCCCACGAGGGACTCGGTCGCGCGCTGTGGTGGACGCACGAGATCGACGGTGCGATCGACCACATGCAACGCGCCTACGCCGGCTACCGCCAGGACGATGAAGTTCGGCCCGCGGCGGCCTGCGCGCTGTGGCTCGCCAGGGAGTCCACCGCCGCGTACGGCCGCGACGCGGTGAGCGCGGGCTGGCTCGCGCGGGCGGAGGGCCTGCTCCGCGATGCCGGCGACGTCCCCGAACGAGGCTGGCTCGCGCTCGGGAAGGCGGAACGTGCCGATGCGCCCGACGACATCCGCCGACACGCCTCGGAGGCGCTCGAGGTCGCTCGGCGTCTCGGCGACGCCGATCTCGAGACCGCTTCGCTGATCCGGGTGGGCTACGCGGACGTGGCCTCCGGCTCGGTCGAGTCGGGCATGGCGAAGGTCGACGAGGCGCTTGCCGCCGCGACCGGGGGCGAGGTTCGTGGACTCGAGACGATCGGCGACGTCGTGTGCGTGGGGATCGCAGCGTGCGAGCTCGCGGCCGACTGGCAGCGCATCGAGCAGTGGGGTCAGGCGGTCGAGGGGTGGATCACCTCGCACGACGACGTGGCCGTGCTTGGGTTCTGCTACGCCTGCTGTTCCGAGATGTTCATCGCGTTGGGGCAGTGGGAGGAGGCCGACGGGATGCTCGCGGAGGGGCTCCGCGCCATGCAGGCGGCGAACCTCCAGGCGAGGTGCGTCCATCCATCCGCCAAGCTGGCAGAGCTCCGCATCGCGCAGGGGCGACTCGAGGAGGCGGGCCAGCTGCTCGCCGGGTTCGAGGAGCTCGCCGAGTCGACCCATGCGCTCGCCGCCCTGCACCTCGCGAACGGCGAGACCGCGATGGCGGCCGCGACCCTGCATCGGCGTCTCAACGCGATCGGCGACGACAACGTGCTCGCCGCGCCCTTCCTGTCCCTGCTCGTCGAGGTCCAGCTCGTTCAGGGAGACCAGATCGCCGCCGCGGGGACCGCGGAGCGTCTGGAGAGGGTCGCGGAAGCCTCCTCGTTGCCGAGGATCGAGGCCATGGCGCGGTTCGCGCGCGGTCGGGTCGCCGCGGCCGGCGGCGACCGCGCGGCGCCGGAGATCCTCGGGGGGGCGATCTCCGACTTCTCGTCCCAGCGGATGCCGCTCGACGCGGCGCGGGCCCGGTTCGAGCTCGCCCGATCGCTCGACGACGTTCAGCCCGACGTGGCGGTGGGCGAGGCGCGAACCGCGCTCGCCGAGTTCGAGCGGCTGGGCGCTCCGAGAGAGGCCGACGCCGCGGCGGCCTTCCTGCGCGAGCGGGGCGTCGCCGGGCGAACCGGTCCCAAGGGGCTCGAGCTCTTGTCCCGGCGAGAACGCGAGGTGCTGGGACTCCTCGGCGAAGGGCTCACCAACGCCGAGATCGCCGCCCGCCTGTTCATCAGCACGAAGACGGCGGGGAACCACGTGAGCAACGTCCTTGCCAAGCTCAGCCTCCGCAGCAGGACCGAGGCGGCCGCCTACGCGGTTCGCCACGGGGGAACTCCGGCCGGGAAATAGGGAAGCCTCCCCATCCTTCCCGAGTGCCGATGGCGCATCCTCCGTCCGTCACCGGACGGAAGGAGGAACCATGCAGACGCAGCGGAACGGGAACGCCCTCAAGGGCGAGATCGTGGTCCGAGTGGAACAGGCGGTCCAGGCCCCGGCCGAGGTCGTCTACGAACTGCTGGCGGACGTCGGGGGTCACCTCGAGTGGGGTGGCCGGATGCAGAAGAAGAACTACCGCCTGCTCTCGATCCAGGCTCCCGAGGGACCGGCGTCGGTGGGAACGGAGTTCTCGAGCTCCGGGGCCGACGCGATGGGGACGTTCATCGACACCTCGGTCGTGACCGAGGCGACCAGGCCGAGCCTGTTCGAGTTCGTCACCGAGGCACGGCTGTCCACGAAGAGGGGCAAGGTCGTCGAGTGGACCCTCGTGCACCGCTACGAGATCTCGTCGGGGGCCGAGGACAGTACCGTCTCGTACACGATCCGGACGGTCCGCATCAGCGAGCTGCCCGGGGCTCTGAGGCTCTTCAACGTCCTCGGCCTGCGTGCGCTCCTGACGGGGCTGGCGAGGTCCAACGTGCGGCGAGGGTTCCGGAACCTCGTCAAGATGTCCGAGCAGCGCGCGAGCGCGCGCTGAGGAGGGAGGAACGATGCCGAAAGGGTCGAAGCAGTCCGCCCAAGACCATGTCGAGGGTGAGGGATTCGAAGGGCACTACACGGAGCTCGGCGGGACCACGGTCGGGTTCGAGAGCTACACGGCCGATGCGGACATGACGCCGCTGTTCGTCGGGCTCCCCGACGACAAGTGCCAGTGCGAGCACTGGGGGTACGTGTTCGAGGGCAAGGTCGTCTACCACACGGCCCAGGGCGACGAGGAGTTCGTCGGCGGCGACGCGTACTTCGTCGGGCCGGGCCACACGCCGTCGATCTTCGCGGGCACTTCGCTGGTCGAGTTCAGCCCGACCGACCGGCTGAACGAGACCATGGAGGTCGTCACGAAGAACATGGAGGCGGCCGGCTAGGGCTCGCGCCGCCGGGTGTCCGAGGGGGGCCGGAAGGCCCCCCTCATCATCTCCACGACTTCGCAACGTCTGCTACGCGGGATCTCGGGTACCCGTGGGTACGATTCGCGCGATGCCCCTCTACAAGGAACAGGGCGTCGTGCTGCGCTCGGCCAAGCTGGGCGAGGCCGACAAGATCGTGACGGTGATGACCCAGGGCTCGGGCAAGGTCCGAGCCGTCGCCAAGGGGATCCGGAAGACGACCTCCCGCTTCGGCGCCCGACTGGAGCCGTTCACGCACGTCTCCGTCATGGTCTACCGCGGGCGGGGGTCGCTCGACACCGTCAGCCAGGTCGAGATCATCTCGCCGTTCATGGCGCTCCGGCGCGACCTCGACCTGTTCGCGGCGGGGGAGACGATGCTCGAGGCGGTCGACAAGGTCGCCGAGGAGCACGAGCGCAACGTGCGCCTGTTCCTGCTCCTGCTGACCGGCCTACGGGCGCTCGACGAGCGCCCGGCCGACCCGGCCGCGGTCGCCGAGTCCTTCCTGCTGAAGCTGCTGTCCCTCTCGGGCTTCCACCCCAGCCTGACCGCGTGCGCGATCTGCGGCCGGCCCGGGCCCAACCGGTTCGCGAGCGGCCAGGGCGGCGCGGTGTGCGCCGACGACGCCGAGTTCGACGCGGGGCCGGCCTCCCCCGAGGCGCTCGAGCTGCTGGCGACGCTCGGGAGCGCGGGGCTGCTCGAGGCCGGCGAGGTTCGAGCCGATACCAGGGTGAGGCGCGAATCCCGCGCCCTGTTGTTCGGGTTCGCCGAGTACCACCTGGAGCGACGCATGAAGAGCCTGCCCATCCTCGCGAGGAGCCTCGCGCCGTGAGCACGTACCTCCACGATCTCGACCACGACCGGCTCCCGAACCACGTCGGGATCGTGATGGACGGGAACGGGCGCTGGGCGCGGCTCCGCGGCCTGCCGAGGATCGAGGGCCACGCCGCCGGGGAGCAGGCGATGTGGGACACGGTCGTCGGCGCGAACGAGCTCGGCCTCGGCTGGCTCACGATGTTCGCGTTCTCGACGGAGAACTGGAACCGACCCAAGGCCGAGGTCGCCTTCCTCATGGGGTTCAACCGCGGGCTGCTCCGGCGCCGTCGCGACGAGCTCCACCGGATGAACGTGCGGGTGCGCTGGCTCGGACGCCGCGACTGGCGGGTGCCGCGATCGGTCCTGAAGGAGATGGAGATCTCCGAGGAGCTCACTCGGCACAACACCGGCATGACGCTCACGATCGCGTTCAACTACGGCGGGCGGGTGGAGATCGCCGACGCCGTGAGGCGGCTGCTCGCCGACCATGACGCCGGCCGCCTCAAGGGCGAGAAGCTCACGCCGGAGTCGATCTCGCGGCGGCTGTACCACCCCGACATGCCGGATCCCGACCTCATCATCCGCACGAGCGGCGAGGAGCGGATCAGCAACTTCCTGTTGTGGCAGGCGGCCTACAGCGAGCTGTACTTCACGCCGGTGTACTGGCCCGACTTCGACCGCGAGCACCTGTACGAGGCGATCCGCGACTACCAGAAGCGCTCGAGGCGGTTCGGCGCGATCGCCGAGAACGAGTCCGACTAGCCCGTACACTGACTCCCACGCCAGCGGCCGCAGCCAGCGGCCGGGAGAGGAGGCATCCATCATGGCCGACCTCATGGAGGCCATCACCTCCCTCGCGAAGCGTCGGGGGATCGCGTTCCCATCCAGCGAGATCTACGGGGGCCTGCGCTCCTCGTGGGACTACGGCCCGCTCGGCGTCGAGCTCAAGCGGAACATCCGAAACGCATGGTGGACGCGCAACGTCCAGCACCGGGACGACGTCGTCGGGCTCGAGGCGGCGGTGATCATGTCGCCCAAGGTCTGGGAGGCGAGCGGGCACCTCGAGGTGTTCACCGACCCACTGGTCGAGTGCCTGAAGTGCCATCAGCGGTTCCGCGCCGACCATCTGCCCGGCGTGCACGCGCCGCAGTCCGGGCACGAGGACGACGACACGACGATCGACATGCACGCCAAGCCGAAGTGCCCGAACTGCGCCAACGACACGTTCACGGACCCGAAGAACTTCAACCTGATGTTCAAGACCCACATGGGTCCCGTCGAGGACGAGACGAACGCGGTCTACCTGCGGCCGGAGACGGCGCAGGGGATGTTCGTGGACTTCGCGACGGTGCAGGCGTCGTCTCGGAAGAAGCTCCCGTTCGGGATCGCGCAGATCGGCAAGTCGTTCCGCAACGAGATCACGCCGGGCAACTTCATCTACCGGACGCGCGAGTTCGAGCAGATGGAACTCGAGTTCTTCGTCGAGCCCGGGACGGATGAGGAGTGGCACGAGTACTGGATCCAGGAGCGGCTCAGCTGGTACACGGACCTCGGGATCCGCAAGGAGCACCTGCGCCTTCGAGAGCACGAGGCCGACGAGCTCTCGCACTACTCCAAGCGCACCGTCGACATCGAGTATCGGTTCCCGTTCACCGACTGGGGCGAGCTCGAGGGGATCGCGAACCGGACCGACTTCGACCTCAAGCAGCACGAGAAGGTCTCCGGCCAGGAACTCACGTACTTCGACCAGGAGAAGGAGGAGCGCTACCACCCCTATGTGATCGAGCCGGCGGCGGGGGTGGACCGGGCGCTGCTCGCCTTCCTGATCGACGCGTACGCGGTGGACGAGGCGCCCTCGGCCAAGGGCGAGGTCGAGAAGCGCACCGTGCTGCGGTTCCACAAGGACCTCGCGCCGATCAAGGTCGCCGTGCTCCCGCTCTCGCGCAACGAGCAGCTCACCCCGGACGCGCGGGCGGCTTTCGACGTGGTGAAGCAGCGGTGGATGGCGCAGTTCGACGATGCCGGCGCGATCGGGCGCCGCTACCGGCGCCAGGACGAGATCGGCACGCCGTTCTGCGTGACGGTCGACTTCGACACCCTGGAGGACCGGCAGGTCACCGTTCGGGAGCGCGACACGATGACCCAGGACCGGACCCCGGTCGAGAACCTCGAGGCCTACCTCGCCGAACGCCTGTAGGACGGCGACAGTGACGGTTCGGGCGGCGCAGGGGGAAGCGGTGACCGAGACGAAGGCGCGCAACAGCTGGCTGAGCCTCTACGCGGGGGCGTTTGCGGTCATGTTCGGTGCCGGGATCGCCCTCGCGGCCTCATCGTTGGGCACGCTCCGGTCGATAGGACTGTTGTGGGTCTCCGTCGTCCTGTCCGTGCTCGCGATCGCGCTGGCGCTCGCCAGCCTGTTCGTGCCGAGGCGCTCGTGAGGCTCCGCACCCTCCTCGTCGCGTCCGCGATCGGGCTCGCGGCCTGCACCGGCTCGGCTCCGTCGCCCGGCCCGGGCGACGACCCGACCGAGCCCGCGGCACCGGTCCCCGCCTCGCCGGAGAGCGAGTCGCCGGCGCCCGAAGGGCCGGGGTCCGCGCTCGCCGCCGCGAGGCGCCTCTGCGGGGTGCCGGAGCCGGACCTCGAGGGCGGATCCGACGTCCCGGCCGAGGGGCCGACGCCTCCCGTGATCGCCGACGTGATGAAGGAGGTCGAGCGACTCCGTGGGTTCGACTACGCCCATCCAGTGGTCGCCCAGCCCGTCGAGCAGCAGGAGATCGCCGAGGACCTCGTCGCGTACGCGGACGTCGCGTACCCGAGGGAGCAGTACGAGCGGCGCAGCCTCGCGTGGGACACGATCGGCGTGATCCCGGACGGCACGAGCCTGCGGGCCGCGTACGAGAACTACGGGTCGTCGCAGGTGATCGGCTTCTACGACACGCTCACGGGCGAGCTGAAATTCATCGGCAGCCAGTCGCCCACGCCCCTCGAGCGGATCACGCTCGCGCACGAGCTGACCCACGCGATCGACGACCAGCGTTTCGGCCTCGAGCAGCTCGACCTGCTGGGCGCCGAGTGCCGCGACGAGCAGAGCGCCGCGGCGATCGCCGTCGTCGAGGGCAACGCGACGTTCTTCATGCTCCGGTGGGCGGAGACCTTCCTCACGCCGGAGGAGCAGGTCCGGGTCGGGATCGAGGCGGCGCAGCAGGACACGTCCACCGAGGGCATCCCACCGTTCATCGTCCAGCTGCAGGCGTGGTCGTACGACCAGGGCCTGCGGTTCATCGGCGCGCTCGAGTCGCGCGGCGGCGTCGACGCGGTGGACACTGCGTTCGAGGACTTCCCCGTGTCGACCGAGCAGATCATCCACCCCGAGCGTTACCCGAACGACGTGCCGACGCCGGTCGACGTCGCCGACCTGTCGGGAGAGCTCGGCGATGGGTGGGAGGACCTCGATGTGATGACGATCGGCGAGGCGTGGCTCTCGCTGGCACTCGACCTGCGGCTGGACGGATCCGAGGCACGGGAGGCCACCGCCGGCTGGGACGGCGGGGTCTACCGCGCGTGGTCCGACGGCCGAGACGCGGCGGTCCTGCTCTCGACCGAGTGGGACAGCGAGGCCGACGCGCAGGACTTCGCCGCGGCGATGCAGCAGTGGATCGTCGCCGGCGAGGACCTGGGCACGGTTCTCGAACCCGACGGCACCTCGGTCGACGTGCTGTTCGCGACCGATGCCGTGGCGCTCCGCCGGCTCGAGACCGCGGCGGCCTGACCCGCCTCGGGTCCGAACGGCCTAGGTCTTCCGCCGGCAGTTCCCATCGCCCGCCCGATGGTGGCGCGCCCCGTGGGGGGACAGACTGTGCGCCGTGGACGGGATCCTGCTCCAGACGACCCGCAGCATCCGTGAGCTGATCGGGCTCGCGACCGAGGGCGCCTCGCCCGAGCAGATCGAGCTCGCGCTCACGGCGCTCGAGGACCAATGGACCGCCGCGGAGCGCCAGACGCTCCGGAGCCCGGCCGGGTCGATCGATCGGTTCGACGCGCGCGCGGCCGCCGTCCTCGGCTCGGCGTACCGGCCCGTCCTGAAGGCGCTGGGCAACGGCCGTCTTCTCGCCTCGAACGACGTCGACCTCGCGCACCGGAGCGCGGGGTGGCTGAACCTCGCGTACGAGTCGCTGCTCGCCGGCGACCACGAGAACGTCGAGCGGTGCCTCGGCATCGCCTCGACCTTCGTCGGGATCCAGTCGGGTCCCGACTCCTCCTCGTAGCGCCGGCTCCCTCCGAGCCCGCCCCCGGCCTTCCGTACACTGGTGCGATCGCGACCGGAGGCCGAACGATGACCAAGTACGTCTACGACTTCTCCGAAGGCAACAGGGACATGAAGGACCTCCTCGGCGGGAAGGGGGCCAACCTCGCCGAGATGACGAACATGGGTCTGCCCGTCCCTCCCGGATTCACCATCACGACCGAGGCATGCCTCGCCTACCTGAGGGAGGGGACGTTCCCCGAGGGCCTGATGCCCGAGTCGGAGGAGCACCTGACCGGCCTGGAGTCGGCGATGGACAAGCGGCTGGGCGATCCCTCGGATCCGCTGCTCGTGTCGGTTCGGAGCGGCGCGAAGTTCTCGATGCCCGGGATGATGGACACGGTCCTGAACCTGGGTCTGAACGAGGAGTCGCTCAAGGGCCTCGCGCAGCAGTCGGGCAACGACCACCGGTTCGCGCGCGACGCCTACCGCCGGTTCATCCAGATGTTCGGCAAGATCGTGATGGACGTGCCCGGCGACGTCTTCGAGCACGCCCTCGACCAGGCCAAGGCGCGCAAGGGTCCGAACGCCCAGGACACCGACCTGGACGAGGAGGACCTGAACGGGCTGATCCGCGAGTTCCTCGCGGTGTACCGGCAGTACACGGGGTCGGAGTTCCCGACCGACCCCCGCGAGCAGCTGCGCCTCGCGATCGAGGCCGTGTTCAGGTCGTGGAACGGCAAGCGCGCGCGCGACTACCGGCGCCAGAACAAGATCTCGGACGACCTGGGGACCGCGGTCAACGTCGTGGCGATGGTGTTCGGCAACCGGGGCGAGGACTCGGGTACCGGCGTCGGGTTCACGCGCGACCCGTCGAACGGCGAGAAGCAGCCCTACGGCGACTACCTCCAGAACGCGCAGGGCGAGGACGTGGTGGCGGGCATCCGCAACACGCTCCCGCTCGCCAAGCTGGAGGAGCTCGACCCGACGTCGTACAGGCAGCTCCTCGATGTCATGAGCACGCTCGAGGGCCACTACCGGGACATGTGCGACATCGAGGTCACCATCGAGAAGGGCAAGCTCTGGATCCTGCAGACGCGCGTCGGCAAGCGAACGGCGTTCGCCGAGTGGGTGATGGCGTTCGACATGCTGGGGGAGGGGTTGATCGACGACGAGACCGCGCTGCTGCGCGTCGACCCGAACCGACTCGAGGAGCTGTTCAAGCGTCGCGTGAAGTCCGACGGGGCGCACGCGCTCGCCCGCGGCTTGAACGCGTCGCCCGGCGCCGCGGTCGGCAAGGTCGTGTTCACCGCGGACGATGCCGAGGCGCGGGCGAGGGACGGCGACAAGGTGGTCCTGGTCCGGCGCGAGACGACGCCGGACGACTACCACGGCATGATCGCGTCGCAGGGCATCCTGACCTCGGCGGGCGGGACCAACTCGCACGCCGCCGTCGTAGCGCGGGGCGAGGGCATCCCGGCGGTCTGCGGCGCGGATGCCGTGAAGATCGACGCGTCGGCGCACGCCTTCACCGCCAACGGCACCACGGTGAAGGAGGGCGACGTCATCACGATCGACGGCTTCACCGGCGACGTCTTCGTGGGGGAGCTGCCGCTCGAGGAGTCGCTGCTCGAGAAGGCGCGAGCCGGCGACGAGGCCGCGCGCGGCGAGAGCATCTGGCACGCGTTCGAGCGGCTGATGGGGGTCGCCGACGCCCGACGACGCCTCCGCGTCCGTGCCAACGCGGACACGCCCGACCAGTCGGCGAACGCCCGCGAGCGTGGCGCGCAGGGCATCGGCCTGTGCCGGACAGAGCACATGTTCCTCGGCGAGGAGCGTGTCGGCGCGGTGCGCCAGATGATCTTCGCGGACGACGAGGTGAAGGAGCAGGAGGCCTACGACGTCCTGCTCCCGCTGCAGCGGGAGGACTTCGTCGGCATCTTCCGGGCGATGAACGGGCTGCCGGTCACGGTTCGGCTGCTCGATCCGCCGTTGCACGAGTTCCTGCCGGACCAGACCACGCTCTCGGTCGAGGTCGCCCTCGGTAAGGAGCGGGGCCAGGACGTGTCCGACAAGGAGCATGTGCTCCGCAAGGTGCGCGAGCTGCACGAAACCAACCCGATGCTCGGGTTGCGCGGCGTGCGCCTCGGGATCGTCAAGCCGGGCCTGTACGCGATGCAGGTGCGTGCGATCTGCGAGGCTGCAGCCCGCGTGAAGAAGGAGGGCGGGGACCCGAAGGTCGAGATCATGATCCCGCTCGTGGCGACGAAGCCCGAGCTCGAGCAGATGCGTGCCGAGCTCGAACCCGTCGCGGCGGAGGTCCTCGAACGGGAGGGCGTGGAGCTCGAGCACCTCGAGTGGGGCACGATGATCGAGCTCCCGCGCGCGAGCGTCACCGCCGCCGAGATCGCCGCGTCCGCGGACTTCTTCTCGTTCGGCACGAACGACCTGACGCAGACGGCGTTCGGGTTCTCCCGCGACGACATCGGCAAGTTCGTGGCGATGTACGAGGAGCGCAAGCTCGTCCCCGCCAACCCGTTCGTGACGATCGACCGCCCGGGCGTGGGGCGGCTGATGCGGATCGCGGTGGAGGAGGGGCGCGAGGCCAACCGCGAGCTGCACCTCGGGATCTGCGGCGAACACGGCGGGGATCCGGCATCGGTGGTGTTCTGCCACGAGCTCGGTCTCGACTACGTGAGCTGCTCGCCGTTCCGGGTCGAGACGGCGCGGCTCGCCGCCGGGCAGGCCGCCGTCGGCGCGGCCGATTCCGCGTCCAAGTAGCCCACAGAATCGCCCGCCCGTCGAACCCGAATCCCCTGCCCTGGGGATAGAGCTCCGAACACGTGTTCGCTATGCTCCTGCGCGTTCCTCCCCGCCGTGCCTCCCCCGAAACGAGGAGGTGGCTCGTGGGGAAGGCAACGCGCGCAGGAGGAGGCGGGTGGCATCCGCTCGCGCTCGCCGCCGCGGCGTTCGCGATCGGCGTCCCGCTCGTCGTGGCGTTCCACTGGGGGCAGCAGGGGTGGCGAGACCGCCACGAGAACTACCCCTCGAGACCGCAGGGCTACACGCAGATCGTCAACCGCTTCGGCCAGCCGTGCAGCGCGAACGCCCGGGCGATCTCGATGTCCTGGCGGGCGGCCGACAACGGGACGACGTACCGGTTCCCGTTCCACATCAAGCTCGGCGGTCGGGGCACGGAGATGGTGTCGGACAAGGGCGGCCGGTCGACCAACCTCGACAACGACGTCTACGGACACATCCAGCAGCAGCACCTGCAGGAGCACGTCGACCACGGGATCTACGGGTACGCGTGCCGCGCGAAACGGGACGGGGGGGAGTGGAGCACGCACGCCTTCGGGATCGCGATCGACGTCTCATCGGCCGAGGAGTACATGGGCAAGTGCTCGTCCACGGTGAACCGGCACCACGCGCCGATCTGGCAGAACCACGGCTGGTACTGGGGACTCGCGTTCTGCGACCCGATGCACTTCCAGTTCGCGACCGGCTACTGACCATCGAGGAGGCACCCATGAAGCGCACCATCGCGATCGTCGCCGGCCTCGCCGCCGGGGTCCTGACGTCGCTCGGGATCATGGCCGTTGCGGCCAGGACGGCGTCAGAGCCGATGCCGTTCGGACCGCCCGTCGGCCCCGCGGTCGGCTCGGACACGGGGGCGGGGGAGCTGCTGCTCGTCGTCGTGGGTGGCGTCTACCCGTCGCGGAGCGAGGCCGAGGTCGCGAACGCCGCGATGCCGTTCGGCGACCTGCAGGGCTACTACGTGGTCCCGGTTGCGCAGTTCCAGGGGTTCCGACAGCTGACCGGGGAGCCGGGCGACTTCGCGCTCGTGAGCGTCTTCCGGACGGACGAGGGGGCGCAGGAGTTCGCCGAGCTCGCGGCGTCGTTCGGCCATCCCGCCACGATCCTGCCCGAGCGCGTCCGCAGCCTCGGGGGCCTGTACGCGGGTCTCGGCCAGGAGCCCAACGACGACGGGTCGGGCCCGCTGACGGGTCCGGTCGCGGACTCCCTGCCGTGACCCCGAGCGCCGTGTTCGTCGCGGGGATCCTCGGCCTCGTCGCCTGCGCGCGGGGCCCGAGCGACACCTCCCCGACCCCGGCGGCCATCACGTGCGCCCCGGTCTTCGAGGCGCCCACGGGGTTCGAGCCGCTCGAGACGTTCGAGGAGACGTACGCCGATCACGTCGGGGTCCGGCTCGGCTATCGCGACGAGCAACGCCGGGAGCTCCACGCGTTCGCCGGCATCCCCGGCGAGTTCGGCGAGGGGCTGCCCGACGCCGGCGAGATCCCGCTCACTCGCGGTCGGTCCGGCCACCTGTTCGGCCGCGAGACCGTCTGGGTGCTCGTGTGGGACGAGGGGGACACCTGTGATCCGCGGGCCCTGCTCGGGAACGGGCTGGAACGCGGTGCCTTCCTCGGGTCGCTCGAGCGATCGGGGATCGTCACGCCCTAGTGAGTTCGGCGCTCCCGACGGGAGCCGAGAGCGCGTCATGCCTCCCCAGGCGCCGGAGGGAGGAGGCATGAAGCGATCGTGGTCGGCGGCCCTGCTGGTGGCGATGCTCGTCGGCGTCCTGGCCGCGCCGGCCGAGGCCAAGCTCGTCGACATCGGGGCGGCGCCCAACCCGGCGGTCGTCGGGACCACCGTGCGGCACATGGTGGCGCTCGGGGCGCCCGGGCGGCTCGAGGTGTGGGTGAGCGCCGCCGGGTTCGAGCGGCCCGGCACCGGGACGCTGCCTCCGGGGTCGTGGGTCGCCGAGTGCTGCCCGGCACGGACGGCAGGCACCCCGGCGTGGCACTACCGCTCGGTCGGGATCGCGCCGCCGGGCTCGTACCGGTTCGGCGCCGTCGCGAGGACGCGGGGGACGTTCCGGTCATCGGCCGCTGCCGGGTTCGGGTCGGACTCCGTGTCCATCCGCATCACCTGACGGCTTCACGATGCTCGCGGGGGCCGTTGCTAGCATCGTTCGGTGCACGCCGTTCGCCGTCATCCCGTCCTCCTCGCGGTCGCCGTGGTCGCCCTCGTGCTCCTGCTCGGGCTGGTCGCGACCGGGGTGGCCGTTTGGCGGGCGGCCCATACGGACGACGCGAGCCGGGTCGACCACGCCGACGTGATCCTGGTGCTCGGGGCCGCCCAGTACGACGGGCGGCCCTCGCCGGTGTTCGAGGGGCGCCTCCGGCACGCCTCCCTGCTCTACGAGGCTGGGAGAGCAAACATGATTGTGGTGCTCGGCGGCTCGGCGCCGGGGGACCGCACCTCGGAGGCCGAGGCGGGTCGCGACTGGTTGCTCGCCGAGGACATCCCGTCGGATGCGGTCGTGGCCTCGCCCGTCGGGTCCACGACGTACGAATCGCTCGAGGCCGCGGCCGGATGGATGCAGGCCCACGACCTGAGCAGCGCCTTCCTCGTCTCGGACCCGTGGCACAACCTCCGGGTCAAGCGGATGGCCGCCGACCTCGGGATCCAGGGGTACGCCTCGGCGACCTGGCAGTCGGCCGCGCGGACGGAGGGCACCCGCTTCGGCGGGTACGCGCGCGAGACCTTCGCCTACCTGTATTACCGCCTCTTCGGCGGCTGAGCCCCGAGCGTCAGATGACGGTGAGCTCGGCCTCCATGTCGAATGCCGTGTGGAGCTTGCAGAACACCGTGTACGAGCCGGGATCCAGGTCGATCACCGCCGTGCCGGAGGTGAGCGGCTCGAGCGAGACGTCGATGTCCGTACCCTTCACCGTGAACGTGTGCGGCGTGTTGGCGTTGGCGTTCTGTAGCTCGATCGTCGCGCCGCTCGCGACCTCGATGCGAGCCGGGTCGAACAGGTAGTTGTTGAGCGCGACCGAGAGTTCCGTACCACCCGCGGCCGCGTCTCCGGTCGAGCCCGTCGGCTCCATCGAGTCCATGCCGCCGCCGCCGCCGCGATCGCCGCCGTAATAACCCCCACCCTGCATGCCACCGGTCTCCCCCGCTGCGCCCGGTCCCCCTCCGCTCGACTCCCCGCAGGCGGCGGCGAGCAGCGTGATCGTCGCGAGAGCGACGAGGGTTCGGATCGTGGTGCCCCTCATGCGAGCCTCCCTCAGGATCCGTTTCAGGCGATACGGCACGGGCGGCCGCGTGGTTCGGTCGGCCGTCTCGGCCGGGGGGTCCCAGGCGGCCGCTAGTATCGCCCCGTGCCCAGCCCGCGTGAGCGAACCGAGGAGATCGAGCGACAGATCCTGTCGCCCCACGCCACCCTGGCGGTGGCGAGCAAGGGCCGTGAGCGCGCGGAGGAGGAGGATGCCCTTCGGACGCGCTTCCAACGCGACCGGGACCGGATCGTCCACTCGAAGGCGTTCCGCCGGCTGAAGCACAAGACGCAGGTGTTCCTCGCCCCCGAGGGCGACCACTACCGTGTCCGCCTCACGCACACGCTCGAGGTGAGCCAGATAGCTCGGACGACCGCCCGGGCGCTGCGGCTGAACGAGGACCTGACCGAGGCGATCGCGCTCGGCCACGACCTGGGGCACACACCCTTCGGACACCTCGGGGAGCAAGCGCTCACGCCGTTCCTCGAGCGGCCGTTCCGGCACAACGAGCAGTCGTTGCGCATCGTCGATCACCTGGAGAAGGACGGCAGGGGGCTGAATCTGTCGTGGGAGGTCCGCGACGGGATCGTCAACCACACGTGGTCGATGCCGCAGCCCTCGACACCGGAGGCCAGGCTCGTTCGCTACGCGGACCGGATCGCGTACATCAACCACGACGTCGACGACGCGGTGCGGGCGGGCGTGCTCGGAGCGTCGGACCTGCCCGCGGACTCGATCCGGGTGCTGGGTGCCACGCATTCGGCGCGGATCGACACGCTCGTCACGGACCTGGTTGCGACCAGCGCCGAGGGTCCCGAGGTGGGGCTGTCCGACGAGGTCCACCAGGCGCTCGACGGGCTCCGCGAGTTCCTGTTCGACCGGGTGTACCTGCGGGACGACGCCCGGGCCGAGCAGGCCAAGGCGATCGGCATGGTTCGGGCCCTGTTCACCTACTACCTCGACCATCCCGACGAGGTCCCCGAGGAGTACCATCGGGCCCCGGGCGACCTGCCGACCCGCGTTGCGGACTACATCGCGGGGATGACGGACCGGTTCGCCCTGCGGGCGTACGAACGGCTCTTCCTTCCCCGAGGTTGGTTGGACGTCTAGTCGGGCGAGGAAGGGAGCGGCGTGGCGGGACGGATCAGGGACGAGGACCTCGCGGCCGTCCGCGAGCGCACCGACATGGTCAAGCTCGTCTCGAACTACGTCACCCTGAAGAAGGCGGGCAACGACAGCTTCGTCGGGCTCTGCCCGTTCCACACCGAGAAGACCCCCTCGATGTCCGTGTCCCCGAGCAAGGGGATGTACCACTGCTTCGGTTGCGGGGCGGGCGGCGACGCGATCCGGTTCCTCCGCGAGGTCGAGCACCTGGACTTCGCGGAGGCGGTCGAGCGCCTCGCCAAGGAGGCGGGGATCACGCTCCGGTACGAGGGCGACACGCCGGCCGAGCGCCGGGCCGCCTCGCGGCGGCAGCTGCTGCATCGCGCCAACGGCTCCGCGTTCGAGCTCTACCACCTGATGCTGCTCGATGGCCGCGAGGGAGAGGACGCCCGGCGTTACCTCGCCGAGCGCGGGATCGACCGCGAAACCTGGGTCGAGTTCGAGATCGGCTACGCGCCCGGCTACCCGGACTACCTGCTGCGCCGGCTCGCCAGGTCCCTCTCGCCCGAGGTGCTCGTGGAATCGGGTCTCGTCGTCCGGACCGAGGACGGCAACGTCCGCGACCGGTTCCGCGGCCGGATCACGTTCCCGATCCACGACCTCTCCGGGCGGCCCGTCGGGATCGGCGCCCGCGCGCTGCCGCAGCCCGGCCAGGCCGGTCGCGACGAGGGTCCGAAGTACCTGAACTCGCCCGGCACGCCCGTCTTCCAGAAGGGGGACGTCCTCTACAACCTGCACCGGGCCAAGTCCGTCGTCACGAAGACCGGCGAGGTCTTCGTCGTCGAGGGCTACACGGACGTGATCGCGATGTCGCGGGCCGGCCTCCCGAACGCCGTGGCGACGTGCGGGACCGCGCTCGGAGAGGGGCACTTCCGGCTCGCGTCGCGGTTCGCGCAGCGCATGGTGCTGGCGTTCGACTCGGACGAGGCCGGGGCGCGGGCGGCCGAACGCGCCTTCGAGTTCGTGGAGCGGTTCCCCGTCCGCCCGGTGGTGATGATCCTGCCCGAGGGGCTCGACCCCGCCGACTTCGTGCGGCAGCACGGCGCCGACGCCCTGCGGGAGCTCGCCGAGCGGGCCGTGCCGCTCGTCGAGTACATGATCCGCCGCACGGTCGGCCGCCACGACCTGTCGACGATCGAGGGCCAGAGCGCGGCCGTAGCGGCGGCCGTCCCGATGCTCGAGGCGCTCTCGGACCCCGTCCGGCAGGGCGAGTACGCCCACCTGCTGGCCGAGCTCGCCGGCGTCTCGGAGGGGTCCGTCGTCCTGGCGCTCGAACGGCGGCTCCAGGGCCGGCCGATCGACGTCGCGGCGACCGTCAAGCGGGTCTCGGTGCAGGAGAAGGTCGAGCGGGAGATGCTCCGACTGCTCGCCCGCGACCCCGAGACGTTCGCCACGCTCGCTCCGGACGTGCACGAGGAGTACTTCCAGTCGGCGCAGCACCGCGCGCTCCTGCGGCAGCTCGCCGACGCCGGCGGCGACGTGCGGGCCGGCGTCGCGAACGCCGAGGACAACGACTCGAGGCGCGCGCTCAGCGCGCTCGCGCTCGAACCGCTCGACGGCGAGCCCGTCCGCGGCTACGCGGACGACGTCCTGGCCCGGCTCCGCGAGTTCGCGCTGAAGCGCAAGAGCGCGCGGCTGCGCAAGGAGCTCCAGAAGATGAACCCGACGACCGATGAACGCTACGACGGGCTGTTCCAGGAACTGATCGCCACCGACGGCGAGCTCCGCCGGCTCCGCGAGCGGGGACACGTCCACGCGTAACGGACCGGAGGTCGCCCGGACCACCGGACGTCCGGGACGGCTGTTTCGGCGGGACGAAATCGGTTCGGGTCACCGCCCGTTCCGTCCCGTAGACTTCCCGGTCGTCCTCCCCCCTGAAGACTGGGAGCCGCAGCGTTGACGGAAGTTGCCCGCGACCTGGGTCTGGAAGAAGCGAAGGAGCAGATCACCGCTCGCGGGCGTGAGCGGGGCTTCGTCACCTCCGACGACCTGCTCGACGCGGTTCCCGTCGACGACTTCACCCCCGAACAGGTCGAGGACTTCCTCTCGCAGGTCGAGGAGCACCTGCGCGGCGAGGGGATCGAGGTCATCGAGGTCCCCGGCGACGAGGTGGACGCCACCGCGCAGCGGCAGCTCGACGTCGACCTCCTCAAGGCTCCGACGAACGACCCCGTCCGGATGTACCTGAAGGAGATCGGCAAGGTGCCGCTCCTCACGGCCGCCCAGGAGGTCGACCTCGCCCGGCGGATCGAGGCGGGGGAGTTCGCCACCGAGCTGCGGGTGGTCATGGAGGAGGACGAGCGGGTCGACCAGAAGCGCCTGCGCCTGGTCGCCGAGTCGGTGGTGGCGATCCGGGACCACCAGCTCGAGAAGTTCGGCAAGGTCGAGGGGATCGGCCGGGCCAGGATCTCCAAGAGCTATAAGCCGAAGACCCGCGAGGACCTCGACGACTTCCTCCGCAGGGTCGAGCGCGACGGGCAGCTCGCCAAGCGCAAGCTGATCGAGGCGAACCTTCGGCTCGTCGTCTCGATCGCCAAGCGCTACGTGGGCCGCGGGATGCTGTTCCTGGACCTGATCCAGGAGGGCAACCTCGGCCTGATCCGCGCGGTCGAGAAGTTCGCGTACGCGAAGGGCTTCAAGTTCTCCACGTACGCGACGTGGTGGATCCGCCAGGCCATCACCCGGGCGATCGCGGACCAGGCCCGGACGATCCGCATCCCGGTCCACATGGTGGAGACGATCAATAAGCTCGTCCGCATCCAGCGGCAGCTCCTCCAGGACCTCGGCCGCGAGCCGATGCCGGAGGAGATCGGCCGTCAGATGGGCATCCCGGCGGAGAAGGTCCGGGAGATCCTCAAGGTGAGCCAGGAGCCCGTGTCGCTCGAGACGCCGATCGGCGAGGAGGAGGACTCACACCTCGGTGACTTCATCGAGGACTCGGACGCGATCGTGCCGGTCGACGCGGCGAGCTTCATCCTGCTGCAGGAGCAACTCGAGTCGGTGCTCCACACGCTCTCCGAACGCGAGAAGAAGGTGATCCAGCTCCGGTTCGGGCTCCTCGACGGCCACCCTCGAACGCTCGAGGAGGTGGGTCGCGAGTTCGGCGTCACGCGCGAGCGGATCCGGCAGATCGAGTCGAAGACGCTGTCGAAGCTGCGGCACCCCTCGCGATCGCAGAAGCTGCGCGACTACCTCGAGTAGGCCCGGCCCCGCGAGGCTCAGTTCATCGAGAGGTCGTCGACGTCGGGTTCGAGCCGCCGTTGGATCCCCGCCCGCGCCCGCTGGATCGCCTCGACGCTCTTCCAGCTTGCCCGTTCGGCCAGACGGCGCCCGTGCTGGGCGAGGCGGTTCGAGGGGTGGCGCGCCATCGCTTGGCGAACCCCCGGCGGCCGGTCCTCCTCCGGGTCGCGCCTGGAGAGCTCACGGCCGAGGAGGTACCCGACCACGCCGCCGATCACGAGGCCCGTCCGGAAGCGCATAGGGCATCCTAGACCGATCAAGGGGCGTTGGTAGACTCCGTCGGCGCGTTGGCGCGTTCGACGCACCGGCGATCCGGGGTAGCTCAATCGGCAGAGCGGCGGACTGTTAATCCGTAGGTTGTGGGTTCGAGTCCCACCCCCGGAGCGGAGTGAACGCCGAGGTGGTCGCCGGTATTCGCGTTGGCGATGCCGATTCGACGGCGACGTCGTTGGGACGAATCTGGGACGAATGATGTGAGACCCGACGAACTCGAGCGCCGATCCCAGGAGTACCTAGACGCCATCGGTCCCGCTCCCCGCGCCGAACTGCTCCGCGTCTTGATGCTTCGGGACTTCGACCGGGTGGGCGCGATCCAGACGTACTGGTCGAACCCTGCTACGCGCACCTTCGGCGAGTTGCTGATCGACTGCGAGGAGGACCGGACGCTCCGGGCGGTGCTCGTAGGGATGCTGCGGGAAGGTGAACGTTGGGCCAGCCAGACACTCGAGCCGGTTCTGGTGACCGACCATCAGCGCCGACAGGGTCGCCGGGTCCTCGACCGACAAGCGCCTCGACGGTGACCAGGTGACCGCGAACCCCGACGACGGTGACGCCGGTCACGCGACGGGGACGTATATATGGGCGGGCCGCCGGGAGCTAGCCTTCGCTCACGCTGACATTGTCGACGATCAGCGGACAGTCTGCCGGACAAGTTCGTTCCGGCCCGAAGGGTGAGCTGCTCGAAGAGCATCCCGGTGCCGGCGAGGTCGTACAGGCGCACGATATGACCCGGTAGCCGTCGGCGCCGGAGAGCGGATCGATCGACACGAGCGGTCGAGGGCGGTATCGGCGAACAGGCCGCGAAGCCCACTCGTGGGGTCCTCGAACGCTGCTTCCCCCGGGGCAGTCAGGAGATCCTCGATCTCAGGTCGCGCCAGCGCCTCAGGACGATCGGACCGCAGCAGCTCGAACCTGGCCGCTACGGCGGCCGCCAGCTGGTCCCCGTGCACGCCCGGGAATCCCCCACACGTGAACGAGCTCGGAGGACGGAATGCGAACATCCTGGTTGGAGCGACCTGATCGATGCCTTCGTATCCGAGGACGAACACCACGTCCTCGACTGGCGTGAATGATGCGGGCCAGAACCCCAAGTCGCGGCGGGACGGTTCAGCCGATCGGTTGCTCGTTCTTCTCGGACCGCGCGACGAGTGGAGGTTCCACCCGTGGCGACTCTGCCCGGCCCGTAGGGCAGTCCATCCCGCGTGACCACGGTCCCGCTCTATGCGGCCCCGGCGGCCTCGAAGTCGGCGGCGTTCCAGGGCAGAGCGGGATCGACCTCGGCCGCGCCGAGTTCCCTCCGTAGGAGCTCGAGGGCGGCCTCCTCGTCGGCCTGGGGCTCCTCGCCTGCCTCGCGCTGGAGCCATACCCAGCCAGGTTCGACGCTCATATCTCCTCCTCCTGATCGCTTCTCTCCCCCGATATCGAGATCGCCCCAAGAGTGAAAGTGCGGGCCGGCGGTGGTGGTCGGGATGCTGCGAGAGGCTGACGCCGAGACTGCCAGTGTGATCAACCCGAGGAACTCGAGGACTACAATTTGCCAGGTCGAGAGGAGCACGACTGGTGCGCCGGAGCAGCCTCATGGTTTGGCTTCCGGTTGTTGCCGCCTTCGTCGCTTGCGAAGCCTCGGGGGTTCCAGCGTCGCCGCCACTGCCAGAGCCGACGGTTGGTGCCCAGGGACCGCCAACGACGGAATCAGCGGGCGCGACGTTCCACTGGCCCGGCGAGCACGAGGAGAACTCACCCCTCCTCTCCTTTCCCTCCGCGACCGGCGCCATCGAGTTCCTGAGCAACCACATGGATGCTGAGATTGCACTCCCGACCTGGGTGCCACCTGACGTCCGTCTGGACGTCGGTACGTCAGTGTTCGTCTATACCGACGATGGTGTGCGGAGTGCCCAGGTGAAACTCGATACGGAACAAGGTGACGTGTGGGGCATCATGTATGGACGCTCAGGGCTCGACGGATGCGACGGGGAACGACACGCCAGGTCCGTGACCGTATCCGGTCAGCCGGGACTCCTGAGCGTGGCGACTGACCCTGACGGGTCTCAGCGGAAGTGGGTCCAGTTGATTTGGCCCGCGACAATGAAAGACCCCGAGGGGGTCTACGGCTTGTTCGGCTGGCTCTCACCCTCGGCTGTCGTTGCGATGGCCGAGTCAATGCCGGTTGTAGACGCACCGCAGGTGGTCGCCGCCCCCGGCTGCTGAAGTCTGCTGGAACGTGCGCTCGGCGCACCTCTCCTGATCGACTGCGAGGAGGACGGGACGCTCCGGGCGGTGCTGGTCGGCATGCTGCGGGAGATGGACCGGGACGCCAAGGGGCCCCATCGACGGAATGCCTAGTGCCGACTATGTAGACCGGACCTGGGCTCATCCAGCGACACCTGATCGGCCGACTAGACGAGCAGCGCATGGCGTTCGAGTATGCAAATCACCCATGGGAACCCCCTCGGGACCGAGCCGGGGGTTCTTCCATTCTCACGGCGTTTTCGTCGGGACGCTGCGGGAGATGGAGCGGCGCTGATGCTAAGCCTTCAGCCGCCGGGGAACCCGCGCCGATAAGGAGGACATACCGATGAGCGACCACCAGACCTGTGCGAAGTGCGGGCTCCGGATCGACCCGTGGCCAGACCTGCGGATGGAGCCTAGTCCGAACGCCGAAGGTTGGTTCCACTTGGGGACCGCCGCCGGGCGCGAAGCCGAAGCCGATCATGCAGCAGTTGAGGAAGACGTCCCGATGAGCGACCTGGCCGCGATCAAGAAGCAGGCCAAGGCGCTCGATATTGCCCTGATGCGGTCGGCCGATCTACGGGAGACGCTGAACGACCTTATCCGCCGTGCCCATCCTGCACACTCCGTATCGGCTATCGCTGAGGCGTCGGGGGTTCCCACGGCTCGTGTCCAGCAAGTCATCGAGGCGCCCGAAGAGCTCAAGCGGTAATCCGATCCATCTGCGGGAGATCACCGAGGAATCAATCAACCTCGGCACGGTGAAGCTCGACGTACGCCTTTGCCTGCTCGGGGTCTGGCACCGCCGATGCCGGCGGCACGGTGGCGGCACGCGGGTCTATCCCAGGAACTCGAGCCGTCCTGGTGGCCAGCCATCATCAACGCCGACAGGATCGCGGAGTCCGAGGCCGAGGGTTCGGCGTCGATCTGGTACAGCGGCCGAAGGGCCGCCACCTGATCGGATTGGTGCCCAGGGGGACGGCTGCTCCGGAGAGGCGAGCATCCTGATGGCCAGCCATTCGCCTATGTGACCGACCCCGACGGCTACGTGATTGAACTCTGAAAGGAATTCGCATCAGGAGCCCTGAGACGCCCTTCAGTCGCGGGCTCCACTCCTAGCTCGTTCGACCACCCGGAGGATCGCGTACGCCACCGCGAAAGTAGCGCCCAAGCCGAGAGCGCGAGAGCGCCCTTGATGATGTCTCGGTCTCTCATCGAGCTGAGTTCTAGTCGGCCCCAACCATCGTGGCGACGGGCCCCAACCATCGTGGCGAAGACCGGGAGGATGATCCCCACGAGGACCAGCCACCAAGCGAACGCGAGCAGGAACCCGAGGATCAGGGCGAAGGGATAGAGGATGACGGGCCTTGCCTGCCCCGCGTGATAGAGCAGCCGCCGCATCTCAACTCCAATTCTAAGGGTCTATCCGTAGGAGCAAGACGCTCTTGATCGACTGCGAGGAGGACCGGACGCTCCGGGCGGTGCCTGTCGGGATGCTGCGGGAGTCGGACCGCTAGGCCGCCCGCTGGTCGATCTCGAACCATACGGCCTTCTCTCCACCGAGGGAAAGGCCCCAGCGGTCGGCCAGCTTGTCCACGACCATCAATCCGAAGTGGGGTGGATCCTTCTGCCCGTCCAAGTTGAGCCGGTCGAGGGTGAGCCCACGCCCGCCGTCCACGACCGCGACGCGAATCACCTCGTCATCTTTCTGCAGCCAGAAACCGATCTGCCCATCTGCTTCAGGCTTGCCATGCCGAACCGCGTTGTCCACCAATTCGGAAACCATGAGCACGATCTCGCCGGAGCGGGCGGCCGGAAGCAGGTCGCTCACGAAGTCAGCCGCGAGCTCTCGGGCCATCCCCGGAGCGGTCGGCGCATAGGGCAGCCGGTGCTCCATCCCCTGGTAGGTCCCCTGAAGTGGGAGGCGCAAACGAGGGTTGACAGCTTCCCTCAGCACGAGAAGATTTCTCACGATGGCTCGTGCTGAGCTGGAGGGGCCTCGGCCCCCCGCTGGGCTCGTTGGAAGGGGGGTGGATACCGGTGTTCGACATCGCAACGTCCTCAACGGGCACGATCCGCTTGACCGGCGAAATGGACATGGCAACGGCTGATCAGCTGGACTCTGTCGTAGCACCTGCGGTCAGCCAGGGCGGACCCGTCACGCTGGACATCTCCAATCTGGACTTCATGGACTCGAGCGGCCTGCACGCGATCCTCAGGGCGGCCATGTCGCTGACAGATCGTGGCTGCGTCGTGATCCATGGGCTCGACGGGAAGGTCTCGATGCGGAGGCTCTTCGAGATCGCTCAGATCGAGAAGGTCCCGAACATCCACGTCATTCCCTGCACGGTGATGGTCGAAGGTTCCAACGCGTGACTCATCGCGTACTGGGCCCGACGACGCGATCCTGACCCAACTCCTGATCGACTGCGAGGAGGATCGGACGCTCCCGGGCGGTGCTGGTCGGGATGCTGCGGCAGCCCGCCGACGAACCGTAGAGGCATCAGCGCCGGGGACCGATGACCAGTGCGACCGCGGATACACCCATCCAGGCCGCCGCGTACCCGAACGCAACGGTCGACGAGAAGACCGTCCATAGAGCTCCCGCAACGCCGCTCGCCGCGAGGTTCCCGAAGCTCTGGGCCGCAGCGAGTAGACCAAAGGCCGAGCCACGCGCCGTGTCGGGCGCCATCAGCGCAACGGTTGAGTTCTCGGCCGTTTCGACGCAGCCGATTGCGACTCCTGCCGTTATGAACCAGACGGCGAGGACCCATGGCAATGGCCCCGACACGGCCAGACCGATGTACGCGATCCCTGAGAGCGCCACCCCGACGATCATCACGGCCACGCCGCCGCGCCGATCAGCCGCCCGACCGGCCGGCACGCTGGCTAGAGCGGCCGCAGCGTTGTACGCGACGTAGAGCCACAGCGCCAGGCTTGTCGCCGGCTCCAACCCCCGCGTTGGGGCAAGCAGTTCGGTCGCTCGCAAGATCATGAGGGTGGCAGCCAGGTTGCCGAGCTCGAACGCTCCTAT
Organism: Actinomycetota bacterium; assembly: GCA_036280655.1. Lineage (GTDB taxonomy): Bacteria > Actinomycetota > UBA4738 > UBA4738 > HRBIN12 > DASSJM01. Next base: position 27,122 of record DASUQI010000029.1, read on the forward strand.
ACCGAGCATCACCCTTCGCAAGCCACCGCTCAGGGCCTCACGGAACCTGAGCCTGAACGCCTCATGCCGGCGCGGCTGCGATCGGGGCAGACGTCGGATGGCGTAGATGATCGCTGCCACGGCCAACAGACCGGGGATCACCGACAGCAGGATTGCCGTGCGCAGTCCGACCGACGCCACCAGCACGATGGCCAGAAGCGGGCCGATGATCGCGCCGAGGTTGTCCATCGCCCGCTCGAACCCATACGCACGTCCGTAGGACTCGGCCGGGGCGGCGTCTGCAAGCAGCGCATTGCGCGACGGCACGCGGAGCCCTCGAGCCGTCCAAGCCGCGATCCGAAACACGGCGACCTGCCACACAGCGGTCGCCACACCGATGAGCGCGGAAGTGACGGCGGTTGTGATGTACCCGCCGACAGCTGTCGCCCTTCGGCGCTGGGGGCCATCAGCGAGCGCACCCCCAGCGAGCTTTGCAACCCCCGCCAGGCCGTCCGCGAGACCCTCGATCAGGCCGAGCGCCGCCGCTGGTGCTCCGAGTGTGGAGCTGAGAAAGCTCGGCAGCAGACTGGTCGGGACCTCGTGGCCGGCGTCCGATAGCAGGCTGGCCACACCGATCCCCCCGACACCTGATGTGAGCCAGGTGCGCCGGTCTTCCGACGCCGCAGACTTCATCGGCGAGGAGCCTACCGAGCTCCTGATCGACTGCGAGGAGGATCGGACGCTCCGGGCGGTGCTGGTCGGGATGCTGAGGGAGATGGAGCGGGGATAGCGGCGAGGGCATGGCATGGGAACCGCCACCGCTACCTTATGTACTAGCCGCGGAACGAGGGACTTTCGACCATGCTCAAGATCGACCCCTGGCCCCTCCGGGGCCTTCGCCTCGATGGGACGTTCGACGTGGCCGACGTCGGGCCGCTGATCGAAGCGATCCAGGCCGAAGGCGGCGAGGTCTCGCTCCACTTCGAGCGGGTGCGGGACGTCTAGGCCGGAGGCAGCCGAGGAACTCAAGCGCCGTCTCGACGAGATGTGGGAGAGCGGCGAGGTTCGCCCGCTGATGGTCTGGTTCCACGTCCTCCCAGAGAAGCGAGGCGCCATGGCCGACACACTCGTACGCGCCGGGTTCGACATGGAGCGAGAGGGGCCATATGAAGTGATCTACATGGGCCCGCCCAGGGCGCCTAGCGGGTAGACATGCGATGTCAGCACGTAGACGAGGAGGAACCGATGAGGCGAGCACTCGTAGCGATTGGGCTGGCAGGACTCATGGTCCTGGCCTCCGCACCCGCCAACGCCGGGGAGAATGAGTTCAGCCGGGGCGTGAGCATCCGCGAGCCGGTCCATGCGCATCCGGGGCTGCTGATCCGGGGGCAGGTGTCCTCCGACGAGTTCAACTGCTCCGCCTTCCAGACCGTGCTCATCCAGCGCCGCCGCGGAGGGGCCTGGCATAGCGTGGGCATGGACGTGACCAACGAGAACCGCCGGTACCGCGAGGTCGTCTCCGATCGTAATGGCCGGTACCGGGCCGTGGTTCGCCGCAGCATCTTTGGCGACGGAGCCGTGTGCCTTCGTGGCGTGTCCGAGGTGGTCATCCACCGGCACTAGTTCGTCGAGCGCTCTGGGAAATGGCTCGGATGGAAGGCTCCCCACGGCCGCTCGCGGCGAGTTGCTCCACGTCCTGATGCTCCCCGACCTCGAGCGGGTCGAGCGGATCGGCGAGTTGTGGTCCTATCCGCAGAGCCGCGCTTTCGCCGAGCTGCTGATCGAACTGCGAGGAGGATCGGACGCTCCGGGCGGTGTTGGTCGGGATGCTGCGCGAGACTGATCGCACCTAAAGATCCGAACCGTGGGCGACTGCAACCGCTTCATCATGGGTGCCGGCCTGACGACGCGGCCCAGGCCTTTCCCCTAGGTTGTGGCGCCCGGACGGGCGCACTGGGGGAGCCCGCCCCTGGCACCTGCTGTTCAGGACTTGCGGACGGTGGACTTGCGGCCGGTGGTCTTGCGGCCGGTGGTCTTGCGGCCGGTGGTCTTGCGGCCGGTGGTCTTGCGGCCGATTGGAGGGGTACGGCCGCCTGCACGAGCGGCCTTTTCCTTGACCGCCTGCGCAGCATCGTCTGCCTTGTCGACCGCGATCTCCTCGATCTTATCGACCACAGCCTCCACGACGCCTTGGACTGTGTCAGTCGCGAGCACTTTCTTCCCTGTCTTCTTGACCTTCTCGGTCACCTTCCTTCGTTTCGGCATCGCCATCCCTTTCGTGGATTGAAGTTGTTGTCCCCTTGATTCCTGATGGAAGCTGCTTCAGCCACACGCTGCCCAAAGGGATTTCTGGTTAGGTTGGCGGTCTGCGAGTGGGATCTTCCTCGAGCTCGGGTATGCCGACGAGGTCTTCCCGGCGTTGCCGGGTCGCTTCCGGTTTGGCAGCCTGCCGAATCTCCGAAGCCTTCGCGTCCGCGCGGAAGCTGACGCGTTCCCAGTACCGACGAGCCGTCTGGATTCCCCCACCCCCGAACGCGACGATCGCCACTCCTACGATGATGGCGAGGAGCGCGTAGAAGAGACCGTTGACGATCTCTGGCGCGATCTGGAGCTGATTCAACGCCGCGAAGATGCCGATCACGAGGATCGCCATGCCCGCTGCGCGGGCGATCCACTCGCCACCTGACACGGCTCCCAAGGCGGCCGAGAGAAGGTCGGTTACGACCTTGGCCAACGCCGCGACGATGACAAGGATTACAACGGCCGCGAACAGATTCGGAAGGTAGGCGATGATGCCGGCGATGAGATCGCTGACCGGATTCGGGCCGAATACTCCGAATGCGAGCTGCAGGGCGATCAGGAAGACGGCCCAGAAAGCAATCACGGACAGGATGTCTGAGGCGTCGAATCGCGATCGCTCAAGCGCAGTCTTGAGTGCGCCTCGTTCGACCCACCGGTCAAAGCCGACCCGCTCCAACAGTCGGTCTACGAGACGAGCAAGCAGTTTGGCGACGAAGTACCCGATGATGAGGATCGCGAGGAAGCCCAGAAGCTTCGGGACGAAGGTGACGATCCGTTCCCATGCCTCGCTTAGTCCGTTCTGGATGTCGATAGCCAGCATGTCTGCCTCCCTAGGCGCGGACGCAAAAGATGACTACCCAAAGGAGGCCCTGAAAATCGATAAGGGAAGAAAGCCACCTTACTCAAGATGCTGTTGAGGGTTTGGGCAACCCCCTGACGGGAATCATCGTTGTCCGATACGAACCGCAGAGGAGGACGAATGCAAGAGTCGAGAAGCGAAGACGTCGCGACGCGTGATCGCAACGGGGACCGCCGGGTGTCCAAAGACCGTCGCATCAGTCGCAGCAGTACTGCAGCGGTCCCGGTGATGATCGGATCGCTGGCGCTCATCGTTGGATCGTTCCTGGATTGGATCGGCGGGCGGGATCAGGCCGTCGGGGCTTCAAACGGGTATCAAATCCCAGATGGACGCGTGGCTCTCGGGATCGGCGCTGCGCTGCTGATCATGGGCATCCTCATGGCAGCAAACAAGCGCGTCGGCACTTGGTTCGATGCGGACCTGCTCGGCACGGCGCTCTCGACCTTCGCGCTCGCGACGATCGTGGCGCTCTGGGCGTACCTAGGCTCGGAAGACCGTTCTCCCGAGATCGGGCTCTTCGTGGCCGCGGCCGGTGCGGTCATCGCCATGGTGGGTTCCCTCGTGGCTCTCTTGAAGAGCGGATCGGACCGAGCGACCTGGGACGAGGAAGGTAGAGGCGACGTGGGGAGAAATCGACGCCTCGCGGCATAAAGGCACAGAGCTAAGGGCTACTGATCAGCATCGGGCGGCTGACTCCCAAGCCATTTCCGCCAGAGACCCCCGTTTCCTTCGGGCAAACGGGGGTCTCACTCATCTACGATCCGAACACCTGACAGCAGAAGCGCGGGTCGTTCTCGCGTGCCAGACTCGGGGCAATGCGCCTTGCGGGTCGCGGGATCCCGCGCGAGCGCGGAGTCATCCTATGCGTGCGACGCGGGCTAGTTGGGTACGCCCGACTTATGTGGTTGCGAAAGCTCGCGGGCAGCGTGGGGTCGAGCCTTTGGTTCGTGCCGGTCATGTGTGTCCTCGCGGGCGCGGCGATCTCCTTCGGCACGATCTCCCTCGACCGAGCCTTTGACTATCAGGCGATCCCGCAGGTGATCGTCGGTCGGCCGACCT
>DASUQI010000030.1:0-16022 GCA_036280655.1 Actinomycetota bacterium
GTGGAAGGACCCGCTCGGGGTGATCGACGCGTTCCGGATCGTCCGCAAGGAGGTGCCGACGGCCCAGCTCGTGATGGCGGGCTCGCTCGCCCACGACGATCCCGAGGGGATGCGCTACCTGGACCTCACGAACGAGCACGCGGCCGGGGACCCCGACATCTACCTGTTCACCGACCTCGACGGGGTCGGCGACACGGCGGTGAACGCGTTCCAGAGGGCGAGCGACGTCGTCGTGCAGAAGTCGCTCCGCGAGGGCTTCGGCCTCGTGGTCGCCGAGGGGATGTGGAAGGGCAAGCCCGTCGTCGGCGGGGACGTCGGCGGCATCCGGCTCCAGATCGAGCAGGACGTCACCGGCTATCTGGTCGACGGGATCGTGGCGTGCGCGGACCGCGTCACGCAGCTGCTCCTAGACCCCGAGCTCCGTCGTGCCATGGGCGAGGCGGGGCGCGAGCGCGCGCGTGACCGGTTCCTGTCCCTTCGTGAGCTGGAGGACACCTTCCGGCTGATCACCGACCTCGAACGGGGCGAGTGAGCGCCGATGGCCGCACCATCCACATGAGCCCCCCGCTGGTCGTGGCCTCGAACCGGGGCCCGCTCACCTTCGAGCGCGACGACGCCGGCGAGCTCGCCGTCCGGCGGGGCTCCGGCGGGCTCGTCACCGCGTTGTCGGGGGCGCTCCTCGAGGCCGAGGGCGTGTGGGTCGCCGCCGCGATGTCGGACGGTGACCGCGAGATGGTGGCGGCGTCCGCCCGGGGGCGGATCGACCACGATGAGGGCGACACCGCCTACCGCCTCCGGTACCTCGACATCCCTCCCGAGACCTACGACGGCTACTACAACGGCATCTCGAACGGCGTGCTCTGGTTCGCGCACCACTACCTGTGGGACACCGTGCGCTCGCCGTCATTCGGCAAGGACGTGGAGCGGTCGTGGGAGCACTACGTCGACGTGAACCGGCGGTTCGCGCTCGCGATGCACGAGGAGGGCGAGCGCCTCGGGCCGGACCCCGCGTTCCTCGTGCAGGACTACCACCTCTCGCTCGTGCCGCAGTTCCTGCGCGAGCTCCGCCCGAACGCCCTCATCGCGCACTTCTCGCATACATCGTTCTCCGGACCGACCTATTTCCGCATGCTGCCGGCGACGATCCACAATCAGACGCTCCGGGGGCTGCTCGGCGCCGACGTGCTCGGGTTCCACTCGCCGGTGTGGGCGGAGAACTTCCTGCTCTCCGCCCGGAGCCTGCCGGGGGTGCGGGTCGACCTCGCGCGCTCCAGGATCGTGACGGAGGGGCGTGAGGTGACGGTGCGGATCCACCCGATCTCGGTGGACGGCCGGGCGATGCGCGCGTCGGCGTCGGTCCAAGAGATCCGCCGGCTCCGCCACGACCTCAACCGTTGGCGCGATAACAATCGCTTGATCCTGCGCGTGGACCGGCTCGAGCTCACGAAGAACATCGTCCGCGGCTTCCACGCCTACGAGCTGTTCCTGAAGCGGAACCCGTCGTGGATCGGTCGGGTCCGCTTCCTCGCGATGCTCTCTCCGTCCCGCCAGGAGATCCCCCAGTACCAGGAGTACACGGAGCTGTGCCTCGCCGAGTCCGAACGCATCAACGCGGAGTTCGGCACCGGCGGATGGGCGCCGATCGACCTTCGGCTGCGCGATGACTACGAGGGGGCGCTCGCCGCGTACGGCGTCTACGACGTCCTGTTCGTGAACCCCGTGATCGACGGGATGAACCTCGTCGCGATGGAGGGACCGCTCCTGAACCGCCGCGGCGGCGTACTCGTCCTGTCCCGCAACGCGGGCGCGTACGGGCGTCTCGGCCGCTACGCGCTCGGCGTGAACCCGTTCGACCTCGGCGAGATGGCGGACGCTCTCGAGGAGGCGCTCGAGATGCCGCTCGACGAACGCGCGCGCCGGGCGCGCGGGCTCTCGCGGCTCGTCCTCGCGAATCCGCCCTCGCGATGGGTCGGGGGACAGCTCGAGGACCTCCGTCGCGCGCAGCGGCGCCGGCGCTAGCCCGAGAGCGTTCGGAGCGTCTCGACCAGGCCGGAAGGACCCTGGACGACCAGATCCGCGGCCTCCACCAATGCCTCCGGCGTCTCGGCGCCGTGGACGGCGACGCGCACGACGATGATGCCGTCTCGCGCGAGGCGGTCGAGCGCGGCGAACGCGTCGAGGTCCGCGTGGTCGTCCCCCGCATAGAGCACCGCCTCGAGCTCGTGCTCGCGCGCCAGGCGTTCGACCGCGGCGCCCTTCATCGGACGGCCGGCCGGCACGAGCTCCAGCACCATCTTGCCCTCGACGATATCGAGTCCCGACGAGGTCGCGATCGGTTGCAGGGCAACGAGGAGCGCCGCGCGCGCGGCCGGCGGATCGAGCGCCTGCCGGTAGTGCACGGCCACCGAGGCGCCCTTGTCCTCCACTCACGCCTCGGCCACGACGCGCGCCGCCTCCACGGCCGAGGGGAACGCCGCGCCGACGAGCTCGGGGGCCTCGTCCCTCGATCCGTAGAGCCCGAGGATCGACAGGTGCGGCGCGCCGAGCCGGGCCGCGACCTCCTCCGCCCGGCGACCAGTGACGATCGCGACGAGGCGATAGCGCTCGCCGAGCGACGCGAGCGCCTCGCGCACGCCGTGCACCGGCTCGGCGAGCTCGGGACGCGCGACGATCTCCGAGAGCGTGCCGTCGAAGTCGAGGACGATCCCGCCGGCCGCCGCGCGGTCGTGCAGCGGGCCGAGGTCAGTCAGCGGTGAGCGCGGCGTAGTCGTCGCCCAGGAAGATCGCGAGCTGGGCCGTCCTGTCGATGTTCGCGGTCCCGGGTTCGAGCCGCATGATCTCGACGCCGTCGAGGTCCTCGAAGAACGAGTTCGCGAGGTACTCGGCCTCGATCTCGTCCTTGGGCGCCCGGTAGTAGATCGTGGTCACCGGGTAGGGGGCCGGCGCATCGGCCGGATCCTGCACCGCGATGTACCCCTGGTCCTCCAGCAGGGTCTGCGTGTCGGCGGCGAGGCCGCTCGCGCCCGCACCGTTGAACACCGCGATCCGAACGCCGATCACCTCCGGGCTCCGCGCCGGCTCCTCGTTGCCCGTCTCGGCGGCTGGACCGGTGGGTTCGGTCTCGCCGGTCTCGCCGGTCGCCCCGGTGACCTCGACCCCGCCGTCCAGGGGGGCGGTCGCGCCGCCGCCGCCGGTGTCCGCGGCCGGGAAGGCCTGGTCGATCACGACGATCCCCCCGACGACGAGGGCGATGATGATCAGGAAACGGAGCGTGCTGGCACCCAAGGAGAGGTAGAAGCTCCTGTTGGTCGGCGGCTCGTGCTGGCCCATCCTACCCCAGGGTCAGGAGGGGAACCCCAGCCGCCGCGCGAGGCGCCTGCGTCGCCTGGCCTCGCGGAGCCGCCGCAGCCGGCGCACGAGCATCGGGTCGTACCGGAGCGCATCCGGCAGGTCGATCGCCCGCACGAGCAGCTGGTGATACCGGGTGACCGAGATCCCGAACCGCTCCCGGATGCGTCGCTCCTTCGTCCCCGGCTCCTGCCACCAGGACCGTTCGAAATCGAGGATCGCGCGGGTCCGCTCTTCGAGCTGGAGGTCCGGTTCGAACGGCTGCGCGCTCACGGGTCGAGCGTACCGAGCGGCGCCGACGCTGCAAGCAACCGCGGTTATCCGGCTAGGGCCCGGACCTGGCGGACCGCGACCGTGAGCGCCGAGAGGTCGCCGGCCTCCTCGAGCGCGAGCCCCCGCATGAACCGGCCGAGCCTCGCCGTGACGTCGCCCCTGGCCTGCAGGTACGAGGCAACGGACTCGTCGGGCGGCCGGTCCTCCCCGTGCGCGAGCGCCCGCTCGGCCACCTGCCGGCGGACGAGGCGCAGATCGTCCTCGAGCGCCTGGAGCGCCCACCGGTGCCACCGCGTCGTCGCCGAGACCTGCCCCACGCGGCCGTCGAGCCAGTCGATGTACGCGTGCTCGCCCACGAGGAAGAACACCCGGGTCACGTCCTCGATCGACCGACCGGTCGCCCTCGAAACGCTCGCGACGTCGGGACCGTGCACGAGGAAGGGCTGCATCACGTGCCGGCGAGCCACGTCCTCCGGGATGCCGCGGTCCATGAGTTGCCACGCGGCCCGCTCCCGCTCGTTCCGCCACGCCTCGGGGGCGAGGGCCGCGACCGCCTCCTCGAACGCCGCGAAGGGCTCTGCATGCGCCTCGACGGCCCGGCCGAGCTGGCCGGGCACGTGCTGCAGGTACCAGCGCGCGACCACCTCGACGAGCCGGTCGACGTCGCCCATCAGCTCGTCCAGGAGCGACGGCTCGACGGTCCCGACGAGCGCCTCGATCGACTCCCACCGTTCGGGGGCGCGCGTGACGTCCCGGGCGATCCGGTACGCGCGGACGACGTCGGCCGCCTCGGCCCCGGTCTCGATCACGAGCCGCGACACGAACGTGATGCCCTGGGAGTTCACGACGTCGTTCGCGACGAGCATCGCGACGAGCTCCCGGCGCAGCGGGTGCTCGCTCAGGAGGTTCCCGAACCGCTCCACGACCTTCGACGGGAAGTACCCGCGGAGATCGCGCTCGAGGTACTCGGAGTCCGGCAGCGTCGAGGACAGGAGCGCGTCGGTCAGGCTCTGCTTCGCGTACGCGAGCAGCACCGCGAGCTCGGGCCGGGTCATGCCCCTGCCCGCGCGCCGACGCTCGGCCATCTCCTCCCCGTTCGGCAGGGCCTCGAGGTCGCGGTCGAGGTCCACGTCCGCCTCGAGGCTCGTCATCAGGTCCTCGTACACCTCCATGCGCTGGGCGCTCGTCGCGGCCTTCTGCGACAGGATCTGGGCCTGGAGGAAGTTGTCGTACAGCACGTGGCGGACGACGTCGGCCTCCACCTCGGACAGCAGTGCGTTGCGCTCCTCCAGCGTGAGGTCGCCGCGCGAGATCGCGAGCCCGAGCAGGATCTTCAGGTTCACCTCATGGTCCGACGTGTCGACGCCGGCCGAGTTGTCGATGAAGTCGGTGTTGATGCGCCCGCCGTGCTTCGCGAACTCGATCCGCCCGGGCTGCGTGAACCCCAGGTTGCCGCCCTCGGCGACAACACGGCAGCGCAGGTCGCGGCCGTCGACGCGCAGCTCGTCGTTCACGCGGTCGTCTACGTCCTCGTGGTCCTCGGCCGAGGCCTTGACGTACGTGCCGATGCCGCCGTTGTAGAGGAGGTCGACCGGCGCCCGCAGGATCGCCGAGATGAGCTCGCCGGGGGTGAGCTCAGCGGCCTCGATCCCGAGCGCCAGGCGCGCCTGCGCCGAGATCGGGATGGACTTGGCCGTCCTCGGCCACACCCCGCCGCCCTCGGAGATCAGCGAGCGGTCGTAGTCGTCCCAGGTCGAACCCGGCGCCTCGAACAGGCGCCCACGCTCCGCGTGCCCGGTGCCGGGGTGCGGCGTGGGGTCGAGGAACACGTGGCGGTGGTCGAACGCGGCGACGAGGCAGATCTGGTCGCTGTACAGCATCCCGTTGCCGAACACGTCCCCGGACATGTCGCCGATCCCGACCACCGTGATCGGGACGCTCATCACGTCGGTGCCCATCTCGTGGAAGTGGCGCTTGATCGACTCCCACGCCCCGCGGGCGGTCACCCCGAGCGCCTTGTGGTCGTAGCCCGTCGATCCGCCGGAGGCGAACGCGTCGCCCAGCCAGAAGCCGTACTCGGCCGAGACCTCGTTTGCGACGTCCGAGAAGCTCGCCGTCCCCTTGTCGGCGGCAACGACGAGGTAGGGGTCGTCCTCGTCGAGCGTCACGACGTGCTCGGGATGCACGACCTTGCCATTCACGAGGTTGTCCGTCACGTCGAGCATGCTGCGGACGAAGGTCACGTACTGGCGGACCCCCTCCCGCCGCAGCTCCTCGGGGTCCGCCGGCGCGTCCTTGAGCACGAAGCCGCCCTTCGCGCCCGTCGCGACGATGACCGCGTTCTTCACCATCTGGGCCTTCATCAGGCCGAGGACCTCGGTGCGGTAGTCCTGCCGCCGGTCCGACCAGCGGATGCCTCCGCGGGCGACCTTGCCGCCGCGCAGGTGGATCGCCTCGGTCTCGGGCGAGTACACGAAGATCTCGTACATCGGCGTGGGTTTCGGCATCTCCGGGACCGCCGCGGAGCGGAACTTGAACGCGATCGAGGCGCGTTCCGGCACGTAGAGGTTCGTACGCACCGTCGCATCGATCACGCCCAGCGCGTTGCGCAGGATCCGATCCTGCTCGAGCGAGGGCACGGCGTCGAGGTCGTGCCGGATCTCGGTCCGCAGGACCTCCTCGGCGGCCTCGTCGCGGACGTTCGCGGGGTCGAAACGGAGCTCGAACAGCTCGACGAGCTTGCGCGCGATCTGCGGATGGGCGGCGAACGCGTCGTTCTTGTACTCGACCGGGAAGCTCGCGTTCACCCGGTGATGGTACTTGCGGTAGGCGCGTAGGATCTGGACCTGCCGCCAGTCGATCCCGGCGGTGACCACGAGCCGGTTCAGCGAATCGGACTCGCAGTCACCCCGCCACACGGCAGCGATGCAGCCCGCGATCCGCCCGCCGACGGCCTCCACCTCGAGCGGTCGCTGGTCGGCGCCGAGCACGCCGAAGTCGTGCAGGAACCGTTCGGCGCCCTCCTCGCCGAGGAGCGTGGTGGGGACCTCCTCGATCACGCGGAGGCCGAGCGATTCGAGCGTCGGGACGAAGTCCGAGAGCTCGACGCGGCCGCCGACCTTGTAGACCCGGACCCGCGTGAGCGTCTCTTCGTCGCGGGTCTGGTTCGAAAGGCCGATCACGAAGGGCTCGTCGCTCGCCTCGAGCTCCTCGAACCGCAGGATGTCCCGCACGGCGAGGTCGACGTCGGTCGAGGCCTTGTACGTCGGGGGGAACCGATCCGCCCAGCGGTCGAAGAGCCCTCGGGCTCGAGCCTCGTCGAACCCCTCGACCAGCCGTTCGAGGAGCCGGTCGTTCCAGGTTCGAGCGATCTCGACGACCTCCCCCTCGAGCTCGTCGAACGGCACGTCCGGCACCTGCCCGCCGCCGACGTGCACGGTGAAGTGCAGCTGCGCGAGGCCGCTCTCGGCGATCGACAGGTGGTAGTCGATCGTCGTCCCGTGGAAGCGCCGCATGAACAGTTCCTGCAGCCGCCGCCGCACCTCCGCGTTGAACCGGTCCCTGGGGAGCGCGACGAGGAGCGAGACGCTCCGCCCGTACAGGTCACGTCGGACGAACAGCTGCACGTGTTGGGACTCCTGCAGGTGCAGCAGTCCCATCACCTGCTGGCGGAGCTCGTCCACGGAGGCGGCGAATAGCTCGTCCTTCGGGAAGCTCTCGAAGATCGAGACCACGGCCTTGTAGTCGTGGGAGCCTTCGAACAGGTCCTCCGCGTCGAGGATCTGCCGCAGTTTGCGGGTCAGCACCGGCGTCTTGCTCGCCGGCTCCATGTACGCCTTCGAGGTGAAGAGCCCGATCAGCCGGGCCTCGCCGACGATGCGGCCGTCGTCGGAGACCCGGCGCACGCCGATGTAGTCCATGCGGGCGCGGCGGTGGACGGTCGACTCGCGGTTCGTCTTCGAGTAGATCAGCTGGTCCCCGCCCTCGATCCGCGCCCGCAGGTTCGGTTCGATCGTGTCGAGTAGGACCGGCTCCGAATAGGACGACCAGCCGGACTTCGACAGGATGCCGAGCCCCGAACCCTCCGCGGTCGCGAGCGCGCGGCCCTGCGGCAGGTCGACGAGCTCATACTCGCGATAGCCGAGGAAGACGAAGTTCAGGTCGAGGAGCCACTCGAGGAACGCGACCGTCTCGGCCACCTCGCCGTCCGAGTACAGGACGACCCCGTCCCAGGCGATGTCGATCATCCGTTTGGCGGCGGTCTGCATCGCGTCGAAGTCGCGCACCGCGAGGCGGACGTCGCGCAGGACCGCGCGGATCGTCTTCGCGAGCTCCTCCTGCTCGGCCCCCGGGAGGATCCGGTCCAGCTCGAAGTGCATCACGGACTCGCGGGTCGAGGTCTCGCGGACGTGGACGATCCTCTTCAGCCGGCCGTTCCGATCGCGCTCGGTCCCCACAACCGGGTGGATCACGTGCCGGACCGAGAGGTCCCTCGCCTCGAGCTCCGCGGTCACCGAGTCGAGCAGGAACGGGGAGTCCGGCGCGGAGATCTCGATCACGGTGCCAACCGCCGAGTAGCCCTCGGTCGCGACCGCCGGGTCGAACACCCGGACCGCGACCTCGTCCTGCGGGCGCGAGTCGGCGAGCTCGAACGCCCCCGAGACGATGCCGAACAGCTCGTCCGGGCTCCGCTGGGCGAGATCCTCGGGGGACAGCCGGCGGGTGAACGCGTTCGCGAACGCCCGGACGATCTCGGCCCGTTCCTTGGGGATCCGGGCGTCGATGAGCTCCGACACCCGACCGTCGGCGCCCGCGGTCACCTCGTCGGTGGCGCTCACGGCACCATCGTACCCGTGCCTCTCGGCCTCACCGAGGTCCGATCGGATGCGCGGAGGGCCTTTACCCTGGGGCTCCGGAAGCCGAGGCTTGAAGGGAGCCGGGCCGTCCGGCGCCCCCCGTGCGCCGGCTCTCCGAGCGCATGCATGGTCGAGATCGGACACCGCATCGGCGGCAACGTGGGTAAGCACGAGTTGCGCTCCGTGGCGCAGCTCCGGATGCTCCACGCCCTCGCCACCCGGCTGACCGCGCTCGACGACGCCGATGCGATCGGCGAGGCGATCACCACCGAGCTGAAGACGCTGATCGACTACCACAACTGCCGGATCTACCTCCTGCAGCACGATGGGGAGACCCTGTGGCCGGTGGCGTTCCACGGAGAACTGACCGAGTACGAGTCTGAGACCTACGAGGAGCTCGTGTCGAAGGTCGGCGAGGGGATCACCGGCTACGCGGCGCTGGTCGGCGAGACCTACTACTCGCCCGACGCGCTCCACGACGATCGCGGCTACCAGATCGAGGGCACCGACGAGATCGACGAGTCGATCCTCGCCGTCCCGATGAAGGTCGGCGATCGCGTCACCGGCGTGATCGTGCTGTCGAACCTCGGCACGGATCAGTTCGACGAGGAGGACCAACGGGTCCTCGAGGTCCTCGCCTCGCACGCGGGGGTCGCGTACGAGAACGCGTCGCTGCTCCAGAAGGAACGACGGGCGGCGGAGACCTCGTCGGCGCTCCTCGGCCTCTCGCAGGCGCTCACCGGCGCGGGCGACGTCTCGACGGTGCTCGAGCGCGTCGTGGCCGCGGTGCCGTCGATCCTTTCGTGCTCGAGCCTCGCGGCGTACCACCGCGACCCGGAGACCGGCGACTTCGTGCCGCTCCACCAGCGCGGGGTGGAGCCGGATCCGGAGACGGCCTTCGCGTCGGTTCCCGGAGACCTCGGATCGCGGTTCATCGCCACGATCGACGAGCCGTTCGTGGTCACGCGCGTCGCGGCGGCGCAGGTACCGGCCGAGTACCGGCTCGGGCCGCCGCCTCGCGAGGTCCTCGTCGCGCCGATGCGGTGGGAGCCCGACGAGTTCGGGGCGCTCGTGATGGCGGCGCGGGACGAGGACGCCTCGTTCTCCGACCGCGACGTCTCGCTCGCCCGCGGCATCGCGCACATCGCCTCGCTCGCGCTCGGCAGCGCCCGGCGGGTGAGCGAGCTCGAGCGCTTCCAGGAACTCGCGCAGACACTCGACGCGATCTTCTGGGAGGCCGATCCGGCGACCCTCCGATTCACGTTCCTCTCGCAGCGGGCCACCGGCGTGCTCCGGCCGACCGGGAACGAGCGCCGGCCTCCCGAGCACTGGGGCGACCACGTCCATCCGGAGGACCGGGCGCGCGTGGTCGGGGCGCTGCGGGTGGCGATCACGTCGCCGGGCGAGGACCTGGATCTCGAGTACCGGGCCCCCGGCCTCGAGGGCCGGACGCTGTGGCTCCGGGACATCGTCCACGTGTCGCCCGACGCGCTCCGCGGACCGGTCGTGCGCGGGCTCATCGTCGACGTCACGCAGGGCAAGCGCGCCGAGCAGGCGCTCCGCAGGAGCGAGCAGAAGTACTCGGAGGCGTTCCACCGCGAGCGCGAGGCCACGCAGCGACTGCGGGCGCTGGACGAGATGAAGAACACCTTCCTCGAGGCCGTCTCGCACGACCTTCGGACGCCGCTCACCTCGATCCTGGGCTCGGCGGTGACGCTGGAGCAGGCGGGCATGCGCCTGCCGGAAGCGGACGCGATGGACCTGTTGCACAGGATCGCGTCGAACGCCCGCAAGCTCGAGCGGCTGCTCTCGGACCTCCTCGACCTCGACCGGCTCCAACGCGGGATCATGACCCCGCAGCGCCGGGAGACCGACGTCGGCTCGCTCGTTCGCGAGGCGGTGAAGGAGTTCGAGCTGTTCGGCGGGCGCGAGGTCGAGGTCTCGGCCGGGCAGCTCGTGGCGAACATCGACGCCGCAAAGGTCGAGCGGATCGTCGAGAACCTGCTCGCGAACGCGGCCCGTCATACGCCGGCCGCGAGCCGGATCTGGGTTCGGGTGACCGCGAGCGACGACGGCGTGCAGATCGTGGTGGAGGACGACGGGACCGGTGTACCGGACGAGCTCAAGGAGGCGATCTTCGAGCCGTTCCGCCAGGGACCCGGCCCGGCGAGCACGTCGCCCGGCGTCGGCGTCGGGCTGTCACTCGTGGCCCGGTTCGCCGAGCTGCACGGCGGGCGGGCCTGGGTCGAGGATCGCCCGGCCGGCGGCGCGTCGTTCCACGTGTCCATCTCCGACCGCTGACCGCGTCCGGGGCCGGTGGTTGCTGGCCCCGTTCGGGAGCGGGTAGCGTGGGCAACCTGCCTCACCCCGAGCCACCGAGCATGTCCGAAGCCGACGAGCGAATGATCACGCCCGACGACGCCCCCATCGAGCCCGCGGCGGCGACCGCGACGGCTCCGACGCGCGCTGCCGAGACCGCGGGGCCCGACGCGGAGACCGAACGCGAACGCCGGAGCTGGCCCGGGCTCCTGCTCAAGGTCGCCACGTTCGCGGTCGCGCTGTTCCTGTTCGTCCTCGCGATCCAGCTGATGAAGGAGGGCGCGAAGGCGCTGGCGCCGGCGCTCGAGGGCAGCCCGCTGTTCAGCAACGCGTTCTCGACGCTCGGGGCCGGATGGCTCGGCGCCTACATCGTGCTCTCGGGATCGCCGATCGCGGCGGTCGCGCTCAGCCTCTACGTCGGTGGCGCGACGACCGAGCTGCAGACCTTCACGATGCTGTCGGGCTCGCGCCTCGGCGCGTCGTTCATCGTGCTCCTCGTGGGGTTCCTCTACGCGGTCCGCAACCGCGGGCGCAACCGCGGGGAGTCGATCGGCATGGGGGTCCTGGCCCTGTCGCTGACGGCACTCGTCTACGTGCCGGGGATGATCATCGGCTACGGGATCTTGAAGTGGGGGATCCTCGACGGCGTCCAGTGGCATGCGTCGTCGGACGTGTTGTCGATCGTCGACGTCATCTGGGGTCCCGCGCTCGATCTGCTGACGCAGCTGCCCGGATGGACGCTCCTGCCCTTCGGGCTCGGGCTGATCCTGCTCTCGTTCCGGCTCCTCGACAACGTGCTCCCCCAGCTCGACGGCGAACGCCACGGGGGCCGGCGCGCCGAGATGCTGAAACGCCCCTGGCCGATGTTCGCCCTCGGCTGCATCGTCGCGACCGTGACGCTGTCGGTCTCGGTCGCGCTCACCGTGCTCGTGCCGCTCGCGAGCCGCGGCTACATCAACCGCGAGCAGTCGATCCCGTACATCATGGGCGCCAACATCACGACGCTCGCCGACACGCTCGTCGCGGCGATGGTGCTCGGCAACGCGGTCGCGGTGCAGATCGTGCTCGCCGAGGCGATCGCGGTATCGATCGTCTCGCTGTTCCTGCTCGCGTTCATGTTCGGCCCGATGAAACGCGGAATCATGTCGCTCGACGAATGGGTGGTGACGTCCGACCGGCACCTGTGGCTGTTCGTCGCGATCCTGTTCGTCCTGCCGGCGCTCTTCCTCACGTCGGGGATCTGGATCGGCCCGATCACCGGCTAGGGCCGCGACGTCAGTCGAAGATGTCCTTGAGCTTGCGCTCGATCGTGTCCACCGACTCGCCGGTCTTCTCCTTGATGACCCCGACGAGGCGATCCCTCTTGCCTTCCGTGCGATCGAGGTCGTCGTCCGTCAGCGCGCCCCACGCCTCCTTCACGCGGCCGCGCGCCTGATCCCACTTGCCTTCCCTCTCCAGGCGATCGCTGTCGTCCATCCTGCTCACCTCCGGTTGATCGATACCCCGCGCCGGCGCGGCGAAGCCGCGGTCAGCGCCGCTTCCTCGAGCCCGCCTTCCGCGACCCCGTTCGCTTCGCGGTCGATTCCTGGTTCTCGTCGACGTGGCCTTGCGTGTACCCGAGCGCTTCGCGGTCGAACCCTTCGTGCGACTTCCTGGACGTCGACGTCCGCGACGTGGACCTCTTGGAGCCGGTCTTCCTCGTGCTCGTGCGCTTCGCGCTCGAGCGCTTCGCGCTGGACGTCTTCCGGCTCGGCGCCTTCCGGCTCGGCGTCTTGCGGCCTCCCGCCTTCGCCGCCTTCGTCTTGACCTTCTCGGAGACCTCGTCGGCCTGCTCGACGGCGATCGCCTCCATCTTGTCGGCGACCGTTCGAACGAGGTCCTGTGCCGCGTCGGTCGAGAGCAGCTTCTTGCCCGCCTTCACGGCGGTGTCCTTCACGCCGTCCTTCGCCACGGGGGTCCGTCCTCTCCGTCGTTCGGGGGCTCTCTAGGTATTCCCCGAGAGGGCGGATCTGATTCCTGGCGTGCTCAGGTCCTGGCGGGCTCCCGATGCATGGCCGGCTCGGCCGCCCCGACGGGGTCGTGCCGGAGGTCCAGGCGGCGGAGCAGCATGGCGTTGAACGCCACGACGATCGTGGACAGGCTCATCGCGAGCGCCCCGACGGCGGGAGGGAGCACGAACCCGGCCCAGGCGAACACGCCGGCGGCGAGCGGGATCGCGAGCGCGTTGTAGCCCACCGCCCAGCCGAGGTTCTGCAGCATCTTCCGGTAGCTCGCCTTCGACAGGGTCCGGACCGACGCGACGCCGCGCGGATCGTCGCTCGCGAGCACGACGCCCGCGGACTCGATCGCGACGTCGGTCCCGGCGCCGATCGCGATCCCCACGTCCGCGCCGGCGAGGGCGGGTGCGTCGTTGACCCCGTCGCCGACCATCGCGGCCCGGAGGCCCCGGCCCTGCAATGTCGCGACCGCGCCCGCCTTGTCCTCGGGGAGGACCTCGGCCATCACCTCGTCGACGCCGAGATCGGCCGCCACGGCCTCGGCGACCTCCCGGGCGTCGCCGGTGATCATCACGACACGGACGCCTTCGCGGTGCAGCGCGTCGACCGCCTCGACGGACTCGGGACGGATCTCGTCCTCGACGGCCATCGCCCCGAGGACCCGGTCGTCGCGGACGACGGCGAGCACCGTGGCGCCGCGGGCGCGCCATCCCTCGGCGTCTCCGGCCAGCTCCCACGGGATGTCGATCCCGCGCTCGCGCAGGAGCGCCGGGCCGCCCACGCGGACCGTCCGGCCGTCGACGACGGCCTCGACCCCGCGTCCGGGCAGCGCTCGGAAGTCGGTCGCGGTTGGGACGTCGCCATCGGCCGCGGCGACGATCGCCCTCGCGATCGGGTGCTCGCTGCTGGCCTCGACCGCTGCCGCGAGGCGCAGAACCTCGTCGGCAGCGACCTCGACGCCGGCGGTGTCGCGGACTGCGGGCTTGCCCTTCGTCAGGGTCCCCGTCTTGTCGAACAGCACCGCCCCCACCGTGCGCATCCGTTCGAGCGCGAGCCGGTCGCGGACGAGGATGCCGGCACGAGCGGCCACGCCGGTCGAGATCGCGATCACGAGCGGGATGGCGAGCCCAAGCGCGTGCGGGCACGAGATGACGAGCACGGTGACGGTGCGTTCGACCGCGTCGCCGGTCTCGCCGAGCGCCATCCACACCACGAACGTCAGGATGCCGGCGGTCACCGCGACGTAGAAAAGCAGCGCGGCCGCCCGGTCGGCCAGCGCCTGCGCACGCGAGCGCGAAGCCTGGGCCTCGCGGACCAGACGCTGGATCCCCGCGAGCGCCGTTTCCTCGCCGACGGCCTCAACCAGGATCCGGACGGAGTTGTCCGTGGCCACGGTGCCCGCGACGACCCGGTCGCCGGGCCCCCGGTGCGCCGTCTTTGACTCGCCGGTAATCATCGACTCGTCGAACGCTGCGTCCCCCTCGATCACCGTCCCGTCGGCCGGCACGCGGCCTCCCGGTCGCACGAGGACGACGTCGCCGGGTCGCAGCTGGCTCACCGGGACGGTGTGCAGCATGGTCCCGTGCACCATCTCGGCCTCGTCGGGGAGCAGCGCGGCGAGCGCCTCGAGCGCGCCTGAAGCCTGCCCGAGCGCCTTCATCTCCTGCCAGTGGCCGAGGAGCATCACGTCGATCAGCAGCGCGAGCTCCCACCAGAACTCGAGATCGAGCGCGTCGAACTCCGACGCGAGGCTCGCGACGAATGCGACGACGATCGCGAGCGAGATCAGCAGCATCATCCCGGGCTGCCGATCGCGCACCTCCTGCAGCCCGCCCTTGAGGAACGGCAGACCGCCGTAGACGAAGACGACCGTGCCGAGGATCGCGGGGATCCGATCCGAGAGCGGGAACGTCGGCGCCGTGTAGCCCAGCCACTCCTGGATCATCTCGGACCAGAACAGGACCGGGATCGTCAGAGCGAGGCTGAGCCAGAAGCGGTCGCGGAACATCGCGACGCTGTGGCCGGCGTGCTTGTCGTGACCCCCGTGTCCGGCGTGAGCGTCATGCCCCGCGTGGGCGTCGTGACGCTCGTGGGCGTCGTGACGCTCGTGGGCGTCGTGACGCGCGTGGGCGTCGTGACCTTCGTGGGCGTCGTGACCTTCGTGGGCGTCCTGGCCCTCGTGGCCCTCGTGGCCCTGGTGCTCGCTATCCATCCCATATATGGATAGCAGGGGATGCACGTTGTAGCGGCAGCTGAGCGGCCTGCCGGCTCATCAAACGTCCGGCACCTTGCGCCGTCCGTAGCGGGTCATCCCGGGAGGCTTGACCACGTTCAAGGTCAGCACCACAAGCAGGACGACGAGCCCGAGACTCGGATGGAGAAGGTCGGTTCCGAGAGCGTCCAGACCGGACCCGGTCGCGCTTCGCGCGAGGTTCGCCTTGGCGCTGACCGACGGCATGTGAAGGAGGAGGACGACCACGGAACCGACGGTCATGACGAGCGAGATCACCACCCAGTAGTAGCGGAGCACACCCCATCTCGTGCCGGCCCCGATCGCGATCCCGGTGATCAGCGACGCGATCGAGAGGGGAACGATCACGATCCACCCGGAGAGGTCCATCGCGATCCAGGCCGCGCGGATCGTCTGGTCGTCCCTCGACGCCGCGGCCGCCAGACCGAATGCGAGATACACCAGCACGGCCCCGATCCAGCCGACGGAAACCGAAAGGTGCGCCGCCAACACACCGCGGCGGACAAGAGGGGTCATCACCATTTCATCGGCGGGCCGGGCGCCCCGGCGCGCCTACAGGTGTTGACCGGGCCCATGCCCACCGGCGAGGAGCAGGATCACGAGCATGACGAGGACGGCGACCGCGACCAACGCGAAGGCCTTCACCCAGCGCGGTGCTCTCGGCGGTCGCCCAGGCCCTCCGGTCACTCCGCCTCTGCCTATGGGCTCCGGCATCCCCTTAGCCTCCTTCACAACGGGGCTAGTTTTACGAGACGCTGTGTCTATGTCAAGTCATGACGTCGTAGTAGTGGCGTGATGTATACTGTTCCGATGCCGAGATTGTGGACGGAGACCGTCGACGCCCACCGGCGTGAGGTTCGGAGCGCAGTTCTCGATGCCGCCGCGGACCTCGTAGCCGAGCGCGGCCTGCGCTCCGTGACGATGTCCGAGATCGCGCACCGCTCCGGGATCGGCCGCGCGACGCTCTACAAGTACTTC
>DASUQI010000031.1:0-25802 GCA_036280655.1 Actinomycetota bacterium
AGATGTGGCGCCCGTTCGCCACCTGGGTGGCCACCAACTACCCGGACGACGTCGAAGTCATGTACCAACCAGGGGGCCACGGGGAGCGGCTCACGAGTGAGTCGATTCGGCTATGGGAGCGGCACATTCGCGAGTACGTTAGGGAAGTGAAGAAGGGGACCGGCTAGCGCACCTCGATGCTGGGAGCCCGGTTTCCCGAGGGGGTTCGGCCTTGAGGCCGCCCCCAAGGGGCCTCGGCGCGAGCCCGAGCAGTCCATCCCGTCGCCGCGCCTCCAGACCCGCGCCGCACGGCGAGCCCACGCTCAGCCCGTCGTGTCCCGACCGAAGACGCCACCGGTCATGTTGCCCGCCGAGTTCTCGACGAACCACGTACCGGTCCCCGACGAAGGGCACAGCACTCCGTCGCTGGGGATGTTCGGTGACCAGAAGCCAGCGGCGGTGAACACCTGCTGAGCCATGATCGCTCCGTTGGAGGCACCGGCACGAAGCGACACGGTGGCTGCTGCCGAGACGGCGATGTTGATGCCCGTGATGATCTCCAGGCCGGTGTTCGCGCTGCCCGCCCCGGTCACCGCGACCCCCAGAGACGATGCCCGCAGTGATGGCGCTGCTGCCTCGTACTGCCTAATGCTGCCTCCGGGCCGAGAGTGACGAGAACCGACGATCCAGCCACTTCGCAATCTGGCCCTCTACCTGCGGAGACGACAGGATTCGAACCTGTGAGGGAGCTCAACACCCCCTAACCGCTTAGCAGGCGGCTGCTTTCGGCCACTCAGCCACGTCTCCGGGACCGATTCTACGGAACCGGCGGGTAGGCTCCCGGTCGTGCCCGACGTGATCGTGGTCGGCGGCGGGATCATCGGCGCCGCGTGCGCGTTCGAGGCGGCGCGCGCGGGTGCGGCGGTGACCCTACTCGAGAAGGACGAGCTCGCCGCGGGCGCCTCGGGCAGGAACCTCGGCTACCTCGACACCTCGAAGGATCCGGTGCTCGCCCCGCTCGCCCGCGCCAGCCTGGAGAGCTACCGCGAGCTCGCGACCGACCCGCCGTCTCCCTTCTTCCTCGACGCCGAGCCGGTCGGGACCCTCGCCGTCACGATCGACGAGGACGAGATCGACGAGCTGGACGCGTGGGCGAAGGCCGCCGAGGCGGTCGGCGTCCCGCTCGAGCACCTGGGGGCAGCGGTCCGCTCGCTCGAGCCCGAGCTGTCGCCCGACGTGGTCGACGCCTACCTGTTGCACGAGGGCCACCGCGTCGACCCGCTCGCGCTCACCGTGTGTTACGGGGCGCTGGCCCGGGACGCCGGCGCGACGATCCGACACCACGCGCCCGCGCGACGCCTGATCGAACGCCACGATCGCATCGCCGGTGTTACCACCGACGACGGCGTGCTCGAGGCCGACGTCGTGGTGCTTGCTGCGGGACCGTGGTCGTCGGCGCTCGCCCGTCCACTCGGGATCCGGCTGCCGGTCGCCTCCGCCCGCGGCTGGCTCGTGCACGCGGCGCCCGAGCGCCCGCTCTTCCGGCACTGGATCCAGAGTGGCGCGCGGCGACTGCTCGAGGGCGTGGCCGTCGTCGCGACCGAGCCCGGGCCGCTGCTCGTGTCGATGCGCGAGTTCGGCGAGGGACGCGAGATGCGCGACATCGCGCCGATGATCCAGCCGGCGCCCGACGGCTCGATCCTCACCGGCACGTCACGCGAACCGAGCTTCGCCGCCGACGCCTACGACCTCGAGGTGCCCAGGATCGTCGCGGCGCAGGCGGCGCGGCTCGTTCCGGCGCTCGCCGACGCGCCGGTGCTGTCGACGTGGTCGGGGGTCCGGCCGGTCACTCCCGACGAGCGACCGATGATCGGGTGGGCGCGCGACGGGCTGTTCGTTGCGACCGGCCACGGTTCGGAGGGCGTGATCCTCGGCGCGGGGAGCGCGGAGCTGGCCGCGGCGCTCGTCGTCGGCGGCGAGCCACCGTTCGACCCGGCGCCGTTCGACCCGATGCGGTTCGAGGCGTAGGGCCGTGGAGCACGACGGGTTCGTCCGGTTGATGCAGACGATCGCCGACGCCTGGAACGCCGGTGACACGGAGCGCGCGCTCGCGTGCTTCGCCGACGACGCCGTGTACCTGGAGCCGCCCGACGAGCAGCGGTACGAGGGCCGGGCCGCGCTCTACGCGTTCTTCGGCGGCGAGGATCCCCCGCCGATGCACATGGAGTGGCACCACCTGGTCGTCGAGGGCGACGTGGGGGTCGGCGAGTACACGTACCGCGGGACCAACCAGTACCACGGCCTCGTGATCGTGCAGCTGCGGAACGGGGTGATCGCCCGCTGGCGCGAGTACCAGACGCGGTCCCCGCTGCCGTTCGACCCGTCGGGCCGAGCCGCTTCGCGTGAGCGCCTCGGGACGACGCCCACGGCGGCCCGCGTAGGATAGGCGCACATGGCCTTCCTCGCCCTCGGCATCTCGCACCGCCACGCCCACGTCGAGCTGCTCGAGCGCCTCGCGTTCTCCGACGACGACCTCGTGAAGGCCTACCGGCGGGCGGCGGACGATCCCGCGATCGAGGAGGCCGTGATCCTGTCGACGTGCAACCGCGTGGAGGTCTACGGGAACGTCCCCTCGTACCACGCGGGCTTCCAGACGCTGAAGCGGCTGCTCTGCGAGTCGCGCGGGGTCCCGGCCGACGACCTCGCCGAACCGCTCTACTCCCACTACGAGCTCGACGCCGCCGAGCACCTGTTCGGCGTCGCGAGCGGTCTCGACTCGATGGTCGTCGGGGAGCCGCAGATCCTGTCGCAGGTCCGCGAGGCGCTGAAGCAGGCGCAGGCCGAGGGCGCGGCGGGGACCGCGATCACGGGCCTGTTCCACGCCGCGGCGCGGACCGGCCGGCGTGTCCGGACCGAGACGAGCGTCGGGGCCGCGCCCGACACCTTCGTCGAGGCAGGGGCCGAGCTCGGCGGCGAGGCGCTCGACGGGCTCGAGGGGAAGACCGCGGTCGTGATCGGCGCCGGCCAGATGTCCGCGCTCGCCGTGAAGCATCTTCGGCGCCGCGACGTCGGGGCCGTGCGGATCCTCAACCGCTCGCTCGAGCGTGCGCGCGCGCTGGCCGAGCGCACGTCGGCCGATCACGGGGATCTCGGGGACCTGCACGCGGCGCTCGCAGGGGCCGACCTCGTGGTCTCGGCCACGGGAGCGGCCGGCATCGTGCTCACCGAGCGGACGCTCCGCAACGCGTTCGCCGGACGGACGAGCCCGATGTTCGTACTCGACCTGGCCGTCCCGCGCGACGTCGAGCCTTCGGCGCGAGAGATCCCGAACGTCACGCTTCGCGACATCGATGACCTCCGCGAGACCGCCTCGGTCCGCGCCGCCGCGACCGCGGAGGACCTCGAACGCGCGCAGGCGATCGTCGACGAGGAGGTCCGACGATTCACGCTCCGGGGCCGCGCCGAACGCCTCGCGCCGCTGATCCACGCGCTGCGCGAACGCGGGGACGCCGTCGTGGAGGCCGAGCTCCGGCGGTTCCGCTCGGACCTCGCCGACCTCACGCCCGACGAGCGCGAGGCCGTCGTCGCCCTCGCGAGGGGCGTCGTCGCGAAGCTCCTGCACGAGCCGATCGTCCGGCTGAAGGAGCTCTCGGGGCCCGGGACGCAGGACCAGCACGCGCGGATGCTCGCCGAGCTCCTCGGGCTCGAGCTCCCCGCCGAGTGAAGCTCCGGATCGGGACCCGCGGCTCGAGGCTCGCGCTCGCTCAGGCCCAGGAGGTCGCCGCCGCGCTCCGAGCGACGGGGGTGGAGTGCGAACTCGTGGCGATCACCACCTCGGGGGACCGAGGCGCGGACCCGTCGTCCGATCCGGCCGGGCTGAAGGGGCTGTTCGTCGCCGAGATCGTGCGGGCGCTCCGCGACGGCGACGTCGATCTCGCCGTGCACTCCGCGAAGGACCTCCCCGCCGGCGACGAGGACGACCTGACGATCGCGGCCGTCCCCGAGCGCGCGTCGCCCCTGGACGTGCTCGTGACGCGCACCGGGGTGCTCGAGCCGGGGGCGCGGGTCGGGACCTCGGCCGTCCGAAGGCAGGCGCAGGTGTTCCGGTGGCGGCCGGACGTGCTCCTGAAGGACCTGCGGGGCAACGTGGACACGCGCCTCCGCAAGCTCGCCGAGGGCGAGGCCGACGCGCTCGTGCTCGCCGCCGCCGGCCTGATACGGCTCGGCGTCGTCCCGGAGCACGCGGCACCGATGTCGCTCGCGGAGATGGTGCCCGCCCCCGGGCAGGGATGCCTCGCGGTGCAGGCGCGGGCCACGGACGGGGCGACCCTCGGGGCCGTCGCTGCCCTCGATCACGGGCCGAGTCGGATCGCGCTCGAGGCCGAGCGCGGGCTCATGCAGCGGCTCGGCGGCGGGTGCGCGCTGCCGCTCGGGGCGTTCGCGGAGCCGGTGGCGGGCGGCGTCCGGATGACGGCGATCGTGCTGACGCCGGACGGCGGCCGCTTCGCCCGCGCCGAGGTCGAGGGGCCTACGCCGGGGGAGGTCGCCGAGCTCGCGGCCCTCGATCTCTCGGCCGGCGGCGCCGACGAGATCCTCGGCCACGTCCGGCCGTGAAACCGCTCGCCGGCAGGACCATCGTCGTCACGCGGCCGCGTCCGGAGGCGGACGAGCTCGCCCGCCTGCTCGAACGGCGGGGCGCGCGGGCGATCGTCGCCCCGGCGATCGAGGTCGCGCCGGTCCGGAGCGCAGCGCTCACGAAGGCGCTCGCCGAGCTTGCGGACGGCGCCTTCGCGTGGGTCACGCTCACGAGCCCGCGGACGGTGGACGTCCTCGCCGAGCGCCTGGAGCCGGCGCAGGTCCGGGCGAAGGTCGCCGCGGTCGGCGAGGGCACGGCCGAGGCGTACCGGCGCTGGTCGCGGCGGCGCCCCGACCTCGTCCCGAAGGCGTTCACGACGGCGTCGCTCGGACGGGCGTTCCCGCGCGGCGACGGCCGGGTGCTGACGCCGCGGGCCGACGTCGCACCCGAGGGACTCGAGGACGCGCTCGAACGCAAGGGCTGGCGCCCGACACGGGTCGACGCTTACCGGACGAGGATGCCGCGGTCGCTCCCGGCCGAGGCGCGGACGGCGCTCCGCGGGGGCGAGGTGGACGCGGTGACGTTCACGAGCGCGTCGACCGTTCGCGGGTTCGTCGGCGCACTCGGCCCGGTGAAGGGGTCGCCGAAGGTCGTTGCGATCGGCCCGGTCACGGCGCGAGAGGCGCGCACGCACGGTCTGCACGTCCACGCCGTCGCATCACCGCACACGATCGAGGGCCTCGTCGCCGCGGTCGAACGCGCGCTGCGCCCCCGGCGGGCGACCACGCTCACGCGGGGGCGTTGACGTTGAACACCGACTCGCCGCTGCCGGCGCGGACGACGACGATGTCCGCCGGTTCGTCGCTCGGATTCCCCTCGCGATGCACGGCGCCCTCGGGCACGTAGACGAAGTCGCCGGGCACCGCGTCGAACGCCTCGCCTCCGCCCGGCCCGAACTCCATCCGCAGCATCCCCGACACGATGTAGATCGCGGACTCGTGATCGCCGTGGTGGTGCCAGCCCGAGACCATGCCCGGCTCGGTCCGGACGAGCCCCGCCCATATCCGCTCCGACGCCACCGCCTGGGACCTAACCATCCCCGCCGTCGAGGGGCCCTCGACCCGCTCGCCGGGCGGGATCCGCTGGACCATCGCCCCCTCCATCCCCCACCTCCCCGAAGCGCGCTCGCGCGACGCTCTATCATCGAGGTCCATGGCCTACCCACGCCAGCGCCCCCGCCGGATGCGCCGCACGCCCGCGCTCCGAGCGCTGATCCGCGAGACCGACCTCGCGCCCCGGCACCTGATCGCGCCGCTGTTCGTGAAGGAGGGCGTGACCGAGCCGGTCCCGATCGGCTCGATGCCGGGCCAGTCCCAGCACACGCTCGAATCCCTCCGCAAGGAGGCCGTCGAGATCGCGAGCAAGGGCGTGCTCGCCTTCATGCTCTTCGGCGTGCCCGAGCGCAAGGACGCCGAGGGCTCCGAGGCGTGGAACCCCGACGGGATCGCGCAGCAGGCGCTCGCGCTCTTGCGCGAGGAGCTCGGCGACGACCACGTCGTGATCGCCGACCTGTGCCTCGACGAGTACACCGACCACGGGCACTGCGGCGTGCTCGACGACGAGGGGCACGTCGACAACGACGCGACGCTCGACCGCTACCGGCGGGTCGCGCTCGCGCAGGCCGAAGGCGGGGCCCACATGGTCGGGCCCAGCGGCATGATGGACGGCCAGGTCGAGGCGATCCGCGAGACGTTGGACGCGAATGGGTTCGAGCGCGTCGGGATCATGGCCTACGCGGCGAAGTTCGCGTCCTCCCTCTACGGACCGTTCCGCGAGGCGGCGGAGTGTGCGCCTCGCTTCGGCGACCGGACCGGCTACCAGATGGACCCGCCGAACGCGGACGAAGCGATCCGCGAGATCCGGGCCGACATCGACCAGGGAGCCGACGTCGTGATGGTCAAGCCCGCGCTCCCGTACCTCGACGTGATCCGCCGCGCCAAGGACGCGACCCGCTTCCCGATGGCCGCCTACAACGTCTCGGGCGAGTACGCGATGGTGAAGGCCGCCGCGCAGAACGGCTGGCTCGACGAGCGCAAGGCCGTGCTCGAGGTGCTCACGTCGATCCGCCGCGCCGGCGCCGACCTCGTCCTCACGTACCACGCGAAGGACGCGGCCGACTGGCTCACGACCTGACCCGGTCGTGACCCGCTCCGACGACCTGTTCGAACGCGCCCGGCGCGTGATCCCGGGCGGGGTGAACTCGCCTGTGCGGGCGTTCGGCGCCGTCGGCGGCACGCCCCGTTTCGCGTTGCGCGGCGAGGGCGCGTACGTCATCGACGCCGGCGGCAACCGGTACGTCGACCTCGTGCAGTCCTGGGGTGCGCTGCTGTTCGGACACGCTCGCAAGGAGATCGTCGAGGCCTCGGTCGCCGCCGCGGAGCGCGGCACGAGCTTCGGCGCGCCGACCGAGGGCGAGATCGAGCTCGCCGAGCGGATCGTGGCCGCGGTGCCGTCGGTGGAGGAGGTCCGGCTCGTCTCGAGCGGCACCGAGGCCGCGATGAGCGCGGTCCGGCTCGTCCGCGGGTTCACCGGCCGGGACGTCGTGCTGAAGTTCGAGGGCTGCTACCACGGGCACTCGGACGCGCTCCTGGCGCGCGGCGCGGGCAGCGGCCTCGCGACGTTCGGGATCCCGGGATCGCCGGGGGTCACCGAGGGCGCAGCACGCGACACGCTCACGGTCCCGTTCAACGACCTCGAGGCGGCGCGTTCGGTCTTCGACGAGGGTGCCGAGCGGATCGCCGCGGTGATCGTCGAGCCGGTGGCGGCGAACATGGGGGTCGTGCCGCCCGAGCCCGGCTTCCTCGAGGGCCTGCGGACCCTCTGCACGGCGAGCGGCGCGCTGCTCGTGTTCGACGAGGTGATCACGGGGTTCCGGATCGCGTTCGGCGGGGCGCAGGCGGTGTACGGGGTCACGCCGGACCTCACGGTGCTCGGCAAGGTGATGGGCGGGGGCTTCCCGTGCGCGGCGTTCGGCGGACGGCACGACGTGATGGAGCGGCTCGCGCCCCTCGGACCCGTCTACCAGGCGGGCACGCTCTCGGGGAACCCGGTGGCGGTCGCCGCCGGCGTCGCAGCACTCGACCTCGCCGCGGAGCTCGACCCCTACGAGGAGCTCACGGCCCGGGCCACGACGCTCGCCGCGGGACTCGGCCGGGCGCTCGGCGGCGCCGGCCCGGTGACCGTGAACCGTGCCGGGTCGCTGCTCAGCCCGTTCTTCGCCGAAGGCCCGGTCCGGAACTTCGCCGACGCCAGGGGAGCCGACCACGAGCGCTACGCCCTGTTCTTCCACCACATGCTCGAGCGCGGCGTCTGGGTGCCGCCTTCCGGTTACGAGCTGTGGACGCTCGGCACCGAGCACGGCGACCGCGAGCTCGAGACGGTCGTGCAGGCGGCGGCATCGTTCGAACTCCCCGCGTAGATCGGGAACGTTCCGGCGCCCCCGGGTGTTCTGGCAGGTCGGAAGGGCCGTATCGTGAGGAACGGAGCGAAGGAGGAGCCCTCATGACCGAAACCGCGACGTTCGCCGCAGGGTGCTTCTGGGGCGTGGAGTACGTGTTCGAGCGCGTGCCCGGGGTGATCCGCACCGAGGTCGGGTACGCCGGCGGGCACACCGAGGATCCGACCTACGAGGAGGTCTGCGGCCACGGGACCGGCCACGCCGAGGTCCTGCGGGTCGAGTTCGACCCCGACGCGGTGAGCTACGACCAGCTGCTCGAGGTCTTCTGGGCGATGCACGACCCCACGCAGGTCGACCGGCAGGGACCGGACGTCGGCGACCAGTACCGGAGCGCGATCTTCACGCACTCGCCGGAGCAGCAGGCGTCCGCCGAGGCCTCACGCGAACGCGCGCAGGCGCGGTTCGATCGGCCGATCGCCACGGAGATCGAGCCCGCGGGGGCGTTCTACCCGGCCGAGGACTATCACCAGCGGTACTACGACAAGAACGGACACGAGCCGTACTGCCACGTGATCCCGTGGGCCACGCTCCGCGATCTCGGGCTGGTGAGCGCGGCGGGCTGAGCCCGTCAGAGCGCCTTCTCGAACCACGCGACGTCCCAGTAGCGGTCGAACTTTCGACCCTGCTCGCGGAACGTCCCGACGTGCTCGAACCCGAACCGCCGGTGGAGGGCGACCGAGACCGCGTTCGGCAGCGTGATGCCGGCGTAGGCGCGGTGCAGGTCCTCCTCCACCAGGGCGGCGAACAGGAACTCGTACAGCGAGCTCCCGATCCCGCGGCCCGTCCGGCCGTCCGCGACGTACACGCTCGTCTCGACCGACGTGGCGTAGGCCTCGCGCGCGCGGTAGCGGCTGCTCGCGGCGAACCCCACGACGCGGCCGCGGTCCTCGGCCACGACCACCCGATGCGGGCCCTGCGGCGGATGCTCGGCGAGCCAGTCGAGCCGCTCGGCCTCGGTCGTGGGGGTCAGCGCGAAGCTGATCGCGGAGGTCAGCACGTAGTGGTTGTAGATCTCGTTCAGCGCACCGGCATCGCGCGGCTCGGCGGGCCGCACGACGGTCGTCTCCGAGCTCGTCCGCATCACCCGATGATGGGGCACGAGAGCGGCGGGGTGGTTACCGCCTCGTAACGGTTCGGTTACCGAAGGCGCTCAGGCCGGGGTGTCGTCGAACGCCCGGTCCGCCTTCGCGGCGAACACGAAGTCGGCCTCGTTCAGCCCGTCGATCTTGTGCGTCCAGACGGTGATCCCGCACTTCCCCCAGGCGAGGTGGATGTCCGGGTGGTGGTTCACGCGCTCGGCGAGCTCGCCCACCCGGTTCGTGAAGTCGAGCGCCTCCTGGAAGTCCTTGAACCGGTACTCCTTCATGAGATGGTGGTCCTCCACGACCGACCACCCGCTGCCGAGGTCCTCGAGGTAGCCCTCGATCTCCTCGTGGGTGAGCGGCGGGACGCCACCCCGGCACGGGACGCACTCCATCGACGCGAGGTCGCGGGCCATCAGGCCACCCCCCGGCCGGCGTCGAGCCGCTGCTCCACGATCGCGTCCGCCGCGGCCGCGGTCGAGATCCCGCGCTCGTCCGCGACGCGGAACACCTCGCGGAGCGTGTCCCCGATCGCCCGCACGCGCTCGTCGCGGGCCGCGAGGTCCTCGCCGAGGAGCTCGAGCGACGCGAGATGGATGATCCCGCCCGCGTTCACCACGTAGTCGGGGGCGTAGAGGATCCCGCGTTCGGCCAGGCGGTCGGCGTCCTCGGGTTCGGCGAGCTGGTTGTTCGCGGCGCCGGCGACGACGCGACACCGCAGCCGGGCGGCGATCACCTCGCCCGAGAGCACGCCGCCGGTCGCGCACGGCGAGAAGACGTCGCAGTCGGCGTCGACGATCTCCTTGGCGTCCACGCTGCTGCCGCCGAGCTCGTTCGCGATCTCCTTCGCGCGGACGTCGTCGACGTCTGCGAGCACGAGGCGGGCCCCCGCCTCCGCGAGCGCGCGAGCGAGCGGATCACCGACCGCGCCCACGCCCTGGATCGCGACGGTCCGACCTTCGAACCCGTCGTCGCCGAAGGCGTGCCGAAGGGCGGCGCGCATCCCGAAGATCACGCCCTCGGCCGTGGCCGGTGCGGAGGTGCCGGAGCCACCGGCCGCCTCGGTGCGGGCGAACACGTGGGACGAGCGCTCGCCGATGACGTCCATGTCCGGCGGAGAGGTGTTCATGTCGCAGGCGGTCCAGTACGTGCCGTGCAGCGACTCGACGAGATCGCCGTACCGGAGCAGGACCTCGCGGCGGGCGGCCCCCGCTGGGAGCTCGGGGACGGCGAGGACGGCCTTGCCGCCGCCGAGCGGGAGCCCGGCCATCGCGTTCTTGCTCGTCATCGCCGTCGACAGCCGGAGGCCGTCGCGGAGCGCGTCCTCCGGCGCCTCGTAGACCTTCAGCCGAGTCCCCCCGGCCGCGGGGCCGAGCACCGTCGAGTGCACGCACACGAACATCCACGTGCCCGTCGGCGCGTCGAACCGGACGGCGACCTCCTCGCCGTCCCAGGCCCGGAGCAGGTCCTCGAACACGCCTACTCGGACTTGGCGGACGTGGCTTTCTTCGCCTTCTTGGCCGCCCGCTTCTCCTTGATGGACTTCTGGGCCGCCTTCTTGTTGTGTTTCTCGCCCTTGTCCTTGGCGTGGGCCACGGCATCCTCCGTTCGATCGGCCGACAACCCACCGATTATGGCGCGGCGGGGCGCAGGGTGGCGGTCGCGCTAGGCGAGATCCGCGAACGCGGCCCGGACGTCCTTGCGGATCCCGGTCACGAACGGCACCTCTTCCTTCGTGAACCGCCGCGCCTCCGCGGTTCGGAGCCGGCGGATGCAGTCCACGATGCGGTCGAGTTCGTCGGCCTCGAACGCGAGGATCCACTCCCAGTCGTTGATCCCGAACGCGCTCGTCGTGTTCGCCAGGACGTCGGGGAACTCCCGGCCGATCTCGCCGTGCTCGCGGAGGAGGCTCGCGCGCTCGTCCGGCGGCAGCAGGTACCACTCGGGCGTCCGGACGAACGGGTAGGCGCACAGGTAGCGCTTCGGCGGCTCGCCCTTCACGAACGCCGGCGCGTGGTCCGCGGTGAACTCCGCCGGCTTGACCGCGCCCATGAACGACCACGACACGTCGAGCTCGCGCCCCGCCCGCGTCCTGCCGAACGCCACGAGCGCGTCCTGGAGGGCGTCGGGCGACGACGCGACGAGCCAGAGCATGAGGTCGGTGTCCGCGCGGAACCCTACCGTCGAGTACACGCCGCGGACCGAGACGCCCTCCCAGCCCTTGAAGAGGTCCTCGACCTCCCGGGCGGCATCGTCGTGGTCGAGATCGCGGAAGGCTCGCGTCGCCTTGAAGCACGGGTACGACGCGTACACGACGCCGGTCTCGTTCGGCTGCTCCGTCATCCGCGCTCCGTCGTCGTCCGATCGCCCGCGAGATGCTCCCGCACGCGGTCGGCGGCCTCGTTCGCGCTCCGGACGGCGTCGGCCACGCCCACGCCGCCGTACGCGTTCCCGGCGACGAAGATACCCGGCGGGAGCGCCTCGGTGACGGCCCGGACGCGGCCGGCGTGCCCCACCTCGTACTGCGGCATCGACCGCGGCCACCGGACGACCCGGGAGGCCTCCGGTTGCTCGGGCAGCGGCACCACCGCCGAGAGATGGCGCGAGACCGCCTCGACGATGTCCTCGTCCGGCGCCGCGAGCACGTCCTCGGAGCCGCTCGCCCCCACGAAGCAGCGGACGACCGCGCGGTCGCCCAAGCCCTTGCCTGGCCACTTGCGGGACAGGAACGTCGCGGCGGTCATCGGCGCCGCGCCGGCCGGCACGACGAACCCGGTCGCGTCCGGGAGCGCGGCGGTGGTCCCCTCCGGGT
The DNA here is from genome assembly GCA_036280655.1 of Actinomycetota bacterium. Classification (GTDB taxonomy): domain Bacteria; phylum Actinomycetota; class UBA4738; order UBA4738; family HRBIN12; genus DASSJM01. Next base: position 11,967 of record DASUQI010000031.1, read on the forward strand.
AGACGAGGAGCACGACGCCCGTGCTCACGTACGGGATCGCCTCCAACGGTGCTGCCGCTGCGGGGACCAGGTCGGCGGCGGCGAACGCCGGGGTCGCGACGACGACGGCATCGGCCTCGAACTCGCCCGCGTCCCACCGCACGACGTGCGACGGGCCGCGCGGCTCGACGGTGCGCACGCGGACGCCGGTGCGCACCCTGTGGACGCCGATCGCCTCGACGAGCGCGCGCGGGAGGGCGCACACACCTCCGGACGGACGGACGAACATCGGCCCGGCGTCGCCGGCCGCGTCGAGCGCCGCCTTCGCGCCTCGGATCAGGCTTCCGAAGCCCCGCTCCCACCGCTCGAGCTCGGGGAACGTCGATCGAAGGTCGAGCCGGTCGACATCGCCCGCGAACAGCCCGCCGAGGAGCGGCGCGACGAGCCGCTCGGTCGCCTCGTCCCCGAGCCTGCGTCGGAGCAACGCGCCGAGCGCCTCGTCGGCGGTGTCCTTCCGCGGTTTCCTCACCAGGTCGCCGAGCGCCCGCAGCCGGCCGCCCCGCGAGAGTCCGGGCCACCGGAGGAGGTCCCCCACCGTCGCCGGGACGCCGAGCGCGCTCGGCGGGAGCGGCTCGAGCCCGCGATCGGTCCACGCGAACGCGCCGCGCGCGCCCGGCTCGGCGAGCTCGAGACCGAGCTCGCGGCAGAGGTCGGCCGCCCACGGCTTGCGGGCGACGAACGAGTCCGGGCCGGCGTCGAGCTCGATCCCGCCGACCTCCGCAGTGGCAAGCCGTCCACCGGGTCGGTCCTCGGCCTCCAGCACGATGACGTCGAGCGAGGGTTCGGCGCGGAGCAGGCGGTGCGCGGTCGCGAGCCCGGCGACGCCTCCCCCGACGACGACGACGCGACGGTCCACAGCGTCGATCAGGCGCGCGGCGCGAGCCGTTCGCGGACCACGTCGGCGAGGACGCCGACGAACGCGGGATCGGCGTTCGGCATCTCGGTCCGCGCGAACCGCATGCCCGCTCCCTCGGCCCGCTCCCTCGCCTCGATGTCGAGGTCGTACAGGATCTCGAGGTGGTCCGCGACGAACCCGGCCGAGCACACGACCACGGCCTCGAACCCCTCGGCCGCGACGTCGTCGATCACGTCCTCGAGCGGAGGGCCCCACCACGGGTCCGCCGTGCGTCCGGCGCTCTGCCACGCGATCGTGTGGTGCGGCAGGTCGAGCTCGGCAGCGACCAGGTCGGCGGTCTCCTGCAGGCCCCGCCGGTACGCGCACTCGGTCTCGCACTCGGTGCATCGCAGGCACCGCATCGACCCATCCTCAAGCGTCCGGACCGGGAGGCTGTGCGCCGAGAACACGACGGCGGCTCGCGCGCGTTCGGCCGGCATCAGCGTGCCGAGGGCGTGCGCCACCCGCTGCGCGAGGAATGCGACGAACCGCGGGTGAGCGTGGTAGCTGCGGACGAACGCGAAGGTGGGGCTCCCGTCGCCCGCGGCGCCGGTCACGCGGTCGACGTAGGAGCCGACCGACATCGCCGACCAGTGCGGCGCCATGACGATGCCGACCGCGTGCTCGATCCCGTCGGCGCGCATCCGGTCCACGGCCTCGGCGATGAACGGCGGCGAGTGCTTCATCCCCAGATAGGTGCGGAACCTTTGCCAGCCGTCGCCGGCGTTCAGCTCGCGTTCGAGACCCTCGGCCTGCCTCGTCGTGATCTCGAGCAGGGGGAAGCGGTTCCCGATCGCCTCGTACCGCTCGAGGAGTTCGGACAGGTGCTCGGGGCTCGGGGCGCGGCCGCCCCGGATGTCGGTGTAGTAGCGCTCGACGTCCTCCGGGCCGCTCGCGGTGCCGTATGCCATGACGAGGACCCCGATCGGTGCGGTGCTCACGCGTCCGGTCTCGCGGTCCGCTCGTGCACCAGGTCGACGAGCCGCTCGAGGTGCTCCGGGGGCGTGCTCGGCAGGACCCCGTGGCCGAGGTTGAACACGTGCCCGTCGCGTCCGCCGGCCCGTTCGAGCACGTCGAGGGAGGCGGGCTCGAGCGCCTCCCACGAGGCGGTGCAGACGGCGGGGTCGAGGTTGCCCTGGATCGCGCGATCGGTCCCGATCCGGTCCCACGCCGCGTCGAGCGGCACGCGCCAGTCCACGCCGATCGCGTCGCCGCCCGCCTCCGCCATGAGCGGCAGCAGCTCGCCGGTGCCAACGCCGAAGTGGATCGACGGGACCGGGAGATCGGCCAGCACCGAGCGGACCCACGGCAGCACCGACCGCCGGTAGTCCTCCGGCGCGAGGGCGCCCACCCAGGAGTCGAACAGCTGCACTGCCTGCACCCCGGCCTCGGCCTGCGCCAGCAGGTGGGTCCGGACGACGGACGCGAGCGCGGCCATCAGCCTCCCCCAGGTGTCGGGCTCCCCGAGCATCAGCGCCTTCGTCCGGGCGTGGTCGCGCGACGGGCCGCCCTCGATCAGGTAGCTCGCGAGCGTGAACGGGGCGCCGGCGAACCCGATCAGCGGCACCTCGAGCTCCTTGCGGAGCAGCCGGATCGTCTCGAGCACGTAGGGCTCGTCGGCCGCGGGCTCGAGCGCCCGGAGGCGTCCCACCGATGCGGCGTCGCGGACCGGCTCGTCCACGACGGGGCCCTTCCCGGGCACGATCCGAACGGGGACGCCGATCGCGGCGAGCGGGGTCATGATGTCCCCGAACACGATCGCCGCGTCCAGCGGCATCCGGCGCAGCGGCTGCAGGGTGACCTCGACGGCGAGCTCGGGCTCGCGGACCGTCTCGAGGACGTCCCCGTCCCGCCGCAGGCGGCGATACTCGGGCAGGTATCGTCCCGCCTGGCGCATGAACCACACGGGGGTGCGGTCCACGGGCCGGCGGCGGAGCGCCCGGAGGAAGCGGTCGTTCACGGAACCAAGGATACGGAGCCGGGGTAGACGCCCGGGGCGGCGATCCGGCGGGGCACGTCACCTCCCGGCGGTGACGGGGACGACATCTGTCGGCCGCGACCTCGCGTACAAGAGGGGGCACGGCGAGGAGGTCCATGCGGGGGAAGCACGGCCCGGAACCGGCGAACGACCGCGGCGTCGACCCGCTCTGGTCGAAGGCGCCCTTCATCATGTTCCGCTACCCCGGGCTGTTCGCCTCGCTCGCGGTCGGAGCGCTGCTCCTCGCGCTCGCGGCGGCGGCGTACCCCCTGTTCATCTCGGCCTCGGCGAGCGAGCTCCTGGCGGCCAAGATCGAGGACCCGGCGTACACGCGCTGGGCCGCGGGGTTGATGTTCCGCAACGGCGTGCTCCCGCTCGGCGACGGCGTACGGCCCAGCGGGCGCACCGAGCGGAGCGAGGACGAGTTCACGGGGCTGGCCGCGTCGAGCCCGTACCTCGCGTCACCGGTCCGGACCGCGATCACCGCCCCGGTCTCCGTGGCCAACGCCGAGGATCCGTCGGACACGCGCGAGGTCCGGCTGTTCACCGGCGAGGGCGTGGGATCGCAGCTCGAGATCGTCGAGGGGGCGCTCGGCGACGGCGCCATCCTCCCCGACCACGTCGCGGAGCCGCTCGACCTGTCGATCGGCGACACGCTCACGATGGAGTCCGACCGGAACGGCTCGACCACGGTGACCGTCGACGGCATCTATCGGCGCATCTACCACGGCAACCTGTCGGGGTACTGGAGGCCGTGGCGCGACGAGCTCATCCAGCGCTGCTTCGACTGCGTGCCGCCGCCGCAGCCGGTCCTGATGTCGGAGGCCACGTTCCTCGGCTCGTCGGCCGAGCTCAGGCTCGATCACGTTGGCTTCGCCTGGCAGGCCCCGCTGCGTCGGGACGAGCTGACGCTCGACGAGGCCGAGGAGGCGGATCGGCGTTCGAAGGCCATCACGCGACAGATGAGCGACCGTCGGCTGTTCACCGAGTGCTCGTTCTTCTTCTTCTGCAGCACGAGGACCCGGCCGGGGTTCGGGAGCTCGATCGACGAGATCGTGACCGACACGCACCGTCGGATCGGGGCGGTCGAGGGCCCGGCGAACCTGTTGCGGGTGGCCGGCCTCCTCGTCGCGCTTATCGTGGTCGCCGGCGCCGGCGCGTTCGCGATGGCCGCCCGGCGGGTGGAGTCGACGCTCCTGTTCGCGCGGGGCGCCCGTCCGCGATCGGTCGGGACGCGGGCGGCGCTCGAGGCGCTCGTACCGAGCGCCGTCGGCGCCGCGATCGGTCTCGGCCTCGCCTTCCTCCTGGTCCGGGCCGTGGGCCCCGACGGGATCGTCGCGGGCAGCGCCACCTCGCTCGCGGCTCGGGCGGCGGGGCTCGCGGTCGCGGCCGCGGTGGTCGCCGTCGGCCTCGTGTCGACGGTCTCGTTCCTGCGCCAGTCCGAGCACCATCGCGGCCGGCTCGGCGTCGTCGCCGCCCTGCCCTGGGAGCTCGCGCTCATCGCGCTGTCGCTGTTCGTGCTGAACCGCCTCCAGGGCGGCGGCGCGGTGATCGAGGATCCGGCGACCCGGACGCAGACGCCCAGCCTGCTCCTGCTCGCGTTCCCGGTCCTGTTCCTCGCCGGGTTCGTCGCGCTCGCGGCGCGGGCGATCGTCCTGCTCGTCCGGTGGTTCCGCGGCCGGAGCGAGCGACTGCCCGGGCCTTCCTACCTCGCGGTGCACCGACTCGCGGCGCGTCCGAGGTTGACGATGCTGTTGATCACCGCGGCCGGGCTGTGCCTCGGCCTGTTCGTCCAGGCGCAGACCGTCGCGCGGTCGATGCAGACGACGGTCGACGTGAAGGCGGGCGTGTTCGTGGGCAGCGACGTCGAGGTCGCGATCGACCGCACGAACGAGACACCGACCGGGTTCCCGCTCCCCATGACCCGGGTGGTGCAGCGGCTCCTCGCCGGCGAGTTCCGGCCCGGGGTGCCTTTCGACCTGCTCGCGATCGACGCCGACACGTTCGCCGACGCCGCGTTCTGGGACGGGGCGTTCGGGGCCGAGTCCGCGCAGGAGCTCGTCGACGAGCTCTCGGGCGCGTCCGGCGACGCGCTCCCGGTCGTCCTCGCCGCCGGCGCGGGGACGACGGCCGGCTCGATCACGATCGACACGAAGACGGTTCCGATCGACGTCGTCGCGCGCGCGAGCGCCTTCCCCGGGATGACGTCCCTGCGGCCGCTCGTCGTCGTCGACGCCGACCGGCTGAGCGAGGTCTTCTCGGACCAGGCGAGCCCGCTCAGCATCGCCTCGGCGAACCACGAGCTCTGGATCCGCGGCGACCCCGAGGAGGTGGTGCGCGCGCTCCCCGAGATCGGGTTCCCGACCGGGCTCGTGATCGAGGCGGAGGCGGTGAAGGACATCCCGTACATCTCCGCCGTGATCGACACGTTCATCGTGATGAACGGGCTCGGGCTGCTCGCCGCGCTGCTCGTGTTCGCCGCGATGCTGATGTACCTGCAGGCGCGCCAGCGATCCGAGATCGTCTCCTACGGGCTGTCGCTGCGGATGGGGATGCGGTCGGCGAGCCACCTGCTCGCGATCGCCACCGAGGTCGCGGCGATGCTCGCCGTCGCCTTCGTGGCGGGGGCCGTGCTCGCGATCGTCGCCGCGAGCCTGATCGTCCCGCTCCTCGACCCACTCGAGGCGATCCCGCCGACGCCGCTCACGGTCGTGCCGGTCGCGCTGATCGTGGTCACCGCACCCCTGCTGCTGCTCGTGGCGTTCTTCGGGGGTTGGCTGACCGAACGCCGGGCGCGCTCGGCCGACCTGGGCCAGGTGATGCGCCTTGCGGAGTGACACCGTGACCGCCACCTCGGTCGCCGTCCGGTGCGAGGAGCTCGTGAAGACCTACCGGACGGCGAGCGGCGAGGTCCGCGCGCTCCGCGGCGTCACGGCCGAGTTCCCGGCCGGCACGCTCGTCGCGGTGGTCGGCCCGTCCGGGAGCGGCAAGTCCTCGCTCCTTCGCCTGATCGCCGGCCTGGACCGCCCGAACGACGGCGCGCTCGTCGTCGAGCGGACCTCGGTCCACGACGCCTCGGCGCGCGAGCTGCGGCGCTTCCGCCGCACCACGGTCGGCTACCTGTTCCAGCGCCCGTCGGACAACTTCCTTCCGCACCTGTCCGTCCGCGAGCACCTGAAGGTCGCCAGGCGGCTCACCCACCGCCCGCCGCGGATCGAGCAGAGCGAGCTCCTGTCGACGCTCGGGATCGACGGGCGCGTGGACCACCTCGCGTCGGAGCTCTCGGGCGGCGAGCAGCAGCGGGCCGCGATCGCGGAGGTCCTCGTGGGAGGCGCCCACATCGTCGTGGCCGACGAGCCGACCGCCGAGCTCGACAGCGAGTCCTCTCGCCACGTGATGGACACGATTGGCGCGCTCGTCGAGGCGGGGGTCACGTTCGTGATCGCCACCCACGACCGCGACGTCATACGCCGCGCGGGCGCCGTGCTCGAGCTCGACCACGGCGTGCGAACGAGCGGCCGTTCGGTCGGGGCGGCGCCGGCCGGGCCCACGACGGCGGCGAAGGCCGAGCCGGACACCTTGCGGTGGCGCGCCTCCGCCGGCGTGCCCGAGGTCGAGCCCGACGTGCCGACGGTGCTCGAGGTCCACGACGTCTCGAAGTCGTACCCACGGGGCGACGAGGTGGTCCACGCCCTCGACTCGGTCTCGGCCTCGCTGCGCGAGGGCGAGCTCGTCGGGCTCGTGGGACGATCGGGCTCGGGGAAGACCACGCTGTTGAACGTGATCGCCGGATGGGAGCACGCGGACTCCGGGACCGTCGAGCGGCCCGGCGGTTCGATCCCCGTCTGGGCGGAGCTCTCGGTGGTGCCGCAGAAGCTCGGCCTGTTCGACGAGCTGACGGTCCGCGAGAACCTGGAGTATCCGGCCCGGCTCGCGGGACGCGTCGACGAGCTGCGCGATCGGGTCCGGGAGCTGATGGAGGCGCTCGGGATCGATCACCTGGAGGCGCGGTACCCGAAGGAGACCTCGCTCGGCGAGCAGCAGCGAGCCGCGGTCGCCCGGGCTCTCGTCCTGTCGCCGACGCTCGTGCTCGCCGACGAGCCGACCGGGCACCAGGACGCGGTATCCGAACGTCGCGTGCTCGATGCGTTCGCGCAGGCCGCGGCGGCCGGCGCGGCGTGCCTGATCGCGACGCACAACGAGGCGCTCTCCGCGAGGCTCGACCGCGTGGTGCACATGGCGGACGGTCGCCTCGCGGAGAGCGCCTCGGACCTGTCGTCAGACCGCTCCCAGCGGCCCGGACCTTCCTAGAGCTGGCCTCGGATCTCCCCGCCCGGGAAGTCGCCGGGACCTTCGTTCGGCGTCGCGTCGCCATCGTTCGTGTGGACGTTCACGTACGCGCCACCTGCCTCGACGGCCTCGGCGACATCTTCGAGATCCGCCCATGGACAGGTGGTCGTGGCGTCGACATCCGTCACGGAGTCGGCGACGAGAACACCGTTCACTGGTCCGAGGCTGCCCGGCTCGTCGAACAGCGTCACGCCGACGGGGCGGTTCTCGCCGGCCACTCCGCAGTGGATGTGCGCCGCGAACACATTCTCGATGTTCGCGACCACGATCCGGTAGCGCAGCTCGGTGCCGTCGGCACTTAGCTTGAAGATCGCGACGCCCATCGCGGGGGTATCTCGTACCGGCACCTCCTCCGCGCCGGAGAGCGTCGTGCGGAAGTTCGTCGGCTGCGCCACCGCGGACGGCGCCGCGAGCCCGAGGGCCAGCGTGACGACCACCAGCAGATACGTCGCTCGCCTCATGGGACCTCCTTCCGGCCGGAGCATCTGGCCCCGACGCCTGGAGGGGGGCCCGTTCCCACGCGGCAGCGGAATCAAACCCGCGGAGGGCTCATTCGAGGAGCTCGTAGGCGGGCAGGGTGAGGAACTCGACGAAGTCCGGCGGCTGGGCCACCCGGTCGAACACCTCGCGCGCCTGGGAGAGCCGTGGCGGGGCGCTCTTCGCGGCCTTCAGTCGGTCGAACTCGGAGCCGATCGCCTCACGGACCAGCGTCGACGTCATCCGCTCACCGGTACCGAGCGTCGTCCCCGCCTCGACCCACTGCCACAGCTGCGACCTCGAGATTTCGGCCGTCGCAGCGTCCTCCATGAGGTTGTCGATCGCGACGGCGCCCACTCCCGACAGCCACGACGCGAGGTACCGCAGGCCGATGCTCACGTTCGTCCGAACGCCCTCAGCGGTGATCTCGCCGCCGGGCACGCGGGCGTCGAGCAGGTCCTCGGTCGAGACCTCCACGTCATCCCGAAGACGGTCCACCTGATTCGGACGGTCGCCCAGTACGCGGTCGAACTCGGCCGTCGCGGTCTCGACGAGGTCCGGGTGCGCTACCCACGTCCCGTCGAACCCGTCGTTCGCCTCGCGGACCTTGTCCTCGGCGACCTTCGCGAGCGCGCGTTCGTTCGCCTCGGGATCGCGGCGGCTCGGGATGTAGGCGGCCATCCCGCCCATCGCGTGCGCCCCGCGCCGGTGACACGTGCGCACGAGCAGCTCCGTGTACGCGCGCATGAACGGGACGGTCATCGTGATCTGCGCGCGATCGGGGAGCACGAACGCGGGGTCGCGCCGGAACTTCTTGATCACGCTGAAGATGTAGTCCCACCGGCCGGCGTTCAGGCCGGAGGCGTGGTCGCGCAGCTCGTACAGGATCTCGTCCATCTCGAACGCCGCGAGGACCGTCTCGATCAGGACCGTCGCGCGGATCGTCCCCCGCTCGATCCCGAGCCGGTCCTGCGCCCACCCGAAGACGTCGTTCCACAGCCGCGCCTCGAGGTGACCCTCGAGCTTCGGCAGGTAGAAGAACGGCCCGGTACCGCGCCGGAGCTGCTCGGGCGCGTTGTGGAAGAACGCGATCCCGAAGTCGAACAGGCTCGCAGAGACTGGCTCGCCGTCCACGAGCGCGTGGCGCTCGGGTAGATGCCAGCCGCGCGGGCGGACGAGCAGCGTGGCGATCTCGTCGCCGAGCCGGTACTCCCGGCCGTCGTCGGCGGTGAGCTCGATCGTGCGGCGCACCGTGTCGGCGAGGTTGACCTGCCCCTGCACCATGTTCGACCAGGTCGGCGCGTTCGAGTCCTCGAAGTCGGCCATGAAGCAGCGGGCGCCAGAGTTCAGCGCGTTGATCACCATCTTGCGGTCGGTCGGCCCGGTGATCTCGACGCGGCGGTCGAGGAGGTCCTTCGGAGCGTGGGCCACGCGCCAGTCCGCGTCGCGCGTGGCTCGCGTCGCGTCGAGGAACGCGGGGCGCTCACCCGCTTCGATGCGCTCCTGCCGCGCGGCGCGTTCGGCGAGCAGCTCGCGCCGTCGGGGCTCGAACTCGCGATGCAGGCCCGCGACGAACGCGAGCGCCTCGTCGGTCAGGATCTCGCCGGACCGGCCGTCGACCGGCCCCAGGATCTCGACGCCGTCGGGAGCCGTCACCATCGCCTCGCGCGGTCGATGAGGAGCTGCTCCCGTTCGAGGCCCGTCGCCCGCACGATCTCCGCCTCCTCGACGGCGCCCGAGGTGACGACGAGCCGCAGGTACTGGAGCAGGCTCGAGATCGTGGCCGGCTCGTCGAGGACACCGTCGGTCGCCGCTCCGTCGCGCCACGAACGCACGCGCTCGATCGCGTCGCCCAGGTGCGGCAGCAGCCAGCCGTAGATGGCGGCGTACCGGCTCGCGAGGTGCGACGGATGCAGGTCCCATCCCTGGTAGAAGCCGCGGGAGAGCGAGTGTCGGACGTGGTCGGCGTGCACCCGCCACGCCTCGCGGACGTCCTCGGTCCGGTCGCTCGCCGGCACGACGTTGCTCGAGCCGTCGCTGATCCGCACGCCGGTGCCAGCGAGCGCCACCTGGAGCACCTCGCGGGCGAAGTCGTTCGCGGGGTGGTCCAGCCGCTGCTCCCAGGGCATCAGCCCGAGCGAGGCCGTGTAGTCGAACACGCCGAGGTGCATCGCCGAGATCCGGCCGTCGCCCGCCTGGAGAAGCGAGCCGGCGGCCGCGGCGCCGTCCGCACCGAGCACCGCCTTCGGCGTCTCCACCTGCACCTCGAAGCGGAGCCTTCCCCCCCAAGAGGAGGCTCTCGACTCGAGGTCACCGAGGGCCCCTACGAAACGCTGCACCTGCTCGGGCGCCGTGACCTTCGGGAACGTGATCAGGAACCCGTCGCGCAGTCCGCCGGGAGCCTCAGCGAGGGTCGACACGAACCGCTCCAGTGTTCTCACGCTGCGCGCGGCGAGCTTGTCGTCGTCGAACGACTTCACCCGCAGACCGAACCACTGCGGGAGCGTGCCGTCGGCGCGCATGTCCGCGATCGTGCGCGCGGCCGCCTCGGCGTGGCGGTCTTCCTCGTCGTCGGATCGGATGCCGTACCCGTCTTCGAAGTCGACGCGGAGGTCCTCGACCGGCAGACGCTCCAGCTTGGCGAGCGTTCGCTCGCGGGTGCGCTCGACCACTCCTGCAGGCACGCCGAACGCGTCGACGAACGCATCCGCGTCCGCTGCGTGGGTCCCGATCAGCCGCAGAGCCTCGGCCCCGAACTCGGCGGTCGTCGAGCGCGTCACACGGTCGGCCGGGACGTACAGGGTCTGGTGCGGGTGGAATGCGTGCAGCCGTTCGAGCGTCACGCGGTGGGCTCGGCCTCGGACCGCCGAACCGTCCCCTCGATCCGGCCCGACGGCTTGTCGGTCACCACGAAGACGGTCCCGTCGTTCTGTTGCCCCCCGTAACCGAGGTCGACGACGACGTGATGGAGGTTCGGGAGCGAGAACGTGACCTCGTCGACGTTCGGCGTCGCCTCGAGGACCTCCTTGCCCATGTGCCACAGCGTGTGTTGCACCGAGCGGCTCTCGTCGTGGTGCGCGAACGCGCGGACGATCGCGTGCCGGCACGTCTCGCGCTCCTTCGTGAAGTCGACGTCTTCAATGAGGTAGCTCCACCGCGCCTCGACCTTCGTCGCCATGATCCGGTCGTCGGTCTCGGGCAGGACCGTGAACCGGTCCTTGAGGAAGCCGCCGAACGCCGACCCGGTCGTCTTCAACAGGTAGAGCTCGTCGAGTCCCGAGCTCAGGTGCACCTCGTCCTGGGTCCGCAGCACGTGCCCCGTCCACCGATGCGCTCCCCGCGTGAAGGTGTGGTGATGAGGGGCCCCATCGATCACCACGCGCTCCCACGGCCGCTCGCTGATCCAGACCTCGGCCCGGGTCGTGGCAGGGGACGCTTCGAGCAGGTACTCCGAGTAGCGCAGACCGAAGCGCTCGAGCTCCTCGTCGGGACGGTCGAACGCGAGGGCGTAGGCCGACGCACGCATCGTGTCCGTCGGCAGCACGCTCGCGTTGTCACCCTCGACGTAAACGTCGTCGAAGTCCCCGTCGAGGCGGACGTCGAGCAGGCGCTCGAAGAAGTCGTGGCGGTCGTCGTGCCGCGTCACGGTGGCCAGATGGATGTCGGCCTTCCCGTAGCGATTGGCTCCGAGCTCGAACCCCATCAGCTCCCCCGATAGGTGGAGTAGCCGAACGGGCTCAGCAGGAGCGGCACGTGGTGGTGCTCGCCGGCGTCGGTCACCTCGAACTCGATAGTCACCTCGGGATAGAAGCCCTCCACGCCGCGGGCCGCGAAGTACGCGGCGGTGTCGAACCGCAACCGATAGACGGCAGGCCCCCCTGCCTGTCCGTCTGGCAGGAGGTCGCGCAGCCGTCCGTCGTCGTCGGTCGTCCCCCGGCCGACGGCCTCCCAGGCATCTCCCCGTCGCATCTCGAGTCGCACCAGAACGCCGGCCGCCGGACGACCCGCGGAGGTGTCGAGGACGTGCGTCGTGATGCCCATGACGCCCGACATCATGCGCCTCCCTCGCTCGGGGGCCGGACGAGCTTCTCGAGCCGGATCCGCGTGATCTGCCGCTGCTGCTCGGCGGCCTCGGCGAGCTCGGCCTCGGCGTCGTTGTCCAGCCGGCGCGTGAGCGCGTCGAGCATCTCCTCCGCCGACCTGCCGGTCGCGTTGACGAGGAAGACGTGTCCGAACCGCGACTCGTACTCGCGGTTCTTCTCCTCGAGGGCGCGGAGCGTCGCGTCGTCCGCCGAACCGACGCCCGCCTGCTCGCCGCGCGACCACGCGCTCCCGCCCCGGTCCCCGATCCTGGGATGCGCGCGGAACGCCTCGAGCTGGTCCTCGGCGTCGAGCTTCGCCCACGCCGCGTCGGCCGCCTCGAGCAGCGCCGCGAAGTCGGCGAACGGCCGGGCCTCGCGAAGGCCCGCCGCCCAGGCCGGCGAGGCGCAACACGCGAGGACCTCGCGCTCGAACGCCTGGTCGGTCCGCGCGTTCAGCCACCGGACGCCGAAGCTCCGCCACCCCTCGTCCGTCACGCGCCCGAACGCGCGCATCCGGGCGAGCCCGCCGTCGGGGTGGATGTTGAGCCGCAGGTGCGTCGCGGTGACGGGCTGGTCGATCGGGAAGACGAACCGGTCGTGCGGACCGAGCTTCGTCACCGGGACGACCTCTGACCACCCGTGGTCGAGGTCGGCGTCGTCGGGCGACACGCGGGCGTCGAGCGAACACGTGTCCGGGTAGTTGCCCTTGAAGTGGGTCGTGTCGATCTCGACGCGGTCGATCTCGGCCGCGGCGGCGAGGCGGACGGCAACCCAGTCGTGGCCGGGGCCGCGGCGGCGGCGGGTCTCCCAGCCGTCGTGCATGCCCTGCGAGTCGCCGGGGGCGATGAGGTTGTGCGGGTGGGAGAAGAAGATGTCGCTCGCGTCCAGCACGACGGCGCCCGACTTCGACCCCGCGACCTCGACACGCCCGTCCTCCCCCATCAGTCGCCGGAGATCGGTGAGCGGCTCCCCCTGCACGCGCAACCGCGCGACACCTCCGTCGGGATAGATGTTGAGTTGGAGGTGGGTGATCCGCAGCGGCGTGGTCACGTCGAAGCGGTTCACGGTGTCCCCCTCGAGCTTCGACTCGGGGAGGAGGTCCACCCACTCGGCGTCCCCGAGGTTCTCGCCCTTGTCGACGACGGTCCCGAGCAGCGAGGCGCGGTCCGGGTAGTTGCCCCTGAAGTGCGTCGTGTCGATGACCACGCTCCGCACGACCCCCGGGATCCCGAGCCGGACCACGCACCAGTCGCATCCCGGCGTTCGCCGACGGCGCGTCTCCCACCCGTCCATCTCCTTGCCGCGATCGGTGTAGGCGTTCGGGTCGAAGACCGGCTGCTCGGGCTTCAGCAGGTTCTCCTTCGGCGCGAAGAACTCGTCGTTGGCCTCGAGCACCGCGCCGCCGAGCGGTTTCGCCGCCAGATCGGGGAGGTGCGGATCCTCGCTCACGCGGCGCCCCTCGACAGCAGCGTGCCGGCGCGCACGTCGGCGACCCGGCCGTCCGCGAAGGCCTCCATGCCCCGAACGTACGTCGTCACGACGCGTCCGTCGAGCGTTCGGCCTGCGTACGGCGTCGTCGGATGGCGATGGAGGAGCTCCGAGGGATCGACGGTCGACCGATCTTCGGGGTCGAACACGACGAGGTCGGCGTCCATCCCCTCGGCGATCGCGCCCTTGCGTCCGAGGCCGGCGAGCGACGCGGGGCCGGCGCTCATCCATCGCGCCACGTCCTCGAGGCCGGACCCCCGCTCGCGGGCGCCGGTCCAGATGGCGCGCAGTCCGAGTTGGAGGGAAGCGATGCCGCCCCACGCCTGGAGGAACGAGCCCCGCTTCAGGTCCGGGGTGCTCGGCGAGTGATCGGAGACGACCGCCGCGACCTTCCCCCCGCGCAGGCCCTCCCACAACCGCTCGCGGTTCGCCGCCTCGCGGATCGGCGGGGCGCACTTGAACGCGGCCGCGCCGTCGGGGATCTCCTCGGCCGCGAACGTGAGGTAGTGCGGGCACGTCTCGGCGGT
>DASUQI010000032.1:0-107405 GCA_036280655.1 Actinomycetota bacterium
TTGGGCACGATCTCGCGGACCACCGGCCCCATGCCCGGCAGCATCTCGATGCGGTCGCCCACGGCCAGGCGCTGCAGCGCCGAATCGATCCGGTCCATGCTCGGCTTCCCGTCGTTGTCGATCCAGTCGTAGCTGTACCAACCGCCCCGGCCGTAGCCGATCTGGAGCAACCACGGGAAGACCGCCTCCGGCGGTGCGTCGATCGTGATCGCCCGCGTCGTGGACGGAGCGCTGGGGCCCAGCAGGTCGTCGCCGGGCATCGAACGGCGGACCTCCTCCTGCCTCGCGCCCCACCGCCGCTGCCAGGGGCCGACCACGATGACGTACGTCACGATCACGACGAGGGCAGTGACGAGCCCCACAACGATCCCTGTCGCCGCGCCGAGCCATGCGATCAGCCCAGCGAGCACAGCGAAACTCGCCAGGAAGCAGCCGAGAACGATCAGACCGATGATCCGCTTCGTTCGCATGATGGCCTCCGGTGCCACCCTAGGCACGCGGCCATAGGCTCAGGGCAGGTCATGGGTCCTGCTCGAGCAGGGTCGTTCGGGCATCGGTCGAATCCGAAGGGTCGACACTTCGTGAGCTGGGAGATGAGCTGCAAGAGAGATCAGGCCCCGATATCGATCAGGTCGTGGCTCGCTCCCGGAACCAACCGACGGTCGCGGAAACGGCAGCCGGCAAGGGCGTGGCGTCCCAGCCAAAGGCCCGCTCGAACTTGCTGCTGACGACCACCCAGGGGCGCTCGGACTGATACAGCTGCTCCTTGACGGCGCGCAGGGTGGGATTGAACAGAGCAGCGAGCGCGATCCCCCACCGGGGCGCCGCCCGCAGGCTGGCAGGGTGGCCGGCGGCCTCGAAGACTATCTGGACGAACCGACGCATGGTGAGCGTCTCGGGGTTGGGGACGTGCCACACCTGACCCAGGGCTTCCTCACGCTCTCCGAGGGTGACGAGCGCCCGGGCGAAGTCCTCGATGTAGGTCACGGTGTGGGGAACGTCGGGATCCCCCAGCACCTGGGCGGGCTTCCCCTCGATCGCCCGGGCGAAGACCCGGTCGCCCACCGTCGAGAGGTGCGCGTGAGGGCCGAAGAAGTCCGAACCCCGTCCGATCGTCGCTCGGATCCGTCCCGCTTCGTGGGCGCTCAACAGCGTCTCGGCGATCCGGGCTCTCGTCCGGCCGTTCGGTCCCGTGCCCCGATGCGGAAGGTCCTCGGTGAGTGGACCGTCCACCGGGCCGTAGGCATAGAGGTTGTCTCCGAAGACGAGCCGCGCCCCCGCTGCGGCCGCTCCCTCGATGATCGATTCCATCAGCGGAGGGTGGAGCTCCGGCCACTTGGCATACGGCGGGTTGGCACAGTGGTAGACGACGGCTGCTCCACCGCACGCGCGCTCGACCGCGACCGCCTCCGCGACGTCCGCCGCGACGACCTCCACGTCCGGCAGGTCGGCCCGACCGCTTCGGCTCACGGCTCGCACCCGTTCCCCTCGCCCTGCCAGGTGCCGGGCTACGGCGAGTCCCAGCGGACCCGTCCCGAGGACGACGTGCAGGGCCCGAGGTCCGTTCACGGCACCGTCATGGTTCCGAACACCGGCTCCTCTTGACTCTGATCACGCGGACCGGTTCAGCGTAGCTGTCTCGACGGACACCCAGGCAAGCGCACCGAGAGACGACGCGAGCCCAGAAGCGGCGGTGGATCTCTACTGGATCCCGTTGGGCGCCGGGCAGCACGTCGTGAGACTGAGCGGGAAGCTCTTCGAAGCGATCGGCGCGGGTCTCCAACGGCGTCGTCCGTGTGATCTGTACCACTCGGCTCTCGTGGTTGTGGTTCCCGAGGGCCGCTTCACGATCGAGCAGACCCCGGTCCCTGACCTACACGGGGAACGACGCGGAGTGGTCGTGGAGGGACCGGTCGGGACCAGGCTCGCCGGGCGGTTCCGGCTCTTCCGGTACGAGGTCCGACGGTGGCGAGACGGCGTCATCCTCGACATCGCGGAGGCCGTCTCGAGCCCGATCCGGGTGGCGGACGACCTCGCCCGAGCGTCACGGGTCCTCGACCTGGTGCCGTCCGTTCCAGCTCTGGTCTGGGGTCGAGACGAACGCCACACCGGCGAGATGTGGAACTCGAACTCGATCATTTCGTGGCTCCTCGCTCGCGCGGGAGTCGAGGCGGCCAAGATCCAGCTGCCACCTCGCGGTCGGGCACCGGGTTGGCACGCCGGCATCGTCATCGCGGGCCGCGATGCGGCGCACGCCAAGCTTCGATCGAGAGGGCATACGCGGGACGCCACCTGACCATTTGACGGCGGAGGCGTAGATCGTAGGTCGGAACTGACGGCGTCCCCACCTTCGGCCGTTGGCAGTTCGTCCCGTATTCGTCCCGCATTCGTCCCGCGAACGACCGGGAGACGTCAAGAAACGACGGGAACGGCTGCAGCAACAAAAGCGTAGGTCAGCAGCGGGATTCGGCTATCGCCGCAGGTAGGGGGATCGGCCCGAGAACACTCTCAAGGTGGAGACACGGGTTCGAACCCCGTTGGGACTACAAACCCCAAATGTGCAGGTCACGGGCCAAGTCCGGGGGCCAAGCCCGGCCTCGAACACGAGACTTCTTGGCCGCTGATCCCGCGAATATCCCGTGACAGGTCTCGAATCCCTATCGACGTCGTCGCTCGGGTGATGCCGGACCTTGCCTGTCACTTCGCGTTGTCCCCTCGTCCGACTGTTCGTATGCACGCTCGCGGGTCATGTCTCCACCTGGCAGAGGTGGAGACTCGCCGCCGATGGCTCCTCGGTGAGCTGCCTCCACGTCTCCCAACTATCTAGGCACAGGCGATCGCCGCCTGCACGCCAGCAGCCACAGCCGCAGGACCTTGATCACCACCAATGCGGAACCACCGGAGTCACCGTCAAGGATGACCGACCACGTCCGGCTGGACTGGGGATCGTCGCACGCGGAGCCGGGTTCGCGCGTCTGGCGGCGCGAGCCACCGTGGGAGGCGCCCATGCAGGCCCGACCACGGCAAGAACAGGCACATCTGTCGACAAACGTCCTGCCCTCGGCGAGGACAACCGCCGGGTCAATCAGCTCCGGTTCAGCCACCTGGGCTTGCCTCGGCGCTGTTCTCTTGAGCAGGTGCTGGAAGCCATTCGGGTCAACCATGGATGGTGACGGCCCGGACAATGCCGGCCTCACGCGCCCAGCGTGCGGGGCCACGTTGCCCGGGAGGCGAGAGGGTCTCCCACGGTGTCGTAGGGTTGGCGCCGATCGGGTTCCTGCTGAAGGACCGACACTATCGACGGCCCGATCGGACTAGTTGGATCCCCGCGACCGCCGTTACGACGATCCCGACCAGGATCGCACCGACAAACGCTACGGTCGGTCCGACCGGGGCATCCCACACGACCATCGCGATCCGGTTCCCGACGATCCACGTCAGCATCAACGCGATCAGGCCGACTCCGATCCCGACCGCCCACGCCGCGACGCCGTCCGCACGCCCGCGCTCTCGCTGCGCCGGCACCGTCGCACCTACTCCGTCGCGAACGCCTGGAAGACCGGCGGGAACATCAGCACCGCGCCGACGACCCCGAGGGCGAGTGCGATCCAGAACCACCGTCGAAGGTCGAGCTCCTTGGTCCTCCACGCCATCCCCAGGACGATCCACGACGCGAAGAAGCCCACGGTGCCGAGGATCGTCTTGCCCGCGAGCGGTCCAACCCCGCGCCCGAACTCCAGCGATTCGAGCCAGTCGTGGATCGGGACGCTCGCCTCCGAGAGGAGCGTGAACAGGCCGAGCACGAAGATGCCGATCCCCGCGGCCATCATCACGGCGGCGCCGGGTCCGTCCGGGCGCTCATCGAGATGCAGCGCGTCCACCTCAGGGGCGTCGAGGATCGAGGCGCCCTTGCCCCCCGGATCCGTCGTCGTCATCGCTCCCTCACCTCACACGATCGGCGCGATCTTGTTCAGGAAGGCACCGAAGAAGCCGCCGATCGCCGCCGCGGCGAACGCCCCGACGAACATCACGATCGTCGCCGCTCGCAGCCATGGTCGCCTGATGAGCCTCGCCCCGTAGTACGCGACGATGAACGCGACCGCCGTCGCCAGGAACGGCGCGGCCCACGCGATGTGCTCCTTCCACTCCATCCCGAAGTTGTGCCACGACTCCGTGTCACCGGACACGTTCGACTTGAGGAAGTCGCGGGGGGAGCAGGTCCCGGTCGGCAGCACCGCACCGGCGCAGCCGGCGTAGTCGTCTTCCCCTTGAACCGCGAGTGCCTCCCGGTACCAGGGGTAGACGATCCAGGTGCCGGTGATCACGGTTGCCCACGCGGTGGCCGCCATCACCCACATCCCGATCCGCATACGACGCATCCGCTCCTGGATCCCCGCCGTCGTGAGGAAGCCCGGTCGCAGGCTCCAGAGGCCCGCGAGGCCGCCACCGAACAACAGCAGGAAGATCGTCCCGAGCACCAGCCCGTGAACGACGGTCCAGAACTGCCGATCCGACAGGTCAAACATGGCCGATCCCTCTCTCGCCGGATTGTCCTCCGCCGGTTGGTCCCCAGCAAATCCCAGGTGTCCCGGTTCCGGCTGGGAAGGTCCCGGGTGACGCGGGACTAGCTGGCCGGCGAGCGGAGCCCGTACCTGCGCGTGGTATGAGCTGTCGTGGCTCGGCTGGGTCCGCCTGTTGAGGAACGCGGGATCGCCCGTGGTCGGCCACGGCTTCATGACAGATTCTGGTTGGCTCGCCAAGGAGAGGCTAAACATGCGGTGACGCCAGACTAGCCGAGGGACATTGAGATACTGGGGTCCCGTAACGGCTACCGCGGCATCGTGGCAGCGGGGTCATGGCCCAATGCGCGCAGCAGCCCCCGGACCTCGCCCGCCGAGGAGAGGCTGAGGGCCTCTCGCGCAGCAGCCTCGGCCCGCCGGAGATCGGTCGCGCGCACCGCAGCCTTGACGTGGGGAATCGAGGGCGCGCTCATCGAGAGCTCGCGGACGCCGAGGCCGATCAGCAGGGTCGCCGCACGCGGGTCGCCCGCGAGCTCGCCGCAGACGGCGGTCCAGATGCCACGCGCGTTCCCGGCGGCGGTGGTGCGGCGGATCAGCTCCAGGACGGCCGGATCGAGTGCGTCCGAGATCCGCGCGACCCGCTCGTTCCCGCGATCGGCGGCCATCGTGTACATCGTGAGATCGTTCGTGCCGATCGAGAAGAAATCGACCTCACGGGCAAGGCGATCGGCCAGGAGCGCCGCCGAGGGCACCTCGATCATAGCGCCCAGCGTCAGGCGTTCGGGAACCTTCCGCCCGATGGCGGCGAGGCCGACACGGGCGTGCTCGACCGCCGCCCGGCCGGCGCGGAGCTCCTCCACGCTCGTGACCATCGGGAACAGCACGCCGACCGGATGATCGGCCGCGACGCGCAGGATCGCCCGTAGTTGCGCGTCGAATAGCTCGGGTCTGGCCATGCTCAACCGCAACCCCCTGACGCCGAGGAAGGGGTTGTCCTCGGCAGGCTGATCGAGGAAGGGGAGCGGTTTGTCGGCGCCCGCATCCAGCGTTCGAACGATGAGCCGCCGCCCCTCGAGCCCTTCGGCCGAGGCTCGATACGCGGCCTCCTGTTCCTCCTCCGTCGGCATCGCATCACGCCCGAGAAACAGGAACTCCGATCTGAACAGGCCCACCCCGTCGCAGCCGGCGTCGACCGCGGTCGCGATCTCGGTCGGCGACCCCACATTGGCATCCACCTTGATCACGACGCCGTCGGCGGTGGCGGCGGGAGATCGCGCGGTCGCGCGCGCCGCCTCCTCGGCCACCCGGCGCTCGCGCGCACGGGCCTCGAACGCCTTGAGCTCGAGTCCGGACGGGTCGACGCGAACGACGCCAAGCTCGCCGTCGATCGCGAGCGTCGTGCCCTCGGCGAGGTCGAGGACGTCCTCGCCCGCCCCGACCACGGCGGGGATGCCGATCGAACGGGCGAGCACCGCGGCGTGGGAGGTCGGGCCGCCGAACGCGGTCACGATGCCGAGCGCGACCGCCGGGTCGAGCGCCGCGGCGTCGGCCGGCGACAGCTCAGGGGCCACGACCACGCCGGCGGCCTCCAACTTCGGTCTCGGCGGATCGATGCCCAGGAGCCGAGCCAGCACCTGCGCGCCGACGCTTCGGAGATCGGCGGCACGGGCGCGCTGGTACTCGTCGTCGAGCCGTTCCCATGCCCGCGCCATGTCCTCGATCGCATCTCGCCATGCCTTCTCTGCCGTCGCGCCCGTCGCGATCGCGCGTCGTGCCGGCGCGATCAGCTCCTGGTCGTCGAGGAACAGTAGGTGCGCCTCGAAGATCGCCGCCTGGTACGGGCCGGCGCGACGGGCCACCGACACCCGCTGGTGCTCGATGTCGTTGCGGGCCGTGGCGATCGCGGCGTCTAGGCGCCGGTCCTCGTCGGCCGCGTCGCTCGCCTGTCGTTCGGGAACATCGATCGCGGGCACGTGGAACCGTCGGATCTCGCCCACCGCGATCCCTGGTGACGCGGGCAGACCGAGGACCCCCTCCTCGAGCGTCCCGGATGTCCGGTGCGGGCCTTCTTCGACCTCGGCCGGTTCCATTCCTTCGTCGAACCCACGCTCGGCGAGCGCGCGGATGGCGTCGACGGCCTCGCGCCCCTGCCGACCCGACGCCGAGACCTCGATCTCGTTGCCGGCCACCACGCCGAGCGTCGCCACCGCGTTGAGGCTCCGGGCGCTAACCGGACCTCCTCCGGTCGTGAGGTTGGAGACGCGCACGCTGGCGTCGAACGCGGAGGCGGTCTGGACCAGGCGCGCCGCCGGCCGTGCGTGCAGACCATGGGCGTTCCGTACCGCCAGCCGGACGGAAGCAACGGGCGCCTCGGCGGCTGCTTCGGCGTTCGCGGCCTGCGACGGCCGATCCATCCCGAGGTGCGTGGTCTTGGCCAGCAGCCCTCCCCGGGCCTCGGCGGCGACCTCCTCGAGGTTCGCGCCGATCCGAGCGGATACCGCCGCCGACACGGCTCCCTCTACGAGGGGGGCGTCGGTCAGCAGCACCTTGTCGCGGCGTTCGACCGGCACGAGGTCGAGCGCCATCTCGGCCGACAAGACGGCGCTTCCCAAGTCCATCACGACCAGCACACCGTCGTCGGACCACGCGCGTTCGATGGCCTGCATCACGAGCACCGCGTCCGTGCCCATTGAACGTTCGGGGTCGTCGAGCCCCCCCGCCGTTTCGATGCGGACGTCCTGTCCACCCATCTGGCGGGCGAGCTCGGCTGCGCCTTCGGCCACCGAGTGGCTGTGCGAGACGAGGACGATGCCCACCACGATGAGGGAGCCTCACGCCCTCGAGGCGAGGGTGCCCAGGAGGAAGAAGCCGTAGCCGACCGTGACGAGGCCGAGGAGCCACAGCAGGAGATCGGTCCGCCGGCGCGCGCGGACCCCGATCCCGAGATCGAACAGGACGCCGCGCAGGCCCAGCAACGCGTGGATCGTGACCACGATCAGGAAGAAAAGCTCGAGCGTGAAGATGACCGGGTTCGCGATGTAGTCCAGCACCTGTTCGTACGAACGTAGCCCGCCGACGTCTTCGACGACGAAGTGGTGGGCGATCATGTGGACGGTCAGCAGCAGGAGGAGCGCGGCGCCGGTGAGCGCCGTCCACCACCAGGCCCGCGAGGACCGGCCGCTCGAGACCTGGCGGTCGCGTGTGGAACGCGTCCGGGGCGGCGCCACGCTCATCTCACCCGCTCCCGATGATGTGGACGGCACCGTAGACGAGCACGACCGTCCCGATCATCGTGCCAGCCCAGAACAATGCCATCTGCCGGTTGGGGACGATCCCGGTGCCGACCAGGGCGACCCGCACGCCGTTCAGCCCGTGGAACAGGATCCCGAACAGCAGCAGCACGTCGAGCCCCAGGAAGACGGCGCTCGTCGCGATCTCGAGGAAGTCGTTCCACGCCGACTCGCCGGCGAGCAGCAGCGACAGGACGCCGAGGTGCAGGTAGAGGTAGAAGACCAGGCCGAGACCGGTGATGCGGTTCACCGCGAACGCCCACGACCCGATCGCGCGGCCACGGGGATCGAACCACCCGGTCGGCGACGGGCCTACGCCCTTGCGGAGCACGGGTCCGCGGGCCTTGCGTTCGGAAGAGCCGGGGACGCCGTCGGCTTGTGTGGTGTCGCTCATCGGGTCATCTCTCGACGGGTGAGCCTCGGTCCCACGAGGGCCCCCCGCAGCTGCATGATCCGGGCCGCGGGGTTGACGTTCGACGGGCATGCCTCGGTGCACTCGAAGGCGGCGTGGCACCGCCACGCCGCGTTGGCGTCGTCCGCCCAGTCGCGCACGCTCAGGACGTCCTCGTCTCGCGGCTCCTCGAGGATCCGTTGTGCCCACGCGAGCGCCGCGGGTCCGACGTATCGACCCGTGGTGGCGACCACCGGACACGCCGACAGACACAGGCCGCACTCGATGCAGTCCTCGTAGCGCTGGTAGGTCGGCACGCCCTCGGGCGCATCGGCCCCAAGATCGAACCCGCTCTCGCGGACGAGCGGATGCGCCTCGTGGAAGCGTGCGTAGAACTCGGTCATGTCGACGACGAGGTCGGTGAGGACGGGGATGTTCGCGACCGGCTCGACCGTGATCTCGCGACCGAGATCGTGGACGGCGGTGACGCACATCAGGACCTCACGTCCGTTCGCGCGGACGCCGCAGGTCCCGCACGAGGCGTGTAGGCACGAGTGGCGCAGCGCGAGCGAGGGGTCCCGGTTGAACTGGATCCATCGCATGGCGTCGAAGAGCGTGGTTCGCGCCGTCACCGGGACGTCGAACTCGTCGAGGTGCGGCCCTCGATCGCCGCGTTTGAACCGGAACACGCGGAACTGACGCGTCTCGGTCGCCTCCGTCGCTGCGGTGGCGGTCTCCTCGATCGTCTCCATGCTTACCTCAGGCAGCGTAATAGGCCTCGTGTGGGAGCAGCACGGTGTCACGCGTTTGGCACTCCGCTTCGATCCCCAGCTTGGCGCAGATCACGTTGGCGCACAGCTCCGCCATGCCACGGAGCGTCGTCCCCTTGCCGCCCGTGATCGTCACGAATCCCTCGACACCGTCGGTCTCCTTGTGGTCGTACGTCTTGAACGTGCGTGATAGCTCTCGTCCGCTGTCGACCTGGTCCTTTGAGCCGATCAGCGGCCGTGCCGCAGACCACGCGGCGCGGAACTCCGCCGTCTTGACGGCGGGGATCAGCTTCGAGCCCTCCTCGTACATGCGCCGGACGTGGTCCTCCGGCACGCCCAGGTCGTCCGGATCGTCGACCGTCCACGAGCTGGTCCCGACGATCGACAGCGCGCGCTGGGGGACGACGATGTCGCCGTCGCCCGACTTGTGCATCCGGTTGATCACCATGTTGGAGAGCCGTCCGCGAAGGGCGAGCAGCACGCCCGGCGACGGACGGATGGGCACGTCGACCCCGGCCATGGCGGCGATGTGCTCGGCCCATGGCCCGGTGGCGTTCACCACGATGTCGGCGCGGATCTCGCCCTCCTTGCCGGTGACGTGATCGCGCACCACCGCGCCCGAGACGAGGTGGTCGTGGACGAGCAGGCCTTCCACCTCCATGTACGCGTGTATCCCGGCACCTCCGTGCTTGGCGCTCGCGAAGAACCGTAGCGGCAACCGCATCGCGTCCATCGTCGCGTCGGGGATCCGCACGGCCGCCTTGAGCTCGGGGTTGAGGAGGGGCTCGAGCCGAAGCGCCTCATCGCGTGTAAGCGTCTGGGTCGGGATGCCGCAGTCGGCGCACCCCCTGAGGAGCGGTTCGAGGTACTCCATGTCTTCGTCGGTGATCGCGACGAACAGCCCGTCGTTCTCCTCGAAGGAGCCCGGGCAGATCCGGCGGAGGATCGTGTTCTCCTCGATGCACTCGATCGCCGATTCCCGATCGCCCACCGCGTAGCGGGCACCGCTGTGGAGAAGCCCGTGGTGCCGGCCCGTCGTTCCGGATGTGACCTCCCCGCGTTCGACGAGCGTCACCTTGATGCCGCGAAGCGTGAGATCGTGCGCCAGGGCCCCGCCGGTTCCACCCCCGCCGACGATCAGGACGTGAGGCCGCGAGGTCCACGACGCGAGCGCGTTCATCCACGCCATCCTCGCACCGCGGACCCCGAGCGTCCCTCAGTCGTCCGACGGCCTCTGGCCCTCGGCGAAGGACCCCTCCTCGTGCTCGTGCTCTTCCGGGCCCTCCTGGCCCTCGGCGAAGTCGCCGTGCTTGCCCTCCTGCGGATGAGGGTGCTCTTCCGCCTGGCCTTCGGCGAACGAGCCAGCGTGGTGCTCGTGCTCCTCCGAGTCCTCCTGGCCCTCGGCGAAGTCGCCGTGCCTGTGCTCCTTCTCCATCGCGGCCTCCGATCGTGGAGCGTCGCGGAATCGTCTCCCGATTCTGGCGTTTCGTTACTCGACCCAGTCGAACGTTCGGGTGACCGCCTTCTTCCAGAACGCGTATTCCTTGTCGACCTCGTCCTTGGTCATCTGGGGGTCCCACTCCTTGTCCTTGCCCCAGTTGGCACGGAGGTCCTCGACCTCCTTCCAGAACCCCGTCGCCAGACCGGCCGCGTAGGCGGCTCCGAGCGCGGTGGTTTCGGCGACGGTCGGCCTGATCACGGGGACGCCGAGCACGTCGGCCTGGAACTGCATCAGCAGCTCGTTGTAGACCATGCCGCCATCGACCTTGAGCGAGGTGAGCTCGACGCCGGAGTCGGCGTTCATTGCGTCGACGACCTCCTTGGTCTGCCACGCGGTCGCCTCGAGGACCGCACGCGCGATGTGGCCCTTGTTGACGTAGCGCGTCAGGCCGGCGATCACGCCGCGGGCATCGTTCTTCCAGTACGGCGCGAACAGGCCGGAGAAGGCGGGCACGAAGTACGTGCCGCCGTTGTCCTCGACCGAGGCCGCGAGCGCCTCGATGTCCTCGGACTTCTCGATCATGCCGAGGTTGTCCCGGAGCCACTGCACGAGCGCTCCGGTGATCGCGATGGATCCCTCGAGCATGTAGGTGGCCGGCTGGTCGCCGATCTTGTAGCCGAGTCCGGTGATCAGGCCGCTCTTGCTGGGCACCGGCTCGGTTCCGGTATTGAGCAGCAGGAAGTTGCCGGTCCCGTACGTGTTCTTGGCCTCGCCGACCGAGTAGCACGTCTGGCCGAACAGCGCCGCCTGCTGGTCGCCGAGGTCGCCCGCGACCGGGATGCCGGCGAGGTCTCCCCGGGCCTCCCCGTACACCTCGCTCGAGGCCTTGATCTCCGGAAGCATCGCCCTGGGCACGCTCAGGATGCCGAGGATCTCGTCGTCCCACTGCAGGGTCCCGAGATCCATCATCAGCGTCCGGCTGGCGTTGGTGACGTCGGTGACGTGCGCACCGCCGTCGGGCCCACCCGTGAGGTTCCAGATGCACCAGGTGTCGATGTTGCCGAAGAGGATCTCGCCACCCTCCGCCTGCTCGCGGACGCCGTCGACGTTGTCGAGGATCCACTTGATCTTCGGGCCGGAGAAGTACGTGGCGATCGGCAATCCCGTCTTCGGCCGGAACCTATCCTGGCCACCGTCGGATGACAGCTGGTTGCAGATCTGGTCGGTCCGCGTGTCCTGCCACACGATCGCGTTGTAGACGGGCTTGCCGGACGTCTTCTCCCACACGACGGTCGTCTCACGCTGGTTCGTGACGCCGACGGCGGATAGATCGCTCGCCTTCAGCCCGGCCTTGTTCAACGCTCCCGCGATGACCTCCTCGGAACGCTGCCAGATCTCGAGCGCGTCGTGCTCGACGTGCCCGGGCTTCGGATAGATCTGTTCGTGTTCCTTCTGCTCGATACCCTTCACCTGCCCCTCGTGGTCGAAGATCATGAAACGGGTGCTCGTGGTGCCCTGGTCCAGCGCCGCCGCGAAGTCGGCCATGTGCCTCCCTCCTCCTCTTCCTGCATCCATCAGTCACCGGCCCAGGTGTCGGCGACCGTCTTCACCAACAGCCACGAGGACGTCGCGCCGGGATCCTGGTGCCCGGCGCTCCGTTCGCCGAGGTAGCTCGCGCGGCCCTTCCGGGCGACGAGCGGGATCGTGGCCTTCATGCCCTCCTCGGCCGCTGTCGCCGAACGGCGCAGGGCGTCGGCGAACGTCGCCCCATCAGCGAGCGCCGCCTCGTAGGCATCGCGCGCCGGGATGAGCGCATCGACCATCGTCTTGTCCTGCGGCTCCGCCTTGCCGCGCGCCTGGACGCCGGCGACGGCGGCCGAGAGCGCCGCGGCCCAGTCCGCCGCTTCGATCACCCCCTTGCCCGCCGTCACGGTCCCTAGCTGTAGGAACAGCGTGCCGTACAGCGGGCCGCCCGCGCCACCCACGGTCGACACGAGCGTCATGCCCACGGCCTTGAACAGCGCCCCGACGTCGCCCGGCGCCTGCCCGTCGAGCTTGGTGAGCGCCGCCTGCATGCCGCGATTCATGTTGATCCCGTGGTCCGCATCGCCGATCGCTGAGTCGAGCTGCGTGAGGTAAGCCTTCTGGTCGGCGATCACGTCCGCGTACGCGCGGATCAGGCGGTCGACGTCCTCGTAGCCAACGCTCACCTCCACTCCCTTCCCGTGGAACCCGTCGCTTGAGCGAGGGCTCCACGAGCCGTTGGCGCCGGGGTGCTGGCCGCAGGCGACCGGCACCCCGGGCAACCACTCAGACGCCCCAGCGGAGACCCGCCGTCTTCACCGGCGCGTCCCACAGCCGGAGCAGATCGTCGGAGGCCTTCAGGAGCGTGATCGAGCAGCCTGCCATCTCGAGCGACGTGATGTACGAGCCAATCAGGTTCCGAGAGATCGAGATCCCGCGACCCTTCAGGAACTTCGCGAGCTCGTTGTAGACGATGTACAGCTCGATCAGCGGGGTGCCTCCCATCCCGTTCACGAACGCCAGGACGTCGTCGCCCTGCGCGAACGGTAGGTCATCCACGATGATTGTCGCCATCATCTCGAGGATCTCGGCGACGGGTTTCAGCGTCATCCGCTCCCGCCCCGGTTCGCCGTGGATCCCGATCCCGATCTCCATCTCGTTGTCGCCGAGCTCGAACGTCGGCTTGCCGGCCGCCGGAACGGTGCACGAGGTGAGCGCCATGCCCATGCTGCGACCGTTCGCGTTCACCTCTCGGCAGACGTCGGCGACCTCCTTCAGGGCGCGGCCCTCCTCCGCGGCAGCGCCGCCGATCTTCTCCATCAGGACCGTCGTGCCGACCCCGCGCCGCCCCGCCGTGTAGAGGCTGTCCTTCACGGCGACGTCGTCGTCCACCAGCACCGACTCGACCTCGATGCCCTCCGAGCGGCAGAGCTCCGCCGCCATGTCGAAGTTCATGACGTCGCCCGTGTAGTTCTTGACGATGTGGATGACCCCCGCACCGCCGTTGACGGCCTTCGTCGCGGCCTCCATCTGGTCGGGCGTCGGCGACGTGAAGACCTCGCCCGGGCACGCGGCGTCCAGCATCCCCTGCCCGACGAACCCGCCATGCATCGGCTCGTGGCCCGAGCCGCCTCCGGAGACGAGCGCAACCTTGCCCTGCACCGGGGCGTCGGCACGGACGATGATGTTGGGCTCGTACGAGACCCGTACGAGGTCCGCGTGCGCTTGCTCGATACCCTCCAATTCCTCCCGGACCACGTTCTGCGGATCGTTGATCAGCTTCTTCATCGGACTCCTTCCCTCGCGGAAACCTCCTCGGTCCCCCTACAGGTTCGCGAACACGGCCGAGCCGACGACTGCGCCGAGGATCCCGCCGATGATCGGTCCGACGACCGGGACCCAGCTGTACTGCCAGTCGGACGTGCCCTTGCCCGGGATCGGAAGCAGGGCGTGGGCGATCCGCGGGCCTAGGTCGCGCGCGGGGTTGATCGCGTACCCGGTCGGCCCACCAAGGGACAGGCCGATACCCCACACGAGAAACGCGACCAGGAGCGGCCCGAGGCCGGCCGAGAGCGTGGGCTCGGGGGTGCCGCCGACCGTGACGATCGCGTAGACCCCGAACACCAGCGCGAACGTCCCGATGATCTCCGTCAGGATGTTCGCGCCGAGGTTACGGATGGCCGGGCCGGTGCTGTAGACGGCGAGCTTGAGGCCCGGGTCCTCGGTCGGCTGCCAGTGGGGCAGGTACGCGAGGAACACGAGCACGGCTCCGATGAACGCCCCGACGAATTCTCCTGCGAGCAAGGCCGGCACGTCGGCCCAGTCGAGGTCTCCGGCCACCGCGAAGCCGATCGTCACGGCCGGGTTGATGAGGCCGCCGCTGTACGTGGCCGCGAAGACACCGATCATCACGGCCATCGCCCATCCCGTGGTGATGACGATCCAGCCGCCGTTCTCGGCTTTGGACCGGTGGAGGAGCACCGCCGCCACGACGCCGTCGCCGAAGAGGATCAGCATCCCGGTGCCGACCATCTCGGATACGAAGTTGTTGTCCATGCCTTCCCCCCCTCAGGCGCCACGGCGGCACCGGATCTCATCACAACTCCGTTCGGTGTGCTGAGTCAAGTTCTGAGCATCGCCGTAGCCACCACGAAATCCCGGCGGATCGTTCGGTATGGTCGAACATGGCGGCGATGGCGCGTAGGCTGCATAGGTGAGTGGCGGGCAGAGGTTCGGACCCCAGTTCGTGCGCCGGTGGGTTGGGCGCACGGCCGAGGGCGTGCATGACCAGCGGGATTTCCTCACCCAGCTCGACGCCGCCATCGGGGACGCCGACCACGGCGTGAACATGGATCGAGGGCTCTTCGCCGCGATCGCCAAGCTCGACGACTCGGTAGACGACGGAACCGGCCAGATCCTGGAAACCGTGGGAAGCACGCTGATCCTGTCCGTGGGTGGAGCGGCGGGACCCCTGTACGGCTCGGCGTTCCGGCAGATGGGCAGGACGCTCGGTGACACCGAGACCTTCGACCCGGAGGATTTGCTGTCTGCGCTGAGGGCCGGGCTCGAGGAGATCCAGCGGCTCGGGGCGGCGACGGTGGGCGACAAGACGATCGTCGACGCCTACTCGCCGGCGCTCGACGCGTTCGCACGTGGGCTGCGCTCGGGCCAGGCGGCCGAGGAGGCCGGGGCCCGGGCTCGAGCGGCCGCCGAGGAGGGCATGCGCTCGACGATCCCGATGCAGGCCCGAAAGGGTCGGGCGTCGTACCTGGGAGCCCGGAGCATCGGGCACCAGGACCCGGGCGCTACCTCGACCGCGATCCTGTTCGCGGCGCTCGAGCAGGCGCTGGACAGGAGCGACGGATGATCCAGTCGGTTCGTCGCGCCACCGCGATCTTGCTCGAGCTCGGATCGGGGCAACGTCGGCTGGGGGTGACCGAACTCGCCGACCGGCTGGGCCTGGCCAAGGCGACCGTGTACGGGCTCCTCAGGGCGTTGGAGGCGGACGAGATGGTCCAGCGCGACGTCGAGTCCGGCAAGTATCGCCTCGGCCCCGTCCTGCTCCAGCTCGGGAACGCCTTCCTGGAGGGTCACGAACTGCGGGCGCGTTCGATGCTGTGGGCGGACTCCCTCGCGGATCGGACCGAGCAGGCGGTGCGCGTCGGGATCTCGATGGGCTCGAGCATCCTGATCGTGCATCACGTGTTCCGGCCCGACACATCCGTACAGATCTTGGAGGTGGGAGCAACGATCCCCTGGCACGCGTGCGCCCTCGGGAAGGTGATGGCCGCCTTCCGAGACGACGCCGAGCTGGAGCAGAAGCTCGCGGGACCGCTCCCGAGGTTGACGGGGCGAACGCTCGTCGACCGTCGGGAGCTCGAACGCGCGCTGGAGCGAATCCGTCGGGACGGCGTCGCCATCGAGGACCAGGAGGCCATCATCGGCGAGGCCGAGATCGCGGCCGCGGTCGTCGATCACGCGGGGCACGCCGTGGGCGCCGTTGGGGTCGTCGGTCCGGTCGAACGGCTTCTGGTGGACGGCTTCGCGCGGCCCGATCTGGCCGGCGCCGTCAAGCAGGTGGCCCGCGGCCTGTCGCGGGATATGGCGGGGGCGCGCGTCTACGAGCGGGGTCGCTGACGGACCGGACGTTGTCCGGGTCGCGTACAGCTCGGTAGCGTGCGGGACGTGATCGCCGGGTCATCCTCGTCGCGGCCTCCGTGCTCTTCGGGTTCGGCCTGCTGCTCGGGTTCTTGCACGGCCGCTCCGGCAACAACGAGGAGGTAGCCGCGCCGCGCGCCCTCGCGGATCCGACGACCATGAGGCAGCCCGCCGAGCTGGCTCGATGAACCCTCCGGACCACGCCCATCCATGGTCACCGGGAAGGGCAAACTCCTGATCCGACCTCACGCAGCGGGTTCGTACTATGCCCGCGCACGCCACCACGATGAGCGTCGATCACCAGGACCTGGGGCGGCTGGCCGAACCCACCGTCGCCGCCATCGCGGTCGGCCGGTAGCCTTCGTTGGCGTCGACGAACGGAGGAGGCATGCGATGGCACGGCTTTCGGGGCGCAGGGTCGGGGTGTTCGTCGAGGAGGGGTTCGAGGACCTCGAGTTCTGGGTGACCGTCATGCGCATGCGCGAGGAGGGCGCCGATGTCACGATCGTCGGGACGCACGCGGGCGAGCGATACCGCGGCAAGAACGCGCTCTCGGCGGCGAGCGATGTGTCGGCCAAGGAGGTCTCGGCCGAAGAATTCCACGCGGTCGTGGTCCCCGGCGGCTGGGCGCCCGACAAGCTGCGGAGGCACGATGAGGTCACCGGCCTCGTTCGCCAGGCCTACGACCAGGGCAAGATCGTCGGATTGATCTGCCACGCCGGCCTGGTCGGGATCTCGGCAGGGATCGTCGAGGGTCACCGAGCGACCGGAAGCCTCGGGATCAAGGACGACCTCGTCAACGCCGGCGCCATCTGGGTGGACGAGCCGGCCTTTCGCGACGGGACCATCGTCTGGGGTCGTGTGGTGGAGGACATCCCCGACTTCTGCAGGGAGCTCGTCGCCGCCATCGCTCCGTAGCCGAGGCGAGGGAGAGCGATGCTCGATGCCTCGAACGGTCCACGACCGAGGGTAGGGTGTGGCGCTCGGGTCGCCGTCGTTCATCACGCGAGCATGAGCTGAGTGGCGTTCCCGACCGCTGGCGCCTCTACTCTGTGGCGTCGGATTGAGATCGCTGGAGCCGCGGGCTCGCAAAGCAGTCTTTCGTGACTGCAATGATGCGCGCGGTGGTCGCGGCTTGGCCTGATCGGGAGGATACCTGCGCGCGGCACGCGAACTCGTCGATCACCCTTACGATCCGACCGGAATATCGAGGTCACCCCTGGTCCTGCCGCAACCAGATGTGCCTCTCGGGCTCACGGCTCCAAGGTGGTCGCGGGAAGGGCCCGATCTCGGGTCGCAAGAAGAGGTGGACTACTTGTGGACCACGCTGATCGAGGGGGCACCACGCCCGGCATGGGGGGATCGTTCGGCTTCGCTGACCCCGACACCGGTGTCGGCTTCGCATACGCCTCGAATCGGCATGGGTTCCATGTATGGGACGACCCGCGCGAGAGAGCAATTCGCGATGTGGCCTTCTCGTGCGTCTGAGAGACCGGTCGCGCCCCCGTGGCTCTGCCGTACTGGCGCAATCCCCGCCACGGCCAGGAGGAAGGGCCTGCCAGACTCACCACGTCGCCGAACCGACGCCCAATGGCGCAGGTGCCTTGTGCAAGCTGGTGACAGTCCTCAGCACGCGGTTGATCCCGTATCTATCCCGCATGACGTCGGAAACCGAGGGAAAGCGACCGGAATCGACAGGAAAGTGAATCCGCAGGTCAACACACCTTTTCGGCCTCCGCAGCAGGTCACAGACTCGGTCCGGAGCACCCTCTCAAGGTGGAGACACGGGTTCGAACCCCGGGACTACCAGGGGAAACGTCTCTGGACCGGGTGCCTAATCCATCGGATATCCATCAGCAGCGTCTCAGGCCGGCGGGATAGCGCCGCCAATGGTCCCCCCATGCCTTCCAAGCGTCTCGACACTCACTCCGAACTGGGTGTGAGCCCTTCATCGTCGTGAGCCTCCATGAGGTGTTTGGATAGCTCCTCCGGCGTGGGAAACTCCTGGCCGCACATGTGGCACGTAGCCATCTCGCCTTCACCCCGCTGCCCCTCCGCTTCACTCATGCTGCACCTCCTTCTAGATCGGGTCGAGTTCGGACGGCCGATCCTTTTCAGCGGAGGGCTGACGGAGGGTGTCCGTGTCCTCGCGCGCCAGCTCCCCGATCTCCTCATGCGACTTCGACTCGACACCCCGAATCTCATCACGGGCATGCGGCTCAGCTCTGACCATCTCATCGAGTTTGAGGTGGAACGCCGCTGAGTCGCGGTTCTGCGTGTTCTGCAGCACGAAGACCATGAGGAGGGTGACGATGGCGATAGCGAGGTTCGTCGTCTCCACATCGGTCACCAAGAGGCAAAGGATCACGAGGACCGCTGCCACGACCAATGCCCAGTGGCTGCCGGTCCATTTGGCGATCCAGGTCGCGAACGATGAGAAGAACGTGTCCAACCCTCCATCGTTCGTGCGCTCAAGCTTCGAACGAGTCATCTCTGTCCTCCTCTCCGTCCGTCTTCGCGCCTTACCCCTCCTGCGCTTGCCGTATGCCCGTCGTCCACCGGCTAGCATTCGCCCGTGCAGCAACGGGCGCGAAGTCCAGGACACCCTCGGCCCCGCTCCCCGCCCGCTCGAGCCCTCTATCTTTCCGCTGGTCGAGGGCGTATCCTGGCTAGACCGAACCCCAGAGCAATCGTGGTTCGGGCAGTCGGACGGCCCCGATCCCCGGCCTCCATCCGGAGCGGCGCGCCCAGCGCTGATCCTGACCGAGAGGGGGCCGCCATGGAGTCGCAACCACCGTTCGGAACCCGTGTGGAAGAGCGCGACGGCGTTGCCGTCATCGCCCTGAGCGGCGAGCTCGATCTGGCAACCGCTCCCATCCTGAGAGAGAACCTCGCCCGCCTCGAGGAAAGTGGGCCGGTGACGATCAAGGTTGACCTCCGCGAGGTCACGTTCATCGACTCGTCGGGGCTAAAGGAGTTCCTGGAGGCAAGGAGCCGCGCCAAGGACAACGGACATCGACTCCTCTTCAGCGGGGCGAGCCCTGCAGCGCAGCGTCTATTCGAGCTCACCGGAACCCGGTTCCTCCTGGATGAGAAGGAGTAGACCCCCAGCTTGATCGCTGGGTTTACCCGGGAGCCAAACTCAGTGAGTTGTGGGTCACCGAACTCGCGATCCTCGGACGCAACTTCCGTGAACGGCTACCCGTGGGGAATACTCCGCCCATGGGTTCGCGGGAAGAACGAATGGCCGAGAACGAGGCCGCGTCTAGGGAGTTCAACGAGGAGATCGACGAGCTCCATCACGGTGAGCCACCCTCCAAACGGCTCGACATCGTGTGTGAGTGCGCTCTGAGTACGTGCGACCGAACGATTGACATCACGATGTCCGAGTATCAACTGGTGCGGAACGATCCGCTTCAGTTCGCCATCGTGGCGGACCACCTGATCGGTGACATCGAACGGATCGCTTATGAGAACGACCGTTTCGCCGTGGTGGTCAAGCGGCAGGGCATCCCGGCTCAGGCCGCGATTGAGGAGAAACCCCCGGGGTAGGCTCCGAGGCGGGGCAGCGGAACCCTGCCACCCGCCACCTCTTACGTGGTGACGGGTGAGGTGGCATCCCGCCAGAGAGCACCCCACCTGCGTCCGGGTTGGCTCGCGGCAAATGGGCGGCGTCTGCATTCGCCGCGTGCGGGGAACCACGAGCCCCTTCACCCCGCACGATCTGGGGAGTGGAAGTGCGGACCGGGCCGAGGAGGTTCAGTCAGGGGACGCAGGGACGTTCGACTTCCGCGGGCCGTTCGTCCTCGGCCGCCGAGGCGAGCGCCACCCCGGGCTGCGCTGGGGCACGCTCGACGAGGACGGCGTATTCTCAGTGTTCCGCGCTGCCAAGTTCCGGCTGTTCGAACTCGAACCGGCGCTGGTCCGGCGAGCGATCGAGACGGGTCATCTCGTGGCCGAGGTGGACCTCACCGACGAGCAGGGCTATCCGCGGTGCGCGACTGTCCGGCCACCGCTCGCCACTGGTCGTCCGGATCCTGACGCGCGACCCGGTCAGGCGCCGACGTAGGCCGCGAGGTGCTCTCCGGTAAGCGTGGAACGCGCGGCGACGAGGTCGGCCGGCGTGCCTTCGAAGACGACCCGGCCGCCGTCGTGGCCGGCGCCGGGCCCGAGGTCGACGATCCAGTCCGCATGCGCCATGACCGCCTGGTGGTGCTCGATCACGATCACCGACGTGCCCGAGTCGACGAGGCGGTCGAGGAGGCCGAGCAGCTGCTCGACGTCGGCGAGGTGCAGGCCGGTGGTCGGCTCGTCGAGGACGTAGACGCCGCCCTGCTCCGCCATGTTGGTTGCGAGCTTGAGCCGCTGCCGCTCGCCGCCGGAGAGCGTGGTGAGCGGCTGGCCGATCCTCAGATACCCGAGTCCGACGTCGGCGAGCCGCTCGAGGATCGTATGTGCGGCCGGTGTCTTCGCCTCGCCGGCGCCGAAGTACTCCGTGGCCTCGGTCACCGACATCGCGAGCACCTCGGCGATGTTCCGGCCGCCCAGCGTGTACTCGAGCACCGACGCCTGGAACCGCTTCCCCTCGCACGCCTCGCAGGTGGATTCGACCGTGTCCATGAACCCGAGCTCCGTGTAGATGACGCCGGCGCCGTTGCACGTGGGGCAGGCGCCCTCGGAGTTGGAGCTGAAGAGCGCGGGCTTCACGGCGTTGACCTTGGCGAACGCCTTGCGGACCGGATCCAGCAGTCCGGTATACGTCGCCGGGTTGCTCCGACGTGAGCCACGGATCGCGCCCTGGTCGATGACCACGACGCCGTCACGGCCGGCGACCGACCCGTGGATCAGCGAGCTCTTGCCCGATCCGGCGACGCCCGTGACCACGCAGAGCACCCCGAGCGGGACGTCGACGTCGACCTTCTGCAGGTTGTGCTCGCTCGCGCCGCGGATCTCCAGCGCGCCTGAGGCCGAACGCAAGGATGCCTTCAGGGCCGCCCGATCGTCGAGATGGCGGCCCGTGGTGGTGTCGCTCCCCCGCAGTCCCTTGACGTCACCCTCGTAGCAGACGGAGCCGCCCGCCGACCCGGCACCGGGGCCGAGGTCGACGACGTGGTCGGCGATCGCGATCGACTCCGGATCGTGCTCCACCACGAGCACCGTGTTGCCCTTGTCGCGCAGCTGCAGCAGGAGGTCGTTCATCCGCTGGACGTCGTGGGGGTGCATGCCGATCGTGGGTTCGTCGAAGACGTAGGTGACGTCGGTGAGCGACGAGCCGAGGTGACGGATCATCTTGGTGCGCTGCGCCTCTCCCCCGGACAGGGTGCCCGACGGCCGGTCGAGCGAGAGGTAGCCCAGTCCGATCTCCGCGAAGGAGTCGAGGAGGTGCTGGAGCCCGCCGAGGAGCGGGGCCACCGACGGGTCGTCGAGGCCCCGGACCCAGTCGGCGAGATCGCTGACCTGCATCGCGCAGGCGTCGGCGATGCTTTTCCCCCCGATCTTCGACGAACGGGCATCCTCGCTGAGTCTGGTGCCGTCGCACTCGGGACAGGTCGTGAACGTCACCGCCCGCTCCACGAAGGCGCGGATGTGCGACTGCAACGCGTCGACGTCCTTGGACAGGAACGACTTCTGGATCTTGGGGATCAGCCCCTCGTACGTGAGGTTGATGTTGTTGACCTTCACCTTGGTCGGTTCGCCGTGGAGGAAGGTGCGGAGCTCCTTCTTCGTGTACTTCCGGATCGGCTTGTCGGGGTCCACGAAGCCCGACTCGCTGAAGATCCTGACGTTCCAGCCGTCCGCGGTGTAGCCGGGGATCGTGATCGCGCCCTCGGCGAGCGACTTGGTGTCGTCGTAGAGCTGGCCGAGGTCGATGTCGGTCACATCGCCCGTCCCCTCACAACGCGGACACATACCGCCAAGCCGGATGAAGGTTGCCTTCTCGGTCCTCGTCTTCGCGCCGCGCTCGACGGTGATCGCGCCGGCAGCCCGCACCGAGGGGACGTTGAACGAATAGGCGTTGGGCGGTCCGATGCGCGGCTTCCCGAGCCTGCTGAAGAGGATGCGGAGCATCGCGTTGGCATCGGTAGCGGTGCCGACGGTGGAGCGAGGATTGGCGCCCATCCGCTCCTGGTCGACGATGATCGCGGTCGTCAGGCCCTCGAGCAGGTCGACCTCGGGCCGCGAAAGCGTCGGCATGAAGCCTTGCACGAAGGCGCTGTAGGTCTCGTTGATCAACCGCTGGGACTCGGCCGCGATCGTGTCGAACACCAGCGAGCTCTTCCCCGAACCAGAGACGCCGGTGAACACCGTCAACCGGCGCTTCGGGATCTCGACGGTGACGTCCTTGAGGTTGTTCACGCGGGCGCCCTGCACGCGGATCAGGTCGTGGCGGTCGGCGTCGTGCGGCGCGGGCCGCGTGTCCTTCTTCGTGGCCATGGGGAGCCTCTACCCCATCAGAGCGTAGGCCCAGCCCCTCAGCGCGCCGCCTTCTTCACGAGCGCCGCGATCTTCTTCTCGTCGGCGGGCGTCAGCTTCGTCAGCGCGTAGGAAGTCGGCCACATCGCTCCAGCGTCGAGCTTCGCCGAGTCCTCGAAGCCGAACGTGGCGTACCTGGACTCGAACTTCTCCGCGGCCTTGAAGAAGCAGACGACCTTGCCGTCCCTGGCGTAGGCCGGCATCCCGTACCAGGTCTTGGGCCACAGGTCGGGCGCCGTCGCCGCGACGATCGCGTGGAGGCGCTTGGCCATGCCGCGATCCGGTTCGCTCAGGGCGTCGATCGCCTCGAGCACGGCGCGCTCACCCTCAGCCCGGTTCTTGCTGGCGCGCTCCTCCGCCTTGCGCTCCCGCACGAGAGCCTTCATCGCGGCT
The DNA here is from genome assembly GCA_036280655.1 of Actinomycetota bacterium. Classification (GTDB taxonomy): domain Bacteria; phylum Actinomycetota; class UBA4738; order UBA4738; family HRBIN12; genus DASSJM01. Next base: position 22,962 of record DASUQI010000032.1, read on the forward strand.
CGTTCGTCTGCCGTGAACGGGCCGGAGCTCGCCGTGCGCTTGGCGGTCGTCTTCGTGGTCGTCTTCGTCGCCTTCTTCTCGGCCATCGTGAAGCACCTCCCTGCTCGGTTGCCGGTCTGTCGGTCGCCCTCTCCTTCGCGGCTCAGTCGATCTGCTGGATGCGGATCAGGTTGCCGGCTGGATCTCGGAACGCGCAGTCGCGGATCCCGTACGGCTGGTCGGTCGGCTCCTGGACGACCTCGGCGTCTCCTGCCTGCAGCCGTTCGAACACGCCGTCGACGTCTCTGGCGGCCAGGTTGATGCTGGCGAAGGTCCCTTTGGCCATCATCTCGGCGATCGTCCGGCGCTCGTCCTCGGTGATGCCCGGGCTGGCGGCCGGCGGATACAGGACGATCGCCGTGTCGGGCTGGTCGGCGGGACCCACCGTGATCCAGTGCATCCCGTCGTACTCGACGTCGAGGCGGACCTCGAAGCCGAGGGTGTCCCGGTAGAAGGCCAGCGTTGCCTCTGGATCGTCGTGTGGGAGGAGGCTGGAGTGGATCGAGATGTCCATGGCGGTCATGCTAGTTGCGGCTCGGTGGCCGGCGCTTCTCGATTCCTGACCGGTCTCGTCACCTGTTTCGCCACGCACGGCGGCATCCCCGCCATCGCGTCCCACTCCTGACGTCGGTACGCGCTCGGCGGCATCCCGACCAGCTCGGTAAAGCGTGTGCTGAAGGTGCCGAGCGACGAGCAGCCGACCTCGAAGCAGACCTCGGTGACGCTGAGGTGGCCACGGCGCAGCAGCGCCATCGCGCGTTCGATCCGCCTCGTCATCAAGTAGCTGTACGGCGACTCGCCGAAGGCGAGCCGGAACCGGCGGCTGAGATGCCCGGCCGACATATGGGCGCCACGGGCGAGCGCCTCGACGTCGAGCGGCTGCGCGTACTCCCGGTCGATCCGGTCGCGCACACGGCGCAACACCGCGAGATCGCGCAGGCGCTGCTCGGCGGCGGGCGTGCCGGTCACGATCGGCATCATGTCACCTGGAGGCCGCGAGGCCCGTGGGTGGACCCCGGGGCCCTCCGGCCGAACTTCTCCCGACTGAGGCTCACCGGGACGCCATACTTCGTCCGTCGATCCCCGAGGCGTGGAGCCCCCCGTGACCCGGTCGAAACGGATGAAGGAGCTGCTGCTCAGCCTGCTCGTCGTCCTCGCCGTGGTCGGCGCCTTCTTCGTCGCGGTCGGCGTGATCTCGATGCTGCGCGACGAGTCCTGCGAGCGCCTGAACGACGCCCGCCTCGAACACCTCGAGTCGGGTCACGACACCCCGGGTCCGGGAAGCGAGAACGTGATCGGCGTCGGTCCCGGTCCCCCGCCGTCGCAGCTGTTCCAGTACCTGGAGGCCGCGTCCGAGATGCAGCGGGCCGGTTGCGACGTGCCGGGCGACACCGGTCCCGGCGCCGACTGAGGACGCGCCGCTGAGCGAGCGTTTCCGTGTCGCGTGCGAGACTCCGAGACTCGCACGAGAGGAGGCGAGCATGAGCACGTGGTATCAGGACCGAACGATCCGAACGGTCTTGGCCGTGCTGGTCGTCGCGGCGGGCATCGCGCTGGCGGTCACGACCGGCGACTCCTATGCCGTTCGCTGGGTGACGTTGCTGCTCTCGTTCGACGTCGGCGCCCGGCTCGCGTTCGGACGGCGGACCCCGTGATCCGTCACGCGGAGGCGGGCTCGGGCGCCTCGAGCTCGCCGGCGATCGAACCGGGCGGCGGCGTGTCGCGCATCCAGCGCTTCTTGCCGCGCCAGATGAAGTACGTGAACGCGCCGATCGGGATCTGGATGCCGTAGGTGAGCACCCGGAAGATGAGCACGCCGGCGACGATCGCCGCCTTCTCGTCCGGGTAGAAGGCCGACAGGCCGCCGATGTACCCGAGATCGATCACCCCGACGCCCCCGGGGGTGATCGGCACCGACGAGAGCAGCCGGCTGAACGCGAAGACCGCGAAGATCTCGACGGCGGGGACCTCCTGCTCCGACACGCCCATGTTCCGGAGCGAGAGCAGCAGGACGAAGAAGAGCGCGAGGTGGCTCAGCACGGTCGTCCAGGTCAGCCGGAGCCACCGGCGCGACACCAGGACGATCGTCTCCTTGCGGAACTTCACGGCGCGGTCGCCCAGGCCGACGATCGGCCCCTTGCGGAAGGGCTTCATGAACGCGCTGATCACCCTGCCCACGAACTCCCCCACGCGGCGGGCCATGGCCTTGCTCCGGAACACCAGGACCAGGAGGACGACGGCGACCGCGAGAACGGCGACGCCGACCGCCGCGGCGCCGACCAGCGCCGGGTAGACATGCCCGGTCACCACCAGGAGCGCGAGCGCGATCACGGGGAGGGCCAGCTTGGTGAAGATGTTCCAGATGCCCGTGACGCCGACGTACAGGGTCGCCTCGCCGGCCGTGAAACCCCAGGATCCGAGGATCGCGTAGGTCACCCCGACCGCGATCGCTCCGCCCGCCGGCAGCGTGTTCGCCACCGACGTCGTGGTCTGGGTGACCACGGCCGACTGCGAGAGGCGGAGCCCCGGCAACGCCGCCTGGTTCGCCAGCCAGTACGTGAACAGGTTGAAGACCGTCGCGGCGGTGAGCGACAGCGCTTCGATCGGCGTGAGCGTCTTCATCGCGGCCCATACATCGCCGTAGTCGGCGAACTTCGGGATCGCGAACACGAAGATCGCCACCACGATCAGCAGCCCGAACACGAACGCGACGATCTGCTTCGGGCCGACCTTCCGGGCGAACTTCACGGGGGTCTCGGTCGTGGTCACGGCGCCGTCCTCCGTCGTCCCCATCAGGCGAGCACGTCCAGGACCGCGTCGACCGTCCAGCCCGCGAGGATCAGCGCTCCCATCACCAGCCCGGCGATCAGGGCGATGCGTCGAATGCTCCACCGCTGGATCGAGATCCTCGGGTACGGCGGCGCGAGCTCCTTGAACCGCCCGATCAGGTCCCGCTCATCCTCCTTGAGGTAGCGCTGGAGCTCCGTCGGGATCGCCATCCCCTGGGCGGCCGCGAACGCCTCGCCGATCTCCTCGGGGGTGAAGTACGCGAGCGCCCGGTGGTAGACGCGCTCGGGATCGGAGCGGAGCGCGAGCACCAGCATCATGTTCGCGAGGTCCACCGCCTCACGCCACGGCGACGGCCGGATCTGGAGCCCGGACACGTCGATCACCTGCAGCTCGCCCTCGACGACGAGCAGGTTGGCGGGCTTGACGTCCCGGTGCGCGAGCCCCGAATCCCACAGGCGGCGGACGAGCGCGAGGCCCCCGTCGATCACCTCGTCGGTCACTTCCGCGTGCCCGAGCGTCTCCGCGCCCTCGAAGAACTCGGTGACGAGCAGGTACTCGCGGTTCGGCGTGAGCTCCACGATCCCGTAGGAGTGCGCGACCCGGAAGCCGTCGTCGTCGAGCAGCCGGAGCGCGTAGTCCTCGTACGCGATCAGCCGCCGGACGGAGGAGAAGGACGTCTCGTCCTCGAGGCGCCCGTACAGGGCCGTCCTGCCGATCCGGTACCACCGGTCGGCCCGGACGTGGCTCGTCGCGAGGATCTTCCCGAAGAGCCGCGTGCCGTCGGCGGTCGTCATCAGGAGCGGGGTCGAGCCACCCGACCCCTCCTCGCCGAACGGCTTCAGCGACCCGACGGTGATCCCCAGCTGATCCCGCATCGCCCGGATGACGGCGGCGGTCCGGGCGCCGGCGAGGTCGAGGTGGGCGGCCTTGCCGCCCCGCGTGTACGAGACCGGGAATGAGTCCTCGGGCGCGAGCCACCCGAGGAGCGTCGCCGCGACGCAGGATCCGAGCAGGATCGAGTACAGCCCGGCGAGCGGGTACGTGGTGCCCAGGTACGCCCGCGCGACGACGACGAGGACGCCGACGACGATCGCGGCGAGCGAGGCGGTGCGTCGGGGTTTGCCGGCTGGTGCGAGGGTGACGACCATCGCCCAGAGCGTGATCGAGAGCGAGGCGACCGCGAACGACGGGAAATGCCAGATGCCGCTCCCCGTGGGGACAAGGACGTCGGCCGGAACGTCGAGCTCGACCGCGAGCCGCACCACCAGGAAGTCCATGACGAGGAAGCAGAGCAGGGCGACCGCGAGGTGCCGCCAGCGCTTGTACACCACGAGGATCACGAGCAAGGCGATCCGCATCACCACGATCGCCGGCTCGGTGGCCAGACGGGAGAGGAACCTCGCGACGTCGGTGAGCCAGCCGGTCCGCTGTTCGGCGAGCCACTGCATGACCGCCGAATCGGGTTCGGGGGACGCGCTGTAGTACCACCAGGCGAGGAGCGCGCCGACGGCGACCGTGACGATCAGCAGCACCACGTACCGCGGCCACCACTCGGGCTTCGGCAACGGCGGCGGGTCGCCGGAGGGACGCCGACGCAGTGCGCGACCGGCCGTCGCCGGGGCCACGCCGGGGGCGGTCCCCGTGCCCGCGGACCCCGCCTCTGGCACCATCACCGCCCCCTCGCTCCCGCCCGCGTCGGAACCGGCGATACCATGCAGCGCGGCACGGGCAGGGCAAGAGGATAGAGCACGCCGCCCGGGCACAGGAAATCGGTCGACGGGAGGCGAGATGGACGAGGACGGCTGGGTCGCGACGGTCACGCTCGACGAGCTCCGCGACGGCAAGCCGCTCCAGACGAAGGTCGGCGAGGTCGAGATCCTCATGGTGCGCAACGGCGAAGAGCTGTTCGCGATCGGCAACCGGTGCACGCACCAGCAGGCGCCGCTGCACCGCGGTCCCGTGAAGTTCAGCGGCTCGCTCAGGACCGTTCGCTGCCCGCTCCACGGGAGCACGTTCGACCTCGCGACGGGGCGGGTGATCCAGGGGCCCGCCACGCGGCCGGAACCGAGCTACGAGACGCGCGTGGTCGACGGCGTCGTCGAGATCCGCGATCGCGAGCAGGCCGCCGGGGGCTAGGATGGCGGCCGTGGAGGCGTTCGCGGACGAGCCGGCGGCGTCGCCGTTCGCGTCGAGGCTCGCCGGGCTCGGCATCGGCCTGATCGCCACGGCCGTGCTCGTGATGCTCCCGTTCCTCGTACCGGTCGCCTTCTACGTGATGGCGAACGTGTACGCGGCGACCAAGGGCACCACCTTCTCCTCCGGCAGCGCGAACGAAGGTGTCCTCCTCGCGCTCCTGGTGCTCTCGGTCGCGGTATTCCCGGTCGTCCTCGCGGTGCTGGTCGGCCTGCTCGGGCGTGCGCTCTCGCCCAAGCGCCGTCGTCGCTGACCGTCCGTTACCCTCCACGGCCATGTCCACGCTGCGACAGGACCCGACCACCCGTCAGTGGACGATCCTGGCGACCCGCCGGAGCGATCGCCCGCACGAGCCCGTCGTCGTCCCCCGCCCGGAGCTGCCGGCGTTCGACCCGACGTGCCCGTTCTGCCCCGGGAACGAGGACCAGACGCCGCCCGAGATCGCGCGCGACCCGTGGGGTGAGACGTGGCGGGTCCGGGTCGTGCCGAACATGTACGCGGCGCTGGCCGGCGACGGGGCGACGCAGCGGACCGGCGAGCCGATGTTCCGCGAGATGCCCGGTGTGGGCAGCCACGAGGTGGTGATCGAGACCCCGCGGCACGACGGTCGGATAGACGAGCTCGAGCGCGACCAGGTCGCCCGGGTCGTCTGGACGTGGCGGGAGCGCTACCGCGAGCTGATCGCGCGACCGGAGGTCCGGGCGGTGGTCGTGTTCAAGAACTTCGGCGCGCTCGCGGGGACCTCGCTCACTCATCCCCACTCCCAGATCGTCGCCACGCCGGTCTTCCTGCCCCGCCTGCAGCGGCGGCTCGACGTGGCGACCCGCTTCTACGACGAGCACGGCTCGTGCGTCTACGACGACGTGATCGCGGCCGAGCGGCGCGCGGAGGTCCGCATGGTCGACGAGGTGGGCGGCCTCATCGCGTTCGAGCCCTGGGCGGCGCAGTCACCGTTCGAGACCTGGATCGCGCCGACGTTCCACCAGGGATCGTTCGGCGACCTCGCCGACGAGCATCTCGACGACGTGGCCCGCATCCTGATCCGCGCGCTCCGCGCCGTCCGCACGGCCTGCGGCGATCCCGACTTCAACGTCGTGATGTACTCGGCGCCGTCGAGCGAGGGACACGCCGCGCGGGAGTTCCACTGGCACCTGAAGCTGATCCCGCGGATCGCGACGATGGCGGGGTTCGAGATCGGCTCGGCGATGTCGATCAACACGATCGCCCCCGAGGACGCGGCCGAGGCGCTTCGACGCGCGCTCGCCGACCCCTAGCAGCCGGAGTCGACCCAGCGGGGGCCCGCGCCGATCGGAACGCCGAGGTCCCTCGCGAGGCCCTTCAGCCGGCGCCGGTACTTCCGCATCTCGTCGTGATCGAAGTCCGCGTGCGTGAGGCACCGCCAGCTCGCGTAGCGCTCGCGGTGGAACCGGCTCTCGAGGATCTCGGCGTGTCCGATCACATTGCCCCACGAGATCCGGAAGCGCGCCATGAGCCACACGGTGAGCCGTCGGGACGAACGCATCATCGCGTCGTTCCCCATGACCTTGCGCGCGCTCGTCCCGACGTGCTCGATGCCGATCGCGGTCCAGTTCATCCCGATCGCGTGCCGGCAGCGGATCCCGAGGTTCACCAGTTGGGAGATCGTCCCGTCCGTGTCGATCAGGAAGTGCGCGCACACGCCCGGCCGTTCGCCGAGATGTGGACCGTTGGCGGCGAAGTGGTTCCACGCCGCGTCGAACGAGGTTCCGTCGGTGTAGTGCTCGACGATCACCTTCGGGTCGGTCAGCCGGTACGTGCGCTGCCCGTAGTGGCGCCTCGAGTACGCGGCCGTCTGGCGCTTGCGCTGGGCACCGAACGGGATCCGCCGCCACTCGATGTCCGGCCGGAGGTCCGCGGGCGTCGGCGGCTCCCCCGCACGCGCGGGCTCGGGCACGGCGACGTCGGGGCCGAGGAACAGGAACGCCGCGACCAGGACCGCGGCGATCCGGATCATGCCGCGGCGCGGAGGCGTTCGACCGTGCGCTCGCGGCCGAGCAGCTCGAGCGACTCCGGCAGCGGCGGCGAGACCGTCGATCCCGTCACCGCCGCGCGGACCGGCTGGAAGCCCTTCGTCCGGTTGAGTTCCGCGGCCGACGCGCACGCGTCGAGGGCGTCCTTGATCGGGTCGGCCTCCCACGGCGCGAGTGAGCCGAGCGCGTCCGCGACGGCGGAGAGGTACCCGGCGGGAGCCTGCGCGATCACGTCGGTCGCCTTCTCGTTCAGGGCGACGTCGTCGGTGAACAGGAACCGGAGCAGCTCGACCGACTCCGCGAGCGTCTTCATGCGCTCCTTCACGAGCGGCATCGCCCGGCGCAGCAGGTCGAGGTCCGGAGTCAGCCCGGCGACCGAGAGGAAGTGCAGGCACCGCGCGGCGAGGTCGTCGTCGTCGAGCGACTGGATGGAGTGGTTGTTCATCCACTCGAGCTTCTCGGTGTCGAACCGCGCCGGGTTCCGCGAGACCCGCGCAACGTCGAACGACTCGACCAGGTCCTGCTTGGACAGGAACGTCGTCTCGGCGTCCTTCGACCATCCAAGGAGCGCGAGATAGTTCATGAGCGCCTCCGGCAGGATGCCGCGTTCGCGGAACGCCTCGACGCTCGTCGACCCGTGTCGCTTGGACAGCGGCTTGCCGTCGGGGCCGTTCACCTGCGGTACGTGCGCGTACCGGGGTGGGGTGCCACCGAGCGCCGCGATCACGGCCGCGTTCCGCGGAGCGCTCGCGAGCAGGTCGTCGCCGCGGATCACGTGCGTGATCTCCATCAGCAGGTCGTCGACCGCGACGGCCAGCAGGAAGACCGGCGTGCCGTCCGAACGCATCAGCACGAAGTCCCGGAGCTGGCCGGGCGCCCAGCGGACCTCGCCCTTCACGAGGTCGTCGACGACGTGCTCGCGCTCGGGCATCGCGAACCGGATCACGGACGGCCTCCCCTCCGCCTCGAACGCCTCGCGCACCTCGGGCGACCGGCACTTGCCGTCGTATCCGGGCGTCTCGCCTCGAGCGAGGGCCGCAGCCCGCCGCTCCTCGAGCTCCGCCTCGGTGCAGTAGCAGCGGTAGGCGTCGTCAGCCTTCAGGAGTCGTTCGACCGCGTCGCGGTAGATGTCCATGCGTTGGGACTGTCGGTAGGGCGCGTGCGGTCCCCCGACGTCTGGCCCCTCATCCCAGTCGATCCCGAGCCACCGCAGCGAGTCCATCACGCCGAGGAAGGCCTCCTCGGTGACGCGGGACGCGTCGGTGTCCTCGATCCGAAGGACGAACGCCCCGCCGGTATGGCGCGCGTACGCCCACGAGAACAGCCCGGTCCGTGCGTTCCCCACGTGGATCGACCCGGACGGGGCCGGGGCGAACCGGCAGCGGACCGTCACGATCCCTCCTCAACCGGGTTCGACAGTGTCCCGACGCCGTCGACCTCGACCTCGACGGTGTCGCCCGCGCTCAGGCTGCCGACGCCCTCGGGCGTCCCGGTCAGGACCGCGTCGCCCGGCAGAAGGGTCATGAAGGAGGTGATGTATTCGATCAGCGTCGCGACGCCGTACGCGAGGTCGGCGGTCTGGCCGGCCTGGCGCACCTCGCCGTTCAGCCGGGTCTCGACGCGCACGTCGGTCGGATCGAGGTCGGTCTCGATCCACGGACCGAGCGGGCACGACCCGTCGAACCCCTTCGCACGCGCCCACTGGTCGTCGGTCCTCTGCAGGTCGCGCAGCGTCACGTCGTTCGCGCACGTGTAGCCGAGGATGTACCGGAACGCCTCCTCGGTCCGCACATCCTTCGCGATCCGGCCGATCACCACCGCGAGCTCGCCCTCGTAGTCGACGCGTTCGCTGACCGGGAGGAGCCGGATCGGGTCCTTCGGGCCGATCACCGCGGTCGAGGGCTTCAGGAACACGAGCGGCTCATCGGGGACCTCCGAGCCGAACTCGGCCGCATGGGCGGCGTAGTTCTTGCCGATGCACACGACCTTGGAGGGCAGCACCGGCGAAAGCAGCCGGACGTCGTCGAACGGCACCTCCTCACCGGTCGGGACCGGGTCCTCGAAGAACGTGCCCTGCAGGACCCGGATCGAGTCGGACCCGAAGTCCGAGACGCCGGTCGCGATCCGTTCGCCGAACCGGAAGCGGACGAGCCTCACGCGCGCAGGCTACCAACGCAGGAGCGCGTCGCTGCTGATCGGGTGGTCGGAGTGGGTTCAGGCACATCGCAAGGGGGATCCGCTGGTATCAGGTGTGAACGTGACCGTTTCCGTGACTCAGAACGGAGCCCCGATACGGGAAACCGCCACGGGGCTCCAGGGCCGGCTCCTCTAGGGGGAGCCGGCTTGTGGCCGCTCCGTCTTACGACTGCATGCCGTTCCCTTCTGACACGTCGAGGCTGACACGTAAACGAACCTGAAGCTGACCGTGTGCTCTGCCACCCAGCGCCTTTGGCCTAGTCCCGACGATGGCCGAGGCGAAGACCAATGGCGGTAGAGCACATCACCCGCCATTTCCATACTTCATCCACCAGATGGGCTACTGGATGGGTGCAACGGGTGAGGCGACGCATCGGATCGTTGGTCGCTGCGGCGGTCCCGGTCGTGTCGAAGGAGGGACTCGCGGCTCCGACTCGGTCCCCGTTGCCGCGAGCAAGAGGAGGGCGGGTGCATGGCCCGTTCCCGGCCGGAGTCTGAAAGGAGCCGAGGAATGCTGAGTAAGTCTGCTGCAAACATCCGGGGTGGATTGTCCGCACTCACCCGCCTGACCGCCGCGAAGGTCGCGGTCGGGGCGATCGTCGCCGCCTGCCTCGTGACTCCCCAGGGGTGGAGGCTGCTCGTCGCCATCGCGGCTCTCGGTCTGCTGTTCGCCGTTGCTGGCGCTTACCTCGGCATCGACCTCGAGGCGGAGAAGAGGGAAGAGGAGAACACGCATGCTTTCACTGATCTGTCGTAGGCTCCGCAACGTCCACGACGACCAGGACGGCGCGGTCTTGTTGATCGTCGTCTTCGCTCTGTTGGCGATGGCCGGGATGCTGGTCCTGGTGTTCGACCTGGGGTCCATGCTATCGACGCGCAGGACGGCGGTGAAGGCGGCGGATGCCGCGGCCTTGGCTGCGGCGCAGTCCTGCTTCGATGGCGACGCGGCCGGCGCGACCCTCGCAGCCCAACAGCTTGGGCTGGCCAACATGGACGACTCCGGCGCCAGCCTCTCGGGGACCACCTCCACGATCATCGCGCAGCAGGGCTGTGGAACCAGCAGGGACTACGGGTACGTGACCGTCAGGGTCACCACCAACCAGGACCTCTTCTTCGCCCCGATCATCGGCATCGACTCCAACGGCATCACAGCTGAGGCCACTGCTGCATGGGGCATGGTGGTTGGCCCGCCCGTGCCCGTCATGGCCACGATCGGCGGCCCGAACGCCTTCTCTTCGTGCGATGTCCCCGACCCGACTCCGGGCAAGACGTGCTACGTCCTGATGGACAACGACCACAACGGAGGCGGGCAGTTCGGATTCCTTAGTTTGACCGATTGGTATCCGGTTGGGACTGACCCGAATACGATGGACTGCAACTCTGCGGGCGGCACCAACCTGCTCCGCGATCAGATCGCCGGGATCAACATGCCCAGGTATGTCTACGGTGCCCCGGCTTGGTCGTGCCAGGTGCCCGGCGCGAGCGCCCAGACGTGGCCAACCTTGACGGGATTGACCCGCTGGTTCCCGTTGACCAACCCGACGATCACCGAACCAACCGGGAAGTTCTACTACGTCCAGGGGTTCGCGCAGGCCACCATCGTCAGTGTCGAGCAGAGGAGCTGGAGCGACGTCGCCACCGGGCCCGGCAACGGCAACGGGAATGGTGGGGGCAACGGCGGCAATGGGGGTCCGCCCCCGATCGATCCAACACAGCAGACCTGCGGCAACGGGATCCTGGTGCCTCCCAACGGCAGCTACTCCTGCATCGCGCTGACGTGGCACACCTCCTTGATGCCTACGCCCGGCGACACCGCGATCGCCGAGGGAGTGCACCTCATCAGGTAGCAGAGCAACACCGCTCTTGTTAGGAGGGATCATGCTGAAGTACTCGCTCATCGACGACGGGCACGGCAACTACCCGGCCGGATATGAAACGCACGACGAGCAGGAGAAACTCCCTGAGCCCGACCAGAAGTCCACGCTGCGGGCGCTCCTGCGCGACGTGGAGCTGATGACCCTGGACGACCTGAAGGCGAGGATCACCACCATCCTGCCGGGGGCCACCTTCGAGGTGGATAGCCTTGGGCGGATCGTCATCCGCGCCAGTTGCCGGCTGCGCATCGACTCAGGAGCGTTGACCGAAACCCTGCGCGAGAAGGCGCGCCATCACGTGCCGCCCAAGAAGGGTCTGTTCGGCAAGCGCAAGTAGGCGCCGCAGATCAGCACGCCGTCCGGGTGCACGTTCGCTCACGCGCGCGAGCGGGCACGGGCTCCGCCGTCGAGGCCTCGCCGCCACGGAGCGGGGACCCTGCCGTCGACGTCGATGCGTGCGGCGCCGAGCCACGTCGCGAGCTCCTCGACCGCCCGGCGGACGGGCTTCGCGTTGGCGGACGTCGCCCGAACACCGTCCTCGGGGTGCGCGGCGTGGACGACGAGCCGGTCGCCCGCTCGGTCGTGCGCCGCGTCGATGCGGGCGACGAACCGGTCTCCGTCCAGCAGCGGCATCGCGTAGTAGCCGAAGCGGCGCTTCTCCTTGGGTACGTAGATCTCCATCGTGTAGTCGAGTCCGAACAGGACCCGCGCCCGCTTCCGGTCGTAGATCAGATTGTCGAACGGCGACAGCAACGTCGTGCGGGGCGACCATCCCCCGCGCTCGATCTTCTCCAGCACCGGGAGGTCCTCCCGGTGGGCGAACCACGGCCCCTTGAGCGCGTCACCGTCGTCGCGGACGTCGACCCGCTCGACCACGCCCTGCCTCTCGAAGCCGTCCAAGACCTTCGGGAGCTCCGGGTAGAGGTCGACCGTGAAGTGCTGACTGATGTGCCGCGCCGTTGCGACCCCCAGCGCGCGGAGCGAGAACTCGGCGGCGCGGCGCGTCACGTCCACGTCGCGGAGCCGTTCGGTGGGCGCGTCATCCGGGAGCACCCGCTCGGCGAGGTCGTACCGCTTCTCCAAGCCGCGGCGATCTGCCACCATCACCTTGCCCTGCACCAACAGGAACCGGGTCATCTGGTCGACGTTGCGCTCGCGCGTCCAACCGGTCGACTCCCAGTCGACGACCGCGTCGCCGGCCAGGTCCTTGAGTCGGAGCGGTCCCCGACGCCGGAGGTCCGACAGGATCGATCGCCGCAGCTTCGCGTTCTGCTCGATCCAGCCCGCGATCCGCCGGCCGTAGTCCTTGTCCCGGGGCGGGTAGTTCCGCATCTGGTAGCGGTGGATCGGCAGGTCCTCGGTGAGGACGATCGACGCCGCGTGTGCCCAGTACTCGAACATCGAGCGGTCGCGGTAGACGATCCGCTCGAGGTGCGCGGGCCGGAAGGACGGCAGGCGCGAGCGGAGCACGAGGAGCGGGCTGCGGGCCACGACCGAGATCGGGTCGAGCTGCACGCACCGGATCGAACGCGCGACGTCGAGGACCTTCGCGGGCGAGGAGCGAGGGGCCGGCCCCGCGAGCCGCTGCTTCACGATCGCGAGGCGGCGCGCGTCGGCGAGCTCGACCGTCCGGAGCGCCGTCACCATTCGGTCAGGAGAGTCGCGTCCCGATGCCCCACGTGACGCCGACGCTGCGCCAGTAGCCGGCGATCGTCTCGACGGGCGCGAGGCTCTCGAGCTCCTCGACCGGCGAGGGACCGAACGCGATCTCCGCGTCCCCCGTCCAGGCCTCCGAGCCCTCCCAGTCGTAGCTCTTCATCGTGACGAGCTCGTCCATCGAGGGGGCGCTCCCCTCCTCGATCGACGGGAAGTACCGGCTGTGGAGCATCGGCAGCGCGTTTACGAACCCGTTCGTATCCGAGCGGCCGGTGATCGTGAAGCCCGCGTCGACGATCCGGCGGTCGTGCACCGCCACGCTCGCGCCGAACCGTCCCCCGGGCTCGAGGCGCGGGCCGGCCTTGCCGTACGTCACCGGCCGGGTGATCCAGATCGACCCGAGCTTCTTCGGGTACCCCTGGTGCCACCCGCGGACCATCGCGAAGTCCTTGTCCACCCAGATCAGCACGCAGCGCGAGTAGAGCTCGCCCTGGTAGCGGCAGCGGACGACGACGAACGCCTCCTTGTATTGGGAGCGCACCGGATCCGTGAGCTCCTCGAACGAGTCCGAGCAGGACTGCCAGTCGGCGAAGATCACCGCGAGCGCGTCCGGATCCTCGTCCGCGGGCTCGAGCGGGTCCGGCAGCCACCGAGCCACCGAGCCCTCGGCCGCTCGGTACTCGATCGTGAGCAGGTCGCCCGAGTAGTGCCAGGGCGGACCGGGGACGACGGAGGACCTGCCCTCGGGCGTTCGAGGCGGCATGAACCCCTTCAGCTCGGCCACGGCGAGATACTAACGTCCGGCTCAGGACGGTCCGGAGGAGCGGTGGAGACACGAAGGATCCTGTTGGACGGCGTCGCGACCGAGGTCGCGCGCGACGGCGAGGAGCTCGTCGCCGCGGACGGCCGGCGGGTCGCGACCGACGTCGCCGTGCATCTCGCTCCGTGCGAACCCACGAAGATCGTGTGCGTCCACCTGAACTACGAGAGCCGGGTGAAGGAGTTCCTCGCGACGCTCCCGCCGGCGCCCACCTACTTCCACAAGCCGGTCAGCGCGCTGAACGCCCACGGCGGCGAGGTCGTGCGCCCGCCGCGGTGCCGGTACCTCAACTACGAGGGCGAGATCGCGATCGTGATCGGCCGCACGTGCCGGAACGTCGCGCCCGACGATGCCGGCGCGTTCGTCGCGGGTTACACGGTCGCGAACGACTACGGCCTCCACGACTTCCGAGACACGGACGCGGGATCGATGCTCCGCGTGAAGGGTTCGGACACGCTGTGTCCGCTCGGGCCCGGGCTCGTCGACGACTGGGACTTCCGGGGCAAGCGGATCCGCACCCTCGTGAACGGCGAGGTGCGCCAGGACGGCTCCACGGACGAGATGGAGTGGGACATGCACTACCTCGTCGCCGACATCGCGCGCACGATCACGCTCGAGCCGGGCGACGTGATCCTGTCGGGTACCCCGGCGAACTCACGACCGGTTGAGCCGGGCGACCTCGTCGAGGTCGTGGTCGAGGGCCTCGGCACGCTCCGGAACACGATCGTCGAGGGGGAGGTCCCGGTCCGCGACGACGTGGGTGCCCAGCCGAGCGGGTCCGAAGAGGTGATCTCGACCGCGCTCGGCGGCGACTGGGAGTTCCGAGGGCTCCGTCCGCCGCAGAAAGGCTGACAGGGCTCACCGCACTCGTCCCGCGGCTTCCTCCCACGTGACGCGGTCGATCCGATAGACCCGGTGCCGGAGGCCCTTGTAGTCCACCTCGCGATCGGCGCGCATGCCGAGCTTCTCGGCAACGCGCGCCGACGCCATGTTCTCCGGCCGGACGAGCGAGATCAGGTGGTCGACGTCCAGGGTCAGGAACGCCCAGTCGCGGGTGGCCGCTGCCGCCTCCGGCGCGATCCCCTCACCCTTCCGTCCGGGGCGCGTGTGCCAGCCGATCTCGACCTCGTCCATGCCCTCGACCACCTGGATCGTCGGGCCGGCCGTGCCGAGGAACTCCCCGGTCGCCCGGTCCTCCACGATCAGCAGCCCGAAGCCGCGGGCCTCGTAGCTCTGCAGCGTGCGCTCGAGCCACGCGGTCGCCGCCCGCCGGTCGAACGGCGCCGGGTACCACCGCATGTGCTCGGCGTCGGAGAGCATCGCGTGGAGGTCCTCGAGGTCCTCATACCGGTAGCGGCGCAGGCGCAGGCGTTCGGTCTCGAGCTGGAAGTCCGGGTCCACGACCCGCGCAGCCTACGCCACGTCCGCGGACCGCCGGGCGCCTTCGGGGGCGGCTCGACTATCCTCGGCTCTGTCCCTTCCGAGGAGAGGCGATGGACACCAAGGGCAAGCGGCTCCGCCTGTTGTACTCGGACCTGCTCGGGGTCGAGCGCGGCAAGTACCTGTTCGGCGACGTGGCCGACTCGGGGCACTCGGCGTTCTGCGTCGGCGTGTACCCGCTCACGACGGACAAGGAGATCCTCGACATCTCCAACCAGCAGTTCGACATCGGCCTGCCCGACGTCGAGGCGTTCATCGACCGCGACACGCTCCGGCCCGGCTGGGAGGACGACACGATCGTGGGGATCGGAGACGTCCACCGCGAGGGCGAGCCGATCGACGTGGATCCACGGCAGATCCTTCGCAAGGCCATCGAGCCGTGGCGCGCGATGGGGCTCGAGCCGATGTTCGCGTTCGAGTCCGAGTTCTACCTGCTCGAGCCGGGCGACGAGGGCGGCTGGAAGGCGGTCGACCTGCCCTCGCACCGCGTGTACGGGACCGGCATGTCCGTCGACCCCGACGGGACGATCGACGCGATGGTGGCCGCGGCCCTGCGATGCGGCTTCCCCGTCGAGAGCTGGAGCAGCGAGTACGACACCGCGGCGTACGAGGTGAACATCAAGTACAAGGAGGCGATCCCGGCCGCCGACGAGTGCTTCCTGTTCCGGCTGCTCGTGAAGGAGATCGCCGCCAAGAACGGCAAACTCGCGACCTTCATGGGCCGTCCGTTCAACGACCGGGGCGGGAGCGGCCTGCACCTGAACTTCTCGCTCAGCCGCGAGGACGGCTCGAACGCGTTCGACGAGCCGAACGCGCCCGAGGGGCTCGCCCCTATCGCGAGTCAGTGCATCGCGGGCCTGCTCGCGCATCATGAGGGCCTGGCGGCGATCGCGGCACCGCACACGAACGCGTACAAGCGGCTGCAGCCCGACATGCTGAACGGCTACTGGGCCAACTGGGGCCACGACGACCGGACGGTCTGCATCCGCGTCCCCCCGGCCCGCGGAGCGGGCACGCGGATCGAGCACCGGATGTCGGACGGCGCCGCGAACGCGTACCTCGTCGCCGCGGCGTTCCTGCACGCGGCGCGGTTCGGCGTGGAGCAGCAGCTCGCGCCGCCCGATGCGCAGGTGGCCGGCCAGCCGCCGAACACCGACCGGAAGGTGCCTCCGACGCTCGAGGCCGCGCTCGAGGCGCTCGAGTCGGACAAGGAGCTCTGCGAGGCCCTCGGCCCGTGGGTGATCGAGAGCTTCACGAAGCTGAAGCGCGCCGAGTGGGAGCGCTACGCGAAGACCGTGAGCGACCCGGCGACGACCGAGGTGACGCCGTGGGAGACCGAGTACTACCTGCCGTTCTTCTGAGCCCGTTGGGAGGTCTTGCTCGATGAGCGTTCGGCTGGACGAGATCGACCTCTCGAGTCACGACGCCTTCGTCGAGGAGGTGCCGCTCTGGGCGTTCAAGGAGCTCCGGGAGAACGACCCGGTGCACTGGCAGCCCGAGCCCACGCCCAACCGCGGCTTCTGGGCGGTCACGCGGTTCCACGACATCGAGGACGTCCTGCGCGACACGAAGCGCTTCTCCTCGGCCCACGGCATCACGCTCGAGGAGCAGACCGAGGAGGAGGTCGAGGCCCGCGCGTCGATGATCGACATGGACCCGCCGAACCACTCGCAGCTCCGCCGGCTCGTGAGCAAGCTGTTCACCCGGAGCGCGGTCGCGCAGTACGAGGGTTTCGTCCGGGAACAGGCCCGTTTCGTCCTCGACCGCGGCCTGCCCCGGGGCGAGTTCGACTTCGTGGAGGAGATCTCGCGCGAGCTCCCGATCCGCGTCCTCGCCCGGATCATGGGCGTCCCGGACCAGGACCTGCCGATGTGCGTCGAGCTCGGCGACGCGATGATCGCGCAGGCCGACCCCGAGTACTCGCGCGCCGTGATCGACAAGGAAGACACGAGCGAGTACCGGCTCCTGCCCTTCCGGAGCCCGGCCGCCGTCGAGCTCATGGCGTACGGCCACCGGCTGGCCGAGGAACGACGGGCCGACCCGAGGGACGACCTGGTCACCAAGCTCGTGCAGTCCGAGGTCGAGGGGGAACGGCTGACGAAGTCGCAGTTCGACAATTTCTTCTGCCTGCTGATCGTGGCGGGCAACGAGACGACCCGCCACGCGATCACGCACGGCGTTCGTGCGCTCGTGGACCACCCCGACCAGTGGCAGCGCCTGCGCGACGAGCCGGAGCTGATGCCGCTCGCGGCCGAGGAGATCCTCCGGTACGGCTCGCCGACGATGCACTTCCGCCGGACCGCGCAGACCGACCTCGAGCTGCGGGGCACGACGATCCGCAAGGGCGACAAGGTCGTCGTCTGGTTCGTGTCCGGCAACTACGACGAGGAGGTCTTCCCCGACGCCGAGCGCTTCGACGTCGGCCGCGACCCGAACCCGCACATGGCGTTCGGCAGCGGTGGGCCGCACGTGTGCCTCGGCGCCCACCTCGCGCGCCTCGAGGTCCGCGTGATGTTCGAGGAGCTGGTCCCGCGCCTGAAGAGCCTCGAGATCACCGGCCCGGTCGAGCGCCTGCGCTCGAACTTCATCAACGGCATCAAGCACATGCCGGTGCGGGTCACGCTGACCTAGCCACGCGTGACCGTCTATCCAAGACTCCGCATGCGACTCCCTCTCGAGGAGCGCGCGGTTCCGCCCGAACCGCTTGCGCGGCGCGTCGAGCGCTCCGACGTGGGCGGGCTCGGCGATCTGATGCTCGCGGCCTATCGCGGGACCGTGGACGACGAGGGCGAGACGCTCGAGGACGCCGTCGGCGAGGTCGAGGGGGTGCTCGACGGCTCGTACGGGCCGTTCGCGTCCGACGCGTCGTTCGTGGTCGACGGCGAGGACGGCCTCGTCGGGGCGAGCCTCATCGCGATCTGGGACTGGGAGCCGCGCCCGTTGCTCCTGTACCTCGTCGTCCGGCCCGAGGCGAAGCGGCGCGGCATCGGGACGGCGCTCCTCCTTCAGAGCGGCGACGCGCTCGCGGCCGCCGGGCATCCCGAGCTCGACCTCTTCGTCACGGAGGCGAACGAGCCCGCGGTGAATCTCTATCGCAAGGTCGGGTTCCGGGTGGTCGAGCGCCTCGAGGACGCCCCGGGCGACGCGTAGAGCCGCTTCAGACCCGCGGGAGCGAAACCTCCCCGACCAGCGCGATGATCATGAGCACTCCGGCCAGGGAGACGGCTGCGATTCGCACACGCCGGAAGGTGAAGCGCTGCGACACCGCGATCAGGAACAGCACCGTCGCGAACAGGACCGTCAGACGGATGTAGTCGTCCTCGGTCTCGCGCGCCTCGGTCCCCCGACGGAACGCTTCGGACGCGCGGTCGTGGAGCTCAGCGGAGCGCTCGAGCAATGCGTTGCGATATTCGGGCATGAAGCTCGGACCCGGGGGGGCGTCGGGATTGGAGAACGGCCTCGTCGCGAGCCAGGCATCGAACGCGACCCGGAACTCGGGTGAGAACCGATCGATGTACAGATCCGCGACCTCCTCTTCCCCTTGCGTCCGCTCCTCGATCCACGTGTTGAACGTGGAGATATCGAGCAGACGCTGCTGACCGCCGAGCGTGTCCGCCTCGTCCGCCATGACCCACAGCTCGGTCGAGGTCCCGTACAGGAAGGCGTTCCGGTCGTCCCACCTCGCCCCCTGGAAACTACTCCATGCAGTGGCGATCGCGACGATCGCCAGGATGATGACCTCGACGACCTCGCCGACCTTCCGCCGCTCGAGGCTCTCCTGGTCGCGGCGCTCGTCTTCAGTCAGAGCGTCGGCGGCCTCGATGGTTTCGATCCTCCGGCATCTGGGATCGCCGCCCGCGTTCATCGAACATCGGACCTCGGCCGGCTCCGCCGCCCAACATAGCCCCGTCCTTCGAGCGTCGCCACCACCACGATCGTCGCCACCACCCCGATCGAGGTGGGACGGCACGCGTCGATCGCGGCGCCCAGGTCGCGCGGCTCCATCCCGTCCCACAGCCGCAAGCACCCACATCGCGACGAACGAGGTCAAGCCTGCGCGAACCTCGACGGCGTCCTCGGGTTCCGGGACGCCGAGCGCTTCGAGGACGCCCCGGGCGATGCCCCGATCAGCCTCAGAGGCGCGGGAGCGTGACCACCCCGACGAGCGCGATGATCATGAGCACCGCGGCCAGGGAGACGGCAGCCAGCCGGACGCGCCTGAAGGTGAAGCGCTGTGACACCGCGATCAGGAACAACACCGTCGCGAACAGGACCGTCAGACGGATGTAGTCGTCCTCGGTCTCGCGGGCCTCGGTCCCCCGACGGAACGTCTCGCGCGCACGATCGTGGAGCTCAGCGGAGCGCTCCACCAGGGGGTTCCGATATTCGGGCATGAAGCTCGGACCCGGCGGAGCGTCGGGGTTGGAGAATGGTTTCGTCGCGAGCCACGCGTCGAACGCCACCCGGAACTCGGGGGAGAAGCGCTCGACGTACAGATCCGCGACCCTCTCTTCACCTTGCGTCCGCTCCTCGATCCACGTGTTGAACGTGGAGATATCGAGCAGACGCTGCTGACCGCCGAGTGTTGCCGCCTCGTCCGCCATGACCCACAGCTCGGTCGAGGTCCCGTACAGGAAGGCGTTCCGGCCGTCCCACCTCGCCGCCTGGTACCCGCTCCACGCGGTTGCGACGGCGACGACCGCCAGGATCACGACCTCGACGACCTCGGCGATCTTTCTCCGCTCGAGATGCCGCTGGTCCTCGTGCTTCTCGCGCTCGCTCAGCGTGTAGGCGGCCTCGATGTTCCGATCCTCAGGCATCAGGGATCGCCGCCCGCGTCATCATCGAGCATCGGACCCCGGCTGGCTTCGCCGCCCACCGTGCGGAGCATCGAGCGAAGCAAGCCCGCGAGCTGCTCCTGCTCCCGCGGCTCGAGGTGCGAAGTGATCGCGACCTCCTCCGCGTTGAACGTGGGGAACAGCCGCTCGATCTTCCGGCGGCCCGCTGCGGTGAGTCTGACGCGCACCAGCCGACCGTCCTCCGACGTCTTCGCGCGCCGAACGTAGCCGCGGCCCTCGAGGGTCGTCACCACCCCGGTCGAGGTCGGACGGCTCACGCCGATCGCGGCGGCCAGGTCGCGCGACTCCATCTCGCCCCAGACCCAGAGCACCCACATCGCGACGAACGAGGTCCAGGAGAGCCGGTCGGCCGAGAGCACCTTCGCCTCCATGTGCCGCCGGATCGCCGCCGAGACGCGGAACAGGTTCGACACGGCCCACATCGCGCGGAAGTCGAGCGGCAGGTGGCCGAGCTCCTCGACGACCTTCCGCTCGTCGGGGAGCAGGTCGTCGTTCGGCGCGGGCATGCGGCGAATCGTAGCCCCAGCTCGGCCGTTCAGCAGGACAGGAAGGAATCGCCCCCGGTGCCGCCCAGGCAGACGTCGTCGCCGCCCCCGCCGAGCAGTTGGTCGTTCCCCTCGCCTCCGCGCAGCTCGTCGTCGCCCGGGCCGCCGCGGAGCTCGTCGTTGCCGGCGCCGGCCACGAGCTGGTCCTTGCCCTCGCCGCCCTCGAGCAGGTCGTTCCCGGGCCCCGAGGTGAGTCGGTCGGCCCCGCCGCCGCCGATCAGCGTGGCCCGGCCCGAGAACGCCGCGGTCGCGATCCGGTTGTCGCCCGCGCCGCCCTCGATGACCACCTCCTCGACCGCGGCCAGCTCGGTCACCACCTCGGCGGGGGTGAAGCGCGTGATCCGCTCGTCCTCGGCGGTCCAGCGGTCGTCGCCGGACATCGACACCGTGTCGTGCCCCATCCCGCCGCTCACACGCCCTGCATCCGCACCCGGCTTGAACTCGTCCGGCCCCTCGCCGCCGCGGAGCTCGTCGACGCCGCCCCCTCCGTGGAGCTCGTCCCCGAACCCGGACCCGACGAGCCGGTCGGGCCCCTCTTCGCCGCGCACCTGCACGCGCGCGAGGTCCTCGAACGCGTTCCGGCTCACGTCGCCGAGGTTCACGACGTCCGCGCCTCCGCCGGCGGTCACGACGATCCGCCGAAGCTCGCGACAGGTATCCGGGCCGCCCGAGGGCGGCGCCTGGTTGACCGTCACGTCCCCGGCCTCGCAGCGGACCGTGATCGTGTCGGCCTGATCGGTTCCCGTGACGGTGAGGACCCGGTCGGCGATCTCGGCCGAGATCCCGCCGGCCGAGGCCGGCGCCGCCCACGCGAACGTCCCAACGACCGCCGTCGCGACCACCGCCGCCCTCCGGACCGCTCCCCGGACCACGCCGCCCACGAGGGAACGCTAGGGAACGCGAGGGATCCCGGTCAACGAACGGGCAACGTGAGGACCCGCTCGGCGAGCCAGAGGGGTTCGGGCCGGTGGGCGATCACCAGCACCGTCCGGTCCCGGGCGAACGCGTCGATCGCCTCAAGGACCTCCGCCTCGGTCTCGGCGTCGAGGTGAGACGTGGCCTCGTCGAGGATCAGGATCGGGGCGTCCTTGAGGAAGACGCGCGCGAGGGCCAGCCGTTGGCGTTCGCCGCCGGAGAACTTCAGCCCGTCCTCGCCGACGTGGGTGTCGAGGCCGGCCGGCAGCGACGCGAGGAACGAGCCGAGTCGCGCGCGCGTCATCGCCTCCGCGATCCGGCTGTCGTCGGCCTCCCCGTCGGCCAGCAGCAGGTTGTCGCGGAGCGATCCGTTGAACAGGTGGATCCGTTGCGGCACGACGCCGAACATCGAGCGCACGTCGTCGGCCCGGAACGAACGGACGTCGTGGCCACCCACGAGGACGGTGCCGGCGCTCGGCTCCCGGAAGCGGAGCAGCAGACCGACGATCGTGGTCTTGCCCGCGCCGTTCGGCCCGGCGATCCCGAGGCGGTGGCCGGGCGGCAGTTCGAAGCTCAGCCCGTCCAGGACCTTCGGGCCACCGGCCTCGTAGCGGAACGTGACGTCGAAGAAGGCGATGCTCGGCTCCCCGGGACGCGGACGCGGCGTCGGCGGATCGACGACGACCGGTGCCGCGTCGATCACCTCGAACGTCCGGACCGCGGCCGCGCGGCTCAGCTCGATCGTTCCGAATGCGTCGCCGAGCGGCTGCACGGCCTCGAACGCCGCGAACGCGACGAGCGGTATGGCGGCGAGGAAAGCGCCGTCGAGCTCGCCGCCGCGCACGAGCGGCGCGGCGAGCACGAGGAGCACGACGCCGACGAGGCCCGAGAGCATGGCGCCGGCCGCGACCCCCGCGCCCCGGACGAACGCGAGTCGTCGCAGGCCGTCGCCGATCCGGCGCGAGCGGTCGAGCAGGCGCGAGCCAAGCCCCGACGCCGCGCCGAACGCCAGGAGGTCCGCGAGCCCCGTCACGTCGTCCGCGAGCTCGGCGTGCAGCGACGCCCGCGCCCCCACGACGTCCGCGGCCGGACGGCGCGACGCGCGACGCGTCGCGAGGGGGATCGCGACGCCCACGATCGCGAGGCCACACAGCAGGACGACGCCGAGCGGGGGCGACGCGAAGGCCCCGAGGATCCCGGCGGCCAGCAGCACCGCCAGGAAGGCGGCGACCGGCGGCACGACCCCCCGGACGAAGAAGTCGTCGAGCGTAGCGACGTCGGCCACCGCCCGTGCGAGCAGGTCCCCGGTCCTGTGGCCTTCGAGTCCGCCCGGAGCGAGCGGCTCGACCGCCCGGTAGAAGGCCACGCGGAGGTGTGTGAGGATCCGGAGCGCCGCGAGATGGAGCGTGTACCGCTCGACGTACCGAAGCGCGGCGCGCGAGATCGCGAAGGCCCGGACCGCCGTCACCGAGAGCGCGAGCGCGGCGAAGCCGGTGACGAGCGCGGCCTTGGAGATCAGGTACGGCGCCGCGGTCATCAAGGCGACGTTCGCGGCGAGGGCGACGAAGCTCGAGAGCGTCGCGAGCACGACCCAATCGCGGACCGGCGCCGCGAGCCCGAGCAGCCGCCGGAGCGGGCTCACGTCGCCCCCACCGTCGTCCCAGCCGACACCGGGTCCGACTCGACGACGCGCCCCTCGGCCAGGGCGATGACGTCGGCGCCGCCGAGTCGTTCGGGGCGGTGCGTGATCGCGAGCGCCGTCCGCGACCGGGCGAGGCTCCCGATCGCGTCGAGCACGGCCGCCTCGCTGTCGGGATCCAGCTGTGCGAGCGGCTCGTCGAGGATCACGAGCGGCGCGTCCCGGAGGAACGCTCGCGCGATCGCGAGCCGTTGGCGCTCGCCGCCGGAAAGCCGCGCGCCTCCCTCCGCCACGTGCGTCGCGTAGCCGTCGCTCAGCCGTTCGATGAACGCGTTCGCGTGCGCCGCCGTCGCCGCGGCCACGAGTTCTTCGTCGGTGGCGGACGGCTTCGCGAGCCGGAGGTTATCGGCGATCGTTCCGTGGAACAGGTACGGGTGCTGCGGGACGAAGGCGACGCGTTCCCGCCACCGCCCCGGGTCGATCTCGTCGAGCCGCCGGCCGCCCACGAGCACCGCCCCGCGGTCGGGTTCGACGAAGCGCAGCAGCACGTTCGCGACTGTGGTCTTGCCCGCGCCGGCCGGGCCGACGAGCGCGACGAGGCTCCCCTCCGCGACGCGGAACGAACATCCCGCGAGCGCGCGGCGCGAACCCCCGTCGAACGACACGTGCACGTCCTCGAAGCGGATGTCGAACCGGCCGGGCGCCGGGGCGCGACCCGAGCCCCTCGCGAGCCGGACCGGCACGTCGAGGATCCCGTAGATCCGGGAGGCCGCGGCGGCGCCGGTCCGGCCCGCGTGGTAGTCGGCCGCGAGGCGTCGGAGCGGCAGGAAGAACTCCGGCGTCAGCAGCAGCACCGCGAGCGCAAGCTCGAACGCGAGACCGCCGGCCATGAGACGCACGCTCGTCTCGATCGCCACGAGCGCCGTCGCGGCGGTCGCCCCCCACTCGAGGACGAGCGTGGTCTGGAACGCCGTCCGGAGGACGTCCATCGAGGTCGCCCCGTAGCGGCGGCCGACGTCTTCGAGGGTCTCCGCCTGCTCGGAGTTGCGCCCGAACAGCTTGAGCGTGGGAAGCCCCCGTAGCACGTCGAGGAAGTGGGCGCTCATCCACGCCAGCTCGCGCTCGCGCCGCCGCGCCTGGTCGCGGACACGACGACCGATCAGCCCCAGGAGCAGCACGAGCACGGGCCCGGTGAACAGCAGGATCGTCACGGTCCACGGGTCGAGCGCGAACACCACGAGCGCGACCGCGACCGGGACCACGGCGGCGAGGGTCCGGGCCGGGCGGAACCGCGTGACGTACGGATCGAAGGCCTCGACACCCTCGCCGGCGGCGTGCACCAGCTCCCCCGCGCGCTCCCCGCGCGTGTACACCGGACCGAGTTCGGCGAGCTTGGCTCCCAGCCGTCCTCGAAGACCGGTCTTCACGTCCTCGGCCGCGCGCTGCGCGACGACCTCGCCGCCCCACAGGAGCGCCCCGCGAGCGACGACGAACGCCGCCATCGCCGCGATCGGTGCCGCGAGCGAGCCGAGCGGCGCATCCCGGAGGAAGACCCGGCCCACGGCGTCGGCGAGGAGCAGTGCGAACCCGATCCAGCACGCGGTCGACGAGAACGACAGCGCGGTGGCGATGCCAAGGACCCTCCGCGCGCGGGGGTGGTCCGACCACAGCCGCCGTTCGAGCTCGCGATCAGCGGCGCGCTCGGCGCGGTCCTTCGCCCGCTGGTCGTTCGGATGCGGGCTAGTCGCCCGACTCATCCACCACGATCCGGCCGGCCCGATCGTGCGTGAACCCGGCCCACGTCCAGTCGACGACCGCCCGAGCCCGGTCCTCGCCGGTGGACAGGAGCGCGAGATGCACCGCGCCCCACGCGAGCCACGCGGTCCGCCCCGTGAGGCTCCGGCCGTGCGGCATCTGCACGACGGCGGCCTTCCGGCCGATCGTCGCCATCGTCCCCTTGTCGAGGTACTTGAAGGGCTTCGTGTCCTTGCCCTTGAGACGCCTCGCGATGTTCTCGCCCGCGTGCTCGCCCGCCTGCAACGCGACCGACCCGAGCTGCGGAAGCACCTCCTTGGTCTTCGTGTCGGTGATCCACCCGATGTCGCCGGCGACGAACACCTCGGGGCGGTCGGGGAGGCTGAGGTCCGGCGCCGCCGCGACGCGGTTGCCGTGCTGCAGGTCGAGGCCGAGCGTGGTGGCGAGCGGGTTGGCCTGGAGGCCGGCGCCCCACACGAGCGTGTGTGCGTCGATCACGGTCCCGGACTTCAGGTGGACCCGCGTCGGCTCGATCTTCTCGACGACCTCGCCGAGCATCACCTCGACCGTGCGCTTCTCCAGCGCCTTCTTCGTGTACGTCCGCAGGCCCTTCTTGAACATCGAGAGCAGCGAATCGCTCGCCTCGACGAGTATCAGCCGGGCCTTGTCCTGCGGAACGTCCGGGTAGTCCTTGGCGAGGTTCGTCCGGTAGAGCTCGGCCAGGGCGCCGGCGCTCTCGACGCCGGTCGGCCCCCCGCCGACGATCACCACGTTGAGCGCTCCGTCGTCGACGAGGCTCGGGTCGCGATCCGCCGCCTTCCACTTCTCCAGCACGTGGTTCTTCAGCCGAACGGCGTCGGGCAGCGTGTAGAGAGGGAACGCGTGCTCGTCCGCGCCCGGGACGCCGAAGAAGTTCACCGTGGCGCCGAGCGCGAGCACGAGGTGGTCGTAGGTTAGCGACTCGATCCCCTCGAACGACACCGTTCGAGCATCGAGGTCGATACCCGTCGCGGTCGCCTCGTGGATCCGCACGTTCTCGTGATCGTGGAAGAGGTCGCGCAGCGGATGTCCGACCGTCGGGAGCTCGAGCAGGTCGGTCGCGACCTGGTACAGGAGCGGCTGGAACGTGTGGTAGTCGTGGCGGTCGACGAGCACGACGTCCGCGTCGGCGTGCTTCAGCTTCTTGACGGCGCCGACGCCGCCGAACCCGCCCCCCAGGATCAGGATCTTCGGACGATCCGCCATCGGGCGCTCCCCTGCCGGTGAGTGTTCACAATCTAGCCGGTTCTCTTCGTAGGCAACTCGACGCGTTTCGTGGCAGCATCAGCCCACAGGCCCGATCCGGTTCGAGCCCTGATCGAACGGAGGGTTCCATGGGGGGAGCACGCACGCCGGAGGCGCGTCCCACCGACGCCCTGGTGATCTTCGGGATCACCGGCGACCTGGCCAAGGTGATGACGTTCCGGTCCCTCTACCGGCTGGAGCATCGAGGGCTCCTCGACTGTCCGATCGTGGGCGTCGCGGTCGACGACTGGTCGGTCGACCAACTGAAGGAGCGCGCCCGGACGTCGATCGTCGACACCGGCGAGCCGCTCGACGACGCGATCTTCGAACGCCTCGCCTCGCGCTTCTCCTACGTGGCCGGCGACTTCTCGGACGCCGAGACCTACAAGCACGTCGCCGACGCCATCTCCGAGGCTCGGACGCCGGTCTTCTACCTCGAGATCCCACCGTTCCTGTTCGGCTCGGTGATCAAGGGCCTGCACGACGCCGGGCTGACCGAGAACGCCCGCGTGGTCGTGGAGAAGCCGTTCGGCCACGACCTGGAGTCGGCGACCGCGCTCGCCGAGGAGATCCACCAGTACATCGACGAGTCGCAGCTCTACCGGATCGACCACTACCTCGGGAAGATGGGACTGGGCGAGATCCTGCACCTGCGGTTCGCCAACTCGATGCTCGAGCCCGTGTGGAGCCGCCTGTTCCTGTCGAGCGTCCAGATCACGATGGCGGAGTCGTTCGGGGTCGAGGACCGCGGCCACTTCTACGACCCCGTCGGCGCGCTCCGCGACGTCGTCGTGAACCACCTGATGCAGGTGGTCGCGATGTGCGCGATGGAGGCGCCGGTCCGGGGCGACCCCACGACGCTGAAGGACTCGCTCGTGACCCTGTTCCGTGCCGTCGCCGAGGCCGAGCCGGCGAACTACGTCCGCGGGCAGTACGAGGGCTACCGCGACATCGACGGCGTCGCGAAGGACTCGACGACCGAGACCTTCGCGGCGCTCCGCCTCGACATCGAGAACTGGCGGTGGGCGGGCGTGCCCTTCTTCATCCGCGCCGGCAAGCGCCTGCCGGTCACGCAGACCGAGCTCCGGCTCGTGTTCAAGCATCCACCCAAGCTCGGCTTCGGGCTCCTGGACCGCCGGCCCGAGGAGAACCAGGTCGTCGTGCGGCTCGACCCCTCGACCGGGATCCGGCTGACCGTCGAGGCCCACCGCGCCGACAGCGAGGGTCCGGCCCCGGTCGACCTGGACCTGGAGTTCGGCAAGGAGGGCGGCGGCGAGGGACCCACGCCCTACGAGGTGCTCCTGCACGCCGCGATGGTGGGCGACAGCACGCGGTTCACCCGCCAGGACGGGGTCGAGGAAACCTGGCGCGTGTTCCAGCCGCTGCTGGACGCGCCACCCCGGGTCCATCCGTACGCGCGGGGCTCCTGGGGTCCCGAAGCAGCCAACGATCTCGTCAGGGGGTTCGGTACCTGGCACGAGCCGTGGATGAGCACGTGAGCGGCCCCGACGTGCAGCGGTCCGACGGCCAGAGCGCGGCGATGCCGTCGCCGTTCCCGCCGATCGCCGAGTACGCCTTCCTATCGGACTGCCACACGGGGGCGTTGATCGCGCCGGACGGAGCGATCGACTGGCTCTGCGTCCCGAGGTTCGACTCGCCGAGCATCTTCGGGAGCCTCCTGGACCGCCAGGCCGGGACCTTCCGATTCGGACCGTACGGCATCAACGTCCCGTCGGAGATCGCCTACGAACCCGGGACGAACGTTCTCGCGACGACGTGGAAGACGACGACCGGATGGGTGAAGGTCCGCGACGCCCTCACGATCGGCACGCGTCAGGGCGAGGACGCGGTCACGCCGCACACGCGCCCACCGGCCGACGATGACGCCGACCACATGCTCGTGCGGACAGTCGAGTGCCTCGACGGGGACGTCGAGGTCGAGCTCGTGTGCGAACCGCTGTTCGACTACGGCCGGACCGAGGCCACCTGGAGCGTGGAACACGACGGCGGCCACATCGCCGACGCGACCGGCGGCGACGTCACGATCCGGCTGTACACCGATCTGTCGGTCGGCGTGGAGGGCGAGCGCGTCCGGGCGCGACACGTCCTGCGGCCCGGCGACCGGGCGTTCTGCGCCCTGTCCTGGGCGCGAGACCTCGTCGGCCCCACGGACGCAGACGAGGCTGCCGCCCGGATCGACGCGACGGTCCGGTTCTGGCGCGCGTGGCTCGGACGAGCCCGCATCCCCGACCACCGCTGGCGGGATCCGATCCAGCGTTCGGCACTGGTCATCAAGGGCCTCACGTACATGCCGACGGGGGCGACGGTCGCGGCCCTCACGACCTCGCTGCCCGAGACCCCCGGTGGCGAGCGGAACTGGGACTACCGGTACACGTGGATGCGGGACGCGACCTTCACGCTGCAGGCCCTGCATTGGCTGAACCTCGACTGGGAGGCCGACGAGTTCATGCAGTTCATCGCCGACCTCGAGCCCAACGACGACGGCGCGATGCAGATCATGTACGGGATCGACGGGCGCCGGGACCTGACCGAGATCACGCTCGACGAACTCTCCGGGTACGCCGGGGCGCGTCCCGTCCGCGTCGGCAACGGCGCGTACAACCAGCGTCAGAACGACGTCTTCGGAGCCGTCCTCGACTCGATCCTGATGCACACGCGCCGCAGCCAGCGCATGCCTCGACGCCTGTGGCCCGTCGTCCAGTCACAGGCAGAATGCGCGACGCGGGTGTGGCGGGAACCCGACCAGGGCATCTGGGAGGCGCGAGGCGACCCACAGCACTACGTGTCCTCGAAGCTGATGTGCTGGGTCGCCCTCGACCGGGCGGCCAAGCTCGCGCAGATCGGAGGGGACCCGGAGCTCGCCCAGACCTGGAGCAAGACGGCCGGGGAGATCCACCAGGACATCCTCGACCACGGGGTGAGCGATCGGGGCGTCCTCAAGCAGCACTACGACACAGAGGCGCTCGACGCCTCGACGCTGCTCGCGCCGATCGTGGGGTTCCTGCCGGGGACCGACGACCGGATGCACGCGTCGGTCCTGGCGATCGCCGACGAGCTGACGGAGAACGGGTACGTGCTCCGGTACAAGACCGACGAGACCGACGACGGGATGTCGGGGAAGGAAGGCACGTTCCTCATCTGCTCGTTCTGGCTGGTGTCGGGCCTCGCGATCGTCGGCGAGGAGCAACGGGCGCGCGACCTCATGGAACGCCTGCTCCGCATCGCCTCCCCGCTCGGGCTGTACGCCGAGGAGTACGACGTGGACACGGGACGGCACCTCGGGAACGTCCCACAGGCGTTCTCGCACCTCGCGCTGATCGAGGCGGCGGGCCGGATCATCCTCGCCGAGCGCGTCGCCGAGCTCTGAAGGGCAGGTGCTCGATCGGCTTCAGCTGACGGGCCGAGGTGCGATCCCCCATCGCCCGGACCAGGTGGCCCCGGGCGCGAGCGCGATCAGGTCGGTCCCGGTCGCGAACGCGTTCGGCGGGCAGGTCATCGGCTCGATCGCGATCGCCTGCCGTCGCCGGGACGCCGGCTCGAGCGTGTCGCCCGTGTACGCCTGGAGGTAGCCGAAGCCCCGGTCGGCCCACAGCTCGACGACGCGGTCGCCGGCCTCGACACGGGCGCGAACGCGTTCGTCCGCGTCGCGCGTGAGCCCCGTGAAACAGGTGTCGAGCTGTGTCGAACCCACCTCCCGCGCGCTTCGGAAGTCGAATGCCGTTCCGGCGACCTCCTCCTCACCGACCGGGAGCGCCCGCTCGTCGGTCTCGAGCCGCCTCGGCGCCGGAAGCCTCAGCAGGGCCCCGTCCACCGCGGTCCCAACGGTCAGGTACGGGTGGAATCCGATGCCGAACGGCGCCGCCACGTCCGAAGCGTTCGTCGCGCTCGCGAGGACCGTGAGTCCGTCCGCGGCCAGCCGGTACTCGAGGTCCAGCTCGAGCCGCCAGGGATACGCGGGCTGGGGGTCCAGGAGACACACCAGCGTCACGGCGTCCCCGGCCGATGACACGGCCGACCACGGGAGCCACCGCACGAGGCCGTGGATCGCGTTCCCACGCTCGGGCTCGTCGATCGCCGCCCTCCCCTCGATGCCCCCGAACGCGTACCGGCCGCCGTCGAGGCGGTTCGGCCACGGGGCGAGGACCTGGCCCCGCCCGGCGGACGCCTGCTCGTCGAGCCCGAAACCATCGAGCACGTCCAGACCACCCATCGAATAGGTGCGCAGCGTCGCTCCGACCTCTGTCACCACGACGATCTGGTCCCCGAACCGGATCTGGTGCTGCTCGCCCGAAGGCGGAACAGGCGTCACGGGTCAGGAGATCCGGAGGAGACCCACGAGCCCGATCGCGTACATCAGCAGGACGAGCCACGAGTCCGGACCGATCCCCGCGAACTTCTTCGGCGGACGCAGGACGAGCCCGCCGGCGAACAGCGCGGTCACGAGGACGCCGATGCCTCCCAGCCATCCCGAGCTGGCGTCGACCGACTGCAGCACGGGCCTGCCGGCCAGCAGGTCGGCCACGAGGAACAGGGTCATCTGGACCTGGTTGCCGCCGAAGATGTCGCCCATCGCCAGCCCCACCTGGCCGAGGCGAACGGCGCGGATGCCCGTGCTCACCTCCGGGAGCGCGGTGACCGAGGCAAGGATCGTCGCGCCGAAGATCACGCCGTTGATCCCCCAGTCGTTTGCGAGCGCATTGCCGCTCTGCTCGAGTACGACACCGGCGATCAGGGTGACGACGGACGCGAGCCCGAAGACCAGGACCGCGGTCGAGGTCTTCGCGTGCTGGAACCGGTTCGGGCGAACCCCTTTGACGGGGCCGGGGCTCGGCGCGACCATCTGCGCCTCCACGTGCTCGGTCACCGTCGCCCAGCGTTGGCTGCCACGCAGACGGTTGAGGATCAGCAATCCCAGGAACCACGTGATGACGATCAGTAACGAGATCGGGCTCACCGATCCGATCGCCACCGACGCGGGCAGGAGCGGCCCGAGGAGCGCCATCGTCACCAGGATGATCACGAAGACGGCCTCGATGATCGGCTCCAGCACGGTCGAGAGCGACGTCAGCGGCGTCTTGCTGCGCGACGTGGCGTCGAGCAACACGAGGACGAGGGTCTGCATCGCGATGCCGCCGAGCAGGTTGCCGGTCGCGAGGCCGAGGTGACCCTGGATCGCCGCCGACACGGTGATCGCGATCTCGGGCAGCGTGCCCGCGATCCCGAGCAGGATCAGGCCGCCGAGCGCCTCTCCCAGGTTGAACCGATCGTCGACGATATCGGTCGTGTCCGACAGGAACACGCCCGCGACCCAGGTCGCCGCGGCGCCGGCGACGAAGACCAGGATGAGTGCGGTGGTGCTCAGCGAGTCCACGTCAGTAGCTGCTCTCGGTGAGCTCGACCTTGCCGCTGAACAGGTACTGGACCCCAGCGGTGTACAAGAGCACGAACGGGATCCCGACGATCGCGACGACCAGCATCACGGTCAGGGTGTAGGACTCGGCGGACGCGTTCGTGACGGTCATGCTGTTCGCCGCGTTCGTCGAGGACTTCAGCATGTTCGGATACAACCCGGCGGAGATCGTCGCGAGCGAGAACGCGAGCACCGCGCAGCTGCCGAAGAACGCGGCCACGAACCGCCCCCGGCGGAACATGACCACCATCACGACGTAGGCGGCGAGGGCCGCGGTCGGGAACAGGAGCGTCCACACGTCGTCCGTGAAGGTGTCCGTGACCCCGTAGTCCTCCAGCGCGATCCAGACGGCCGAGGTCGCCGCCGTGAGGGTGAACAGCCCGACGAACCGGGGGACCCATCGCCGCACCCGCGCCTGGAGCTCCCCGTCCGTCTTGACGACCAGGTACAGGGCGCCGTGCATGAGCAGCATCGCGACCGTCGTCACGCCTAAGAACACGGCGAACGGGTGCAGCACGTCGAGCAGGCTCCCGATCCGCACGTCCCCGTTCGGATCGAGCGGCACCCCGCTGATCACGTTGCCGAACGCGACGCCGAGCAGCAGCGCGAGCGCGTACGACGAGACAGAGAAGACCGCGTCCCACAGACCGCGCCACCGCGAGCTCTCCCGCTTGCTCCGGAACTCGATCGCGACGGTGCGCAGGATCAGGAAGATCAGAACGAACATCAACGCCCAGTAGAAGCCGGAGAACAGCGCCGCGTACACGACCGGGAACGCCGCGAACAGGACGCCGCCCCCCACGACCAGCCACACCTCGTTACCGTCCCAGATCGGCCCGATGCTGTTGAGGACGATCCGTCGTTCCCGGTCCTCCCTCGCCGCGAACGGGTGGAGCATGCCGACGCCCAGGTCGAACCCGTCGAGCACGAGGTAGCCGGCGATGATCGCGACGAACAGCACGAACCACAGGTCAGCGAGCGACATCTTCGATCTCCAGCTCTCCCGACGCGCGCGCCTGGCTCCGGCTCCGGAACACGTCACGGAACGTGTCGGGAAGATCGGCGAGGCGTCCCGCCTCGGGAGCCTCGGGGCCGTGCCTGATCTTGCGGTCGAGCAGGAACAGGAACAGCACGAGCAGCAAGGCGTACAGCAGCGCGAACGTGATCAACGACAGCAGGACCTGGCCCGTGGTCAGGGTGGGCGAGACCGCCTCGTTGGTCCGCATCACCTCCCAGACCACCCACGGCTGGCGCCCCACCTCCGCCGTCCACCACCCGGCGATCGTCGCCACCTCGGCGAGGAATACCGTCGCGACGCAGGCCCACAGCACCACCTTCGGCATCCGTTCGCCCTTGCGGCGCCACCAGACGAACCACGCGGCGGCCCCGATCAAGGGAAACAGGAACCCGAGGTCGATCATCGCGTGGTACGCCTGGAACGCGAGGTTCACGGGCGCCCAGTTCTTCTGCGGGAACTCCTCGAGTCCCTTGACCTCGGCGTCGAAGCTCCCGTACGACAGGAAGCTGAGGAGGCAGGGCACGCCGATCGCGTACGTCTTCCGCTCCCCCTCGTCGACCCAGCCGACGATGTCGAGCGGCGCGCACGACTCCGTCAGCCAGTTGCCCTCGATCGCCGCGAGCTTCGGCTCCTGGTTCTTCGTGACCGCGATCGCCATCTGCGCGCCGAACACGAACACTTGCAGGACCGCCATGACCGTGAAGAACTTCACCGCCATCGAGAAGTTCCGCTTCGCGAACGCGAGGTGCCGGTGCTTCAGGAGGTACCACGCGCTCACCGACAGCACGAGCCCGGCACCCACCATCCAGGACGCCACCCACGTATGGAGCAGTCGCGGAACGAACGTGGGCGTGAACACGACGGATCCGAAGTTCTCCATGAAGGCGATCTGACCCCACTGGCTCGCGCCGGTGGTGAACCCCTGCGGGGACTGCATCCACGAGTTCGCCATGAGGATCCACAGCGCGCTGAAGTGGGCGCCGAAGACCACGAGGAACGTCGCGAGCAGCCACATCTTCGGCCCGAGCCGGTCGCCGCCGAACAGCATGAGCCCGAGGAACCCGCCCTCGAGGAAGAACGCGAAGACGCCCTCGGCCGCGAGCAGGCTGCCGAACACGTTGCCGACGAACCGGGAGTACTGCGACCAGTTCATCCCGAACGCGAACTCCTGCACGAGCCCGGTCGCGATGCCGAGCGCGAACACGAGCCCGTAGACCTTGACCCAGAAGAACGAGGCCTCGCGCCAGACAGGATCGCCGGTCCGAACGTGCTTCCACGCCATCCAGACCATGAGGACGCCGAGACCCATCGCGATCGGCGGGAAGATGAAATGGAAGCTGGCGGTGAGGGCGAACTGGAGCCGCGACAGGAACTCGGGGTTCAGGCGCTCCCCCTCACCGTCCGCTGACGTCGCATGACGTTGCCCTCGAACTCAACCGCAGGACCGCACCCGCGTCAAACGTCGCCGCTAGGGCACCGCACCTCGAACCTTCGCATCCGCGGCCGACGTGTCCTCGGCGTGGTACCCAGCCAGGAGCTCCTGTTCCCTGTCCCTCCGGGGGAACGCGAAGAAGACGAGCGCCGCCCCGAGCAGGATCGCGACGATTCCGGCGGTGTACGCCCAGTCGGCTCCGTCGAGAAACGACTGCCTTGCCCCCGCCGTGATCTGCTTCGCGTACTGCGGGAACTGCTGGGCAGTGGCCTCCGCGCCCGCGAACGACTTCGTCAGCTGCGCCTGTACGCCGTCGGTGAGCTGCTTCTGCGCCGACGCGGGGGCCGCGGCGATCGCGGACGCGATGGCCGCCGCATATCCGGCCGTGAGCAGTGCCCCGAGGATCGATTGCATGATCGCTCCGCCGAGGTCCCGCTGCAGGTCCGCCGTTCCCGATGCCATCCCCGCGCGGGCAACGGGCACGGAGCCGGTCAGCGAGTGCGAGGCCGGCGTTCCGGCGAACCCCACCCCGATGCCGACCAGTGCGTACGCGACCGCGACCTCCCAGTACGGGATGCCCTCGTTCCAACGAGCCAGCATCCAGACGAACCCCAGGAAACAGAAGACGTAGCCGAGGAGCAGAGTGAACCGTGCACCTCTCGACTCGACGAGCTTGGCCGATCTCGGCGCGATGATCACCATGAACGCAGCCGCCGGCAGGATCGACGTACCCGCTTCCAATGTGTTGTATCCCAGGACGTTCTGGAGGAACTGCTGGCCGATGAACATCGCGCCCATCAGCGTGCCGAACACGATGATCCCGGCACAGGCCGCCACCCAGAAGAGGCGGCGACTCGCGACGTGGAGGTCGTACAGGGGGTTGTCGGCCCGGCGCTGACGCAGGACGAACGCGATCGCCGCGGCAACCACGATCGCGCTCAGCACGAGCACGAGTGAGGCCTCGTTCGGAACCGGCGCGAAGTTGATCGCCAGGATCAACGACGCGACCAACACGACGGAGAGGATCCCTCCCAGGTTGTCGACGGGCTCCGTGGCCTCGTTCACGTGCGCTGGCACGAGCCGGATCGCGAGCAGGAGTGCGACCACGGCGAGCGGCAACGTCAGGAGGAATACCGAACCCCACCAGAAGTGCTCGAGCACCACGCCCGACATCAGCGGCCCGAGCGCCGAGATGGCGCCGCCGAGTGCCGACCACAGCGCGATCGAACGGGTCCGGCCGGGGCCGGACCAGAGCGCGGCGATCAGGGCCAGGGTCGTCGGGTAGGCCATCCCGGCGGCGAGCCCTCCGCCCACCCGCGCTAGGAACAGCACCTCGTCCGACGGCGCGTACGCGGCGAGCAGGCTGAACGGGATCGCGAGCGTCGTCCCGAGGATCAGCATCAGCTTCCGCCCGTAGCGGTCGCCGACCGCGCCGAGGTACAGCACCGACGCAGCGAGGCCGAGCGAATACCCGACCGCGATGAGGTTGAGCGTCGTCTGCGACGAGTCGAACGCGGCGCCGATCGACGGGAGGGCGACGTTCGCGACCGCGAGGTTCAGGTTCGCGACGGCGGCCACGAGGATGAGCGCGAGTAGGACGAGCCCGGCCCGCTCCGGAGCGCTCTCCCGCTCGGCCTGCGACATCACGCCGACGATAGCGCGGTTCAGGGGCGGCGACCCCCGAGGTCAGTCCTCCTCGTGGCGGATCCGCTCGCGGTCCTCCGCGTACCGGATCGTCTCCGCTACGACGAGGACCACCATCACGCCGGTCAGGAGCGCGAGCGCGCCGAGCGCCCGGAGCTCCAATCCCACCGGGATCAGCACCAGCAGCAGGGCGGCGGCGACCACGCGGCGGATCTTGACGAACCGCTCGACCCGATAGGTGAACGCCACGTGCCCGAGCAGGAACATCGCGACCCCCGAGTACATCGCGACGAGCGGGAGGGTCGCGAGAGGGTCGCCGATCGTGTGATCACCCTCGCCAGCGACCCCGGCGAGCACCTCCTCAAGCCCGAGCGCCATGAGCACGATGCCGGCGATCATCGGCAGGTGGAGGTAGCTGTACGCGTCGCGGGCCAGGCGAGCCCTGGCCTCTCCCCGCAGGCGCCGCAGGGTGCGCTCGGCGACCAGATAGACGACGTCGAAGTACGTCCACCAGATCGCGGCCGCGAGCGTGAGCCCCAGCACCGAGGCGGCCACGATCGGGCCCGCGATCGGCACGTGCACCACGCCGAGACCGATCGCCACGATCGATTCGCCCAGCGCGATGATCACGATCAGGCCGTGCCGCTCGGCGAAGTGGGCGGCCGAGTTGAGCCGCCAACCCGAGGCACCGGAGAGGATCGTGCCGAGGTAGTCGGCCACCAGCGCCGCCGCCCAGGCGAGGGTCTGCGCGGTCCCGTGGAGCTGCGACGCCACGAGGAGGATCGTCGTGCCCGAGACGACCGAGGGCGCCCACCGGACGAGCTGGGCGCGGAGACCCGGATCGTCGTTGGCGCTCGCCGCGAGCCACAGCATCGTGAGGTGCAGGAGGCGCACGGCCAGGTAGCCCAGCGCGATCACGACGGGCCCGTACCACCCCCCCGGGAGGTCGTCGAACGCCTCCGGGACCGAGAGCGCGACGACGAACATCGCCGCCATCGCCCCGAACATGGCCAGGCGTCCGAGGCCCTCGTCAGCCCGGAGGACATTGCCGAGCCAGGCGTAGCCGACCCAGCACCACCAGAGCAGCGACAGCAGGAGCAGGCCGCGCACGATCCCTCGAGCCGAGATCGGCTCCGCGCCCATCAGCGAGGTCACCTGGGTGATCGCGAACACGAAGACCAGGTCGAAGAAGAGCTCGATAGGCGTGACGCGCGCGTCCTCGGCGACCGCCTGCATCCGCGGGTGGCGCTCGGTGCTCACGGCCGGCATCGTCTCACGCGCAGTCACGCTGTCGCGCGATCGACCTCCCGCGCGTACCGGTCGAGCCGCTCGGCGAGCTCCGTCGGGCGGGCGAGCGCCGGGAGGTGACCGCCGTCCATCTCGTCGGGCGTGATGCCGAGGCGTTCGCGGACCACGCGGCGCATGAAGTCGGCGGGGAAGAACCGGTCGTCCCGGCACAGCAGGAACCGCGTCGGCACGTCCGGCCAGCGTTCGAACGGATACGGCCGCTCGAACGGAGTCCCGGACTGATCGCGCTCCCCGCGCTCGAAGGCCTCGGCCACGACGTCCGGCGGGACGTCGTGGAAGAACTCGGTCATGACGTCGAACTCGTCCGGTGCTCGGCCGTCGCGTTCGGCCTGCGCGCGCCGCGCCTCGTCGAACGCGGTGTTCGCCCACCAGTCGCCCGGCGGTTCGCCCGGCGCCGGCACCATCGCGGCGAGCAGGACCACCAGGCGGACGGGAACGAGTTCGCACACGAGCGGCGCGGTGAACCCGCCCAGCGACTGGGCCACCAGGACCAGGTCGGTCCGGTCGCCGACCGCCTCCACGACGGCGTCCGCGTACTCGGGGAACCCGGCCGAGTCGTCGTCGGAGGGCAGGTCCGGCGCGACGGCGTCGTGCCCTCGCGACCGGAGCTCGGGCACCACGAGATGCCAGTACCAGGCCTCGGACCCGGCGCCGTGGATCAGGACGAACGTGCTCACGGCCGCGTCTCGGCGGTCATGCGGATGAGACCGGGGAGGTGCCTGCAACTCATCGCCGGGTCGGGGCTCCTCACCGCGTTGGTCCGAGACCGGTCCGTCGTGAGATAGTTCGGGCCTCGCGGACGACGCTATACCGAAGGGGGAACCGGATGAGCATCGGACCGGTGGAGTACCTAATCGTGGCCTTCCCGGGCAACCAGTTCAAGGGCGAGATCGTGCCCGCGCTGGCCGAGCTGGTCGAGGCCGGAACGATCCGGATCATCGACCTCGCGTTCGTGATGAAGGACGCGGACGGCGCCGTGGTCGCGGCGGAGCTCGGCGACCTCGACTCCGACGTGTTCAAGGCGTTCGACGCGCTCTCGCCCGAGGGGCTGGGGCTGCTGAACGAGGAAGACCTGGCCGCGGCGGGCGAGGAGCTCGAGCCGAACTCCTCGGCGGCGCTGCTGGTGTGGGAGGACGTCTGGGCGACGAAGCTCCGAGACGCGATCCTGAACGCCGGCGGCGAGGTGCTCGACCTCGAGCGCCTGCCGTACGAGGTCGTGCAGGCAGCCGTCGAGTTCGCGAACGCGAACAAGGACTAGGAGGAGATCAGGATGATGCGACGCAGAGGACCCGGGCTCGTCGGGATGGCGGCGAGGACGGCCGTAGTCGCCGGGACGGCGACCGCGGTGAGTGGCCGGGTGGCCCGCCGTCAGGCGTCCAAGTACGCCGATCAGGACGCGCAGTACGTGCAGACGCAGGCCGCGGCCGCGGAGGCCGGCTACGAGCAGCAGGCGGCCGGACCGCCGCCGAGCGAGGACCCGTCGATGCAGATCCAGAAGCTCGCGCAGCTGCATGCCTCGGGGGCGCTCAGCGACGAAGAGTTCGCGGCGGCGAAGGCGAAGATCCTCGGGATCTGACCGCGGGGCTCAGCGAGCTGCCTTCGCGAGCACCTTGGAGAAGTACGTCAGCGCGCTCTTCGTCTTCGTCTGCTGTTCGCCCGTCAGGTCGATGCCTCGTCCCGAGAGGTAGGCCTGCGCCTCGGCGGCGACCTGGAAGGTCTCCGCGGGGGCGCACTTCGTCGACAGCTCGAGGATGCGCGACCCATTCGGATAGAACCACAGCTCGACCGCCATCTTCTGCTGGAGCTCCTTGGGCTTGAACTTCAGCTTCAGCAGGTTCACCGGTCCGAGGACCGACACGTCGTCGAGCGCTATGCCCTTGGGGGCGTTCGCCTCGAAGTACCGGCGCTGGGCCTTCGAGAACAGCTTGCGGGGAGACCTCGCGCCTGCCGCCGTCTCCCAGACCTCGGCGTTCGTCGACGTGCCCTTCAACGAAGCCGAGCAGACGTAGCCGCCCGGCATCGCGTCCACCTCGACCCCGAACGCCGGGTCGGTCCGAAGCTCGGGGGCGATCTCGTCGGGGATCACGGGTCGCAGCTTCACCACGGTGTCGGCGGCAGCATCCTGGATCCGGCGCGCCCGAACGACGACCCCGGCGTCGTTGAGCTTCAGGTCGGGAGTGTCGAAGAAGAACACCTGCCGCACCCGGGCGTCGAGGGGGTCGATGCCGAGCGCCTTCACGGTCGCGTTCGTGTTGCCCTCCGGAACCGTGAGCTTCAGTTCGACACTGTCGGCCCCTTTCATCAGGGCGAGCACCTCCTGCAGCTGCTGGCCGGTGAGGGCAGGTCGTCGCTTCGGGGCCGCCATGTCGCCTCCTCGTGTCGGGCCCGGAAGAGCAGGGCCGGAGGAGGCACTGTACCCCGAGATGGAAGCGACCTATGCTCCGCGACGCCATCGGCCGGATCGACACCACGACGGAGGCGAACGCATGAGCTTCGAAGGGGTGATGGAGGACGTCGTCCGAGGGTTCGAGCTCGCGGGCGTCGCGATCCTCGCGGTCGGCTCCGTCATCGCCGGGATCCGCTTCGTCCTCGGGTTCGCGGGCCCCGGCCGCG
This sequence comes from Actinomycetota bacterium, assembly GCA_036280655.1. GTDB lineage: Bacteria > Actinomycetota > UBA4738 > UBA4738 > HRBIN12 > DASSJM01. The sequence continues at coordinate 62,422 of DASUQI010000032.1, forward strand.
AGGAGGCCTACGAACGGGTCCGGAAGGACGTCGGCAAGGCGATCCTGCTGGGCCTCGAGGTCCTCATCATCGCGGACATCGTCCAGACGATCACGATCGACACCACGCTCGAGAGCGCGATCACGCTCGCGGTCGTCGTGCTCGTGCAAACGTTCCTAAGCTTCTCCCTCGAGATCGAGCTCGAGGGCGTGGTCCCGTGGCGTCGTCGCGCCGTGCAACGTTCGACCGACCGGGGTGGGGAGGCCTGAGACGGCGAAGGCCCGGTTCGCGGCCGGGCCTTCGCGCGATCAGACGCGGGGATCAGGTGGCGGTGACGTCCCGCCCGTGAACCGTGAGCGCCCAGATCACCGCGACGCTGATCGCGATCATCGCGATCGACCACACGGGGATGTACGGCAAGTAGGCAAAGTTCGCGATCGCGCTGACGAGCGCGATGATCACGCCGATCGTGCGGGCCCACTCCGCGCCGCGGAAGATGCCGAACCCCGCGAAGAGCACGATGATCCCCCAGACCAGGTGGATCCAGCCCCACGTGTCGCTCGTGAACTTGAACACGTAGTCGCCGGAGGTCGCGTACACGTCCGGATCCACGATGTGCGTGAGCCCGGCGATCGCGTGGAACACGCCGAGCATGATCATCACGATCCCGGCGAACGTAGCCCACCCGGCGGCCCAATAGCTCGGCTGCCTCTCGGTCGCCATCGATCTCCTCCCCTCGTGCGTCGGACGGCTCATCCGACCGCGTCGAGCACGAGTCTGCCCCCTCGACGGGGCCGAATCAAAGACCCGGCACGAACCCTGGGGTAGGGTTCCCAGGCACGCCGGACCGGCGGTGGTCCGGCGCCGAGGGGGCGAGGGCGACCGTGGCCGCATCCACCGACGACGGCGGCTCCAGCTGGTGGAAGGCCGCGCTGCTCGCGGTTGGCGCGGCGATCGCGGCGGTGGTCGCGTGGGGATGGCTCAGCCCCGAGCCACCGCCGGTCACCCAGGCCGATGAAGACGAGGTCGTCGAGGACGAGCCCGAGCCCGTCGAGCCGGAGCTCGAGGATCGCACGCCCCCGGCATGGGTGAAGCCGACGATCCTGTGGGCGATCGGGGTCGTCGTCGCCCTCACGGCGGCGTTCTTCCTACTCGGGATCCTGAAGCACGTCGTGATGTGGATCCTGCTCGCCCTGTTCTTCTCGTTCGCCCTCGAGCCGGCCGTGAATCGCCTGCAGGCCCGCGGATGGCGACGCGGGTGGGCGACGGGATTGCTCCTGTTCGTGACGTTCCTCCTCCTCTCGGTGATCTTCCTGATCTTCGTCAGGACGCTGATCAACGGCATCACCAACATCGCGGAACAGGTCCCCGCATGGGCGGATCAGGTCCAGACCTGGGCGTCGGACACGCTGGGCGTCGACATCTCGACCGAGTCGATCGGCGAGGGCGCGCAGAACATCGCGAACGCGGTCAACACCTTGCACCCGGGGGAGTTCCTGCTCGGGCTGACCGGTTCCCTGGTCGGCGGCATCTTCGCGATGTTCACCGTGGGGATGTTCCTGTTCTACATGGTGGCGGAGGCGCCGAAGTTCAAGCGCGCCGTCCTCGCCTTCTTCCCGACGCAGAAGCAGGAGGAGCTCGTCTCGATCTGGGAGGCGGCGATCAACAAGACCGGCGGGTACTTCTACTCGAAGGGCCTGCTGATGATCATCAACGGCGTGCTCTTCTTCATCGTCGTCAAGATCCTCGGCGTGCCCGGCGCAGCGCCGCTCGCGCTCTTCCAGGGGTTCGTCGCCGAGTTCATCCCGATCATCGGGACGTACATCGCCGCGATCGTCCCGCTGACGGTCGCGTTCTTCTCGGTCGGGGCGACGGACACGCTGATCCTGTTGATCTACGTCTTGATCTACCAACAGGTCGAGAACTACCTCCTGGCACCGCGTCTGCAGAGCAAGACGATGGAGATGCACCCGGCGGTCGCGTTCGGGGCGGCCCTCGCCGGCGCGGCGATCGGCGGCCTCCTGTGGGCGTTCCTCGCGATCCCGTTCGCCGCCACGATCCAGGCGACGGCCTCGATCTGGATCGAGCACCACGAGGTTCTCGAGAGCGAGTTCACGAAGGAGCAGGAGGCCCGCGCCCGAGCGAAGAAGCGCAGGGAGAAGAAGGAGCACCGCTCGCTCGGCGAGCGTGCTGGCGGCTGGCTGCGCTCGAGCCGAGGCTGGCTCCGCAGGGGGGATCACGAGGACGGCGAGGCCGAGACCAGGCTCGGGGCGGCCACGACCGCGGACGGAGCCGTCGCGGCGGACGTGGCGATCGCGCCGGTCCCGCCGGTCGCTTCGCCCGAGCCACCCCTCGAGGGCTAGGCCGGGTCCGGGAGGCTCAGTCCGAGGCGGACTCGAGGACCGGGAGGACGCGCTCGAGCGCCCAGTCGATCTCCTCGCGCTCGATCACCAGCGGCGGCGCGAGCCGGATCGTCATCTCGCGGGTGTCCTTCGCGAGCACGCCCTCCCCGAGCAAGGTCTCGCACGATGCGCGGGCCGAGCCCGCGCCCTCGGCGAGGTCGATCCCGATCCACAGGCCGCGGCCGCGCACCTCCGCCACCGTGTCGAGCTCCGCCCCGCGGATCTCCTGCAGGAGGTACTCCCCCAGCTTGGCCGAGCGCTCCTGGAGCTCACCGGTACTGAGCATCTCGACGACTTTCCGGCCGATCGCGCTCGCGACCGGGTTGCCGCCGAACGTGCTGCCGTGCTGACCTGGCCCGAACACGCCGAGCACGTCCCGGTCGGCGACCACGGCCGACACCGGCACGATCCCGCCCCCGAGCGCCTTGCCGAGGATGTAGACGTCCGGCACCACGTCCTCGTGCTCGCAGGCGAACGTCGTCCCGGTCCGCCCGAGCCCCGACTGGATCTCGTCAGCGATCAGCAGCACGCCCCGGTCCGAGCAGAGCTCTCGCGCGCGGCGAAGGTACCCGTCCGGCGGGACGACCACCCCGGCCTCCCCCTGGATCGGCTCGACGAGGAACGCCACGGTGTCGTCGTCGATCGCCGCTTCGAGCGCGTCGGCGTCGCCGTACGGCACCATCTCGAACCCGGGCGTGAACGGGCCGAACCCGCGGCGCGAGTCCTCGTCCGTCGAGAAGCTCACGATCGTGATCGTCCGTCCGTGGAAGTTCCCGTCGCAGACGATCACCTTCGCGCGGTCGGGCGCCACGCCCTTCACCTCGTACCCCCACTTCCGTGCGGTCTTGAGCGCGGTCTCCACGCCCTCGGCGCCGGTGTTCATGGGAAGCGCCGTGTCCTTGCCGCACAGCTCGGCGAGCGCGCCGAGGAACGGGCCCATCTGGTCGTTGTGGAACGCGCGGCTCGTGAGGGTCACCCGGTCGAGCTGCTCCTTCGCGGCCGCGATCAGCGCGGGGTGGCGATGGCCGAAGTTCAGGGCGGAGTACGCGGCGAGCATGTCGAGGTATCGGCGGCCCTCGACGTCGGTCACCCACACCCCCTCGGCCTCGGCGACCACGACCGGCAGAGGGTGGTAATTGTGCGCCGAGACCTGCTCGACGAGCTCGAGATGTTCCGGGGTGGTCGCCATCCGAGCGAGTCTACCGGCGGGTCACGAAGCGACCTCCGTCGCGAAGGCCCCGAACGCGTCGATGGAACGCCGCAGGTCCTCCTCGGTGTGCGCGACCGAGAACGTCCAGGGATCGCCCGAGGGGACGAACACGCCGGCGGTCAGCTGGTAGAGCCAGGCGAGGCGCGCCAGCCTGTCGTCCGTGTCCACGGCGTCCCGGAAGTCGCGCACGGGTTCGGCGCGGAAATGGACCGAGCCGCGACACCCCACCGCCGTCACGAGCGCGGGGAGGCCGTGCCTGGCGACGTGCCCCCGCAGCCCGTCGGCGTAGAACGTCCCGAGCTCATCGAGCCTGGAGTAGACGTCCGGCGTCAGGATCTCGGTCAGGACCGCCTTCGCGGCGACCATCGAGAGCGGGTTGCCGTTGAACGTCCCCTCGAACTCCATCGTCCCGTCGATCAGGACCCGCATGGCCTCCTCGGTGCCGCCGACTGCCGCGACCGGCACCCCGCCGCCGATCGCCTTGGCGAGCGCGACGAGGTCCGGGCGCACGCCGAACCGCTCGGTCGCGCCGCCGAACGCGACCACTGCGCCGGTCTTCACCTCGTCGAACGCGAGCAGCGATCCATTCCCGTGTAGCAGGTCGGCGACGCCCTGGAGGTAGCCCGCGAGTGGAGGGATCACGCCCGCGTTCATGGGCACGGGCTCGAGGATCATGCCGGCGATGCGTTCCCCGTCCTCGGCCAGGACGCGTTCGACGGCGCCGAGGTCGTTGAACGGTACGATCCGCAGCGCCTGTCCGAACACCTCGGCGACGCCCCCGGTGTTCGGGACCGGGAGGGGCCGGTCGCGCGGCCCCGCCTCTGCCGGGTCGACCCAGTAGGAGAACGCCAGCCCGTCCGAGCTGCCGTGGTAGCAGCCCTCGACCTTGACGATCAGGTCGCGCCCGGTCGCGGCCCGCATGATGCGGCATGCGTCCATCGTCGCCTCCGACCCCGAGTTCTTGAACCGCCAGAGCGGCAGCCCGAACCGCTCGGCGAGCAGCTCGGCCACCTCCACGGTCTCCTCGACCGGCGTCGCGAAGTGGGTGCCGAGCGCCACCCGGTCGCGGACGGCCTCGACGACCTTCGGATGCGCGTGGCCGGCGACCATGACCCCGTACCCGCAGTGGAGGTCGACGTACTCGTTGTCGTCGAGGTCCCACAGCCGGGACCCGAGGCCGCGGACCCCGTAGATCGTGTACGGGTCGAGCGCGTGCCACGTGCACGACACCCCGCCCGCGAGCGACTGGCTCGCGCGCTTGGCGAACGCGAGCGATCTCGGGAGGCGCTCGGCAAGGAGCGCCTCCTGGCGCTCGGTGAGCTCGGTCACGCGGTCGGGATCGATCGGGCTCGGGGGCTGGGCCATCGCGTCCTCCTTCGGTGAGGCTGGAGCATACGCCCGGGCGGTGGCGGCCTCCCCCGGGTGGTGGACCCGCGATGGGGGGCGTGAGACGCTTCGCGTCGGCGGCCGGCCACGGTCGTCTCCGCACGAACGAGGAGGGGGAGCATGGTGACGACGAGGTCTCGCGCAGCTCAGGCGGCGACCGGCCTGTGGTGGCTGTTCCTGGTCACCGGGATCCTGTGGATGCTGATCGCGCTGGTGGTCCTGCGGTTCAACGTCACCTCGATCGCCGCGGTCGGCGCCCTGATGGGGGCCGTGTTCCTGATCGCCGGGGTGAACGAGTTCATGGCGCTCGGGACCACCGAGGGCTGGAAGTGGCTCCACGTCCTACTGGGCGTCCTGTTCGTCGGCGGCGCGATCTGGGCCTTCGTCAACCCGATCGGCGCCTTCTACGAGCTCGCCGCGCTGCTCGGCTTCCTCCTGCTGTTCAAGGGCGTGTTCGACATCTCGTTCGCCGTGGTCACCAAGCCCGTGAACGAGCTCTGGTGGCTCGGACTCGTCGTCGGGATCCTCGAGATCCTGCTGGCGTTCTGGGCCTCCCAGCAGTTCTTCGCGCCGCGGGCGGCGCTCATCCTGATCTGGGTCGGCTTCTTCGCCATGTTCCGCGGCATCGGCGAGATCGTGCTCGCCTTCCACCTGCGGAGTGCGGGCAAGGAGCTCGCGGCCGCGTAGGCACCGCACGGGTCCCCGATGGAACCGCCGCCCGATGAGCCGGACGCGCCCGCGGTTCCGACCGCGGGCGAGTCCGAACACGAAGCAGCCGAGCGCCACCGGATCGCCGCGCTCCGGGAGAAGGGCGAGGAGCTCCGGGCCCGCGCCGACGAAACGTGGAAGCGCGTCGAGGCCTCCCGCTCGTCGAACCCGGGCGTCGACACTGCGTTCGAGGTATACGAACGCGACCGCGACCGCCTTGGCCCGCTCCTGTCGGCGGCGATCGCCTTCCGGCTGTTCCTGGTGTTCGTCCCGTACGTCGCCTTCCTCGTGATCCTCGCCGGCGTGTTCGGGGTGGATCGCTCGGACCTGGCGACCGCCGGCGTCGGGGGCCTCACGGCCGAGACGGTCACGGACGTCTCGTCACAGCCGCTGTGGGGCCAGATCCTCACGCTCCTGCTCGTCGCGTGGGCCCTCCTGCTGGCGTCCCGCTCGATGGTCAAGGCGTTGCGGCTCACCTACGCCGCCGCGTGGGAGCTTGGGCGGGTGAAGTTCCGCGACACGACGAAGGGAGGACTCGTGTTCCTCGGCCTCGTGGCGGCGGCGACCGGGTCCACCGGGCTCGCCCGCCAAGCGCGGGAGGGAGCCGACGCAGCCGGCTGGGTCGTCACCATCCTCCTCGTGTTCGCGATCTACCTGGCGACCTGGGTCCTCGCCTGCGTGCTCCTCCCCCACGCCGCGGGGGCCGGGTGGAAGGCGATGCTGCCGGGGGCGGTGCTGTTCGCGCTCGGCGCGCAGGTGGTCCACATCGTGGTAGTGGTCTGGTTCGCGCCCCGGATCGACAGCGCGACGGACCGCTACGGCGCGCTCGGGATCGCGATCCTGTTGCTCGGGAGCATCTACCTACTCGGGAGGCTGATCGTCGCGGCGGCGTTCGTGAACGCCACGATGTGGTTCCGCCGGGGGGGACGGCATGAGCCGTCGCCGCCTACGACGACGTGATCGCGGACGCGAACGCCTCGAAGTTGTCCACGTAGCGCCGGACGTCCTCGTCCGAGTGCCACACGGACAGCGTCCACGTCTCCTGCTTGGACCACGGCGACTTGAAGACGCCGCCGCCCAGCTGGAAGAGCCACGCGAGGTACGTGATCCGCTCGTCGATGCCGAGCGCGTCCCGGTACTCGCGGACGGGGGTTGGCGAGTAGATCACCGAGCCCTTCGCGCCGACGCCGGTCACGTAGGCGGGCAGACGGAACCGGTCGATCGCCGCGCCCAGCCCCTCCTTCAGGCCGGCGTCCGCGCGCTCGAACGTCGCGTACGCGTCCCTCGTCAGGACCTCCGTGAGGGTGGCGCGGCTCGCGGCCATCGTGAGCGGGTTGCCGTTGAACGTCCCCGCCATGTCGTAGTCGCCCTCGACGACCGGGCGGAACAGCTCCTCGGTCGCCCCGATCGCGCCGCACGGCGTGCCGCCGCCGATCGCCTTGGCGAGGCACACGATGTCCGGCACGACGCCGAACGCTTCCACGGCCCCCCCGTAGGCGATCGTGACGCCGGTCTTGACCTCGTCGAACGCGAGGTACGCGCCGAACTCGTGGCACAGGTCCTTCAGCCCCTGCAGGTAGCCGGGCTCGGGGAGCACGACGCCGCAGTTCATCATCGCGGGTTCGACGATCATCCCCGCGACCCGGTCGCGGTTCTCCTCGAACGCCCGGCGCGCCTCGCCGAGGTCGTTGAACGGCACCACGCGTACGAGCTCCGCGAACGCGTCGGGGATCCCCGGAGCCTGCGGGACGGTGACCGGGTGCTCGCGGGGGCCGATCTCGTCGGGATCGGGGATCACGCTGAACATCAGCGAGTCGTGATGCCCGTGATAGCTCCCCTCGATCTTGATCAGCAGGTCGCGCCCCGTCGCCGCGCGCATGAGCCGGCCCGCCTCGAGGGTCGCCTCGGTCCCCGAGTTGCAGAACCGCCAGAGCGGGAGCGAGAAGCGCTCGGCGAGGTTCTGCCCGATCACGTCGAGGTCCCGCGTCGGCTGCGCGAAGTGCGTCCCGCGGCCGGCCTGCCGCCGGATCGCCTCCACGACGGCCGGGTGCGCGTGGCCGACCACCATCGCGCCGTAGCCGAGGTGGTAGTCCACGTACTCGTTGCCGTCGATGTCCCAGAGACGGTTCCGCTCGCCGCGGTCGATGAAGATGGCGTGCGGGGGCGAGGCCTGCCACGAGGAGGCCACGCCGCCGGCGACGTGCCGCCCGGCGACCGCCCGGTACTCGATCGAGGCCCGATGCTTCGGCTCGAGCTCCGCCTCGTGCTCCTGGATCAGCCGGTCGACCAGCTCGAGGTCGATCTCCACCGTCTCGCGAACCGCCATATCGGGCCCTCCGGGCGTGTTGAATGGCCGTTCAATCATCCCACGGGCCGATCGCGGCAGCAAGGGCAGTCGAGGGCCGCGGGTACAATCGCCCCGAACGCGGTGGCCGTAGCTCAAGTGGTCAGAGCGCCAGGTTGTGGTCCTGGAGGCTGGGGGTTCGAGTCCCCTCGGTCACCCTGATGCGGTTGCTACACTGCGCCGGGCCTCTAGCTCAATCTGGCAGAGCAACGGACTCTTAATCCGCAGGTTCGGGGTTCGAGTCCCCGGGGGCCCACCAGATCGTTCCGTTGCTCGAACGTCAGGAGCTCGCCACCGCCGACACGTCCCCGGCCGGTTCGCGCACGGCAACGAGGTTGAAGGCCGTCATCGGCTGCCGGAACCCCTTGAGGGTGAACTCGCGGGCGGGCTCCACCTCGACGTCGGCCTCGACCTCCGCGTAGAGGCGCTGCGCGATCAGGACCTCGCCCGCCCTCGCTTCATCGGCGAGCCGCGATGCGAGATTCGTCACCGCTCCGATCGCCGCGTAATCGGAACGGCCTTCGAAGCCGACCTCGCCACAGGTCGCGTACCCCAGCGCGATCCCGGCCCCGAAGTCGAGCTCGTATCCGCGCTTCAGCCACTGAGGCGTCAGCTCCGCTTCCATCTCCTCGCGCAGCGCACACCCCATCCGTACCGCACGGAGCGCGGCGTCGGGAACCTCCGTGGGGTCGTTGAAGAAGAGCTGGACCCCATCCCCTTCGAGGAAGCCCACCGTGGCATCGAACCGCCGGACGAGACCGCCGATCGTCCGGTGGAACTCGCCGAGCACCTGCATCAGCTCCTCGGGTTCGACGGTGTCCACGAAGCTCGTCCAACCGCGGAGGTCGGCGAAGAACATCGCGACCTTGCGACGGTGGCTGCGCAGGATCGAGTCGTCGCCTGACGAGACGATCGCGTCGGCGAGCTGCGGCGAGAGGAACCGCCGCAGCTTCTGCATCCGCTCGAGCTCCCGGACCTGCGCGTGCACACGTCCTTCGAGCGATCGATTGAGCTGGAGCAGTTCGGCCGCCTGTGCCTCGACCGTGTCGTGGTAGCGCTTGATCCGAAGCAACGACCGTACCCGGGCGAGCATCTCGTCCTGGTTGAACGGCTTGGCGATCAGATCGTCCGCACCGGCTTCGATCACCTTCGCCTTCTCCGCTACGCTCGCCGTGACCATGAGCACCGGCAACATCGCCGTCTCCGGGCGCGCGCGGAGTCGTCTGCAGACCTCGTAGCCATCCAGCTTGGGCATCACGACATCGAGTAGCACGAGATCCGGCTCCTCCGACTCGACGAGTCTGAGGGCGCCGTCACCGTCGGTGGCGGTGACCACCTCGTAGCCGCGGGGTGCCAGGACGGCCTCGAGCAGGCGCACGTTCTGGGGGACGTCGTCGACGACGAGGATCTTGCCGTCGCCGTTCATCGGTCGCCTCCGTCGCAGTGCAGCCGAACGGCGCCGATGAGCTCGGGGACGTTCACCGGTTTCGAGAGATACCCGTCGAACCCCGCGGCGAGGAAGCGCTCGCGATCTCCGTCCATCGCCTGTGCGGTCAGTGCGAGCACGGGGATCGCGGCGGTGCGTTCGTCCGCACGCAGCCGGCCGAGTGCTTGTACGCCGTCGAGGTCCGGAAGCTGGATGTCCATGAGCACGAGGTCCGGTGTGTGCTCGGTTGCCAGCTCGACCGCCTCGCCGCCGGTCGTCGCCTCGAGCGTCCGGTATCCCGTCGAGACCAGGATGTCGCGGAACAGCTTCATGTTCAGCTCGTTGTCCTCGACCACGAGGATCCGTTCGCCCGCCATGACTACGACGACCTCGCGGGCAGGGAGAACACGAACGTGCTCCCCTTGCCGAGCTCGCTCTCGAGCCAGAGCCGTCCGCCGTGGAGTTCGACGAGCCGCTTCGAGAGCGCGAGGCCGAGACCCGTCCCCTCGCGCTGCTCGAGCCCCGACGACGCCTGCTGGAAGTCCTCGAAGATCCGCTCCTGGTCCTCGAAGGCGATGCCCGGGCCCGTGTCGGCGACCGAGACGCGTACCTCGCCGTTGACCCGTGCCGATGCCACGTCGACGGCCCCACCCGCGGGCGTGAACTTCACGGCGTTGGACAACAGGTTGAAGATCACCTGCTGGATCCGCCGCTCGTCCCCGTCGACGACGTCGGCAGCCGGATCCGCCTCGAGCGCGACGCTGACGCCGTCGTCGCTCGCCCGCTCCCGTACGACGACGACCCCCCGCTCGAGCGCCTCCCGCAGCGAGAACGGTCGCCGCTCCAGTTCGACCTGCCCGGCCTCGATCTTGGACAGGTCGAGCACATCGTTGATCAGGGCGAGCAGGTGGTTCGCGGAGGACAGGATGTCCTCGAGGTACTCGGCCTGCTTCTCGTTCACCGGACCGACCATCCCCTCGCGCAGCACCTGCGAGAAGCCGAGGATCGCGTTCAGCGGCGTGCGCAGCTCGTGCGACATGCTGGCCAGGAAGTCCGACTTGTGCTGGCTCGCCGACTCGAGCTCCGCGTAGAGGCGTCTGAGCTCGTCGTTCGTCCGGTTCACGTTCGCGGCGAGGGCGCCGAGCTCGTCCCGGTTCTCGACGTCGACGCGCCCGGAGAAGTCCCCCGCCGCGATGGCGGCCAGGCGAGGATCGATCCGCTGGATGGGACCGATCACCGACCACGACAGCACGAAGCCGAGCAGAAGCGCCAGTCCGATCGCGCCGACGGCGACTCCCAGGTAGAGGCTCCGCGAATTCGCGTAGGCGCGTGCGTTGTCGGCGATGAGGTCGTGGGCCTTCGCCGTCGTGGCATTCTCGAGTTCCTGAGCCAGCTGGTTCAGGTCCCCCGCCAGCCGCTCCGCGTCCGGTCGTCGGGAATCGCTGGGATCACCGATCATCTCGGTCAGGAGCGAGAACAGGCGAACGCTCGTTTCGCGGATCTCACGGAGGTACCGCTCGTCCGCTGCCGGAGGCACGAACCCCAGTCGGTCGGGGAAGGTCCCTGGTGCGATCCGCGCGACCTGGTTCGCCGCCGCGTTGTCGACCGCGACGCGAGCCTTCGGCCCTCGGTCGATCGGGAACGCGTCGGGCCAGACCGTGTAGAAGTCGGAGTCCTCCGGGATGTTCTCGGCGAGGAGGTTGCGGACGTTCGACGTGACGCTCTGGAGCTTGCCGTAGGCGCCGGCTCGTTCCTGGAGCGGCCCGAGCTCGCTCACCCGGTCGTTGGATTGCGCGAGGACGCGGAGCCCGAGAGCACCGACGGCGACGAGCAACACGGCGGTACCCACGAACGCGATGAGCAGCTTCGTGTGGACCCTGGTGGGCAGGCGACCGACGGCCCGGACGAGCCGGTAGTCGCCCGGGCTCATCGGCCGGCGCTTCTCGGCGACGGCCTCCCCTCGTCGTTTCTCTGACCGGGTCGCGAACACAGGCTCAAGGGGCCAGCTCGGTCGACCCCGCAACCATGTTGGTGATCAGCCACCGTCCGTCGATCCGCGCCACGTCCTGGTCGGCGACCGTGACCGCCTCCATCTCGCCGGTCTCGTAGTTCACGAAGTGGCACTCGAAGTGCAGCGTGCCCCGGTCCCCGTTGACCGTGATCTCGAGCTTGTACGCCGGATGGTCCGAGACCCAGGTCGTCTCCGGCTTGAACGCAACCGACTCGTCGAGCCAGTAGCTTCGGATCTCGTCCAAACCGGCCCCGGTCAGCTCGGGACCGATGGTCAGCGTGGCGTTCGGTGCCCACAGGCTCATCATCTGGTCGATGTCCTTCAGCGCCATCGCCTGGTGGAACCGCTTCTCGATCGTGTCGATCTCGTAGGTGTCGGCCTTCCGTTGCAGCGCGTCGGTCTCGGCATCGGAGCCCGAGTCGCCGCAGGCCGCGAACGCAACGACCATGACCCCGAGCACGCCGACGATCAACAGCTTCCGCATGTGCGCCCCCCTTCCATCGTGTTCCCCCCTGGTCATCGGTGCGGACGGGATGTTCACACTGCCGAACGTATCCGTCTATTGCGCGACCGTAGAACCGGCCCGTGCCCGTGCCTACCGTGCTGGCACGGCATCTAAGATGGACGGTCTTTCACCCGGTTGCTTCGGCGCAGTACCCGCGCACCTGATCGGCGAACGTGTCCACCCGGATCGGCTTCTCGAGCCAGCCTGCGAAACCGGCCGCCTGGAGCCAGTCGTCGTTTCCCTCCAGCGAAAGGGCGCTCAGCGCGACGATCGGGATGGCGGCCGTCCGCTCGTCGTCTCCGAGCCTTCGAGCCGCCTCGGCGCCGTCGATGTCCGGGAGCCGAAGGTCCATGAGCACGACATCCGGCACGTGCTCGGCCGCGAGCTCGATCGCCACCGTGGCCGTCGCCGCCTCGATCGTCCGGAACCCGGCGGCGGATAGGAGGCTCGCGGCGAGCTTCCGGTTCTTCTCGTTGTCGTCGACGATCAGGACGTCGGGCACCGGCGTATCCTCCGGCTATGCCGATCCGGGTGGTCGTCGCGGAAGACCAGTACATCGTCCGCGAGGGCATCCGGCGTCTGCTCGAGACGCAGCCGGGCCTCGAGATCGCGGCGGTGTGCGACGACCTCGACACGCTGCTCGCCGCGGTGGAAACGGAGAGGCCGGACGTCGTCGTCACCGACATCCGCATGCCTCCCGACAACGCCGACGAGGGGATCCGGGCGGCCGAGCGGCTGCGCGAGACGCACCCCGACATCGGCGTGGTCGTGCTCAGTCAGTACGCCACCCCGAGCTACGCGCTCGCACTCCTGGAGAGCGGCAGCGCGGGGCGCTCCTATCTCTTGAAGGAGCGCGTCCAGGACACCGAGCAACTCGTCTCGGCGATCCAGACGGTCGCGGAGGGCGGCTCCGTGATCGACCCCAAGGTCGTCGAGGCGTTGGTCGCCGAGAACGCTCGCGGCGAGGGGTCGCCCCTCAAGCAACTGACCCCTCGTGAGCGAGACGTGTTGCGCGAGATGGCGGCGGGCAAGAGCAACTCGGCGATCGGCGAGTCGCTGTTCCTCGCCGAGCGGTCCGTCGAGAAGGTGATCCACTCGATCTTCCTCAAGCTCGGGCTCACCTGGGAGGCGTCGGTCCACAAGCGCGTCAAGGCCGTGATCCTCTACCTGGGCGAGAACGACTAGCCTCCTCCCGGAAGCGGCAGGGATCCGTCCACTCGGGTCTGCTCGGCCGATCCCTCGACGGTCAGTCGCCCGCCGAGCGCCTCGACCCGATCGCGGATGGGTAGCCGTTCCGCATCCAGCTTGCCATCCGTCGCGATGCCGAAGGTGAGTGCCCCGGCCTCGTCGCCGACCCGGATCGTCACCGGCGTGCCCGCCTGAACGCGCTCGAAGACAGCGAGGCAGGAGAAGTAGACGGCGCCGGCGATCTCGGGCGGATAGGCGGCGCCCGGCGCGACGTCGATCCGGACCGGGACGTTCGCGTCCGTCGCCGCCGAGCGCAGCGCAATCCCCAGACCTCCCGCCTCCAAGAGTGGCGGATAGATCGCGTGCGCGAGCCTCCGCGTCTCCTCGAGCGCCTGTCGCGCGTCGCGTCCCGTCTCCGCGAGCAGTCGCTTCGCTCCTGCGGGGTCCGCATCGAGGGATCGGGTCGCGAGCTCGAGGTTCGCGGCGAGGCCGACCAGCAGCTGCTGCACGCCGTCGTGGAGGGCGCGCTCGAGGCTGCGGCGTTCGGCGTCGTTCGCCAACGCGAGTCGCTCGCGAGACGCGCGAAGGTCCGCGATCTCGCGGCGCAACGCGTCGAACTGCCCATCCGCCTGCGTGGCGTCCAGGGCGATGGCCTCCTCCCCCTATCAGCGGATGTTCTCCGTCATCACCGCGTCGACGTCAAGGGCTCGGGCACCGTGGCGGGACGGAAGCCAGCATCCCAAGGACTCACCGGGCCGGCACCGTAGAGCCGCCTCGAGCCACCTCCTAGCGTCGCTGCACAACCGGCGCACACCGCGGCCGGAGAAGGGACGGATCGTGCAGGAGGGAGCAGCGCCCGCGACGACGTTGGAAGGAGGAGATCCATGATCCGGAGAACCGTGGTGATGGCGATCGTCGGACTCGTCGCTTTGGGAGTCGGGCTGATCGGGAATGCCCTGGCCACGACCGCCAGCCTCTTCACCGCAGAGACGGCGCGGGGACCCCTGGTCGACCGGCCCCTCGACGTGAACTGGCGTTTCGGGCCCGAGAACCGGGTGAAGCTGCAGACGCAAGGCCCGGTCGAGATCGCGGCTCAGCGGATCGTCATCCAACCGGGCGGAACCCTTGGTTGGCACAGCCATCCGGGTCCGACGGTGGTCACGATCCTGCGAGGAACCATGAGCTTCTACCACGCCGAGGACTGCACCATGGAGATCGAGTACGCGCCGGGACAGTCGTTCTCGAACATGCCCGACGAGATCCACATGGCGAGGAACGAAGGCGAGGTCGAGCTGGTGGTCTATGCGTCCTACTTCGTGCCGGCGGGGACGCCGCCGGTGGGGCTTCGGATCGACCAGCCGTCTCCGGGCCCCGAGTGTCCCCTGTAGGACATCATGAGAGGGCGGGGCGCCGATCGGCGCCCCGCCCGGCCGGCGCCGAAAGGAGCATCGCCGTGAGCGCGATCGCACGCACCGACGCAGATCCGACCGTTTCGGTGGCTCAGGTGTCGCTCGCCGCGCTGTCGATGGCCGCCGCCGCCATCCACTTCGCGGTCATGGAAGAACACTTCGCCGAGTACATGGCCTTCGGGGTGTTCTTCTCCGTCGTCGCCTGGTTGCAGGCCATCTGGGCCGTCGGGGTGATCGTCCTTCCATCGAGACGCTTCCTGCTTGCCGGGCTCGTCGGGAATACTCTGGTGATCCTGGTGTGGCTCGTGTCCCGGACGGCCGGCCTGCCCATCGGACCCGAGGCGGGCACTCCCGAGCCCGCCGCGTTCGTCGACGTGCTCTCGACGATCCTCGAGGTGGGGATCGTTGCGGGCACGGCCTTGCTCCTGCTGCGCGAGCGACCAACGACGTCGATGCGCGGTCGCCCGGTCCGGCTCGGCCTCGCCGGCTTCGTCATCGTGCTCGTCGTACTGACCACGTGGTCCGTGGCGGCCGCCGCAACCTCCGGAGACGAGCACGGCACCGATCACGGAGGTGGCGACGCGGCCCCCGTGGCGGAGGCCGGTCACGCCTCCGAGTGACGTCGGACTAGGGTGGGGTTCCATTGATCGGGGGCGTGATGGACGTTGGATCGTGGCTCGAGGCGTATCGGAAGGCATGGGAGGACAAGGATGCCGACGCGGCGGCGGCGCTGTTCGACGAGCGCGCGACCTACCGCTCGAACATCTTCGAAGAACCGTACGAGGGACCGGACGGCGTTCGGCGGTACTGGACGGAGGTGACGACGTTCCAGGAAGACGTTCGGGTCGTGATGGGCCGGCCGTTCGTGGACGGCGACCGCGTCGCGGCCGAGTTCTGGACCACGATGCGCAACGAGGGCGCCGACGTGACGCTCCCGGGCTGCCTCCTGCTGCGGTTCGGACAGGACGGGCGCTGTCTCGCGCTCCGCGAGTACTGGCACTTCGAGCCGAGCCGGCGAGAGCCCCCTGCTGGTTGGGGTGACCTGCCCGCATGACCCGGCTTCAGCGCGGCTCCGAGCGCTCCCGAACGCGACCAGACGACGACGCCAGCGCGTCATTGATCGCCCGCCGCCGCACCGGGACGAAGGCTCACCGCTCCCGGCGCCTCAACCAGGTCTCGCGGCCCTGGTAAGAAGGGACGTACGGCAGGCAGCCGACGGCCGGGCGGCGGCCACGATGCGGGCATCGTACGAAAGGAGGACACCATGCGAAGGATCTTCCAGTTCGGCGGCTACTTCGCGAGCGCGGTCCTGATCCTGTCGATCTCGAGCCGGGCGAGCCGATCGACACCGGCGCCGAGGCCAAGGAGTTCGCCGAGATCATCCGCACGCACGCGCTCGAGGCGACCGGCGGAAGGACCTACGCCGAGATGGGCCGGTACCTCACACCCGATGGCGAGGAGACGGACGACGAGGCCGAGGCGGCCGTCGACGAGAACGGCCAACCGGTCCAGAACGCGGCGCGGAACCTGTGGGTGACGGCGACGTCGCTCACGACCGCCCTGAACACCGCCTACCTGGCCGAGCAGGTCGCGCTGTTCTCCGTCGCGATGGGAGTGGCCCTCCTGCTCACGGGCATCGGCTTCCTCGTCCTGACGATCGGCGTCCTGCGACCTCGGAGTGAACCCACGACCGCGAAGCCCCTCACCTCGTAGGCCGGACGCGGGCGCGGCGCGGAAGGCCCGGCCGGAGGGGGACCTTCGGCCGGTAGCGGCGCTCGTCCTGACCGGCATCCTCCGACCCGAACACGACCAGGACGGAGGAACCCCCTCATGAACAGCAGGCACTGGAGCGCGGCCGGGTTGGGGCTACTCGTGCTGATGCTCGTCGCGGCCGCGTGCGGCGGCGACGGGGGCTCGGACGGCGAGGGCGCTGAAGGAGAAGGCTCCGAGGCGGCGACCTCGATCGACGTCTCGTTGTCGGAGTTCGCGATCTCCCCGCAGACGATCCACGCGCCGGCCGGCGAGGCGCTGACCTTCACCGTCATGAACGACGGCGCCGCGACCCACACGTTCGCCGTCGACACCGGGCAGGAGGTGCTCGCCACCGTCGAGTTGCAACTCGGCGACACCGCGACGCTCGAGGTGCCGGCGCTCGAGGCCGGCGAGTATCGAACGGTCTGCACGGTGTCCGGGCACGAGGACGCCGGCATGGTCGGCACCCTGATGGTGGCCGGGGACGACGCGGCCGCCGCGTCGGCCCACGCGGGCGCATCCGGCGCCTCCGGCACCCACGTCCAGATGACCGTCGAGGAGATGCTCGCGGGACATCGCGAGGGCGTCGAGTCGTTCCCCGCCGAGACCGAGGGCGCCGGAAACGCGCAGCTCGAGCCGCGCCTCGAGGGGAACACGAAGACCTTCGACCTCACCGCGGAGGAGGTGCGCTGGGAGACGAAGCCGGGCGTGTTCGTCGACGCGATGGGGTTCAACGGGACCGTCCCCGGACCGGAGATCCGGGTGAACGAAGGCGATCACGTCCGGATCGTGGTCACGAACGAGATGACGCAGCCGACGACGATGCACCTGCACGGCGTCACCCTTCCGAACGGCATGGACGGCGTCCCCTTCATCACGCAGGACCCGATCCCGCCCGGCGGGTTCTTCACCTACGAGTTCGACGTCGTGGACCCGCCCGGGATGTACGTGTACCACTCGCACTTCAACTCGACCGAACAGGTCGGCAGGGGCCTCTACGGGTCGTTCATCGTCGAGCCGCCTCGCGGCGACTGGGGCTCGCTCTACGGCGAACGGGTCGACGTCGAGAGCACCCTGTTCCTCGGCGACGGCCCCACGGGCTTCGTGCTGAACGGCAAGGAGTTCCCCGCGACCCAGCCGATCGCGGCGAATGTCGGCGACGGCGTGTTGATCCACCTGTCGAACGACGGGGCGCTGATCCACCCGATGCACCTGCACGGATACCACTTCCAGGTCGTTGCCGAGGACGGGTTCGCCCTGGACCCCCGGCAGCGGTACATGGCCGACACGCTGATGGTGGCGCCGGGCCAGCGGTTCGACGTGCTCGTGCGCGCCGACTACCCCGGCGTGTGGGCGTACCACTGCCACATCCTTCCGCACGTGGAGGGGCCGCAGGGCATGTACGGGATGGTGACGGCGCTCGTCGTCGAGTGAGCGTGGGGTGACGCCCCGCGGTCGACGGCTCGCCGCCCCGCGGCGATAGTGGTGGGGACGGGCACCGACAGGAAGGAGGGCCCCCGTGCGGTACTTCGACGCGCAGACGTTCGCGTTCCTCCGCGACCTCAAGACGCACAACGACCGCGCCTGGTTCGCCGAGAACAAGGACCGGTACGAGGAGTCGGTGAAGGAGCCGTTCCTCCAATTCATCTCGGACGTGGGGCCCGAGCTCAGGAAGGTGAGTGCTCAGCTCGTCGCCGACCCGCGCCCGGTCGGGGGCTCGATGTTCCGGATCTACCGCGACGTCCGGTTCTCCAAGGACAAGAGCCCGTACAAGACCCACGTCGGCGCGCACTTCCCGTTCGGTGGGAAGGGCGTCCACGGCCCGGGCTACTACCTCCACCTCGAGCCCGCGAGCTGCTTCGTGGCCGGCGGGATGTGGATGCCGGAGCCGGCCGACCTCCAGAGGATCCGCGAGCGGATCTCGGCCAAGCCCACCGAGTGGAAGAAGGCGTGCGCGATGCTCGACCATGCCGAGGACGCGCTGAAGCGCGCGCCTCGTGGGTTCGACCCGGACGACCCGATGATCGAGGACATCAAGCGAAAGAGCTTCACGTCGTCGGTGAAGCTGACCGACGCGCAGATGACCGGCCCGGACCTCGTGAAGACGTTCGTGCGGAGCTGCAAGCAGATCGAACCGCTGATGAGGTTCCTGTCCGCGTCGGTCGGCGCGAAGTGGTGACAGCCCTGTAACTGGCTAGGCGCGGATCTCGACCGGGGTCCCGAGCGGCACGTCGAGCAGCTTCTTCAGGTCGTCGTTGTAGACGCGGATGCATCCATGGGAGACCGGTCGGCCGCGGTCGCCGGGGTTCGAGGTGCCGTGGATCGCCATGCGTCCCCCACCGGGCCACTCGGAGAGCACCGGCGAGAACCCCGACAGGCCGAGCGCCCCGATCCCGTACGCCTGATACGGGTTCGCGTAGTAGACCTTCACCCAGACGTAGAACTCGCCCCTCCCCGTGGGCGTCGCGTCGGTGCCGATCCCGACGTGGAACCGCTCCTTCACCTCGTCGTCGACGTAGTACCGCAGCATGCGGTCGGACAGGTCGACCTCGATGCGATGGTCGATCGGCCGGACGTGGACCTCCCGCTCGTTCACCCACGCTGTCGCCCCGTTGGGGCGGAGCGGAAGGAAGACCTCGTACCACGCATCGCCGCGGGCGAACTCGGCGCTCTCGATCAGCATCGGCGACAGCTGACCCATCGGGTTCTGCGTGTCGAACAGGAAGTCGGAGCCGCGGCGCCCCGGGTCGTCCCACAGCTGCGTGAACCGCTGGAGCGGGATCGCGACGACGTCCACCCCTCCGGGCAGCAGCGGGAGGATCGGGTCGAGCGTGTCCCCCTCGTCGATCCCCACGACAGGGTTGGGCGGCTCGTCCTCGACGTGCACCTCGGGGCGTTCGACCGGCGCGGGGCTCGAGCCGCACGCGGCAGCGACGAGGGCGAGCACGAGTGGGGGTGCGGACCTCCGGATCACGCCCGCAATCATCGCAGGGATCGCTCCGTTCAAGCGTCAGGCTCGGGCGGGGGGCCCCAACGGCGACCTCCCGTTCCTATTCAGGAAGGTCGACCGGGTCCGGAGCGGGCTTGAGCCGGGTTCAGCCCAGGTCGTACTCGAGCTCGAACTCGGCGGTTGAGCCGTGCGGGGCGCGAAAGGCGCCCGAGCCGCTGAGGTCGTTGAGGTCCTCGGTCCCCGACCCCACGATCACGGTGGCGGTCCAGCGCGCCTCTGCGCCGTCGAACTCACCTACGGTCTCCAGGACGAACGAGCCTTTCCGGTCGCCGATCAACCCGGTGACACGCTGGAGACCGACGAAGTGCGCGGTCCCGTCGTTCCGGTAGGACATGAGCCACTGCGCGAGACCGTCGCCGGCGATGTCGCCGCTGAACGACTGCTCGACCTCGGCGCGCGTGAGCTTCGCGCCGTCGTCTCGCTCCTCGTAGGGAGCCTCGTTCCAGTGCTTCACCTCGAACGATCCGGTGGCGGTGGGCATGGGTCCTCCTCTCGTCTCGAGTGACTTCCTACCCGCGTCCGCGAGAGGCGGAACACCTCGGGTGGCCGATCACCGTCTACCCTGGTCGGGCGAGAGTGGCGGAACGGCAGACGCGCCGGGTTTAGGTCCCGGTGCCCGAAAGGGCGTGGGGGTTCGACTCCCCCCTCTCGCACCAAGGGCTGTGCGTGTTGCCCATCCGGCTTCACCCGGCGTTCGCCGCCGCGAGGAGCCCGGCGGCGGTCCGGTCCCAGGTCCACTCGCGGCCGACGAAGGCGCTCACGCCCCGACGGAGCGCGTCCCGCTCCCCCGGCGAGAGCTCCAGGACGCGATCGAGCGCCGATGCGAGCCGCGCCACCGCCCCCGGGCCGGTGTCGAACGTGAGCAGCCCGGGGCGTCCGATCGCCGACTCCAGCGCCGCGCCGACCTCGCCGAGCCCGGAGTGGCGAGCGACGAGCGGGAGGGCGCCGGCGGCCGCGCCCTCGGCTGCCACCATCCCGAACGCCTCGGACAGGATCGACGGCACGACCATGACGTCCATCGCGGCAAGGGCATCGGGCGCGTACCGATGATCGAGGCGGCCGGTGAAGGTCACTTCGCGGTCCGGCGTTCCGAGCCGCGGGTCGGGCTTCGCCTCGATCGGGATGTCGCGGACCTCGTGGAGCCATGCGAGCCCCTCGGCATCGCCGCGTTCGAGCGCCATCGCGAGCGCGGCGAGCCACTCGCGATGCGATCCGAACCCGACCACCAACGCGTGTGCCGGGTGCTCCGCCATCCGGTGCGCCTGGAGCAACAGGTCCACACCCTTCTGCGGAATCAGCTTCCCGAGGTATCCCACGATCGGCCCGCTCGTCCCGGCGAGCCGGCGGAGCCGGGTGGCCGCGTCGGGTTCGGGCACCGCCTGGTCGTAGGTGTCGGCGAGCGCGTCGAGCGCCGGGGCGTCCCGTCGCTCGAGCGCGCGCTCGACCTGCTCGTCGACCGACGACGGCCGGCCTCGCGCCGCGTCCGGATCCGCGTCGAGCAGCTCGCCCGCCTCTCGCAGCGCCTCGGTCCGATCCCTCGGCCGGAACGTCGCGACGTCCACGCCCGGAGGGACGATGCGTCGGAGATGCTCGAACCCCGGGACGAGGGCCGCGCACCGGTCGAGCGCGTCGGCGGTGGGTCCGACGACGGCGATCGCGTCGACGAGCCCCTCCCGGGCGAGCTCGCGGTACCGCTCCTGGGGCCGAAGCGCGTACTCGATGTCGCTGCCGTGGATCTTGGCCACGTAGCGTCCTGCGCCCAGCGCGCGCCGTCCGATCGCGGCGCCGGGGATCGCGTGGCCGGTGAACACGATCTCGGTCCCGTGCCACTCGGCGGCCGCGCTCAGCGCCTCGACGTTCATCCGCAGGTACGAGTCGAGTTGGTCCTCGGACAGGTCGACGAACCGACGGACCTCGTCGAAGCCCTCGTACCGGTCGAGGACGAAGACGGGGATCAGCGACCCGATCGCCGGGCGGAGCAGGACGCACCGTCCGTCCGCATGCTTGACCGCCTGGGACGTCAGCTCCGACGGTCCGCCGGCATCGAGCGTGCCGTACGCGTCGATCCACCGGTACCGCTCGGGGTGACGCTCCTGACACAGCAGCACCACGTCGTGACCCGCCGCCCGGTAGCGCTCGGCCAGGCGCGCGGTCGCGACGTTGGACCCGGATCCGTCGAGGAGCCAGCCGTGCCACAGGAGGATGCGCATCGTCGGATGCTAGACGAGCCGTTCGACCGCCCGGATCCGGACTTCGAGGCCCGGATCACCCCTGCCATTGGGTTGCGGGAGGAAAGGCTCCCTTCATAGGGTCGAGGTCCGCCCGATGAAAGGAGTCAAGATGAGGCGACCGCTCGCGGCGCTGTCCGCCGCCCTGCTCCTCGCACTCGTGCCGCTGTCGGCGAGCGCGATCACGTTCGGGGAGATCGACACGGACAACCAGTATCCGTTCGTGGCCATGCTGGCGTTCTACGACGCCGATGGCGTCTACAGCCACCGGTGTTCGGGCACCCTGATGACGGAGACGGTGGTCGTGACCGCCAGCCACTGCACCGACGGCATGGCCTCCGCGCGCGCCTACTTCGACGTGGAGGTCACGGACGACTTCCGCAACGACCCGAAGAAGGGCGTCACCGGGACGCCGTTCACCCATCCGCAGTTCAACCCGAACAACCTCGACAACGACGTCGCGGTCGTGGTCCTGGACCGGAACGTCCGCCGCGACGAGTACCCGGTCCTCACGACCCAGGGCTTCCTGAGCGAGCTCAAGGCGGCCGGCGAGATCGCCGACGACACGTTCCTCGCCGTGGGCTACGGCGGCAGCTCGAACTCCGACCACCCAGGTGACCTGACGTTCGACCTGTTCCGGCGGTTCGTCACGTCCGAGTACGCTGGGCTCACGCAGCAGCAGCTTCACCTGGACCAGAACCCCCAGACCGGTGGAGGCGGGACGTGCGGCGGCGACTCGGGCGGTCCGCACTTCTGGCAGGACACCCTGATCCTCGTATCGGTCACCAGCTGGGGCGACCCGCTCTGCCGGTCGAACGACATGACCGCGCGCGTCGACACAGTCGCGGCGCAGTCGTTCCTCGCGACCTTCGGGGTGGTCGCGCCGGCCTGAGGTGTGGTGCCGGGCCGCCCACGCAGGGCGCGGGCGGCCCGGCCACCATTCTCCGATCCGTCTTCTTCGGACTGCGGTGCGTGCAGGAGTCTGCGAGGGTAGTTCGCTATGCGCGCCGGTCGTTCCGGCGCGAACGGTCCGTTTGGTCGCGGGGAGGCGACAGCTTCGCGCGGAGAACGTCAGGATCCCGTGGGTCGAGCGACAACACCGCGTTCCAGCCGCGGTCGGCTCGGGAGGAGGGCTTCCGCTCGATCCTGATCCGCTGCATCGGTCCACCTCGATCCGGTTGAGCACCAACCTTGCCCCATGCGTCGAGGGCCGGCCGTGACCGACATCACGGAACGAGCGTGACCACCGGCGTCCTCGAGTCGTCACGAAGGCTCGGGGACAGAGGACTTCGACCGGTCCAGCTCGAGCTCCGCCTGCTGGAGCTTGCGGGCGAGCTCGTCCCGCTCGGCCTGGGCGGAAGTGAGCTCCCGCTGCCGGGTCTCCACCTCGTCCCTGAACCCGGGATGCATGTACGCCGGCAGGTCTTCGTCCGCCTTGGGCGCGGGCGATCGCTCGGCCTTCGTCGCCGCCCGGGATCGGTGGCGCGCGACCTGACGCCGCAGGACGGCGTAGACGGCGAAGCTGACCCACGTCACCACGTACAGCACACCGAACCCGATCGCGACCCGGATCGCCCGTTCCACCCACGGGTACCAGGACTCCTGGGCCCTCTCCACGAGCGGGGCGTGTGGCCGCATGAGATCGGCCGCCAGCGACGTCGGTGAGCCGGCGACGCGGAGGAGCACGATCGTATGGAAGCGGTTCCCGGTCACGAACCCGCGAACCCCTCCGGCGTTCAGGTCGTGGATGTCGTCGCGCATCGCGGGGACCTGTTCGCCGACGACCTTCGGATCGTCGGCGAAGACGACCGTGCCGTTACCCGACCAGATCCGGACCGCGACGATCGGCCAAACCAGCACCTGCCCCTCGATCGCCGAGCGCATCGACGCGTACCGCGCCCCGCGCATCGGTGTCGTTCCGTCGCCCGGGGTGAGGGCGGGCTGGATCGTCTCGACGGCCAGCCTCCGCGCATCGCGGGTGGCCGCCTGCTCGATCTCCGTGAGCCGGTAGCGCGTGTAGCCGTAGCCGGCGGCCGCGCCGATCAGGCAGATCACGGCCATCGCGAGCCAGAAGGCCCGCAGGTCTCGACCGAAGCTCTTCGCGTCGGACACGCCGCAT
Organism: Actinomycetota bacterium; assembly: GCA_036280655.1. Lineage (GTDB taxonomy): Bacteria > Actinomycetota > UBA4738 > UBA4738 > HRBIN12 > DASSJM01. The sequence continues at coordinate 86,099 of DASUQI010000032.1, forward strand.
CACCTCTCCCGCGTACCTGAGAGGTATCGCATCGAGGACCCCCGGACCTGAGCCGGATCTCTTCCGGTTCCTCCGGCCGGAGCCGCTCAGGCGGAGATCAGGTCCCGGAGGGCGCGGAACGCGTGACCGCGGTGGCTGATCCGGTCCTTCTCCACGTCCGCGAGCTCCGCCATCGTTCGGCCCGGGACCTCGTCGGGGACGAAGATCGGGTCGTACCCGAAGCCCCGCTCTCCCCGGCGTCCGATGACGAGCGAGCCCTCGCAGACGCCGCTCGCGTAGGACATCCGGTCGCCCGGGTCCGCGATCACCGCGAGACACACGTAGCGTGCCCGCCTGCCTTCGGGCGAGAGGCCCTCCACCACCGAGATCAACTTCGCGAGGTTCTCCTCGTCGCTGGCGGCGTTGCCGGCGAATCGTGCCGACCGAGCCCCGGGGCCGCCGTCCAAGCCCTCGACCTCGAGGCCCGAGTCGTCGGCGATCGCCGGGATGCCGAGCGCTGAGGCGACCGCTCGGGCCTTGTCGGCCGCGTTCTCGAGATACGTCTCGTGCGGCTCCTCGACGTCGGGCCAGGGACTCTCGTGGTTGCCGACCGTGACCCACTCGACGGGCCAGTCGGCGCAGATCCGGCCGAGCTCGCGGTGCTTGTGCGGGTTCTTCGACGCGATCGCGAGCCGCTCGGGGAACGGCACCGACTACCCCAGGACGTCGCGCTGGATCTGGGTGAGCTGCTTCGTGCCCGCCTCGGCGAGGTCGAGCAGCGCATCGAGCTCCGACCGCGCGAACGGCTCGCCCTCGGCCGTGCCCTGCACCTCGACGAGCCGGCCGGAGCCGGTCGTCACCACGTTGCAGTCGACCTCGGCGGCCGCGTCCTCCTCGTACGACAGGTCGAGGACCGCCGTCCCGCCGACGATCCCGACGCTCACCGCCGAGACCGTGTCGGTGAGCACGTCCGCGGGAACCGCTTCCCGCTCGACGAGCCCGCGTACCGCGAGCGCGAGGGCGAGGTAGCCGCCGGTGATCGAGGCGCATCGCGTCCCGGCGTCCGCGAGCAGCACGTCGCAGTCGACCGTGATCGTGCGCTCGCCGAGCCTCGACAGGTCGGTCACCGCCCGCAGCGAGCGGCCGATCAGCCGCTGGATCTCCTGGGTCCGGCCGCCGGGACGGCCCCGCTGGACCTCGCGCGCCGTCCGCTCCTGGGTCGCGCGCGGCAGCATCGAGTACTCGCCGGTCACCCATCCCCTGCCGGTGCCGCGGAGCCAGCGGGGGACCTCTTCGGAGACGGACGCCGCGACGACCACCTTCGTTCGGCCCATCGAGAACAGGACCGAGCCCTCGGCCCACTCCTGGAACCCGAGCTCAACGGCGACGGGACGGAGTTGATCCGGGGCGCGCCCGTCGGGCCGGCCCGGGCGTTCGCTCATCCGCGGATCGGGAGGTTCATGCCCTCGACGGCCGCCGCGATCGGGCCGTCGTACTCCTGGCCGGCCTGCTGCTTCGAGACCTCGTGGTCGAGCGACGGCCAGATGTGGGTGAGGACGAGCTTGCCGACGCCGGCCTCCTTCGCGTGCTGCCCCGCCTGTCGGGACGAGAGGTGGAACGGCAGCAGGTCGTCCCGGTCCTGCCAGGTCGCCTCGGCGAGCAGCACGTCGGCGTCGCGCGCGAGCTCGACGATGTGATGGGTCGGCCCCGTGTCGCCCGTGTACGCGAGCACCTGGCCGTCGACCGCGACGCGGAACCCGAGCGCCGGCAGGCCGAGGTGCGCCATCGGCTCGGTCTTGATCCGGAACGGCCCGACCTCGAACGCCTCGCCCGGCGCCACCTCGGTGAACGCGAAGGCGGTCCGCATCGCCACCTGGGAGTCGATCGAGACGAGGTCCGCGAGCCGCTGCGAGAAGTCCGTGGGGACGAACACGGGGAGGCCAGGCTCGCCGAGCTCCCCGTAGTGCCACGCGTAGAAGGCCGGGTACAGGTCGACGAAGTGGTCGGGATGCTCGTGGGAGATCACGATCGCGTTTAGATCCGGGATGTCGATGTGCTGCTGGAGGTTCGCGAGCGTCCCGGTCCCCGCGTCCATCCACAGGTTGAACCCGTCGTGCTGGACGAGATAGCCGGAGGTGGCCGTCTCGGCGTTCGGCCAGGTGCCGCTGGAGCCGAGGACCGTCAGCTCCACGCGATCCCCTCCACGGCGCGGACCGACACGGGCAGGACCCCGTCAACCTCGGGCCCCAGGAAGTGGTGGGCCACCCGGGCGAACTGCCGTGGGTCGCCGGTCGTCAGGAAGGCGTGCCGGGGGTCGTCCACGGTCTCCCGGAGCAGGGAGGCGTTGCGCAGTACCGCGTAGACGTCCTTGGCGGTCTCTTCGGCGGACGAAACGAGCACGACCTCTTCCCCCATCACCATCTGGACCATCCCCGAGAGCATCGGGTAGTGCGTGCACCCCAGGATCAGGGTGTCGACCCCCTCTCGGACCAGCGGCTCAAGATACACGCGAGCGGCCTCCAATAACCCATCGCTCGAGGTATCCCCCGCCTCGACGTGCTCCACGAAGACCGGACATGCCCGAGAGGAGAGCTCGACGGCCGCGCCGGTCGCGGCGACCGCCCGGTCGTAGGCCCGGCTCTCGACGGTCGCGACCGTGCCGATCATGCCGATCCGACCGTTGCGGGTCGCCCGGACGGCCGCTCGGACGCCGGGATCGATGACGCCGACCACCGGGACGCCGTGCGCCTCCGCCACGTCGGCGATCGCGGCCACCTCGATCGAGTTGCACCCGACGACGAGCATCTTCACGTCGCGTTCGACGAGGTAGCCGGCGATCTCGAGCCCGAACGCGCGGATCTCCTCGAGCGGCCGCGGGCCGTACGGGAACCGGCCGTTGTCGCCGACGTAGAGGATCGGCTCGTGCGGCAACAGGTCGAAGATCGCTCGGGCCACCGTGAGCCCGCCCACGCCCGAGTCGAACACGCCGATCGCGCGTTCGTCGCTCATCGCTCGCTCGCTCGGGCCGCGGTTACCACCACAAGGCCTCCGAGACCTTCTTCTCGGCCAGGTCGAGCTCGGGCGACCAGGCGTCCATCGAGAGGTATTTCCAACCGCCGTCCGCGAGCAAACACACCACGTCTCCTTCGTCGATCTCGGCGGCGATCCTGAGCCCCACGTGTAAGACGGCGCCCGAGGAGATCCCCGCGAAGAGTCCTTCGCGCTCGGTGAGGTCCCGGGTCATGCGGAGCGCGTCGGAGGAGCTCACGAGGAACTTCCGGTCGAGCACAGTCTCGTCGAAGATCGGCGGGACGAACCCGTCGTCGAGCGAGCGCAGCCCGTAGACGAGCTCGCCGAGCTCGGGCTCGGCGGCGATCACCGTGATGCCGGGATCGTGCCGCTTCAGGCGGCGGCCGACGCCGGTGAGGGTCCCGCCGGTGCCCAGGCCGGCGACGAAGTGCGTGACCTCGGGGAGGTCTCGGACGATCTCCTCGCCGGTCCCCACCTCGTGCGCGCGCGGGTTCGCCTCGTTCCCGTACTGGAACGGCATGAAGTACCGGTCGTCCGCCGCGAGCCGCCGCGCCACCTCGATCGAGCCGTTCGTCCCCTGATCGCCGGGCGAGTACACGATCTCGGCGCCGAACAGCTCGAGGAGCCGGATCCGCTCCTCGCTCGCGTTGTCGGGGATCACGACCGTGAGCCGATAACCCTTGCGCCGGGCGACCATCGCGAGCGCGATGCCCGTGTTGCCCGACGTGGGCTCGAGGATCGTCCGCTCGGCGGTGAGCTCGCCCGACGCCTCGGCCGCCTCGATCATGGCCTTCGCGATCCGGTCCTTCGTCGAGCCGGTCGGGTTCTGTCCCTCGAGCTTGGCCCACACGCGCACGCCGGGCTTGGGACTCATCGCGGGGAGGCCGACGAGCGGGGTCTCGCCGATCGCGTCGAGCACGTCGGGGAAGCGCATCAGGCGGTGGGGGTCGGTGACATCGTCAGTCCGATCGAGCCGTGTCGGGTGCCGATTATCCCAGTCGCCGTGAGAACGAACCGCGACCCCCGGTCACGCTGCGGCGCAGGAAGGAGGAGGGCCGGGCGCGAGCCGGCCTCGGCCCTCCTCCTACGATCCGCGCTACGGCAGCAGGTGGAGCGAGTGCTCGCTGTTGCCGGAGTCGTCCACGATCTCGACGATCACGGAGCCGCGGACGTTCTCGAACTCGCCGGTACCTCCGGTGATCGCGAGCGTCCACGTGCCCCCGACGACGAGCTGAGAGACCGGCACCTGGCCCTCGGCCAGGATCGAGCCGCGGGGGTCGAGTTCGTACACGACCGAGCACGTATCCCGCTTCGCGAACTGGACGGCGCACTCGGTGTTCGCGTGCCCGACCACCTCATCGACTTCGGTCAACTCGCTCCGGAACAGGTAGCGGTCGCCCACCTTGAAGTCGTCCGGCTTGCCGAACCCGTCCACGATCCTGAACTTCGTCGAATGCTCCCCGACGACGATGGTCTCCTCGGCCACGATGTTGTTGGCGGCGAAGGCCGAGGTGAGCCCGGCCCCCACGATCCCGACCAGCACGGCCACGAGCACGACGGCGAATCTGCGCATGATTCCCCCCTTTCGCCGGCGCCCCGCCGGCAGGCGGCGATTATGCCCTGCCTGCCGGTGTCCGCAAAGGCAACCGCGGATCTGACCTCAAGCGCGAGCCCGAACGTGACGAGGGCGGCCCCGGCACGGGGGCCGCCCTCGTCGTGGAGCTGGGAGTGTCCTCCTAGCCTCCCGGCTGCTCGACGCCGTTCACGGTGAGCGAGTACGGCGCGGTCTGCAGCACGTTCTCGCTTCGATCGAGGTAGGTGACGATCGCCGCGACCGTGCTCCCGGTGGTGCCGATGATCGTGTCCAGGTCGGCGCCCTCGAGCGTCCCGTCGAAATTCTCGTCCAGGACGATCGAGCCGATCCGGACCTGCTGGGTGGTCTCGTCGATCGCGACGAGCCGGACGAGCCACCGCTTCACCTGCACCGGGTTGATCTGGGTAGGCGACTTCCATCCCTTGAGCGACGTGCCGTCGGACAGGAGTCGTCCGTCGACCGACACGTCGTCGACCCAGAAGCCGTCCTCGATCACGGCGCCGTCCGTCACGTACCGGAAGGCGAGCAGGATCTTGTCGCCAGAGTAGGCGGAGAGGTCGCACTCCTGATGCGCGAACCCGCCCGACTCTCCCTCGAAGCCGGGGCCGAGGGGCGCCGCGATCGTGTCGGTGCAGCGGACGCTCCGGTATCGCTTCCCGCCGTTCGTCGACACCTGGACGTACGCGTAGTCGTAGCCGACCTCGGTGTCGTACAGCGCGTCGAACTCGAGGTTGCCCCGGCCGACCCGCACCTGGCGTGCGATCGAGCGGTCGAGGTTGTCACCCGCGCCGGAGTACAGGGCCTTCCGCTTGCCCGGACCCGGCGTGTTCTTGTCGACCTCCCATTCGACCGGCAGCTTGGGCAGCTGGCTGACGCCGTTGAACGCCACGCTATCGACATCGCCGACGTCGAGGAACACGTCCCCGGCGTCGCGCAGCCGCACGTAGTCCGATCCGTTCGGCGGCGCGCCGGGCCCGGCGAAGGCCTGGTCGTTGTCCCAGTTGACCGACGCGTTCATCGTCGGGGCGCTGAACTCGGCCGCGCTCCCGCCGACCAGCGAGAACCCGTCGTCCAGCGCGGCGTCCACGGCGACCATCGTCGCCCAGGAGCCGACCACGTCGAGCGGCTTCGAACCCCCGCCGAGACCGGCCAGGAGGTCCGCCACCGAGTCCAGCCCGTTCGGCGCACCCAGGTGCAGCCCCTGCATGAAGTCGGGTCCGAACCGTGCGTGGAAGTACTCCATGGCGGCCAACGCCGCTCCGTAGTCACAGAGGATCTCCGATTCGAAGTCCGTCTGGTCGCCCCAGAGCGTGAGCGAGTTCTCCGGACCCCCCTCGTCCGGGATCGGGTTCGCGGGGGTGGTCTGGTTCAGGAACCCGAGGAAGCACTGGACGGCACTTTCGAATCCGATCTGGGTGACCGGCAGCGCGGGATCGACGTAGCCGGTGATCACCGCCGCGTGGTCGGACAGCCCCTCGTTCACCCAGTTCGTCTCGTCGCTGTCGGCGTAGTTCTCGAGCAGGTGCTGGTACTCGTGCGCGAAGACGCCCTCGTACAGGAACGGCCGCGCCGTCGCGTTTAGGCACAGGTCCGGCGAGGGCTCGTTCGGCGGGTTCGCACCGGTCCGGTGCTCCCAGTCGAACGCGTCGACCGTCATCACCAGGCGGTTGGTCAGATCGTCGTAGAACGACGTGTAGAACCCGGCGATGTAGGTGAACCCCTGCGAGTTGTCCGTGTCGTAGAAGTTCTCGTCGCGGACGTTGTCGATGAGCGCCACGATGCGGTCGCCGGGACCTCGGTAGTAACCCCCCGGCAGCTCGAGCAGCTGCGCGAGCGGGGCCTTCGCGCCATTCCGCTCCGGCGCGACGCTGAACGCATCCGACTCGATCGGGTACATGTTGTCGTCGAACTCGTCGATCAGGTACTGCACCTGTTGATCGGTGACCACGTTGCGGCCCCCGTCGTTGCGGCAGTCACCCGACGGGAAGTCCGTGCCGACCGAGATCTCGTCCTCGTCGCTCGCGACCCAGACCTCGATGTTGTCGCCGACGCCTCGAAGGGTGAACGCCTTGACGTAATCGCCCTGGGTCGAGTCGTAGCCGACCCAGAACCGCTCCTCCCCCACCACGGGTGGCGCCGCTGGGCCGTCGAGCGACATCGCCTCCTGGCGAAGCTCCCGCTTCGCCTCCGGCGACAACGAGAGCCCGTGCCGGGCCTTCGGAGCGAGCTCCCGGATATCCGAACCCGCACCGCCGCCCGGCGCCGCGGACGAGCCGACGGGCACGAGCGCGATCGCCATCAGGGCGGCGACCGCAAACGCGAACCTTCGCATGGAGACCCCCTCTCTCATCGAGCCGCGCCCTCCCTCCACCGGGGCGTGCTCGAGCGGACACGAAGGTTACCGGGTGTTCGAGAAACGTGCCGAGACTTACGAGCGGCCGCCGGCAACGGCCGGCAGGATCGAGATCGTGTCGTCGACCCCGACCTCGGTCTCGAGGGAGCCGAGGTAGCGGACGTCCTCGTCGTTCAGGTAGACGTTCACGAACCGGTGCAGCGCACCGTCCTCGGTCACGACGGTCTCGGTGATGCCCGGGTAGCGGGTCTCGAGGTCGGCGAACAGCTCGCGTAGCGTCCTGCCCTCGGCCTCGACCGCGACCTGCCCCTCGGCCTTCGGCCGGAGGATCGTCGGGAGCTTCACGCGGGCCACGTCAAGCCTCCGTCCGGCCGGCCGCGACGCCGTGCTCGGCCTCGGGAGGCGCCTGGCCCGGGGTGAGGCCGCAGAAGGCCTCGTAGTCGATCAGCTCGGTGATCGTGGGCGACTTCCCGCAGACGGGGCAGTCGGCGTCCCAGCGGACCTTCACGGTCTGGAAGTCCATCTGCAGCGCGTCGAAGATCAGCAGCCGGCCGACGAGCGGGTCCCCCTTCCCGGTGATGAGCTTCACGGCCTCGGTCGCCTGGATCGAGCCGACGATCCCGGGCAGCACGCCGAACACCCCGCCTTCGGCGCAGGACGGCACGGTGCCGGGCGGCGGCGGCTGGGGGAACAGGCAGCGGTAGCAGGGGGCGTCCTGGCCCGGCATGAACACCGTGGCCTGCCCGTCCCACTGGTAGATCGAGCCGTAGACGAGCGGCTTGCCGAGGAACTGCGTCGCGTCGTTCACGAGGTAGCGGACCGGGAAGTTGTCCGTTCCGTCGACGACCACGTCCCACGGCTCGAGCACCTCGAACGCGTTCTGCGACGACAGGATCGTGTCGTAGGGCACGACCTCGATCGTCGGGTTGATCGCCCTGAGACGGTGGACGGCGCTCTCGACCTTCGGCCGGCCGACGTCGGCGGTCGAGTGCAGGAGCTGCCGCTGCAGGTTCGACTCGTCCACCTTGTCGAAGTCCAGGATCCCGAGCGTCCCCACGCCTGCGGCCGCGAGGTACATCGCGACCGGCGAGCCGAGCCCGCCGGCGCCGATCACGAGGACCTTCGCGTCGAGCAGCCGCTTCTGCCCCTCGCCGCCGATCCCGGGCAGGATGATGTGCCGCGCGTAGCGGCGGACCTGCTCCTCGGTGAACTCGGGCAGCGTCACGTGATCCGGACCTCCCGCTCGGCGATCGCGCCGTCCCGGATCGTGAACCCGCGCAGCTCCGGGTTCGAACGGTCCGAGAGCGACATCACCAGGTAGGTCGCCTCCGGGTAGAAGGCCTGCTTCAGGTCGGTCTCGGAGGGATAGGCCTCCGAGTGCGTATGCGTGTGGAAGATGCTCAGCAGGTCCCACCCCTCGTCGTCGATCTCGGTGAACACCTTCAGCTGTTCCTTCGGGTCGAGCCGGTAGCTGACCGGGCTCGCGTCCTGGTTCGTCATCGCGAAGAACTTGACCGGGCGGCCCTCCTTGCCGGCCAACAGCCCGCAGGCCTCGTTCGGGAAGCCGGCGAGGCCGTGCTCCACCATCTCGACGAAGAAGCCGCGATCGATCTCGAGCATTGCACCTGCAACAACGCTACCAGCGCGCCGCTATTCCCCGGCCGTCCGGAGGCGCCCGGAGATCGCGATCCGTCCGGGCTCGCCGGCCTCAACGACGCCGATCTCGGCGAACGGCACGCCGCGGCGCGCGAACGCCCGAGCCATCACATCGCCATCCGTCGCGGCAACCAAGAGCCCGCCGGAGGTCTGGGCGTCGGCAAGGACGATCTGCTCGGGTTCGGGGAGGTCTCCCCAATCGGTGTGCGGGCGGACGAACGCGTGGTTGCGCCGCGTGCCGCTCGGCACCACCCCGCGCGTCGCGAGCTCGAGCGCGCGAGGGATCACGGGGACCGCGGACGCCTCGATCGTCGCGGAGACGCCGGATGCCTCGAGCATCCGGTGCAGGTGCCCGAGCAGCCCGAAGCCGGTGACGTCGGTCGCGGCCTCGGCGCCGGCCTCGAGCATCGCCTCGCTCGCGGCGTCGTTCAGCGTGGTCATCACGTCGACGGCCCGGGCGACGAGCTCGGGTTCGGCGACGCCCCGCTTGATCGCGGTCGAGACGATCCCGAGGCCGAGCGGCTTCGTGAGGAACAGCCGCGAACCCGCCGTCGCGGTCGAGTTGCGGACGATCGCGTCGGGTTCGGCGAGGCCCAGCGCCACCATCCCGAACTTCGGCTCGGGGTCGGTGATCGAATGCCCGCCGAGGACCGCGGCGCCGGCCTTCGTCACGACGTCGATCCCGCCCTGCACGACCTCGCCGAGCTGTTCGATCGGCAGGTCGTCGACCGGCCAGGCGGCGATGTTCAGCGCGAGGATCGGGCGCGCGCCCATCGCGTACACGTCGGAGAGCGCGTTCGTCGCAGCGACCCGGCCCCAGTCGTACGGGTCGTCGACGATCGGCGTGAAGAAGTCGAGCGTCGCGACGAGCGCCTGATCGCCGGACAGGCGCACGACCGCCGCGTCGTCGCCGGTGTCCGCCGCCACGAGGACGTCGGGGTGAAGCTCCGGCATCGACAGCGTGCCGAGCAGCGACTCGAGGTCCGCCGGGCCGAGCTTGCACCCGCACCCCGCGCCGTGGCTGAAGCTGGTCAGGCGACGCGGCTCCATGCCCCGAGGATGCCACACTGCCTCCGATGCGCACCGCCGTCGTGGGGCACCTCGAGTGGATCGAGTTCGGCCACGTCGAGGGCGTGCCGCGCGCCGGCGACATCGTGCACGCGACCGACGCCTGGGAGGAGCCGGGGGGCGGCGGCGCGGTCGCGGCGGTCCAGCTCGCGCGCCTGGCCGGCGAGTGCATCTTCTTCACGGCCCTCGGCGACGACGAGCGCGGTGCGTGGTCACGCCGGCGGCTCGAGGAGCTCGGCGTCCGGGTCGAGGCGGCGACCCGTGACGAGCCGACCCGGCGCGGCGTGGTGTTCGTCGACGCGAACGGCGAGCGCACGATCACGACGCTCGGCCGGCGACTTCACGCGACGACCGATGACGAACTTCCGTGGGACGAGCTCGACGACGTCGACGCCGTGTACTTCACGGCCGGCGACGCGGCGACGCTCCGGGCATCGCGCCGGGCGAAGGTGCTCGTGGCGACGAGCCGTGTCTCGGACGTGCTCGTCGAGGCGGACGTGCACCTGGACGGTGTCGTCGGCAGCGGCAACGATCCGTCCGAGGCGTTCGACCCGTGGAACCTCTCGCACCCGCCCGACCTCATCGTTCGCACCGACAGCGACCGGGGCGGCCGCTACGAGACGAGGGACGGCACGGAGGGGTCCTACGACCCCGTCCCACCCCCCGGCGACATCGTGGACACGTACGGCGCCGGCGACTCGTTCGCCGCCGGCCTGACCTTCGCGCTCGGCAGCGGTCTCGCTGTCGGGGATGCGCTGGCGCTCGCCGCGCGATGCGGCGCGTGGTGCGCCTCGGGGAAGGGGCCGTACGGCAACCAGCTCACCGCCGTGGGGCTGTAGCCGGGCCTACTCGCCGAACAGGATGAACACGGTGAGCGCGTCGCTCCGCCCGTGATGCGCGATCCGGAAGCGGAACCCCCACGGCTGCACCTGGTCCGCGTCCCCCTTCTCGGATCGGAACGACCAGCGCATCCGCCCGGTGTCCGAGATCGGAACCAGCACGCCGGCTCGCCACTCCGACGCCCCGGGACGCAGGAACATGACCCGGGCCTCGAGGGCGGCGTGGAACGGGACCACGCGCGCCCGCAGGAACACGCGGTCGCCGAACACGTACGACGCGGTGTCCCCACACGAGCCGCCCAGCCGCCGGTGGGCGGCGCACGCGTCGAAGCCGTCGGGGTCGTGCGCACCCGCGGGGACCGCCGGAGCGGCGACCAGCACCACCCCGATCGCGAATGCAACCAGGCGCCGCACCCGAGACCCCCTCCGCCGCCTCCCGGGATCGTGACCCCGACGGGACCGACCGCGCAACCCCTCAGGCGAGCGTCGTCGAGACCTCGAGCCGGTGGTGCTCGCGCACGTCGGCGGAGGCCGCGAACGTCGCCGGCCCGAGCAGCGGATCGCCGTCCCGGAGCTCCTCGCGGATCCGCGCGAGCTCCTGCCTCGTGAAGTCGCAGCGGGGCGGCTCGGGCGGGATCTCGTAGAGGCGCGCGGCGTTCAGGCCGAGCACCTTCGCCTTCAGCTCCTTCGTGAGCGCCGGATAGCCGTAGCGCTCCTGGAACTCGTCCGAGATGTGGAACGCGCGGAACGCTTGGATCTGCGGCTGCGGCGAGCCATAGAACAGGCAGTCGGTCCCCCACACGACGTTGTCCTCCCCCACGTGCTTCAGCAGCTTGCCGAGCACGTGCGCGGCCTGCGTCGGTGCGCGCATCAGGTTCCACCACGTCGTGCCGAGCTCTGCGTACACGTTCTCGTTGGGACCGATCCCGGCGCGCTCGAGCGACGCGATCAGCCGGTTCACGCCGACCTCCGCGGTCGCGGCCGTGTACGGCCCCTCGAACACGCCGGACTCGAACCCCGAGTGGTACACGACGAAGCTCGCGTCTCGGTGCCTCCGCGCGGCCGGGCCGACGTCCGTCGGCGACGAGTACCGGCTGCCGCCAGACAGCCCCTTGTGCACGCAGATCGTCGAGATGCCGAGATCCAGGCTCTTGCGGATGAACGGCTCGCCCACCGCGGGCAGGCCGCGTTCGTGGTCGTCGAGCCACCACGCGCCGCCCCCGGGGTCGAAGAAGTCCGGGAAGTGCGTGAACGTCTTCCACGCCCGGATCTCGTACCGGCTCGCGGTGTCCTCCATCCCGCGGAGGACGGCGTCGAGCGAGCCGACGTTCGGCAGTACCTGGCCGTGCAGCAGCACCCGTTCGTCGCGGCAGAGGCCATCGACGATGCGCCGTGTCTCGGCCATGATCTCGGGCGACAGCGGCGAGCCCTCCGGGTAGATCGGCAACGCCGAGAGCACCACCACGTCGGTGTCGCTGCGGATGAAGAACGACTCGAGGAAGTGCTCGATCGAATAACACACGCGCGGGTCGTCCTCGCCGCAGTACCGCTGGGGGAACGACGCGTAGAACCCCTCGCCGTTGAACACCGGGTTGAGGTCGTACTCGAGCAGGTGGCCCTGCACGTCCATGATGAACTCCTCGCCGCCGACCGCCTCCCCCGCCGCCTCGGGCTCCGTCGTCGCCTCCGGCGGCACCGAGAAGCCGCCACCCGGCTCGCTCGTCGGGACCTCGGGCCGGGCGCGGTGCGCCTCCCTCGTGCACGCGTCGAGGGCGAGCAGCACGGTCGAGACGGCACAGAGCGAGCGGAGGAACCGGCGGCGGGGCATCGCGAGCCGGTCGGCGGCCTCGGCGCAGGCATCCAGGGCGCGGCGGGCAGCCTCGCGCACCACCGGGCTCGGCGGGTAGGGGTCGTACTCGCCGTTCGAGCACGGCCCGAGCGGGATCGGGAGTTCGGGTTCGTCCACGGTCTCGACAGGCAGACCCGGTCCGCGCGCCGGCGGTTCCGGCGCGCTCGCCCACCAGCGTAGGCTCCGGGCGTGGAGGTACGCGCGTTCCTGTTGGAGCACCCGCCGTTCGACGCGCTTGCTGACGAGGACCTCGACCGGGTGGTCGCGAGCGTCGAGATCGAGCACTTCGCGCCCGGCACCGTGATCCTGCAGCAGGCCGGCGCCGCGGCGACCCACCTGTTCGTCGTGCGCAAGGGCGAGGTCGAGATCCTCGACGACGCTCGCGTGATCGACCTCGTCGGCGAGGGCGAGGTGTTCGGCATGTGGTCGCTGCTCGGGCACGTCGCGCCGATGGCCTCGGTCCGCGCGGCGGAGGACACGCTCTGCTATCTGATCGACGCAGGCGTCGCGAGCGAGGTGCTTCGCACCGGAGAGGGGATCGCGTTCGTCGCCGCGAGCGTTCGTCGCCGCGTTGCGCGCGTGGACGCTGCGCTGAGCGCCGACATCGACCCGGTCCGCTACCACGACGTGGGCGCGATCGTCCGGCGACCCCCGGTCACGTGCGAGCCCTCGACTCCGGTGGCCGACGCGGCGGCGCTCATGGCGCGCGAGCGGATCTCGAGCCTCCTGATCCCGACGCCGGACGGCGGGGTCGGGATCCTGACCGACCGGGACCTCCGCTCTCGGGTCGTCGCCGAGCGGCGGGGCGGCGACACGCCCGTCGCGGAGGTCATGACCCCGCGTGCCGAGACCGTCCGCGCCGACGCGATGGTGGGCGAGGTGCTGCTCCGCATGCTCGAGGGCGGCTTCCACCACCTCCCCGTCGAGGACGTCGGCGGTCGGGTGATCGGCGTCGTGACCGACACGGACCTCATGGGCGTGGGCCGCGAGACGCCGTTCGCCCTGAAGAGTGCGGTCGAACGCGCCGGCGACCGGGACGAGGTCGTCGAGGCCCTCCGAGGGCTCCCGCGCGTCGTGGCGACGCTCGTCGAGTCGAGCGCGGACCCGGTGGACGTCGGCCACGTGATCGCGTTCTCGATCGACGCGGGGACGCGCCGCCTGCTGCATCTCGGCATCGAGGAGCTCGGCGATCCGCCGGTCCGGTGGACGTGGCTGGCGCTCGGGAGCGCCGCGCGACAGGAGCAGTCGATGCGGACCGACCAGGACCACGCGCTGTCCTTCGAGGGCGACAGAGGAGAGGCGGAGCGGGCGCTCGCGCCGCTCGCCGAATTCGTCACGGCGGGGCTCGAGTCGGCGGGGTTCGCGCGGTGCGAGGCCAACGTGATGGCCACGAACGACGCGCTGCGGCTGCCGCTGCAGGACTGGGTCGCCCGGTTCGACCACTGGATGAACGAGCAGAGCGCGAAGGCGAGCGAGCAGCTGTCGATCGTGTTCGACTTCCGCGCGGTCGACGGCGACCCGCGGGCGGAGGCCGCGCTGAACGCGGCCATGGCGACCGCTGTTGACCGCCCGACGTTCCTGCGACACCTCACGCGGAGGGCACTCGACCTCAAGCCGCCGATCGGCTTTACGCGGGGACTCGTCCTCGAGCACGGGGGGAAGCACCCGGGCACCGTCGACCTCAAGCACGGCGGGATCGTCATCATCGGGAACATCGCGCGGGCGCACGCGATCCGTTCCGGCGTCACGGCCAAGCGGACGCTCGAGCGCCTGCGAGCCGCCGAGGGGCTCGGCGCGATCGACGCGGAGACGCGCGAGGGCCTCGAGGAGTCCTTCCGGTTCCTGTGGGAGGTGCGCCTGCGCCACCACGTCGATCGGTGGCGGGCCGGCAAGGACCCCGACGACTTCGTCGACCCGGACGAGCTCGGGGCCGTGGCGCGCAACGGCCTCAAGGAGGCGTTCCGGATCATCGCGCGGGCCCAGAAGGACCTCTCGCTCGAGACCGGTTCGCGGATCCGCTAGGACGAGTTACTCGGTACCCGCGGCGTCGGCCGCGCCGGCATCGCTCGGCTCGGCCTCGGCGCGCTCGAGCGAAGAGCCCATCGCGTGGTACCCGCCGTCGACGTGCACGAGCTCGCCGGTGATCCCTCGCGACAGGTCGGAGAACAGGAACGCGATCGCGTCGGCGACCGGGCTCGCGTCGGTGGGATCCCAGCCGAGGGGCGCGCGCGTCCCCCAGCCGTCGGCGAGATCCTGGAAACCGGGGATCCCCTTGCCGGCGATCGTCCGGAGCGGGCCGGCGGACACCGTGTTCACACGGATGCCGTGCGGCCCGAGGTCGCGGGCGAGGTACCGCGTGATCGCCTCGAGCGAGGCCTTCGCCACGCCCATCCAGTCGTAGATCGGCCACGCGACCCGAGCGTCGAAGTCGAGCGAGACGATCGAGCCCCCGTGCTCGCGCATGTGCGGCAGCATCCCGGCGGCGATCGCCTTCAGCGAGTACGCGCTCGTCTGGATCGCCGTGCCGGCGCTCTCCCACGACGTGTTGAGGAAGTTGCCGCCGAGCGCGTCCTGGGGCGCGAACGCGATCGCGTGCAGGAACCCGTCGAGCCGATCCCACCGCGATCCGATCTCGTTCGAGATCGCCTCGATGTGCTGCGGGTCGTTCGCGTCCATCTCGAGGACGTCCACGGGCCGCGGCAGCCGGCGCGCGGACTTCTCGGTGAGCCCCATCGCGCGGCCGAACGACGTCAGCACGAGCTCGGCTCCCTGTTCCTGGAGCGAGGCCGCCGCGGCATAGGCGATCGACTCGCGCGTCAGCACGCCGGTGACGAGCAGCTTCTTGCCCTCGAGCAGCATCGAGACCCCCTTCGACAGTCATGCTAGCGAGGTTCCGGGGGCGCCTCGTCGCGGCGGCTGATTGAATCTCGGGCCGTGGATCTCAAGGCCGTCGCGAAGGTCGACCTGCACCGCCACCTCGAGGGCGCGATCCGGCTCGAGACGATGCTCGACCTCTACCGGGAGGCCGGGACGCCACTCGACGCCTCGACGCCTGCCGAGCTCGCGCTTACGGCGCAGGTGCTCGAGCCGATGGACGGCCTCGAGGCGGTGCTGTCGCGGTTCGGCATCGCGCAGGCCGCGTTCTTCGACGAGGCGGCGTGCGAGCGGATCGCGTACGAGGCCGTCGAGGACCTCGCGGCCGACGACGTCCGGCTGGCCGAGCTGCGCTTCTCGCCGCACTTCCTCTGCGAGCCCCACGGGCTCGACTGGGACACCGCGATGGGCGCGATCGTCCGCGGCGTCGAACGCGCGAGCGCGGACCACGACGTCGCCGTGGGATTGATCGCGATCGCGAGCCGCAACTACGGGATCGGTTCGGCGGAGCGGACGATGGACTTCGCGCTGCGGCACCGGGACCGGCTCGTCGCGTTCGACCTCGCCGGGGACGAGCAGGCGTACCCGCCGTCGCTCTACCTGGACGTGATCGAACGGCTCGACGGATCGGGGCTCAAGCTCACGACGCACTACGGCGAGTCGGGCGGCCCGCCGTTCCCGCGCGAGGCGGTCGAGGCGCTCGGCACGCTCCGGCTCGGCCACGGCGTGAGCGTGGCCTGGGATCCCGAGGTGACCGCGCTGATCCGCGAGCGACACGTCGCGCTCGAGATGTGCCCGACCTCCAACCACCGGACGAAGGCCGTCCCGACGATCGAGGAGCATCCGGCCCTCCAGCTGCTCCAGCAGGACGTCGTCGTCACGATCAACACCGACAACCCGGGGCTGTTCGCGATCGACCTCACCCACGAGCTCGAGGTGTCACACGACCGGCTCGGGTTCACCGACGAGGACCTCCGGCGCGTCACGTCGAACGCGGTCGACGCGAGCTTCGTGGACGACGCCACGAAGGCGGACGTCCGGTCGCGGCACTTCGGCTGGCTGGGCTAGCGCTCCGCCAGCGGCCGCAGCGCCTCCCACTGCTCCCGCGTGACCCCGGGGAAGGTGTAGTAGCTCGCGCCGAGCACCCCACGCCGCCGCACGGTCTGGACGAACCCACGGGTCTCCCCCCCCGTGGCATCGAACGAGATGCCGCCGACGACGTGGATCGGGACCTGCATGCCCGAGGTCTCCTGCCGGATGATCTGCACGCTCTGCGCCGTGTACCAGGACGCGAGCCGGGGTCCGTGGACGCGATACGTGTAGTACGTCATCGGCAGGAACACGTCGTACGTTCCGGCGAGCCGCCGCCACGGGAAGCTCGGCCAGAAGCGCGGGTCGGCGACCTTCAGCCGGTGTGGGGACGCGACGATCGCGCCGAGCGGGTACTCGGTCCCCACCTCGCGACGGATCCGCTCGGAAAGCGCGAGCAGCCGCCGGGTCCGGACCCACGGGTTGCGCACCTCCGGGGACTCGATGTCGAGCGCGAACGAGTCGAACCGGCTCCCGTTCTCGGTCCGGAACATGATCGCGCGGAGCGTTCGGTTCAGGTCGAGCTCGACGTCGCGGAACCCCGGGAGGTACCAGGCGACGACGCGGAGGTCGCTCCGCCGGGCGGCATCGAGGAAGGCCGCGACGCCCTCGGGATGTACGAACGGCGCGTTCCGCGAGTAGTTCGACGTCTGCACGTACGCCGTGCGCACGCCGTGGTCGACCATCGATCGAACGGTCTGGACCGGGTGTCGCCACGCCTCGTCGTCGTAGATGTCGATCCACGTGCCGAGGCCGCCATAGACGTCGGCCGCCTCGTCGGCGTCGCGGTTCGTCTCGCCGGGCGACCCCTTCGAGCCGGGCTCTGTATGCGGGCCGGGGCTCGGATCCTTCGCCTCGCGGGCGAGCGTCCCGGCCGACGAAGCGGGCCCCGCCCCGATGGCCGGGGCCTGCTCCGGCCGGGCCGGCGCCTCGGCGGTCCCCACGACGTCGGGCGAGACGCATCCCCCGGCGGTGGCGATCGCGATCATGGCGAGCGCGAGCGCCCGTGCCGAACGAAGCCGCATGTGCTCTTCCCCCCTGCACGATCAGGCCCGGAGATAGAGAACGTCTGGATCCGCCCGAAGGTTCGGTCGGACGGGATCGTCTTGAGCGGATCCGCGGGATCGTGCCCGGATGGATACGAGCGGAGGCCGCTACGATGTGCCGTCGTTCGACCGTTGCCGAGAAGCGAAAGGCGGCCATCCACGTGTCCGGATCCGACTCGCAGGCTCGAGCCCTGATCGACCGCTATTGGGACGGGCTGCTCGAGTCCGAGCCGCTGCTCGGGACCGCCGTGGGCGACGAGCGGTTCGACGATCGCCTCCCCGACCCGGGGCCGGCCGGCCGGGCCGAACGCGAGACGCTGCATCGCGGCGCGCTCGACGAGATCGCCCGGCTCGACGGCGACGACCTCGACGAGGAGCGCATCACGGTCGACATCCTCGAGGCGATCGCGCGGCGCGACCTGGCCGCGCTCGAGCATCGCACGGACCGCCTGTCGGTCACGAGCCACCTCTGGGGCCCGGTCGGGCTGATCGGCGAGCTCGCCTCGCTCCAGCGGACGGACACCCCCGAACGGCTCGACCGGTACGTGGCGCGGATCGCCGCGACGCCCGCCTTCTACGCGGCGTCGATGGACGTGATGGAGGAGGCGGAGGCCGACGGGGTCGTGTCGCCGAGGATCGTGGTCGAGCGCGCGATCGCGCAGGCCGAACGCGTCCTTGGTTCGGGCGCCGAGGACTCCCCGGCGCTCGCGCCGCTCGCGCAGGACGACGCGGCCGCACGCGAGCGCGTCGCCGCGACCGTCTCCGAGCACTTCCTGCCCGCGCTCGAGGGCTATCTCGAGGCGCTCCGAGACCACCTGCCGAAGGCCACCGAGACGATCGGCCTCGGCGCCCTCCCCGACGGAGATGCGATGTACGCGGCGCAGATCCTCTCGTGGACGACGCTCCCGCTCGAACCGGAGGAGGTGCACGCACTCGGCGTCGAGGACCTCGCGAAGATCCAGGACGAGCGCCGGCGCTCCGCCGAGATCCTCGGTCACGGCGGGGCCGCGGCGGCGGTCGCGGCCCTCGGCGAGAGCGGCGCGAACTCGTTCGCCTCCAAGGAGGAGCTCAAGGAACTCGCCGAGGCGCAGGTCCGCCGCAGCTGGGACGAGGCCCACCGGTGGTTCGATCGCCTGCCGAGCGCGAACTGCGAGGTTCGGCTCGTCGAGGAGTTCCGCGAGGCCGACATGCCGTTCGCGTTCTACAACCAGCCGACGCAGGACGGGTCACGTCCCGGCGTGTACTACGTGAACGGGTACGACCTGCCCGACAAGCCGCGGCACCACCTGGCCTCGACCACCTATCACGAGGCCAATCCGGGCCACCACTTCCAGATCGCGCTCGAGCAGGAGATGCCCGACCGATCCTCGCTCCGCCGCTTCGGCGGGTTCCTCGCCGGGAGCGCGTTCACCGAGGGCTGGGGGCTGTACAGCGAGCGTCTCGCCGACGAGATGGGCCTGTACCTCGACGAGTCCGAGCGCCTCGGGATGCTCGACCTGCAGGGGCTGCGCGCCGCGCGGCTCGTGGTCGACACCGGCATCCACGCGCTCGGCTGGACCCGCGAGCGGGCGATCGCCACGCTCGAGGAGGCGGGGCTCTCGCCGGGCGAGTCCGTGATCGAGACCGACCGGTACATCACGATGCCCGGTCAGGCCCTCTCCTACAAGATCGGTCAGTTCGAGATCGAGCGCCACCGCGCCGCCGCCGCCGAGCGCGAGGGCGACGCGTTCTCGCTCCCGGCGTTCCACGACCGGATCCTCGCGCTCGGCTCGCTGCCGCTTGCCGCGCTGCGCCGCGAGCTCCAGCGGTAGGGTCGAGCCCGTCGCCACCGTTCGGGCGATCTGACGACTTCGAACGGACCACGTCTTCCTCACCCCGCATCTGGCACACGGACCCTGCGCTCGTGCACCCATCCGGCCGATACATCGGGCCAGACGAACACGGGAGGACGGCGATGTTCCCCAAGACCACCTGCGTGTTGCTGCTCGCGTTCCTCGCCCTCGGGATCGTGGACGGGGCGATCCCTGCTTCGGCCAAGCCACCCGCCAGGAAGGTCTTCCGGAACGAAGGATGGTTCACGCTCCCGGACATCCCGTGCGACGGCTTCATGCACACGGAGGAGATGGACTCGGAGTCCGTTCAGGTCACGACGTTCTTCAACAAGGCGGGCGATCCGATCAAGGAGTCGAACAAGGCGAATTTCTTCGGGACGATCACGAACAGCCTCTCGGGGAACACGTACCGGGACCACGCGACGTTCACCGAGACCTGCGACCTGGTCGACGGGACCACAGCCGTCTCGGGTCAGAGCTACCACTACATCGTGAAGTGGAAGGGAAAGGTGTTCGCCGAGGTCGGTCACAAATCATGGTGACCGAGACCGGCGAGGTGACCTTCCAGGGCGGTCAGGACGACCTCGCCGACGACCCCCGACCTCCTGAGCCTCTGCGACTCCCTCGTCTGACATCACTCGAACGCAGGATCGTGAAGGAGCGGGTTCGCGCCCGCTCCTTCGTCGTTTGACGCCTCGCCGCCCGATGCGTGAGGCTGCCGGTCGTGACGACGTCCGCAGAGCACAGCATCGACCGTGCTCGCCTGGGTGACCTCATGGAGCGCGAGGTCGCGCGCTTCGAACGCGACCACCCCGGTTCACGCGAGCTGTTCGAGCGCGGGAAGGCGAACCTGCTCGCCGGCGTGCCGATGCCCTGGATGTCCGAGTGGGCGGGCCCGTACCCGGTGTTCGTCGCCGAGGCGAGCGGCGCGCGGTTCACCGACGTCGACGGCAACCCGTACGTCGACCTGTGCCTCGGCGACACCGGGGCGATGACCGGCCACGCGCCGAAAGAGGCGGCCGCCGCGATCGCCGAGCAGGCCTCGAGGGGCATCACGCTCATGCTTCCCACCGAGGACGCGATCTGGGTCGGCGCCGAGATGGAGCGGCGGTTCGGCCTGCCGTTCTGGCAGTTCTGTCTCACGGCGACCGACGCCAACCGGTTCACGATCCGCCTGGCGCGCGCGATCACCGGCCGCCCGAAGATCCTCGTCTTCAACTACTGCTATCACGGGTCGGTCGACGAGACGATCGTTACGATCGAGGACGGCGTCGCGGGGCCGCGGCCCGGGAACGTCGGACCGCCGGTGAACCCGACCGAGACGACGCGCGTCGTCGAGTTCAACGACGTGGACGCGCTCGAGCGCGAGCTCGAGCACGGCGACGTCGCGTGCGTGCTCGCCGAGCCCGCGCTCACGAACATCGGCATCGTTCTGCCCGAGCCCGGGTACCACGACGCGCTCCGCGAGATCGCCCGCCGCACCGGAACCCTGCTCGTGATCGACGAGACGCACTGCATCTGCGCGGGCCCCGGCGGCGCGACGAAGGCATGGGGGCTCGAGCCCGACTTCCTCACGATCGGCAAGCCGCTCGCGAGCGGCGTCCCGGCCGCCTGCTACGGGATGAGCGCCGAGGTGGCCGCCCGCGCGAACGCGTACCTCGACACCCTGCCGACCACCGATGTCGGTGGCATCGGGGGGACGCTGTCGGGCAACGCGCTCTCGCTCGCCGCGATGCGCTCGACGCTCGAGCACGTGCTCACCGACGATGCGTTCGAGCGGATGATCGCGCTGGGCGCACGCTGGGCCGACGGCGTCAAGGATGCGATCGAGCGCCACGGGCTCCCCTGGGACGTCCAGCGGATAGGCTGCCGCGCCGAGTACTGGTTCACCCCGACGCCGCCTCGCGACGGCGGCGAGGCGGCGGCGAGCGACGACCACGAGCTCGCGCGGTTCACGCATCTGTATGCGCTCAACCGCGGGATCCTGCTGACGCCGTTCCACAACATGGCGCTGATGTCGCCGGCCACGACCGAGGACGACGTCGACGCGCACACGAGGGTCTTCGACGAGATGGCGGGCGAGCTCACGGCCTGAGCC
>DASUQI010000033.1:0-8231 GCA_036280655.1 Actinomycetota bacterium
TGGCGGCGATGGCGTCGACCAGCAGAGCGACAACCACCTGGGTTGCGGTAGCTCAACTCTTCGCGGTCTGGGCCTTCCAACAGCCCGGAGCACCGCGGTCCAGCGACGCTTTGCGTGCCTGTGCTACGCATCCCTCTCTTATCCGCGATTGTGCTTCCCATTCGACGACACACGATCCCACGACCGCGTGTCCGGATTCGGTTCGAGGGGTGCGCGGGTCCTCTTCGAGAATACGAGCCACGCCGACGCCTCAACTCCGCCTAGCCCTTGACCCCCGTCAGGGTCACACCCTCGACGAAGACCCGTTGCGCAAGGAAGAACAGGATGATCACGGGCAGCATGAAGAGCACGGAGGCGGCCATCGTCAGGTTCCATTGGACGTGGAACTGCGACTCGAACTCGGACAGCGCGATGGAGAGCGTCCACAGATCCGGGTTCTCGACGAGATACAGCAGCGGGGAGAAGAAGTCGTTCCATGAGTAGAGGAACTGGAACAGCGCCACCGCCGCGATCGCCGGCTTGGCCAGCGGCACGATCACCCGCATCATGATCTGGAACTCGTTCGCGCCGTCGACCCGAGCGGCATCGGAGAGCTCCTCAGGGATCGTTAGGAAGAACTGTCGCAGCAGGAAGATGGTGAACGCGTCGCCGAAGAACAGCGGCACGACGAGCGGTTCGATCGACCCGATCCAGCCCAGGCGCACGAAGACGATATACAGCGGCACGATCGTGACCTGTACCGGCAGCATCAGCGTCGAGAGCACGAGGAGGAAGGCGCCCTGCCGACCACGCCAGCGCAGCCGGGACAGCGCGTAGGCGACAGGGACGCACGACACGACGACCCCGATCGTGGCAAGGGCCGCGATCCGGAACGTGTTCCATGTGTACTTGAGCAGTGGGATCTCCCGGAACACGTCCGAGAAGTTGGACCAACGGAACGGACGGGGCCACAACGCCGGCGTGAGCGCCTGCCGTTCGGTCATGAGCGCCGTCAGCACGATCATCACGATCGGCAGGAAGAAGACGGCGGCGAGCGCGATCAGCACGGTGTGGTTCGCGACCCCGATCAGGAATCGGTGGCGGCGGACGGCGGGTGCCTGCGGGCGCCGGACGATCTCGTGCGCTTGGCGCGGGCGGGTGCGGACGGTGGCGTCGACGGCTATCGGAACCCACCCGCCTGGTAGTGCACCCAGTGCCGGGACGTTCGGATCAGCAGCCACGTGCACGCCAGCGTGAAGAGCAGCAGCATCCAACCCATCGCCGAGGCGTAGCCCATCCGGAAGTCCGAGAAGCCCTTCAGATACAGGTAGATCGAGTAGAAGAGCAGCGACCCCTGGGGGCTCCCGACGGCCGCGGCAGCTTCCTCGGTTGCTTGCCCGGACACCGCGAAGCTTGCGACGTACGCCTGCGTGAAGTACTGGAAGCCGGCGATGACGCCGATCACGAGCGTGAAGAAGAGCACCGGCGAGAGCGACGGCAACGTGACGTGCCGGAACCGCTGCCACGGGCTCGCACCCTCGATGTCCGCCGCCTCATAGAGCTGCCTCGGAACGTCGAGGAGCCCAGCCAGGTAGATGATCATCGTCTGGCCGACGACCCACAGGCCCAGGAACAGCAGACCCCACTTCGACCAGAACGGATCGTAGAACCACAGCGGTGGGTTCTTGATCCCGATGCCCGAGAGCAGCTGGTTCACCGGACCGGTCGCGGGATTGAAGATCACGAAGAAGGCAAGCGCCGCCGCGACCGGCGGCGCCATCGTCGGGAGGAAGTAGATCGTCCGATAGGCCTTCACGCCGCGGCGCGGTCGCGTGAGCATCATCGCCGTCCCGAGCGCGACCAACATCGACAGCGGGACGCCCACGCCGATCATCCAGAGCGTGTTCCGCATCGCCTGCCAGAACTGCGGGTCCTTCGTGAACATGAATCGATAGTTGTCGAGCCCGACGAACTCGGGCGCGGACAAGAGGTCGTAGTTCGTGAACGAGTAGTAGAGGCTCGCCAATGCCGGGTAGAGGATGAAGGCCGAGAACCCGATGATCCACGGCGACATGAACAACGCCACGGTGAGGTACCGGCGCACCGTGGCGCGACGGGCCGCCGGCCTCCTCTGCGGGAGGGGCCGGCGGCCCGTCGATGCGGTCAGCGTCTGGGCGATCCCTCCTCCGTCCCTACGACGCCGCTTCGATCTCGTCGTTGATCTGCTGCGCGACCTGCTGGAGTCCCGCCTCCAGGTCTTCCACCTCTCCCGCCTGCCAGCGCTCCGCGAAGTCGCTGAGGAGGTTCTGGTCGGTCGAGCCGATGATCGACATGTCCTTGTAGTGCGATCCCGGGTTCCCGAAGATGTCGAGGAAGGTCTGGAACTGAGGTGGCAGGTCCAGGTCGGGAGACTCGAGCGCCGGGAGCGTCGTCGGGACGTTGCCGATCGCGTTGGCCGCCGCCACGAGCGAGTCCGTGTCGGTCGCCATGAACGACACGAGCCGCCACGCCTCTTCGGGATGGGCCGATCCGCGCGGGATCCCGATGATCGTGCCGCCGACGCGACCGATGCCGTACGTGTCCGCGCTGTCGTCGGGCACCGGGAACGGCGCCGTGTCGTAATTCAGATCGGGCGTCCCGTTCGCGATGAACGCGGTTCGCCACTCACCGTCGATCGCCATCGCGATCCGGCCGTTCTGGAAGTCCTGGCTCGCCTCACCCCACTCGTCGCCCTGTCCGGCGACGAACTTCCGCAGGTTGTCGGCGCCGTAGAAATCGACGAGGTCCTTCTGCCACTGGAACAGCTCGACCCAGTCGGGGTCCGACCCGATGGCCGAGGTCCCGTCGTCGTTGTAGAAGTCCGCGCCGAACGTGATCGCCAGCTCCGGCGGCGTCATCATGTAGTAGCCGAACCACGGGACGAAGCCTGCGCGCTCGATCGAGCCGTCTTCGTTGAAGACCGTCAGGTCCTTCGCCATCGCCGTGAGCTCGGACATCGTCTGCGGCGGCTCCGAGTAGCCGGCCTCCTCCAGGATGTCCTTGTTGTAGTACAGGCCGAGCGCGTCCGTGAGGAACGGGAACGCGCACTGTTTGCCGCCGAACCCCGTGTAGCGCGCCACCGACGGCGGGAACACGCTCGCGTCGAAGTCCGTGGCTTCCATGTACGGCGACAGGTCCTGCCACGCGCCGGTATCACAGAAGGCCGGCAGGTCGTCCAGCGACCACGACATGACCGCGTCCGGGGGGGTTCCCGCGCGGATCGCGCTGATCACCTTCTGGTCGCTGGCGACGCCCTTGCGCACGTCGACCGTGATCCAGGGGTAAGCCTCCTCGAACCGGTCGAACACCTGCTGGACGCCCGCCACCTCGTGGTCGGCGCTGAACGGGATCCACATCTCGATCGTGACCGGCTCCTGCTCCTCGGCCGGCGCCGTCTCTCCCAGGCCCTCCGGTGCCTCGCTCTCCTCGCCGCCCGCCGTACACGCGGCGGCGATGAGCCCGAACACCGCCAGCACCACCAGCCATCGCTTCGTCATCGCGCCCCCTCTCATCCGATGCATCCTCCTTTCGCGTCGTTGCCCGAACATCCACTCGATCCGCGCATCACCTGGCGACCACCCCCTGTGTACGGGTGAAGAGCAGGTCCTGGGCCGCCTGGAGCGCGCTCCACACGGCGCCGAGCGCCACCGCCTCGTCACCCAGCGGCGAGGTCTCGATCCGTACCCCGAACGGGGAGATCGCCCGCAGAGCCTCCGTGACCGGCTCGAGGAGCAGGTCGCCGTTGCGGCCGATCCCGCCGCCGAGGATGACGAGTTCGGGATCGACGATCGGAACGATGGCCGCGATCGCGAGCGCGATCCGTTCGACCTCGAGCGCGACGACGCGCTGCGCCACGGCATCCCCGCGGCGGGCGGCTGCGAACACGTTCCTCGCGGACAGGGGTGGCCTCATCCCCAGCTTCCTGGCGGCCGCGACCACACCGGACGCGCCCGCCTCGGTGTCGAGGGCGCCGTGCCGCCGCTGGGTCCGATCCCTAGGGTCGCCGACGATCGGCAGGTAGCCGACCTCGCCCGCCGCCCCCGTCTGCCCTCGAAAGAGCTCGCCGTTCAGCACGAGCCCCGCGCCGACGCCGGTCCCGACGTGGAGGTAGACGAAGTTCGACACGCCCTTGCCGAGCCCGAGCCACTGCTCGCCGAGCGCGGCGAGGTTCACGTCGTTCTCGATCCCGACCTTCGTGCCGAGCTCGTCCCGTACCGCCTGTACGAGCCCGGTCCTGCCCCATCCCGGGAGCGCGTGGGCGAGCGCGACGTGGCCGGTCTCCGGGTCGAAGACCCCGGGGCTGCCCACGGTCGCGAACGTCACCTGCTTCCATCGGACGCCGGCCTCTGCGGCGATCCCGTGCGCGACCTCCCCGATCTGGGCGATCAGCGTTCGCTGGCTCCGCACCCGAGCCCGCTCATCCCGCCGCGCGACGATCTCGCCCGACAGGTTCGCGATCGCGGCCCGGACGTAGTCGCGACCGACGTCCAGGCCAACCACCCAGCCGGCCCTGGGGTTCAGCTCGTACAGGACGGCCGAGGGACCGCGGCTGCCGCTCGACCGGCCGGCCTCCCGGACGAGCCCGGCCTCGAGGAGCGCGGCGAGCGCCTGCGAGACCGTCGGCTTGGACAGGTCGCTGTCGCGGGCGATCTGCGCTCGGGAGACGGGGCCCATCTGTCGAACGAACTCGAGCACCGAACGCTCGTTGATGGCCTTCAACAGGCTGGGCGTCCCCGCGGCGAAGGGCTGATCGGCCGTGGCGCTCCTCTCGCGTGTCCCGTTCCTAGTTTGGAAACTTTCCTAACTATTCGACGGGATGCTACGCTCGCCGCCGCACCCCCGTCAAGACAGCCGACATCGTGACGATCCTCGATGGCCAGTCCGTCCTCGCGATCGTGCGCTTCCGAGCGCCGTGTGACCTCGCGGCCGTCTTCGAGGCGATCCGACGCGGAGGGATCGGCCTCGTCGAGGTGACCGCCGACACCCCGGGAGCGCTCGAGGCCGTTCGAGCGTCAGCGATCGCCGGGACGCCGGTGGGCGCGGGCACGATCCGTTCGGTCGGGCAGGCACGCGCGTTTGCCGAGGCCGGAGCCGCGTTCCTGGTCAGCCCCGGTGTGCCGGTGGACGTCGTCCGGATCGCGGTCGAGCGTCGGGTCCCCGCGGTGCCCGGCGCCCTGACGCCCACCGAGATCTCGACGGCGATGGACGCGGGGGCGACGGCCGTCAAGCTGTTCCCGGCACGGCTCGGAGGACCCGACTACCTCCGCGCCCTGCGAGGTCCGTTCGCCGACGTCGCGTTCGTGCCGACCGGGGGGATCGAGATCGAAGCGGTTCGGTCCTGGCTCGATGCAGGCGCCACCGCCATCGGGCTGGGCTCGGCGCTGGTCGGCTCGGAGCCTCCCCAGGCGGCCGGCGAAATGGAGGCGTTGACCGATCGAGCCGGTCGAGCGGTGGAGGTCGCGAGGGGATGACACCCGCTCGCGACGTGATCGCGCTCGGCGAGACGATGTTGTCGCTCGTCGCGGTCGGCGTTCCCCTCGCCGAGGCGAACGAGCTGCACGTCACCCACGGCGGCGCCGAGAGCAATACGTGCGTGGCCCTCGTTCGGCTCGGCCTGACGGCCGCGCTCGTCAGCAGGCTCGGAACAGACCCGGCCGGCGACCGGATCGCTCGGGACCTCGCGTCGGCCGGCGTGGACACACGATGGGTCCGCCGCGTCCCGGCCCGACCGACCGGTCTGATGCTCCGTGAGACGTCAGGAGGTCCCGCCTGGTACCGGCGGGCCGATTCCGCGGCGAGCACGCTGTCCCCCGGCGATCTCGAGGACGTCCCGGTCGAGGAGGCGCGGGCCGTGGTGGTGAGCGGGATCACCGCGATGCTCGGGGTCGGTCCGCAGCGAACGGCGATCGCGCTGCTCGACCGCGCAACCGGGCTCCGCGTCGTGGATCCGAACCTGCGACTCGGGCTGTGGGGATCGGACCGCGCGGATGAGCTCGTCCGGCCGCTGCTCGAACGGGCGGACCTGCTGCTCGGCGGGGAGGCGGAGCTCACCCGATTGGTCGGTGGGGACGGACACGATCTCGGCGAGGAAGGCCGAGAGCTCGCCGAACGATGTCACGCGCTCGGCCCCACCGAGGTCGTCCTGAAGCGCGGGGCGCGGGGCGCCGCGGCGAGCGACAACGCCGGCGGGTGGTACGAGGTCCACCCGCCCGCGGAAGACGATGTCGACCCCGTCGGAGCGGGCGACGCCTTCAACGCCGGTTACCTCGCGGCGCGGTTGTTCGGCCGGTCGGTCGCCCAGGCGCTCGAGCAGGGTGCGCGGTGCGGCGCCGCGGTTGCCGCCGTCGTCGGAGACCACGCCGGGTTCCCGGCGTTCGAGCAGATCGGAGGATCGCGATGGCCAGAGACGCGCGACAGCCCGAGGGTCTGACGCCTCCTGGACCGCCGTACAGTCCGGTGGTCGTCGCCGGGGACCTGGTGTTCACGGCCGGTCAGGTGGCGTTCGACGCGAGTGGCAGACTCATGGCCGGCGGCATCGAGGAACAGGCGGACCAGGTGCTGGACAACGTCGAGCGCTGCCTCGCGGCCGCCGGGTGCTCGATGGACGACGTCGTGAAGGTCACGGTGTTCCTCTCGGACCTTCGGGACTTCGACACGTTCAATCGCGTGTACGCGCGACGCTTCGTCCCGCCGTACCCCGCGCGGTCAACCATCGGCGCCCAGCTCGCGGACGGGCTCCTGGTCGAGATCGAGGCGGTGGCGCGGACGCCCGGCGGTGGCCGGTAGCCGCGTCAGAAGAAGGTCGCGATCGCGCCCACCACCCGGTCGTCGTCGTCGAGCTCCGCGATCACCCTCCCACCGGTCGAACGCCGAACAGGGGTGGGAGATCCCGAACATGACGAGGTCGCCCACCTCGAGCGAAACG
Organism: Actinomycetota bacterium; assembly: GCA_036280655.1. Classification (GTDB taxonomy): domain Bacteria; phylum Actinomycetota; class UBA4738; order UBA4738; family HRBIN12; genus DASSJM01. The sequence continues at coordinate 6,944 of DASUQI010000033.1, forward strand.
TCGCCGGAGACGCGGCAGTACGCGTGCTGGTCGTTCAGTCCGGTGACGTCAACGAAGCCTCCGATGCTCAGCATCTCTTCGAGCCCACGACGCACGAGCAGAGGCCGAGGGTAGCCCTGATCGAACGGCACGTCCCGCCTGCCGAGGCCGACGATCGCGAGATCATGCTCGGGCCTCGACAGCACGACGCCCCACACCTCGATCGCGGAGCGGAACCGCGCCTCGGGCGGGAACCCCTTCGTCGTCTCGTCGATCCTCGCACCGGAGATGAGCTCGGCCGGATCCGACGGCGTCATGCGCCGAAGCGCGGCAGGTGCTCGCGGTTCGCGTCGAGGATCGCGTCGAGAAGCGCCGACGCGGTGGGATAGTCGGGCACGAGCGGGTTCGAGAGCAGCGCCTTCAGCGCCAGGGAACGGTCACCGCTCGTGGCTGCCCGGATCGTGAGTCGCTCGTACGCCTTCGCGTGCTCCACGAGCCCGAGCATGTCGTCCGAGAGCGGTCCGACCGGGAGGGGGTGAGCGCCGTCGCCGTCCACCCGCGCGGAGACCTCGACCACGTCGTCGTCGGCGAGGTTCGGGATCGCGCCGCCGTTGCGAACGTTGAGGACCTGGACGTCGCCGGTTCCCGCGACCAGCGATGCCACCAGCTGCGCGGCGGCCTCGCTGTAGTAGGCGCCCCCCCTGCGTTCGAGGAGCGCGGGCTTCTCCGCGAGGGCCGGATCCCGGTACATCTCGAGCAATCGGGCCTCGATCTCGATCACCTCTTCGGCGCGGGTCGGGCCCGACTTCTGGTGCTCGAGGATCTCGTTCGTCAGGTAGTAGTAGCGCAGGTAGGAGGAGGGGATCGCGCCGATCGCGCCGATCAGCTCCGCCGGCAGGTCGGCCTCGCGCGCGAGCTCGTCGAGCGACGACCCGAGCAGCTCGGGGAGACGGTCGGCGCCGTCCACCCGGATCGCCCGCACCCACGAGAGGTGGTTGAGCCCCACGTGCTCGAGCTCCACTCGCTCGGGCTCGACGCCGAACTGCGACGCGAAGCGCCGCTGGAGGTTGATGGCCACGTTGCACAACCCGAGCGCCCGGTGCCCCTCGTCAAGCAGGGCCTGCGTGACCATGCCGGTGGGGTTCGTGAAGTCGACGATCCACGCCCCCGGCGCGCCGCGCCGAGCCGTCAGCTCCGCGAGATCCAGGACGACGGGGATCGTCCGCAGCCCCTTCGCGAAGCCGCCCGGACCCGTCGTCTCCTGACCGACGCATCCGAACCTGGGCGGGATCGTCTCGTCGAGCAGGCG
>DASUQI010000034.1:0-31695 GCA_036280655.1 Actinomycetota bacterium
CGGCGACCGGCGCCCCCGACGGCGCGTACGTCAGCAGCCGCAGCGTGATCAGGCTCCGGCGAACCGCGTCCGGCTCGTACGGCGGGAGCCGGAGCGCCCCGCTCCAGGCGCGCCACCACGCGTCGGTGCGGTCGAGCCCCCGGAGGGCGGCGGCCGGCGAGACCGAGATCGCCGGTTCGCGATGGACGAGGCCGAGCGTGAGCACGAGCTTCTCCCCGGCGCCGAGCCCGAAGGGTTCGGGGCGACCCGGCCCCAGCGGCAGGTTCGGGTCAGAGCCGAGCGTCACGACGATCGAGCCCCACGTGCATTGCAGCACGTCGCCTCGTCGCTCGCTGCGGTCGGGGTCTCGCGTCCAGTCGCGCCTCGGGTCGAACAGCACCCGCCCGCGGATCGTTCCCTGCTCGCACCGGAGCCGCCTCACGAGCAACCCCTGCGGTAGGAGCCCGCTGCCGGTGTCGGCTACCATGCCCTCGGTGAACGTGCCGACGCCGGTCGCGGTCCGCAGGGTCGTCTGGAGGACCGCCGACCCGTCGAGGTAGCGCCGTTCGACCTCGCGGACGTCCTCGAGCTCCACGGAGAACGCGCCGGCCCGCTCCCCGCCCACGAGGCGCCCGAACAGCGGCGGCGAGTCGAACCTCGGGAAGCAGAGCCAGTCGATCGACCCGCGCGAGGAGACGAGGGCCGCCGTCCGCGTGTCCCCGATCAGGCCGTAGTCGCCGATGTTCACGCCAACCGCGTACCCGGCGGACCACCGTTCGAAGCGAGTTCGCGGCGTCTACCAGGCAGTTTGGTTCTGAGCGAGGGTGGGTAGCCCGCTCAGGAGAGGTGATGCAGATGCAAGCCACTCGTGAGGCTCCACGCACGACGATCCGCGACCCCGCGTATCAGGCCTTCACGATCCTTCGGGTCACCTTCGTCGTGGTTCCGATCCTGTCGGGCGTCGACAAGTTCTTCAACTTCATGGTCGAGTGGCCCCGGTACCTGGCGCCCTGGGTGAACGACCTCATGCCGGGGTCGGGCCAGGACTTCATGTACGTCGTGGGCGCGATCGAGATCCTCGCGGGGATCGTGGTGCTCCTCTCGCCGAAGTGGGGCTCGCTCCTCGTGGCGGCGTGGCTCGCCGGGATCATCGTGAACCTGCTGACGTACGACCCGCCGCGCTACTACGACATCGCCGCGCGCGACTTCGCGTTGCTGCTCGCAGCGCTCACGCTGAACCGACTGGCCGTCGCGTTCGGCGCCACGACCGTGGTCCAGGAGGCGCGACACCTGAAGGCGGCCGCCTAGCCTCGGCGCGGGACGGCGGCTCAGACCTCGGTCTCGGCGTGCTTGTAGTACTCGTACGCCGACATGGCCTTGCCGGTAGGGGAGCGCCACTCGCGTTCCCGCTCCGGCAGCCTGCCGAGGACCTTGGCCATCGCCCGCACGTGTTCGGCGACCGAGCCACAGCACGACCCGAGGTACCGGACGCCGGCGTCGCGGCCCCGTTGAGCGAACGTCGCGAGGTCGCCCCTCGGTAGCGTCATGGCCGAGAGCGCGTACGGGAAGCTCGGCGACGCCGTGAAGTCCGGCTGGTCCGCGGTCGTCGCGTACGCGACGGGTTGCGCCGCGACCGGCACCGAGCCGCCGACGGCGCCCACCATCTCGGCCGCGATCGGCAGCTGCTGGACCGGGCCGTTCAGGCAGTTCACGCCGACGACGTCGGCGCCGGCCCCTGCGAGACGCTTCGCGCACTCCCCGGGACCGTCCCCCTCGTAGGACGCGGCGGGAAGCTTCTCGAACGACATGGTGACCATGACCGGGAGGCCGGTCCGCTTCGCGCGCTCGACGAACAGCAGCGCCTCGCCGAGGTACGAGAAGGTCTCGCCGATCCAGAAGTCGGGCGGCCCCGCGTCCATCTGGTCCCCGAGCTGCCGGTCGAGCAACGCGCGGACGTGGTCGGCGCTCGACGCGTTCGCCGGGTCGTACGCCCACGTGAGCGAGAGGTTCCCCGCGACGAGCGCGTCGCCCTCGGCGGCGATCTCGCGCGCGATCCCTACCGCGGTGCGGTTGATCTCGTCGACCTTGCCGGCCAGGCCGACCGTCGCGAGCTTGTCGTCGCTCGCGTAGAACGTCATCGTCTGCAGGACCTCGGCGCCGGCCCGCAGGAACTCCCGATGCAGCTGCGCCAGCGCGTCGGGGTGCTCGATCACGACCTCGGGCGTGAACGGCCCCGCCTGAACGTAGCCGCGCTTCTCGAGCTCGAGCAGGTAGCCGCCGTCGCCGAGGACCGGGCCCTCGGCCAGGCGCTGCAGGATGTCCTTCGGCATGCGCGACCTCCCGTGACGAGGCCCCGAGTGTAGGCGCGAGGCTTCGCGGGGGGGACCCGGGAACGGCGACCGCGGGTCAGTCGCGGCTTGCCGGTCGCGAACGTACGGTGACGCCGTGGATCGCGACGATGCGCTGGCACGGCTGCGCTCGGCCCGGGTCGGCCGGCTGGCGACCGTGACGCCCGAGGGCCTGCCGCACGTGGTGCCGTTCGTGTTCGCGCTCGTCGAGCGCGGATCCGACATCCGGGCCTACTGGGCGGTCGACCGCAAGCCGAAGCGCACGCCGGACCTCGCGCGCATCCGCAACCTCGAGCACACCCCGAGGGTCGAGTTCGTCGTCGACGCCTACGCGGAGGACTGGTCCACGCTGTGGTGGGTCCGATGCTCCGGTTCGGCGCGGGTCGTCGCCGACGAGGCCGAGCGCGCCACCGCGCTCGAGGAGCTCCGCGCGAAGTACGAGCGATACAGGCTCGAGGCGCCGGAGGGGCCGGTGGTCGCGATCGACGTCGACCGCATCACCGGCTGGCGCGCCGACGACCCGTCTACCAGGTGACGGCGCCCTTCGACGCCGAACCCACGACGCGCGCGTACTTCGCGAGCGCGCCTGCCGTGTAGCGAGGCTGGGGGGCCGCCCAGGCCGCCCGCCGACGTTCGAGCTCGTCGGGATCGACCGCGAGCTCGATCGAGCGGTTCGCCGCGTCGATCACGACCTCGTCGCCCTCGTGCACGAGCGCGATCGGTCCGCCGACGAACGCCTCCGGCGCGACGTGCCCGACGCTGTAGCCCTTCGTCGCGCCGCTGAACCGGCCGTCGGTGACGAGCGCCACGTCCGTGCCGAGGCCCGCGCCCGAGACGGCTGCGGTGACCGCGAGCATCTCGGGCATCCCGGGAGACCCCTTCGGCCCCTCGTAGCGGATCACGATCACGTCTCCGGCGAGGATCGACCCCGCGGTGACCGCCTCGAACGCGTCCTGCTCCGTGTCGAACGGGCGGGCCCGCCCGCGGAAGACGAGCGACGCCGCCCCGGCGATCTTCATCACCGAGCCATCGGGCGCGAGCGAGCCCGAGAGGATCGCGATCCCGCCCTCGTCGTGGATCGGCTCGGAGATCGGGCGCACGACCTCGCCGTCGGGGGCGTCCGGCGCGAGATCGCCGAGGTTCTCGGCGATCGTCCTGCCGGTCACCGTGACCGCGTCGCCGTCGAGCAGTCCCGCGTCGAGGAGCTCCTTGATCACCACCTGCACCCCGCCCGCCCGGTCGAGGTCGGTCATCACGAACCGCCCGGCCGGCCGCACGTCGACGAGGTGCGGCACCCGCCGGCTGATCCGGTCGAAGTCGTCGAGCTCGAGCTCGATCCCGGCCTCGTGCGCGATCGCGAGCAGGTGGAGGACCGCGTTCGTCGACCCGGCCACCGCCATCACGACCGCGATCGCGTTCTCGAACGCCCGCCGCGTCATCACGTCGCGCGGCCGCACCCCGGTCTCGAGGAGCGCCGTCACCGCCTCGCCGGAACGGCGGGCGAACTCCTCGCGGCGATCGTCGACCGCCGGGGGCGACGCCGCCCCCGGGAGCGACATCCCGAGCGCCTCGGCCGCGGCGGCCATCGTGTTCGCGGTGTACATGCCGGCGCACGAGCCGGCGGTCGGGCAGGCGGCCCGCTCGATCCCGAGCAGGTCCTCGTCGCTCATCGAGCCCCGGGCGTGGGCGCCGACGGCCTCGAACACGTCCTGGATCGTGACGTCGCGGCCGTCGTAGGTGCCCGGCAGGATCGTCCCGCCGTAGAGGAAGACCGACGGCAGGTTGAGCCGCGCCATCGCCATCAGCATCCCCGGCTCGGACTTGTCGCAGCCGGCGATGCCGACGAGGGCGTCCATGCGCTCGGCGTGCATCACGAGCTCGACCGAGTCTGCGATCGTGTCGCGGGAGATCAGCGACGCCTTCATCCCCTCATGCCCCATGGCGATGCCGTCCGAGACCGCGATCGTCGTGAACTCGAGCGGGACGGCGCCTCCGGAGCGGACGCCCTCCTTCGCGAGCGCCGCGAGCTTGCCGAGGTGGTAGTTGCAGGGCGTCACCTCGTTCCAGCTCGACGCGACGCCGACCTGCGGCCTGCCGAAGTCCTCCTCCGAGAACCCGACCGCCCGGAGCATGGCGCGCGCCGGCGCCCGCGCGGGTCCCTCGGTCACCTGCCACGAACGCGGCCGTTTCGGGTCGGAGCTCATGGTTCGCCTCCCGGATCGCGTGATAAGGATTGGGCTCGAACGATACCCGTCCGACGCAAGGGAGAGAGTGTGAGCGACGCTCCACGGCCCGCCGACCGATCGTGGTGGCTCGAGGAGGCACTCGCGCTGCCCGAGTTCGCGGGGCCGGAGGCGCCGCCGCTTCAGGGCGAAACGACCGCGGACGTCGTGATCCTCGGGGGCGGCTACACGGGCCTGTGGACCGCCTGGTTCCTGAAGGAGCGCGCGCCCCACCTCGACGTCGTCGTGCTCGAGGCCGAGATCTGCGGCGGTGGGCCGAGCGGACGCAACGGCGGCTTCGTCGACGGCTGGTGGGAGAAGATCCGCGACGTCCGCGACGTCTTCGGCGATGCCGACGCGATGGAGCTCCTGATGACGATCGGCCGCTCCCCCTCGGAGATCCGGGCCTGGTGCGAGGCGAACGGCGTCGACGCGTGGTTCCGCCACGGCGGCGACCTGGCCGTCGCGACGGCGCCCCGGCACGAGGGCTCGTGGCACCGGATGCTCGAGACCGCTCGCGAGCTCGGCGTCGAGAGCGAGTACGAGGAGCTCTCCCCCGAAGACGTGCAGAAGCGATGCGCGTCGCCGCGGTTCGGGAGCGGCGTGATCATCCCCGATGCCGGGAACCTGCATCCGGCGCGGCTCGTGCGGGGGCTCCGCCGCGTCCTGATCGAACGCGGCGTCCGGATCCACGAACACACGCCGGTGCGGCGGCTGCGGTTCGGCCGGCCGGTGGCGGCGGAGACCCCGGCGGGCACCGTGACGGCCGCCGACGCGGTGGTGGGGATCGGCGCGTGGGCCACCTGGTGGAAGCCGTTCAAGCCCCGGCTCACGCTGCGCGGCTCGTACATCGTGATCACGGCGCCCGCGCCCGAGCGGCTCGAGGAGCTCGGGTGGACCGGCGGCGAGTCGGTGCGCGACCTCCGTTCGTCGCTCCACTACCTGCGGACGACGGACGACGGGCGGATCGCGTTCGGCATGGGCGGGCTGCAGCCCGACCTCGCGCGGCGGATCGATCACCGGTACGACTACGAGGAACGCTACGCGCGGCGCGTCGCCCGGGACCTCTACGAGATGTTCCCGAACTTCGAGGGCGTGCCGATCGAGGCCGCGTGGGGAGGGCCGATCAATGTATCGGGGTTCACGACGCCGTTCTTCGGGACGATGGGTCGGGGCAACGTCCACTACGGGCTTGGTTACACGGGCAACGGCGTCGCGCCGACGCACCTGGGCGGCAAGATCCTCGCGGCGCTCGCGACGCACGCGGACGACGGCTTCACGCGGCTCGCCGTGGTCACGAAGCGGCCGAAGCGCTTCCCGCCCGAGCCGTTCCGTTCGCCCGGGGCGTTCCTGGCCAACGCCGCGATCCGTCGCAAGGACGACCGTGAGGTCGCGGGCAAGCACGTCGGCGCGCTCACGCGGTTCGTCGCGCGGCTGCCGCGGAGGCTCGGCTACAAGATCGGGCCGGGCTAAGCCCCGAACGGCGAGTAGCCCGGCGCGACGAGCGGCCACGGCCGCACCCGCTCCCACGCGGCCGCGAGTTCGAGCACGAGGTCGTCGCGGTAGCGCGGCCCGACGATCTGGAGCCCGAACGGGATCCCGATCGATCCCATGCCGGCGGGCACGCTCACGGCCGGGTGCCCGCTCAGGTTGAACTCACCGAGGTTGTACCCCTCGGCGCCGGCGGCACGGTCCTTCCCCGGGACGGTCCCGTCCGCCAGCCAGCCCTCGAGCCCATGCGTCGGGGTGACGAGCACGACGTCGTCGCCGAGCAGTCGGTCGACGTCGGCCGCGTAGGCGAACCGGCGGAGCCGGGCCCGCAGGTACTGGTCGACCGAGAACCCGAGCGCGTCCTCCATCGCCGAACGGAACGGGTCGCTGAACTCGGCGAGATGCTCCTCGACCCAGGCGCGGCCGAGCCAGGCGACCTCCTCCGCCGCGATCGTCGTGAACCAGTCGTCGCCCGCGACCTGATCGTCCTCGTGGATGCTCGGCAGGAGCTGCTCGAGCGTGACCTCCTCGACGGGCAGTTCGAGGTCGGCCTCGATCGCGCGGAGCGCCTCGCGGAACCGCTCGTCGACCTCCGCGGGCAGCGGGCCGAGCGCGCGGGTGCGCGGGATCGCGAGGACCCGCGACGGCATGCCGCCCCGGTACGTCCACGACGGCGCCGCCGTCGGGTCGCCCTCGGCGGGCCCGAGCATCACGTGGAGGAGCAGCTTCGCGTCCTCGACGCTCACGCCGAACGGCCCCGTCGTCGAGGTCTCGAGCCACGACGGGATCGGGCGCCGCCCGATCAGCCCGTTCGTCGGCTTCAGCCCGACGAGTCCGCAGAACGCCGCCGGCGTCCGGATCGATCCGCCGCCGTCGCCCCCGGTCGCGATCGGCGCCAGCCCGGCGGCGAGCGCGGCCGCCGAGCCACCCGAGGAGCCGCCGGGCGACCACTCGAGCCCCCAGGGGTTCCGCGTCGGCCCGAACAGGTCGTTGTCCGTGTAACCCTGGAACGCGAACTCGGGGATGTTCGTCCTGCCGATCGGGATCGCCCCGGCGGCCACCATGCGCTCGACGCTCGCCTCGGTGCGTTCGGCCGGCCCGCGGCCGACCATCGTCCGCGAGCCGAAGTTCGTCACCCGGCCGGCCACGTCCATGTTGTCCTTCACGAGGAGCGGCAGCCCGGCGAGCGGACCCGTCGCCCCGCGCTCGTCGAACGCCCGCGCCTGCTCGAGCGCGTCCTCCGGCCAGACGTCGGTCACCGCGTTCAGGTCGGCGTCGCGGCGTTCGATCCGCGCGAGCGCCTCTGTCACGAGCTCCACCGCCGACACCCGGCCTTCGCGGACGTCCTTCGCGAGCTCGGCGAGCATCAGCGGGCGAGGTTCTTCAGCCGGCCGACGAACTCCCCGCGCTTGTGGTCGCGCAGGACCACGGACGCGGCGTTCCGACCGGCGACGCCCATCACGCCGCCGCCGGGATGGGTCCCGGCCCCGCACAGGTACATGCCGGCCACCGGCGTCCGATAGTCGCCGTAGCCCGGGATCGGCCGGAAGCTGAACAGCTGATCGGGCGTGAGCTCGCCCTGCATGATGTTGCCGCCGAGCAGGCCGAACCGCGCCTCGATGTCCGGCGGCGCGAGCACCTCGACGTGCTCGACCGCGTCCTCGAGCCCGGGGGCGAACTCGCCGAGCGCCTTCAGCATCCGTTCCGCGTACTCGTCGCGCCCCCCGTCGTCCCACGAGCCGTCGCGCAGCTCGAACGGCCCGTACTGGCTGAACGCCAGCATCAGGTGCTTGCCCGCGGGCGCGAGGCCCTCGGGCTCGTGCGCGGTGGGGAACACCACCTCCACGTAGGGGTGCTCGCTCATCCGGCCGTACTTCGCGTCGTCCCACGCACGCTCGAGGTACTCGATCGAGGGCGACACGGCGGCCAGGCCGCGGTGGAGCTCACCCTCCTGGTCCCACGATGGGAACGCGGGAAGCTCGGACAGCGCGACGTTCACCTTCACCGAGCCCGAGCGCGTCCGGTAGCGGCGCACGTCGCGGACCACGTCGCCGGGCAGACGCTCCTCGCCGACGAGCGAGAGATAGGTCGTGATCGGGTGCGCGCCGGACACGATGCGCTGGGCCCGGACCAGCGTTCCGTCGGCGAGCGCGACGCCGACCGCGCGGCCGCTCGCGTTGATCGCGACGCGCTCGACCTCGGCATCCGAGCGGACCTCGGCGCCGGCGGCCTGCGCCGAACGCGCCATCGCCGCCGACAGTCCACCCATGCCGCCGTGCACCCAGCCCCACGCGCCCTGGTGGCCGTCGATCTCACCGATCCAGTGGTGCATCAGGACGTAGGCGGAGCCCGGCGTCATCGGCCCGCACCACGCGCCGATGATCGCCTGCGTCGCGAGCGCGCCCTTCACGCGCTCGTCCTCGAACCATTCGTCGAGGAAGTCCGCCGCGCTCATCGTGAACAGCCGGACGGCCTCGTGGACGTCGCGCCCGCTCCACTTGCGGAACCGGCCGGCGGTGGCCGCCCACTTGGGGAGATCGCGCACGTTCAGGTTCGGCGGGACGACGAACAACAGGTCCTTCAACAGTCGCGCCACGCGATCGAAGTAGCGGTCGAACCCGACGTACGCCTCCGCGTCGTGCTCATTCAAGCGGGCGATGCCCTTCGCGTCGCGTTCGACGTCGCCCCACAGCGTGAGCGAGGTGCCGTCGGGGAACGGCACGAAGTAGTCGGGCGAGACGATCGAGACGCGGTAGCCGTGCCGCTTGAGGTCGAGCTCGCGGACCACCTGCGGCGGCATCAGCGAGACGACGTAGGAGCCGCTCGAGACGCGATAGCCGGGCCACGGCTCCTCGGTCGCGGCGGCGCCTCCGAGCACACCGCGTTTCTCGAGGACGAGGACATCCAGGCCCGCCTTCGCAAGGTACGCTGCGCACGCGAGGCCGTTGTGGCCTCCCCCGATGATGACGACGTCGCGTTCGAACACGCCCACGCCCGCCGGAGGGTACCGACACCCGCCGCAGGATGTCGACCGCTCGCCCCGTCGCCCGGGAACCGGCCAGGGCCCCAGCCTCGTCTGCCGGTCGTGAACGACGTTCAGCGGAAGGGTCTGATCAACGGCGGGATCGCGGCGGCGCTGACGTTCGTGGTCGGGTCGACGGCGATCCTCGCGACCGGCTCCGGCGACGAGCTCACGCTCCCCACGCCCTCGGCGACGACCATCCCGCCGGCCCCGCCCGACTGCACCCCGACGTTCGAGCTCGTGGAGAGCGCGGACGTCCCGGAGACGCCCACGACGCTCCTCGGCGTCGCCGCGGTGACGGCGAGGCAGGCGTGGGCCGTCGGCGGCACCGGCGACCCGGAGGCACCCTCGGCGGTCGCGATCCAGCGCTGGGACGGCACCGAGTGGACGATCGCGGAGGCGCCGAGCCCCGGGAGCTTCATCAACGAGCTCCGGGCCGTGGACGCGTCGGGACCGAGCGACGTCTGGGCCGTCGGTCGGACGTCGAGCGGGTTTGGCGACGCGCCGCTCGTGCTGCACTACGACGGCGAGACGTGGGCCGAGTTCGAGGTGCCCGACGAGATCGACGGCGTCCTGAACGACGTCGCGGCGATCTCGGAGACCGACGTATGGGCGGTCGGGTTCGTGGGCGACCCCGCGGCGTCGCTCGAGCGCGCGCTGGTCCTGCACTGGGACGGCGTGGCCTGGGCCGAGGTCGAGGTCCGTCGCGCGATCGGCGGCGGCAAGGCCGCGCTCACCGGCATCGGATGGGTCTCGCCGACCGACCTGTGGGTCGTCGGCTACCACCACTTCGTGCCGCTCGTGCTCCGGTTCGACGGCGCCGCGTGGAGCCGGAGCCAGACCGAGGTCCGGGGCGACCTCCTCGCCGTGGAGCCGTTCGCGACCGGCGAGGTGTGGGGGATCGGGACGCCCATCCAGCGGTTCGACGGCGAGGCCTGGACCGAGGCGAACGTGGTGCGCGCCGACGGGCTCACGCTCGTCGACGGGGCCGCAGCCGTCGGCGGCCGGGACATCTGGGCGGTGGGCAGGCGGTCGGACGAGGACGATCCCGCGACGAGGATCGCGGTCTACCGCTACAGCGGCCGGCGATGGGTGCCGGTGGACGGCCCGTCCGTCGGCGGATCCGACGTGCTGACCGCGATCGACGCCCTGCCGGACGGCACCGTGCTCGGGGTCGGCACGAAGGACCTCGAGGCGGGCAGGCGGACGCTCGCGATCTCCGGTTCGACCTGTCCGGCGCCGGCCTGACCGCCGAGTCAGTCCTTCTCGGCCTCGAGCACCCTTCGGGCCTCGGCGTGCTCGGCTCGATCCTTCTCCGAGACCTCGGGCCAGCTGAGCCCGAGCGCGTTGATCGTCTCCACGAGGATCTGCGCGACCATCGCCTGCATCACCGACTTGCTGTCGGCGGGGATCACGTACCAGGGCGCCCACGCCGTCGAGGTCGTCGTGATCGCGTCCTCGAACGCCTGCATGTTCTGGTCCCAGAACGCGCGCTCGGCGACGTCGGCCGCCTTGAACTTCCACTCCTTGCCCGGCGTGTCGAGCCGCGCCATGAACCGGCGCTTCTGCTCGGCCTTCGAGACGTGGAGGAAGAACTTCACGATCTTCGTGCCGCTCCGGTCGAGGTGGCGCTCGAACGCGTTGATGTCCTCGAACCGGCCCTTCCAGAACCGCGCGCCGCGCGGGCCGGGCGGCAGCTTCTGGCCCTCGAGCCACTCCGAGTGGACCCGCAGCGCGACGACCTCCTCGTAGTGCGAACGGTTGAAGATGCCGATGCGTCCACGCTCGGGCAGCGCGTTGTTGATGCGCCAGAGGAAGTCGTGATCGAGCTCCTCGCTCGACGGCTTCCCGAACGACACCACCTGCACGCCCTGCGGGTTCACGCCCGACATCACGTGCTCGATCGTCGAGTCCTTCCCGGCGGCGTCGAGCGCCTGGAAGACGACGAGGAGCGCGTACGTGTCGGTCGCCCACAACAGCTCCTGGGCGTCGGAGAGGTCCTTCACCCCCTGCTTCAGGACGTCCTTCGCCGCGGCATTGAGCTTCTTCTCCGAGAGCTGCTTGAACTCCCCGCCGCCGGTCCACGCGGTGTCCCGCTTCGCGAGTCCCGCCGGCTTCCCGGGCTCGACGCGGAGCTGCTGCAGGATGCGTTCGCGCCGGCCCGCCGCCGTCTGCTTCGCCATCAGGATCCTCCGATCTGGGTCGGGGTCGAGTCTCGCCGCCTGGACCAGCCGACATCGAGACCGATGCTGACCAGCAGGATCGCGAGGAGCGTCACGATCGACGCCGGCTCGTCCGCCAGGGTGGTCACGAGGAAGGTCACGAGGGTGATCCCGATCACCCCGAGCGCCAGAGCCAGGATCCACGGGTTCGCCCCCGTCTCCCGATACACACGGAGATGGGCCGCGGTGACCAGCGCGAAGATCATCAGGGCCACCGCGCTGCCGATCGACGCGATCGCCGACAGGTCGAACCCGATCACCATGACGATGATCGCGGCGGAGGCGATCAGGAGGCCGTTCGAGGCGCGACCGGCGATGCTGCCGCCCATCACCGGCGGGAATTGGCCGTTCGCCGCCAGATGCTCACACAGCCCCGGCGCGGGATACAGGCCGGAGTTCGTGGCGCCCGCGGTCGCGAACAGCGCGGTCACGCTGATCAGCCAGAACCCGAGGCGCCCGAGGACGGGCTCCGCCGCCACGGCGATCGCCGTCGGACCGGACGCGATGACCTCGTCCACCGTCAGGGTGCCGAAGACGCCGAGCGCGACGGCCACGTAGACGACCGTGGCGATCGAGAGGGCAACGAACATCGCCCTCGGGAGCTGGCGTCCCGGATCCGAGAGATCCTTCGCCGTGAACGTCACCACGCCGAACCCCAGGAACGCGAAGAACGTGAGCGCGACGCTCGACACGATGTCGGCCACGCCGGGATACCCCGACGGCGCGAGGAGCTCCGGGTCCATGTTCACGAGCGTCACGACCGCGAAGGCCCCGAGGATCCCGACGACCACGAACACGATGGCGCTTTGGACCTTCGCGACCACCTGCGTCCCGATGATGTTCACGCCGGTCATGGCGACCACGACGAGGACGGCGAAGACCTTCGCCCAGGCGGCGCTCTCGTCCGTGAACATCGAACTCGCGTAGCTCCCGAACGAGACCGCGACCATCGCCGTGACGATCGCGTTCGCCGAGTAGACGAGCCACGCCGTGACGGCCGAGACGTGTCCCAGCCCGAAGCCCCGCGCAACGTACTCGAGCATGCCGCCGGCCGATGGGTAGGTGGCGCCGAACTTCGCGAACGAGTACCCCTGGAGCATCGCGATCGCGCCGGCGATCACGAACGACAGCCACACGGCGGCGCCCGCGACCTCCCCGGCCGCCCCGAGCAGCGAGAAGATCCCCGCGCCCACCATCGCCCCGACGCCGATGAAGGCCGCCTGACGCACCGTCATCGTCCGGCGTGCGCCGGCGTCGGACGTGCTACCCGACGAGCTCATGACCCCCCTTTCGGCGGCGGCGAACCCGAACGCCAGCGGCGCGTTCGCCACCACATGAAGATCCCGACGCCCACGAGGGCGGCGATGCCCACGATCCAGATCCAGGACGAATCATCGCCGGAACTCGAGGCCGCTGCCGCAACGATCTGCTCGGCGTCCTCCGCGGTCGCACCCGTCGGCCGGGGGACGTCGGGCGGTCCGGTCGCGCCCGTGGGCCCGGTGGCCCCGGGTGCCGTGGCGCCCGTCGCGCCGGTGCCGCCGGTAGCGCCGGTTCCGGTCGCCCCTCCCGTGGGTCCCGTCACGGCGGCGGTCGGTCCCGTCGGCTCCACGGTCGGTTCGCTCGTGGGTCCCGTCGCCGACGTCGGCCCGGTCGGCGAGGGCGGCTCCGGGCGTTCGGCACCGAGCAGCCCCTGGATGACCGCGACGAGCGCCAAGATCAGCCTTCCTGGCTCGCCGTCCTCCGGTCCCTCCGACGGCGAGGGAGTCGGCTCGGGCGTCGGTTCCGGCGCCACGGAGGGGCTCGGGCCGAGGGTCGGCTCGTCCGTCGGTTCCTCGGTCGGTTGGGCAGTTGGCCCGGTCGGCACGCTCGTCGGCCCGGTCGGCGCACTCGGCCCGTCGAGCCCGTCCGTCGGGATCGGGAGCGCCGTCAGGATGCCGCTGCCTCCGCTCGGCAACGCCTCCTCGACCCGGTCGCGCGCCTCCTCCGAACACGCCGCCGCCAGCAGCGTGAGGGGAAGGAGGGTCGCGATCGCCCGACGGATCCGACGGTTCAGGATCAGGATCGTCTCCCGGGGTCCCGGACCCGTGCACCGATCCTCGTCGCAGGCCTCACTCGAGCGCCGATCCGCCGGCCAGCACGACGATCGAGAGCACCCCGAGCATCACCAGGAGCGGCCACACCCATCGCAGGTACCGGCCGTACGGGACGCGGGCGATCGCGAGCCCGCCCATCACGACCGCAGACGTGGGGATGAACAGGTTCATGAGCCCCGAGGCGCTCTGGTAGGAGGTCACGACGAGCGCCTCGCTCACGCCGACGAACACCGCGAGCGGCGCCATGATCGGCATCGCGACGGTCGCCAGGCCCGAGGAGGACGGGATCAGGAACGACAGTGGGAGGAACAACAGGAACATCACGACGATGAAGGCGGCCGAACCGACGTCGCCGAGCGCGACCTCGGCCCAGTGCAGGACGGTATCCGTGATCTCGCCGTTGTTCATGATCACGGTGATCCCTCGGGCGATACCGATGATCAGCGCCACGCCCAGGAGGTCGCGGGCCCCGTCGACGAACGTCGTGGTGAGCTCCCCTTCCTTCATGTGCCCGATCAACCCGATCACGATCGAGAACAGGAGGAACGACGCCGTCATCTCAGGGAACCACCACCAGAGCGTGGGGAGAGGGATCCCGAGGTCCTCCCACGGGATCACGCCGTACATCATCACGCCGAACGCGAGCCCGAACACGACGAGGACGGTCTTGTGCGTGCGCGTCAGCACGGCGACGCCACCGTCACCGCCCCCTCCACTGTCCGCCTTGAAATGCGCCTCGTTCTCGTCCTTCATGTCGTGGACGAGCGACGTCGAGGGATCCTTCTTCACGCGATCGGCGTAGCGCAGCACGAAGAAGATGCCGATCGCAAGGCCGACGATCAGGATGATGAGTCTCCCGACGAGTCCGTCGCTGAGCGGCACGCCGGCGAACCCCGACGCGATGCCGGTCGCGAACGGGTTGATCGTGGATCCGAGGGTCCCGATCCCGCAGCCGAGGAGCACGACGGCCGCGCCCGTGAGCGCGTCGTAGCCCGCCGCGATCATCACCGTGATCACGAGGGCGTAGAAGGCGAGGCTCTCCTCCGCCATGCCGTACGTCGTGCCGCCGATCGCGAACACGGTCATGAGGATCGGGATCATCAGCCGCTCTCGGCCGCGGAGCCGTCCGACCAACTTGCCGATCCCCGCCTGGATCGCCCCGGTCTTCATCGTCACGCCGAGGAACCCACCGATCACGATGATGAACAGGGCCACGTCGATCGCGCCGAACAGCGTTCCGGAGTTGTAGTAGTTGATGTTCCCCTTCTCGTTCTCGATCCCGTAGAGACCGTTGATCGGGGCGGTGAGCGAGTCGACGAGGATGTCGGCCGGCTTCGACTCGACCTCGTGGTAGGTGCCGGGGATCGGCTCGCCGGCGTCGTTCAGATCGTAGGTGCCCGCGGGGACGACCCAGGTCGCGATCGCCGCGAGCACGATCAGGATGAACAGGATCGTGTACGCGGACGGGAGCGTGAACCGCTTCTTCCGCCCCGTCGGCTCGGTCGTCGTCGTGGCCTCGTCGCTCATGCCCGGGATCCGGGTTCGGAGACGACCACGACCACGGCGGCCCGGTCGCCGACGTCGTCGCCGCGTCGATGCTCGCGCCCGCGCGCGAACGCGAGCAACCCGACGAGGACCAGCACCACGAGGATCACGACCACCCACCGCGGGGCGTCGCTCATGCCTCCCCCTCCTTCGGTCCGACGGGACTTAGAGTGGGTCTCGGAGCAGCGGACACGTCATGCAGTGGCCGCCGCCCCGCCCCTTCCCCAGCTCGAACCCCTCGATCGTCACGACCTCGACCCCGGCCTCGCGCATCTTCGCGATCGTGTAGGTGTTCCGTTCGTACGCGACGACGACCCCCGGCTCGAGCGCGACCACGTTGTTGCCGTCGTCCCACTGCTCGCGCTCCTGCTGGTGGGCGTCGCCTCCGGTCTCGACGATCCGGAGGTCCTTCACGCCGAGCGCGTCCGCGACGGCCGACAGGAAGCCCGGCTCCTCGGTCACGTGGAACCGCCCCTCGGAGGCACCGGGCCGAAGGCTGATCGCCCGCACCTGGTCCATGACCTTCGGGTACACGGTGACCGCGTCCCGGTCGAGCAGCGTGAACACGGTGTCGAGATGCATGTGCGCGCGGTCCTTCGTCATCACCACGGCGATCACGCGTTCGGCGGCGCCCTTCGCGAACAACGCGCGGGCGATCTGCTCGATCATCCGGGCCTGGGTGCGTTCGGACAGGCCGATCAGGACCGTGCCGTTGCCGATCGGCTGGACGTCGCCCCCCTCCATCGACGCCCGCCCGAAGTCGGCGGCCTCGAACCTCCCGTCGTCGCCGAGCTCCGGGTACCAGTACTCGAACCCCGTTCCCTGGAACATCGGGTGGTAGCGGTAGATCGCGGCCACGTTGTACGCCTCGAGCCGCCGGGCGGGCCAGTACATGGGGTTGATCGACACGCCGCCGTAGATCCAGCACGACGAGTCGCGCGTGAACAGGGTGTTCGGCAGGGGCGGCAGGACGAACGTGCTCTCGTCCTCGAGCGCCGCCGCCGGCAGGGAGAACTCCCTGAACTTCGCGAGGTCGATCCCGGACTCGGCGACGGTCAGCCCGCCGATCAGATGCTTCGCGAGGTCGGCGGGCGCGAGCCCCGCGAGCATGCTCCGGACCTCGTCGACGAGCGACACGCCGACCGTGTACTCGGACGCCGCGACCTCGATCAGCCGCTGCCGTCCGCCGTCGCTCGCGGCGAGCGCCTCGGACAGCAGCTCCCGGAGCAGGAAGACCTCCACGCCTCGGTCCCGCATCTTCTCGACGAACCGGTCGTGCTCGAACTGCGCTCGCTCCACCCACAGCACGTCGTCGAACAGCAGCTCGTCGTGGTTGGTCGGCGTCAGCCGCTGGAGGCTGAGCTCCGGGCGGTGAACCATCACCTTGCGCAGCTTGCCCACCTCGGAGTGGACACCGAACTCCGTCATCGGTCCTCCGTTCTGAACGCACTCACGACGACACCACCTGCGTCCCCGCGTCGCCGTCCACGATCGCCTCGATCTGCTCGAGGCTCCCGATCGCCGCGCGCTTGCCGGTCGCCTCGACGAACCGGACCGCGGCCTCGACCTTCGGGCCCATCGACCCGGCGGCGAACTCCGAAGTGCGGAGCTCCTCCGGCGTGGCTTTCTCGAGCCGCCGCTGCTCCGGTGTGCCCCACCCGGCGTAGACGCCGTCGACGTCCGTCGCCATCACGAACAGGTCGGCTTCCACCTCGCGGGCGAGGAGCTCGCTCGCGAAGTCCTTGTCGATCACGGCCTCGACACCGATGAGGACGCGGTCCTTCCCCGGTTCGTACATCGTCGGGACCCCGCCGCCGCCCGCGCAGATCACCACGACGTCCTTCTCGAGGAGCCATCGGATCGGACGGATCTCGAAGATCCTCTTGGGCTCTGGCGAGGGCACGACGCGGCGCCACGCGTCTCCGTCCTGCTTGAAGACCCACGCCTTCTCGGCGACGAGCCGGTCGGCCTCCGTCTTCTCGTACACGGGACCGACGAACTTGGTCGGGTCTTCGAACGCCGGGTCCGCCGGATCTACCTCGACCATCGTGAGAATCGTCGCGAAGGGCACCTCGAACGGGAGCAGGTTGCCGAGCTCCTGCTCGAGCATGTACCCGATCATCCCCTCGGTCTGCGCGCCGAGCACGTCGAGCGGGTAGGCCTCCACGTCCGTGTACGCCGCGGCCTGCAACGCGAGGAGCCCCACCTGCGGCCCGTTCCCGTGCGAGAGCACCAGCTGGTGCTTCGCCGCGACCGCCGCGAGCGGTGAGGCCGCGGTGCGCACGTTCCCGCGCTGCACCTCGGCCGTCATCGGCTCGCCGCGCTTCAGGAGCGCGTTGCCGCCCAGGGCCACGACGACCCGCATGCTCCTCCGCGCTCAGTCGCCCAGGGTGGCGACCATCACGGCCTTGATCGTGTGCATGCGGTTCTCGGCCTGGTCGAAGACGATCGAGTACTCGGACTCGAACACCTCGTCGGTGACCTCCATGCCGTCGAGCCCGTACTTCTCGAAGATCTCCTCGCCCACCTTCGTCTCGCGGTTGTGGAACGCGGGCAGGCAGTGGAGGAACCGCACGCGGGGGTTCCCGGTCTTCTTGATCACCTCGCCGTTCACCTGGTATGGCTTCAGGAGCTTGATCCGCTCCTCCCACACGCCCGGGTCTTCGCCCATCGAGACCCAGACGTCGGTGTACAGGTAGTCGACACCCTTCACGCCCTCGTCGACGTCCGCGGTGAGCGTCAGCCGCGCGCCCGTCTGCTCCGCGATCTCGCGGCAGGTCTTGACCAGCTCCTCCTCCGGCCACAGGTGTTCGGGGGCGCAGAGGCGCACGTCCATGCCGAACTTGCAGCCGGCCGTCATCAGCGAGTTCCCCATGTTGTTCCGAGCGTCGCCGAGGTAGCAGTACGCGATCTCGCCGAGGTGCTTGTCGCTGTGCTCGGTCATCGTGAGCACGTCGGCGAGGGTCTGCGTCGGGTGGAACTCGTCGGTGAGGCCGTTCCATACGGGAACGCCGGCGTATTCCGCGAGGATCTCGACGGTCTCCTGCCCGAACCCGCGGTACTCGATCCCGTCGAACGTTCGGCCGAGCACGCGGGCCGTGTCCTTCATCGACTCCTTGTGGCCGATCTGCGAGCCGGACGGCTCGAGGTACGTCACCTGCGCGCCCTGGTCGTGCGCGGCCACCTCGAACGCCGTCCGCGTGCGCGTCGAGGTCTTCTCGAAGATCAGCGCGATGTTCTTGCCGGCGAGATGCTGCACCTCGTACCCGCCGTACTTGGCGGCCTTGAGGTCGGCCGAGAGCTTCAGCAGGAACCTCAGCTCCTCGGGCGTGAAGTCGAGCTCCTTGAGGAAGCTCCGGTTCCGAAGGTTGAACGCCATCGCGGTCCTCCTCGTCAGGCCGCCGCGCGTGCGGGCTCGGCGACGGTGGCGGCTTCCCCCCGCTTGCCGCGGCGGAGGAACACCTTGATCAGCTCCTCGACGATGACCAGGCTGAGCGCGATGCCGAGGCAGATCCCCCACTGCGCGAGCGTCAGGTCGACCATCGAGAAGATGCGCTGCAGGAAGCCGATCTCGGTCACCAGGATCATGGCGGCGAGTGCGACGCCGTACCGCCGGAGCTGCGTGGCGCCGGGCACGAAGTCCCGCCGGAAGATCGTGTGCACCTGGTCGCGGGCGAGCAGGCCGGCCGCCAGGTGGTACAGGGACAGCGTCGCGAGCAGCATCGTCGAGGCGATCGCGACGTCGAAGTTGGCCTCGCCGATCTGATAGGCGATCAGCGTCCCCACGGTCATCACGGCACCCTGCACGCAGAGGCGCACCCAGTTGGCCGCGGACAGGACGGGCGCCCCGACCGGCCTGGGCGAGCGCCGCATCAGGCCGCCGGTCGGCTCGTCGAACCCGAGCGCGATCGCGATCGGGACGTCGATCACGAAGTTCAGCCAGATGATCTGGAGCGGGTCGAGGGGGATCCCCCCGGCGATGTCGAGGATCCCCGCCCCGATGAAGATCGCGATGTAGGCGATCAGCGTCGACATCTGGAACCGCAGGTACTTCAGGAGGTTGTCGTAGAGCGCGCGGCCGTACTCGACCGCTCCCACGATCGTGGCGAAGTTGTCGTCGGTCAGGATCATCACGGCGGCCTCCTTGGAGACCTCGGTGCCGGTGATGCCCATCGCGACGCCGATGTTGGCCGACTTGAGCGCCGGGGCGTCGTTCACGCCATCCCCGGTCATCGCCACGATGTTGTCGCTCTGCTGCAGCATCCGGACGAGCCGCACCTTGTCCTCGGGCGCGACGCGCGCGATCACGCCGATCTCGTCCAGCTGGCCGAGCAGCTCCTCGTCGCTCATCGCCGCGAATTCGGCGCCGGTGATCGCGCGGCCGGCGATGCCGAGCTCCTGGCCGATCGCGCCGGCCGTGGTCGCGTGGTCGCCGGTGATCATCCGCACGCGGATGCCAGCGCTCTTGCACTTCGCGATCGCGTCTCTTGCCTCGGGTCGCGGCGGGTCGACGATCCCGACCATCGCGAGCAGCGTCAGGTCCTGGACCTGGCTCAGGAGGTCGCCGTTGCGGTCGAAGGACGCCGGGTCGAACTCGCGCTGCGCGACCACCATCACGCGCTCGCCGCCCTCGGCCATGCGGTCGTTGGCCTCGAGCGCGAGGTGGCGGTTCTCCTCGGTGATCGGGACGATCGTGCCGTCCGGGTCGCGGTAGGAGCCGCCCTTGCCGATCAGGACGTCCGGCGCGCCCTTCACGTAGCACCGCACGACGGTCCGGCCGTCCGCCCCCGGCATCTCGTGGAACGTCGCCATGAACTTGTACTCGGAGTCGAACGGCACCTCCGCGACCCGAGGGTAGGACTTGCGGGTCTCATCGATGTCGAGGCCGCCCTTGGCGCCCAGCACGATCAGGGCTCCCTCGGTCGGGTCGCCGATCAGGCTGTCGCCGTCGAGTACCGCATCCGCGCACAGGACCATCGGGAGCAGGTACGGGTCGAGGTCGATGCGCGACCCGCCGACGTGCTTGATCTCGCCCTGGGTGCGGTAGCCCTCGCCCGAGACCGAGAACCGGTTCTGGCCGGGGATCGCCAGCTCTCGGGCCGTCATCTTGTTGAGCGTCAGCGTGCCCGTCTTGTCCGAGCAGATCGCCGAGGTCGACCCCAAGGTCTCGACCGCGGGGAGGCGCTTCACGATCGCGTTGCGCTTCGCGATCTCCCGCGTCCCGATCGACAGCAGCGCGGTGACCACCGCGGGGAGGCCCGTCGGGATCGCGGCGATCGCGAGCGTCACCCCCGTGACGAACAGCGTGTCGAACGAGTCCCCGTTGATGAGCCCGAGCACCACGACGATCACCAGCGCGATCGCAGCGATGCTGGCGATGATCTTCGACAGGCCGTCGAGCTGCTTCTGCAGCGGCGTCTTCTCGCTCTCGGTGTTCGCGAGCATGTTGGCGATGTGGCCGATCTCGGTGGCCATGCCGGTCTCGGTCACGACGAACTCGCCGCGCCCGCGCGTGACCGAGGTGTTCATGTACGCCATGCAGATCCGGTCGCCGAGCGGTACGTCGTCGCTCGCGACGGGATCGGTCTCCTTGCCGACCGGGAGGCTCTCCCCGGTGAGCGCCGCCTCCTCGATCTCGAGCGTGGCCGCGACGACGATCCGCCCGTCGGCCGGGATCAGGTTGCCGGCCTCGACGAGCACGACGTCGCCGGGCACGACCTCCTGCGCGTCGATCTCGATCGCCTGCCCGTCCCGCCGGACGCGCGCGATCGTCTTCATCATCTGGGCGAGCGCCGCGACGCTCTCCTCCGCCTTGGCCTCCTGGCGCAGGCCGATCACCGCGTTCAGCACGGTGAGCCCGGCCAGCAGGATCGTGGTCCCCGCCTCGTCGGTGACGAGCGCGTTCACGATCGCCGCTCCGAGCAGGATGATCTGCATGAAGTCCTGGTACTGGCGGAGGAACGCCTTGAAACCGGACTCCTTCTTCGCGCCGGCGAGGCGGTTCGGCCCGCCGGTCCGGAGCCGCTCCGCGGCCTCCGTGGCGCCGAGGCCCTGCTGCGGATCGACGCCGAACTCCTTGGCGACGGCACCGACGTCCATCCCGTGCCAGGGGGGATGCTCGCGGGGCGTCGCCGGCTGTCGTTCCGCGGTCACGGTGTCACTCAGCGCGATCCCCCTGCGGCGAGCCCGGCACGATCGGGCGGATAGTACCGCGCCGGTTGCGATGTCGAGGCGACGGCCTCAGTGTCCGGAGAGCCCCACCTTCACCGAGACCACGGCCATCGCGACGGCAAGCGCGATCAGTCCGTCCACGAGCGATCGGGCCCGGCTTGCCCCCGCCTCTCGCGATGCGACGTAGGCCGTGACCCCGATCAGCCCGGCAAGCAGGTAGCCGGAGACGTCGAGGGCAGGACCCAGCGAGAGGAACAGGAACGGGACGGAGAGGATCGCCGCCACCGCCGCCGCGGCGCCGAGTTGGGCCCAGGCCGCCCTCCGCGTACCTGGAGCGACCTTGCCACCCGCGAACAGCCGGGCCGCCAGGTTGAAGGCGAACACGTGCGCCAGCGCC
The DNA here is from genome assembly GCA_036280655.1 of Actinomycetota bacterium. Lineage (GTDB taxonomy): Bacteria > Actinomycetota > UBA4738 > UBA4738 > HRBIN12 > DASSJM01. The sequence continues at coordinate 21,491 of DASUQI010000034.1, forward strand.
ACGCCGACCGCCGTGCCCCAGATCGCGCCGACCGTCGAGGCCTCCTCGTCCGCCCGGTCGGCGACGGCCACGAACTCGGCGCCGAGCACGATGCAGACGTAGAGCGCCATCGTGACCGCCTCGCGGACGGCCTCGCTCGGCGGCGGGCGCCCCTTGGCGTGGGTGCCCTCCTGTCCTTGCACCTCGGGCATCACCGCCGCATGATGCCGCGAGATGGCCGAGGAAGCGACGACCGAGACCGCGGAGGCGTCCGCCGGCAACACGCGGCTCGCGGTCCTGCTGGCGGCGGCGATGTTCGTGCTCGTCGTCGACACGTCCCTGATGAACGTTTCGATCTCCTCGGTCGTGCGCGATCTCGACACCACGGTGAGCGGCGTGCAGTCCGCGATCGCGCTCGAGGCACTCGTCTCCGCCGCGTTCATCCTGATCGGCAGCAAGGTCGGCGACCTGTTCGGGCGCAAGAAGGCGTACGTCCTCGGGCTCCTGGGCTACGCGGCGGGGGCCCTCGCCATGACGCTCGCCCAGGACCTGTGGGCGATCATCGTGTTCTGGGCGATCATCGGCGGCCTCGGCGCGTCACTCCTGCTGCCATCGATGCAGTCGCTGATCCATGGAAACTTCGAGGGCGCCGCGCAGAAGAAGGCCTATGCGCTCGTCGGCGCCTCGGCCGCGATCGCGGCGGCGGTCGGGCCATTGCTCGGGGGTTTCATCACGACGTTCCTGTCGTGGCGCGTGGGGTTCGCGCTCGAGGTCGTGATCATCGCGGTGGTCCTGATCAACATCAAGCTCGTGCGCGACGCGCCGTACACGGGCGACCGGCAGGTGGACCCCGTCGGCGCCGTGCTGTCGGTCCTGGCGATGGGCGGCATCGTGCTCAGCATCCTCGTGTGGCAGGAGGGCGGTGAGGCGGTCGGCGCGCTCCTCGTGATCGGCGCGATCGCCATGACAGGGTTGATCACGTGGCTCGTCCGCCGGAAGCGCCGCGCGAAGCCGACGCTGATCGACCCCGGGCTCTTCGAGTCGAAGCCGTTCCGGCTCGGGATCTCCGGCCAGATGATGCAGCAGATCTCGCTCGGCGGGCTGATGATCGCGCTGCCGATCTACCTCCAGATGGTCCTCGAGTACAACGCGATGCTCTCCGGCCTGTCGATCGCCCCGCTCTCGCTCAGCATGTTCGGTATCGCGCTCCTCGCGGGCAAGCGCGTGGGGAGGCGGCGCCCGAGCGCCATCATCCGGGCCGGGTTTGCTTTGCTCGTGGTGGGCATCGCGATCGTGATCCCGATCGTGCCGCGCGCGGACTCGGGCTGGTACCTGCTGATCCCGCTCGCGATCGCGGGTTCGGGGCTCGGCCTGCTCGTGTCGCAGCTCAACAACTACACGTTGTCGCCGATCTCGGAGGAACGGGTGAGCGAGGCCGCGGGGGTGAACTCGGCCGCGGGGTCATTCGGGCTGTCGTTCGGTCTCGCGTTCGCTGGCGCGATCATGCTCGCGACGCTGTCGGTCACGTTCACCGACATGGCCGAGAACAGCGCGGTCCTCGACCCCGCCGAGCAGCAACAGGTGGCCGACGCGCTCGAGGAGGACGCCGAGCTGATGAGCAACACGCAACTCGACGCACTCATCGTCGACCAACCCCCCGACGTAGAGGCCGAGATCATCCGCATCAACACCGAGGCGAGGCCGCTCGCGTTGCAGGTGGCGCTGGCGATCCCGCTCCTCGCCGGGCTCGTGGGCCTGATCAACGCGTTCCGGATGATGAAGCTGCCCGACCCCGAACCGTCGAGCTCGGTCGAGGGCATGGCGTTCGGCTGACGCAGTCCGCGTCCCCCGATCCGCCGCCGATACACTCGCCAGCTCATCCCCCATGGACATCAGGCTGTCGCCCGAGGACGAGGCACTCAAGCGGCGCGCCCGCGCGTTCGCCGACGACGTCCTGCTCCCGCTCGAGGCCGAGTGCGAGGAGCACGACGGCCTCTCGCCGGCGAGCCACGCCGCCGCCAAGCGGGCGGTCCTCGATGCGGGATTCAACGCGATCAACCACGCGACCGAGGACGGCGGCCAAGGGTTCGACCTCTTCCAGCAGATCCTCATCGAGGAGGAGTGGGGGAAGGCGACGGGCGCGCTCTGGGACATCCCGTGGCGGCCGTCGATCCCGCTCGCGGTGGGCTCCGACGAGCAGAAGGAACGCTACCTCCGCCCCGCGTGCCGAGGCGAGCGACGCGACGCGTACGCGGTCACCGAGGAGCGCGCGGGATCCGATCCGACGATGGTCCAGACGACCGCGCGTCGCGACGGGAACGGATGGGTGATCGACGGCGAGAAGTGGCACGTGACGGCAGGCGACGTCGCCGACTTCTTCCTCGTGCACGCACACGTCGACGGCGACGCCTCGAAGGCGACGGTGTTCCTCGTCGACAAGGACCTGCCCGGGGTCGGGCTCGTCCGCACGCCGAAGTACATGCACACGTTCGTGTTCGAACATCCGATCTTCGCGTTCCACGACGTCCGCGTCGACGACGGCGCCGTGCTCGGCGAGGTCGGCCAGGGGTTCGAGCTCACGAAGGACTGGTTCGTCGAGGAGCGCATCATGATCGGCGCCCGCACGATGGGCGCCGCCACGCGTGCGCTCGACCTCTCGCTCGCGTTCGCATCTGGGCGCGAGCAGTTCGGATCGCCGATCGTGGAGTTCCAGGCGGTCGAGTTCCTGCTCGCCGACATGGCCGCGAACATCGCGGCCGCGAAGGCGTTCCTCTACCGGGTCGGGTGGCAGGCGGCGCGCGGCGAGACGTCGGGCAAGGAGCTCCACGCGCTCGCGTCGGCGGTCAAGCTCGTCTGCTCGGAGACGGCGGGGCGCGTGGCGGACGCGGCGGTGCAGATCCACGGAGGGCGTGGCTATATGCGCGAACAGCCGGTCGAACGTTTGTGGCGCGACCTCCGGGTGGACCGGATCTGGGAGGGGACCTCCGAGATCCAGCGCTCAGTGATCGGGAACGAGCTCCGCAAGCGCGGGCACGGCTCGTTCACCGGCTGGCCCTCGTAGGCACGGAACGGCGGCCGCGGCCGGTTGCCAGAGCCGTCGCACTTCGTTCACCCTTGTGCCCGCGGGAGGAGGTGGGCGTGTCCGAGGCGGTGTCCGAGCGCGTTCCGGCCGATCGGCCGAGATCGACCACGCCCACGACCACCCAGCGAGCCCCCCGCCTCGCGGTCGTGCTCGCGGCCGGCCGCTCCGAGCGCATGAGCGAGCTCACCGGCGGGGGCTCCAAGGCCCTGATCCGGGTCGGCGGACTCTCGCTCGTCGAGCGCGCGGTGCGCACGCTGCTCTCGATCGGCATCGAGCACGTCATCGTGGTCGTCGGCTTCCAGGCGGGGCCGGTGGCCGCGGTCGCGAACCGCGTCGCCCCCGGACGCGTGCGTGCGGCCTTCGCCGAGGAGTGGAGCCTCGGCAACGGGGCGTCGCTCGCAGCCGCCGAGCCGCACGTCGCCGAGGAGGACCTCTTCCTGCTCGTGACGACCGACCACATCTTCGACGACGGCGCGCTGCCGTCGCTGCTCGCCGCCGGCCGTCCCGGCGTGCTCGTGGACCACGCGCCCGAATCCGACGCCTGGGCCGAGGGCACCCGCGTGCGGCTGCGCGAGGAGCAGGCCGTCGCGTTCTCCAAGGAGCTCGACGACCCGTCGATCGACTGCGGCGCATTCTTGCTTCCGCGCGCCGTCTTCGACGCGCAGCGACGCGCGGCCGAGCGGGGCGACGGCTCGCTCGCCGGCGCGGTGACCGAACTCGCGCGCCGCGAGCCGCTCGAGGCGGTCCCGCTCGCGCACGGGACGTGGTGGCAGGACGTCGACACCCCCGAGGATCGCGCCCGCGCCTCGGCACGGCTGCGCCGATCGCTCACGAAGCGCACCGACGGCCCGATCTCCCGCTACCTGAACCGTCCGCTCTCGACGCGGCTGTCGATGGCGCTCGCGCATCTCCCCCTGCATCCGGACGTCCTCTCGGTCATCGCGTTCCTCGTCGGGCTGGCGGGCGCGTGGGCGCTCGGGACCGGGTCGGGGATCCTCGGCGGTCTGCTCGTCCACGCGTCGTCGCTGCTCGACGGGGTCGACGGGGAGATCGCCCGCCTCCGCGTTCGCGCGCGCCCGGGCGGGGCGCTGCTCGACGGGTTCCTCGACCGGCTCGCGGACGCCGCGATCCTTGCCGGCGTGGCCGTGTGGGCTCTGGCCGAGGGGGCCGACCCGACGACGGTCGTCCTACTCGCGGTCGCGGCGACCGCCGGCGCGATGCTGTCGATGGCGACGAAGGACCGGACGGCCGCGCTCGGGCTCGCCCCACCCCCCGAACGGTTCATCGGGTTCCTGCTCGGCGGCCGGGACGGACGGCTGTTCCTCGTCACGGTGCTGTCGCTGTTCGGCCTGCCGGTCGCGGCGCTCGTCGCGGTCGCGGTGACGTCCGGCCTGAGCCTGTTCGTCCGGCTGCTCCTCACGCGGGCCGAGATCAAGAGCCCCTGGCCGGGCGCGGGCTAGGCGAACGCGTGGGCGAGCTCACGGTCGGGGTCGACGTCGGCGGGACGAAGATCCAGTCCGTCATCGGTCGCTCCGAGAACATCGTTGGCCAGCACCGCCTCGAGACCCCGCAGAGCGGCGCCGACGACGTCGCGGCCGCCATCGTCGAGGCCGCCACGAAGGCCCTCGCCGAGGCGGACGCCGAGCCGACCGACGTTCGAGCGCTCGGGCTGGGCGTCCCCGGGGCGATCGATACCGACGCGGGGACGGTCTCGAGCTCGCCGAACCTGCCCGGGTTCCAGGATCCGGATCCGGTTCCGCTCGCCGAGATGGTGTCGAGCGGCCTCGGCGGGGTCCCGGTCAAGCTCGACAACGACGTGCGCGTCGGGATCCTCGGCGAGTGGAAGCGAGGTGCGGGGCGTGGCTACCGGCACCTGCTCGGCGTCTGGGTCGGCACCGGCGTCGGCGGCGGCCTCGTCCTCGACGGCGAGCTGTTCCAGGGCCGTGGCGCGGCAGGCGAGATCGGGCACACGATCGTGAAACCCGGCGGCCGCGTGTGCGGGTGCGGCCGGGTCGGACACCTGGAGGCCTACGCGGGCCGGGCGTCGATGGAGGCGGAGGCCCGCCGGCGCGTGAAGAAGGGCCACAAGACGGACCTGTTCGACATCATGAAGAAGAAGGGGCGCAGCCGGCTGTCGAGCGGGGTGTGGGCCTCCGCGCTCGAGCACCACGACAAGATGGCGCGCGACCTCATCGACGACGCCGTGGAGGCGCTCGCGACCGGCATCGCGTCCGCCCAGAACCTGCTCGCGCTCGAGGCGATCGTGATCGGTGGCGGGCTCGGCGACCGGCTCGGCGCGCCGTTCGTCGAACGCATCCAGCAGGGCATGAAGCCGCTGCTGTTCGTCCCCGACGCCGCGCCGAAGATGCTCGCGACGGAGTTCGGCGACCTATCGGGGGCGGTCGGCGCGTCGGTGCTCGCCGGCGGCTGAGCCTCAGGTGGCGGACAGGCAGCCGACCACCTCGTCGGGCAGCCCCGGGATCTCGAGCCCCGCGCCCCCCTTCACGAAGTCGTAGGGGATCCCCGACCACTCGCCCGGGAGGCCCTCGTAGGGCCTCGGCTCCTCGTCGGCGCTGTCGAACTGGAACCCGACCCAGTCCGGCGAGCGGAACCCGTTCGTGTCGTACGGCGCCACCGCGGCGAGACCCTGGCCGAACGTGCGCGCCTCGACGAGGAACCGCCCCTGGAACGCGGCGTCCCTGCGCGAGAAGAGCTTCACGTACCAGCGCTGGACGCTCAGCAGGTAGCCCTTGTCCGACGGGGGCGACTCGGGGCCCTCGAACATCCGCATGTCGACGACCTCGAGCTCGCCGCGGACGCCCGTGGCGCGGCGGATCACCCCGAGCGGCGACGTGAACGGGCCGGAGCCCGTCTCCGGCGTCTCCCAGCCGTTCACGCAGTCGGCCGCGACCGGCCCGCTCGTCGGCGGCGGCTGCTGGGGCAGCGCCGGCGGCGTGGGCGACACGTCGACGGCCCCGCTCACGGTGCTGACCGGAGGCGCCGTCGTGGGCGGGGTGGTCTCGGCCGACTGCGGATCGGGGTCGCCGTCCGTGCACGCGACGAGGGCGAACCCGAGCGCGAGCGCGGCCGTCGCGGCGAGCCATCGGGGAGCAGGCATGGCCCGAAAGCCTACGGGCCTCGGAGGCAAGCGTTCGCGAGGTTCCTTGATAGCGTTTCGCCACCGGTGCATCCACCGCACGACCCCACCGACGGTTCCGACCCGCGCGAGCACGCCGCTCGACACGCGGGCGAGCACCCCATGCCGTACGAGCGCGTGCCGCACGACGAGCCGCCGCTGTTCTCGCGCCGGGGGTTCCTTCGGAACTCGGGGCTGGCGCTCGCCGGCGCGACGCTGTACGCGTGCACGGGCGCCGGACGCAAGGCGCCGGTCGCGAGCCCGAGCGCCACGACCTCCGTCGTCGCGCGCGAGACGCGCTGGCCGATCAAGCGCGTCGTCTACGTGATGATGGAGAACCGGAGCTTCGACAACGTGTTCGGCCGGTTCCGCGGAGCGAACGGCACGACCGTCGGCGTGAAGTACGGCCAGGAGGTGCCGCTCGCGCCCTGCCCGGCCTGGCTCCCCGGCGACATCCCGCACGACCGCGCCGCCCACCTGAACGACGTGAACGGCGGCACGTACGACGGGTTCGGCCACGGGCAGTTCGGCGACCCCTGGGCCTACACGGTGATGGACGAGGGCCTGATCCCCAACTACTTCTCCCTCGCGCGCGACTACGTGCTCTGCGACAACTTCTTCGCGTCGGTCGGCGGCCCTTCGTATCCGAACCACTTCTTCTTCGTCGCAGGCCAGTCCGGCGGGGTGCTCGACAACCCCGAGAACATCGAGTCGCAGACCGGACCCGGCGGCAAACGATTCAAGTCGTGGGGGTGCGACGCGGTCGGGGAGAACGTGTTCGTGATGGTGAAGGACGAGAAGGGGAACCTCACGAAGCACGACACCTGCTTCACGTTCCCCACCGTCCCCGAGCAGCTCGAGTCGGTCGGCGTGCCGTGGGCCTACTACTCGGCATCGAAGCACCAGCCCGGGTACTTCTGGAACGCGCTGAACGGCATCGGCGGCGTGTACCACACGGACCTCTGGCGCCCCGAACGCATCCGCGCGGTCGACCGCCTGCCCGAGGACATCGCGGCCGGCCGGCTGCCCGCCGTCACGTGGGTCACGCCGCGGTTCGAGCTGTCCGACCACCCGCCCGAGAGCACGTGCCACTCGCAGGCGTGGCTCACCGACATCGTGAACGCCCTCATGCAGAGCGACGGATGGGAGCAGACGGCGCTGTTCATCACGTGGGACGAGTGGGGCGGCTTCTACGACCACGTCGCGCCTCCGGAGGTCGACGACATCGGCCTCGGGTTCCGCGTGCCGACGCTCGTGGTCTCGCCGTACGCCAAGCGCGGCTACGTCGACGACGCCGAGGGCGAGTTCAGCTCACCGCTGCGGTTCATCGCGGACAACTGGGGGCTCCCGTACCTCACCGAGCGGATCGAGCGGACCCACAACTTCGAGCACGTCTTCGCATTCGGGCGGAACCCGCGGACCGACGCGCAGCCGCTCCCGCCGGTCGAGGACTGCTACGGGACGCCGTGGGAATACCCGGGCGACGACTACCCGGGCTGGCCGGAGGGCACCGTCCCGGAGGAAGGGCACTTCGTCTAGCCGCCGGCCGGCACCCAGGGAGCGCTCGGCGTCCACGGGTCGTCGGCCGCCTCGGGATCGGCCGGCGCCTCGACGCCGGTGAGCAGCTCGAAGGCCGCCCGCAGCTGCCACGGCTCGCGGTCCGGGATCTCGGGGGCGAACCACCGGGTACCGAGACCCCAGGCGATGATCTCGGCACCGTGCTCGTAGGCCTTCGCCTCGAACGCGACGCCCGTGGTGTTCCACTCGGTGAGGCCGCGCAGCTCGGTGAAGCGCTCGCGCAGCCCGGTCGCGACGTACTGATCGATCCAGGTGTGACCCATCTCGTGCAGCAGGACGTCGCGGGAGATCTCGCTCACGTGGGGCACGCAGTGGTCGATCGTGCCGCCGAGCTCGAGACCCAGGTGCCCGGCGCATCCCGCGGTGTCCTGGTGGAAGCGCACGTCGACCTCGGGCGCCTCGAGCCCGGCGAGCTCGAACCTTCCGGCGGCCCACGCGACCAGCCGGACGCGCTCGGCCTCGCCGCCGAACACCCGGATGCCCTCTCGGACGGTCACCGGCTCCGGGGCCCACGTCCGCAGTCCGGGCGCCGCGAACGCCTGCGCCGCCAGCGCCAGTCCCAGGAGCCTCGCCGCCGTCTTCGTGTCCATGCGGACACGGTCGACCCCCGGTCATGCAGGTCGGTTGTGAACGCTTGCAGACCCCTTGGAGCCGAGGGGCCTCCGAGAGCTTCAAGCGACTTACAAGGACGCGGCTGGAGGCTGCGCCGGTGGACGGATCCGAGACGCGGATGGGGCTGGTGACCAGGGCGAACCTTCCCAAGCGCAGCGCGGAGGCGTACGGTCCGCGGATGCGCTTCAAGGTCCTCGGGCCGCTCGAGGTCACCCGCGACGACGGCCCGATCACGCTCGGGGGTCCCAAGCAGCGGGCGGTGCTCGCGCACCTGCTGGTCCGGGCCAACGACCTCGTCCCGGCCGACGTCCTTATCGACCAGGTCTGGGGGGAGGACCCGCCCGAGGCGGCTCGCGGGACCCTCCACAGCTACATCTCGCACCTCCGCAAGGCCCTGGGGGCCGACCGGATCGAGAGCCGCCCGCCCGGCTACGTCCTGCACGTCGCGAACGAGGAGCTGGACGCCGCGCGCTTCGCGGCGCTCCTGAACGAGGCGCGGCTCGCGAACGGGAGCCCCGGCCGGGCATCGAACGTCCTCCGCGAGGCGCTCGCGCTCTGGCGGGGTCCGCCCTACGCCGATCTCGCCGCCGAACCCGCGCTCGCGTCCGAGATCGCGCGCCTCGACGAGCTCCACTGGCAGACCCTGGAGGAGCGCATCGCGGCCGACCTCGCCGAGGGCCGGCACACGGAGGTAATCGGCGAGCTCGAGTCGCTCACGCGGGAGCTCCCGCTCCGTGAGCGCCTGTGGGAGCTCCTCATACTCGCCCTGTACCGGTCGCGGCGACCGGCCGACGCGCTCGGCGCGTTCGAGCGCGCGAAGGACGCACTCGCGCGGGAGCTCGGGGTCGATCCGTCTCCGGACCTCCGCCGGCTGCACGAGCGGATCCTGCGCGAGGACCCGGAGCTCGACCTCGAGGGCGAGCCGCTCCGCGGCTACCGGCTGCTCGAGCAGGTGGGCGAGGGCGCGTTCGGCATCGTCTACCGCGCCGTGCAGCCGCAGATCGGCCGCGAGGTCGCGATCAAGGCCGTGCATCCCGAGCTCGCCAACCACCCGGACTTCGTCCGCCGGTTCGAGCGCGAGGCGCAGATCGTCGCGCGCCTCGAGCACCCGCACGTCGTGCCGCTCTACGACTACTGGCGGGAGCCGGACGCGGCGTACCTCGTGATGCGGTTCCTCCGCGGCGGCAGCGCCGAGGCGCTCCTCGAGTCCGGGCCCCTCGAGCCGTCTCGGGCCGTGGCGATCGTGGATCAGATCGCGTCGGCGCTCGCCGCCGCGCACCGGCAGGGCATCGTCCACCGCGACGTGAAGCCCGGCAACGTGCTGCTCGACGAGCACAGCAACGCGTACCTCACCGACTTCGGCGTCGCGCTCGACGCCGACTCCCCCGAGCGCTCGAGCGGGACGATGATGCGCGGCACGCCCGCGTACCTGTCGCCGGAGCAGATCCGGCTCGACCCGGCGAGCCCGAGATCGGACACGTACGCGCTCGGCGTGGTGGCGTTCGAGATGCTCACGGGGACGCACCCGTTCCCCGAGTCGTCGCTCACGATGCTGCTCGACCATCACGCGAATGACGCGCTCCCCTCGGTGCGCGAGTCTCGACCGGAGCTTCCCCGAGGCGTCGACGAGGCGATCGCGCGGGCGACCGCAAAGGACCCGCGCGAGCGCTTCGACCACATCGAGGCGTTCGCCGCGGCGCTGCGGGCGGCGGTCGCCGGGGTCGTGGCGGCGCCTGCGGCCGTCGCTGCGCCGGTCGGCGAGGTCCGCAACCCCTACAAGGGACTCCGCGCGTTCCTCGAGGCGGACGCGACGGACTT
>DASUQI010000035.1:0-15879 GCA_036280655.1 Actinomycetota bacterium
ATCACCTCGAGCCGCATCTGATCGGATCTCAGCCACTCTGGGTTGCTGCAATCGCAGCCGAGGCACCTCACCGGGGATGCTTCCGCTGAGCGGCTCGGCGCTGCTTGAAGGCCTCCTAACGGGAACAAGCTCCTCAGAGCCGCGTGCGCAGAAACCGGACACGGGAACGTCTGGCGGGCATGGCGATGCTGGGAGGCGAGCTTGCCGACGGCGTGCTGCAAGCTCTCCCTCATGTTCGTCGGTCGTCCGTATCGACGACGCGGAGTCGCGAACGCGCTTCTCGACGAACTCGAGGAAGTCGCGCTCGAGCGCGGCGCCGCCGCCTTGTACGTATCGTCCGTTCCGAGCGACTCTGCCGTCGGGTTCTACCTGGCCCGCGGCTTCCGACCCACGGAACCTCTGCCTGAGCCGTTCGAGAAGGAGCCTGAGGACATCCACATGCTCCTGTCACTGCCTGGAGCGTTCTGAGGAGCACCCGCTTCCCCGCTCCTGATCGACTGCCGAGGAGGATCGAGTCGTCCGGGCGGTGCTGGTCGGGATGTTGCGGGAGATGGAGCGGGCCAGAGAGTAGAGAGTCGTCCCATCCTGCCGAGCCCGGGACCGGCCCCTCTCCGGGGGCCGGTCCCGGGCCTCAAGCTCGTGCACTCGGCCTTCGATACCGACCTCGGTCAGGTTGGATCTGCCCCTGACCAACTGAAGATGTCGGTGTTGCCGAACGTCGCGGGGCAGACCTCCTGGATCTCTGGACGCCCATCCGGGAACGATGCTGGATCTTCCTGCATGTCGGCCCGCCACTCCTGGACGTCGTCACAGACGTCTGCGTCACGCGCGTCCTGCCAAACCGCGACGGCATAGGTGTTCGTCGCGGCGGCATAGACATAGTCGCCGAGGAACTCCATGACGATGTTGTTCTGTGCGGAGCCCCGCGGGTCTCCCACGACACCGCGATGGACCTCCGACCAACCGATCGGCGCGCCGTCAGGGTCGATGTTCGCGTGCTTGACGACGCCAACGAGACCTCTTGCGCTCGTGGTGTCGTCCCGGAACGGTGTCGTGAAGGCGTTGTAGACGAGGTACAGGTCGGTCCCGTCAGGTGAGAGCGCGGGCGCGACGTAGAGTCCCCGATCTCCTGCCGTTTCCACCGTCTCGGGGTCGGACCACTCGGTGCCCCCGTCCGTCGAGTAGCGGACCCAGACGTGCTCGTCCTGGTTCTCCTCGAATCCGACCCACGAAAGGACGATCTCGTCGGTTGCGCCGAGGCCCGTGGGAGCGCCGTTGGCGATGCTCACGTTCGGTGAGCCGGCCAGATCGTTGCGAGCTCCCGCGATGCCGTCAGAGACGCAGCGGTCCCCCGTGCCGTCGAACTGAAGGGCGTAGCAGGGGTCGATCACACGATTGACGATTCGCGGCCTGGTCCACGTCTCACCACCGTCGAAGGACTGGACCAGGAAGTGCCTCCCCGGCGGCGGCAGGAAGAACGCGGGATTCTGGAACTCCTCGTAGAAGACGTACACGACGCCGTCACTGTCGGTTCGGATCGTGCAACCTGACTGGCCCCACTTGCGTGGAGCGACGTTATGGCCGGGGCTGACCTTGTCGTTCGTCCAGGTATCCCCACCGTCGGTCGAGGTGGCGACCGTCATCGGTGCGGCCCCACCGCCCTGGAACCTGGCGTAGCAGACGTAGGCGTTGCCGAAGAACGGACTACTCTCAGCATTGTCGACCCAGAGCTGCTCCTTGTCGGAGAACGTCGCAGACGTCTGCTTGCTCACGATGACCGGATCGAGCCAGTTGGCCTCATCAGCGACGATGGCGGACGTGAGCGCCGGATCACCGTCGATACGGGAGACCGCGATCGCCTCGAACCCCTTGAACGTCGTCGTTTCGCTCACCGACAGGTTCGCAGTGAGATTCGCGTAGTACAGACGCGACCCGTTGTCCCAGTCGAAGCCACCTTCCTCATCGGGGATGGGGCCGAACGCGAGAGCCGGGTCTCCGTCGGAGACGAGGCCCGCTTCGTCGTAGTGCGGAAGCGTGCCGATCGGACCCGGGTGCGCGACGCACTCGTCGTCGGTCACAGCCGGATCGGGATCGCCCAGGCAATCCCGCGCCGTGAGACCTGAGTACGTCGGCTGCATCCACGTGTCGCCGCTGTTGAAGGAGAAGTAGACACCCGACCCTCCGACATCAAGCGTGAACGGGCAGTCTGTAGGCGGCCCGGCGTTGCAGGCCTCCATGTCGATGTTGTCGTTCGACCCGGCAGCCACGACAGCGGGGTGCGCCGCATCTATGGCGACCGACGGCTCATTCTGCTTGTTCTGAGAGAACACGTTGTCCCTGCTTCCCACCGTCACCTCGGCTTCCCCGTCATGTACTGCCGCTGCGGGGATCGCCTGGAACATGGCGAACGACGCCAAGACCAGGATGCCGAAGAGGACGGCCATGCGCCTGGATGATCTCTTCATACGGCACCTCCTCCGTGGGGTCGGTCGGTTGGCCGTATTCGACCCTAGGCACGCCTCGAGGACGCCCGCAATCAGGCAATCCGCGTATAGGAAGTACGTCGGCAACCGGAGTGCTTACAGACTGCCCCCCGTGAAGGCAGACTGGGATCTGGAGGGCCCAAGACCTGAGGAGGTGACCCGCGAAAGATCGTCACGCCGACGCTCTCGGCGTAGTGCGGAACCTGTCAGCCGGCGTCGCAGGCGCCGCATTCGATCAAGTCATAGCCCAACCCGAGGCAAGGCTTGACCTTCAGAGGATCTTGAGCACGGCGGGATCGGACTCCATCGAAAGCTGTGAATCAGCCTGCATCAACCGCCGGCTCGAGCAGCGACATCGCCGGGGCATCGGCATCCATCTCGGCGAACACCCCGAGCGGAATGGGCACGTTCGGCGGATCGTGGCCGATGTCGACGTTCCCAAGTACCGGGATGTCGCGATCGCCCAAGACCTCCAGGACGACGTCGCGAAATGTGTCCGGTCCGTCCGCGAACTCGACCTCGAACGGGGCACCGATGACCATGCCCACGATTCGGTCGAGTACGCCAGCCTGCCGGAGCACGTGCAGATCCGCCCAGACCGCCGGGGTCGAGGTGAAAGCTTCTTCCCAGAACAGGATCGCGCCATCGAACCGCTGGGGCGCGAGCCTGAAGGGCGTGGCCTGGATCCGGACCAGTCGGTTGAGCATGCCGCCAACCAGCGGCCCCTGCGCTCGTCCTGGACGCCAGGACTCCCACTGACGGCCCGGTGGCAGGGGACCCGCGGCCTTGTCGCTCGTCAGCACGCGGAGGTAGAGCTCCTCGAGCTCCTTCCGTCGGAGATCGTCGGCCTCGTGTCGATATCCGAAGCCGTGCGTGACGAGATCCGAGTGGATCGTCACCAGGCCGGTGGCCGAGTGCAATGCGAGATGCAGGGTGGAGATGTCGCTGAAGCCGAGCACCGGCTTGGGGTCCGCGCGGACGGCGTCGAGATCGATCAGATCGAGGTAGCTGAAAGTCATCCTTCCGCCGGTGAGAGCGAAGATCGCGCGGATCTCCGGATCGCGGAGGAGGGTGTTGAACTCGTCGGCGACCTCGCGAGGCGGGGCGGCCGTCCACCACCACCGCCGGTCGAGGTCGACGAGCGTCGATGCGCGGACGGCGAAACCCATCTGCTCGATCGCCTCGAGGCCGCGCTCGAAGAGCGGCGCCTCCTCCGGCTCCAGCCCGCCGGACAGAACGGCGACCGCGACCACGTCGCCCTCGCGCAGCGCCTTCGGTCGCAGGATCGAGGTCATCGGTAGCCCCCTCCTGGTCGGATCGTCCGCTCCCGCATCCTCAGGTAGACCCAAAGCCAGCCTGCGAACAGAGGGACCGTTGGCCGACGCAGAAGTCATCGCCCGCACGATTGACATTACGCGGTTCGCAGAAGGCCGGCCCCATAGACCGCATCGACCTCGGGATCGGGAAGCGTTTCGGCAGTCTGCCGAGACCGACGGCTCCCCCATCCAGCCTGACACGCTGAGCGGGCGGTTCCGTGCCCTCGAGCGTCGCGCTTTCCCCACCGGGGCCTCCACGCATGCCGCCACAGCCACGCCGAGATGGCGTTGGCGGGCGGGGTTCGGCTAGACGTGGTTTCGAAACAACTCGGCCACGCGAGCATCGCGATCACGGCCGACGTGTACGGACACCCGGACGACGAGGCGCGGGAGGAAGCGGCGCGGAGGATGGGGACGGTGCTCGGGGACTAGCTCGTGGGGCAATCTTGGGGCAATCCGGGCTCGGGAGGTCGAGGCTGGCTTCTGGCGCCGCTGCGTTTCCGCTGGTAGTTGGTGTCGGAGACAGGATTTGAACCTGCACGGGCCGCAAGGCCCACTAGGCCCTCAACCTAGCGCGTCTACCAAGTTCCGCCACTCCGACCAGGAAGCGATTCTAGCAATGGGACGTGCCCTGGCTCCCGGCTAGAGCTGCCAGGAGAGCCAGAACGTGGACAGGCCGAAGATCACGGCCGTCACCACGGTGATCTTGTCGAGCCGCCGCTCGAGCGCCGTCCCCCCGGTGAGCTGCGAGGTCCCTCCGAACATGTCGGACAGGCCGCTGCCCCTGCCCGAGTGCAGCAGGATGAACACGATGAGGAACAGGCTCGAGAGCACGCAGAACACGAGCGCGATGATGTCGAACACGGCTGCCCAGTGTAGCGGCTCTACCCGCCCGCGTCGGCCTCGATGATCGCCCGGTCCTCGAGTGGGAAGTGGCAGGCGGCGACCTGGCCCCGGTGGTGCGGGGTGAGCTGGGGGTCCTCCTCGCTGCACTTCGGGAACTGGGCGTTCGGGCACCGCGGATGGAACCGGCAGCCCGAGGGCGGGTCGATCGGGCTCGGGACGTCGCCCTCGAGGATGATGCGCTTCTTCGCCGCGGCCAGGTCGGGGTCCGGGATCGGGACCGCCGACAGCAGGGCCCCAGTGTACGGGTGCTTCGGGTTCCGGTAGAGCGTGTTGCCGCTGGCCATCTCGACGATCTTGCCGAGGTACATCACGGCCACGCGATCGGACACGTGCTTCACGACCGAGAGGTCGTGCGCGATGAACAGGTACGTGAGGTTGAACTCCTCCTGCAGGTCCTCGAGCAGGTTCAGCACCTGCGCCTGGATCGAGACGTCGAGCGCCGACACCGGCTCGTCGCAGACGATCAGCTTCGGCCGGAGCGCGAGAGCCCGGGCGACGCCGATCCGCTGCCGCTGACCGCCCGAGAACTCGTGGGGGAACCGGTTGTAGTGCTCGGGGTTGAGGCCGACGAGCTCCATGAGCTGCTGCACCTCGCCCTTGACCTTTCCGCGAGGCACCGTCCGGTGGAGCCGGAAGGGCGCCCCGATGATCGCCCCGACCGTCTTTCGCGGGTTCAGCGATGCGTAGGGATCCTGGAAGATCATCTGCATCTCGCGGCGGAGCTCTCGTAGCCGGCCACCCTTCGACCTGGTGATGTCCTCGCCGTCGAACTCGATCGAGCCCTCGGTCGCGTCGTACAGGCGCATCACGACGCGCGCGAGCGTGGACTTGCCGCACCCGGTCTCGCCGACGAGGCCGAAGGTCTCGCCCTTCTTCACCTCGAGGTCCACCCCGTCCACGGCGTGCACGTTGCCGATCCGCTTCTGGAACAGGATCCCCCTCGTGATGGGGAAGAGCTTGCGGATGCTGCGCAGGCGGATCAGCGGCGTCTCGGACGTCGTGGGCTCGGGCTCGGCGCGCTCGGTGACCTGGATGCTCATGCCTTCGCCATGATCTCCTCGCGGAAGATGCGCTCCTTGTCCGCCAGCGGGAGATGGCAGCGGGAGGCGTGATGACCGTCGGAGGGCAGGAGCTCGGGGACCTCCTCGCGGCACCGATCGAACACGTAGGGGCACCGCGGATGGAAGGCGCAGCCCTCCGGCACGAAGATCAGCGACGGCGGCAGCCCGCGGATCGGGTTCAACCGCTCGCGCTCCCCGGTCTCGTCCAGCCGCGGGATCGACGAGAGCAGGCCCCACGTGTAGGGCATCTGGGCGTTGTAGTAGATGTCGCGCCGGTCCCCCGCCTCCACGATCTTGCCCGCGTACATGACCTGGATGTGGTCGCAGTGCTCGGCGACCACGCCGAGGTCGTGCGTGATGATCACGACCGCCGCGTTGAACTCCTGCTTCAGCCGGTCCAGGAGGTCCAGGATCTGCGCCTGGACGGTCACGTCGAGCGCGGTGGTCGGCTCGTCCGCGATCAGCAGGTCCGGGTTCAGCGACAGCGCCATCGCGATCATCGCCCGCTGGCGCATGCCGCCGGAGAACTCGTGGGGGAACTGGTCGGCCCGCTCGTCGGGCCGCGGGATCCCGACCCGGCGGAGCATCTCCACCGCCTGGTCGCGCGCCTCGGCCTTCGAGACCTTCTGGTGGGTCCGGACCGCCTCGGCGATCTGGTCGCCGACCTTGTAGTAGGGGTGCAGCGACGTCATCGGGTCCTGGAAGATCATCGAGATCTTCGCGCCCCGCACGTTGCGCATCTCGTCGGGGGGCAGCGTCAACAGGTCCTGACCGCGGAACAGGATCTCGCCCTCGATCTGCGCCTGATTCCGCCGGATCAGGCCCATCACGGTCAGGAACGACACGCTCTTGCCCGAGCCCGACTCGCCGACGACGCCGAGCGTCTCACCCTCGAGCAGCGTGAACGACACGCCGTCGACGGCCTTCACGAGACCGTCGTCGGTCGGGAAGTGGACGCTGAGGTCCTTGACCTCGAGGAGCGCCTCCGCCACCTACGTGTACCTCACGCGCGGGTCGAGGAACGCGTAGGCCACGTCGACGAGGAGGTTCGCGACCGCGAAGAAGAACGCCCCGAAGATCGTGACCCCCATGACCGAGGGGAAGTCGGTGTTGTAGATCGCCTGCACGGCGTACTGCCCGATCCCGGGCAGGTTGAAGACCGTCTCGGTGATCACGGCGCCGCCGAGCAGCGTGGCGAGGTCGAGCCCGAACATCGTGACCACCGGCGTGAGCGCGGCCCGGAGCCCGTGCCGGTAGATGACCCGCTTCTCGGACAGGCCCTTCGCGCGAGCGGTGCGGATGTAGTCCTCCCCCATCGACTCGATCAGGTTGCCGCGGACCATCCGCGCGTAGAAGGCCGCGAACGCGAGCGCGAGCACGATCCACGGGAGGATGAACACGCCCTGGAACACGGCCTGGAGCACGGTTGTGCCGATCGGGATCCCCGACGGCGGCGCCCACCCTAACTTGAACCAGAAGATATACAGGAACAGGTACCCGAGCCAGAACACCGGCGCCGAGACGCCCATGAGGGCGAAGACCATGGCCCCCCGGTCCAGGGCGCTCCCTCGTCGGACGGCCGAGATGATCCCGATCGGGATCCCGATCAGGACCCAGATCACGGCGGCGCCGAGCGCCAGCGTGATCGTCACCGGCAACCGCTCGAAGATCTCCTCCTTCACCGGGACGAAGTTCGCGTACGAGTAGTAGACGTCCTCGTTGAGGAACAGCCCGGGCCACGGGATCAGGCCCTTGGCGAACCGCCCGTACTGCACGTAGACGGGCTGGTCGAGCCCGAAGGCCCTGCGGGCCGCCTCGATGTTCTCGGGGGTCGTCTGCCGGCCCACGGCCCGCCTCGCCGGGTCCGCCGCGGGGAGCTTCACGAAGATGATGAAGGTGATCAGGGACACGACGAACAGCACCAGGATCATGAACAGCGTCCGGCGGATCAGGTACCGGCCCATCGCGACCTCCGAGTCTACTCCTACCCAGGAAGGGGGGCCGCTCCCGGAGCGGCCCCCCTCCTGTGGTTCCCTGCCTCGTTCCTTCGGTTCCCTGCCTTCCGGCCTAGGCCTCGAAGGTGGACGGATCGAGGGCCATCTTGTCCCAGGCCGCCAGGCCGGCGAACTGGTCGAAGGTGTAGCTCACGACCCGCTGAGAGGTGATGTCGACGTTGTTGTCGAACACGTACGGAACGAACGGCACCACTTCCTCCATCAGCAGGCGGTCGATGTCGGCCCAGCAGGTGACCCGCTCGTCACCGGTCAGGTTCGAACACTCGGCCATCTCGTCGTCGACGCTCGGCACCTCGGTCACGTCGTAGTCGTACTCCTGCAGGGTCTCCGGGCTCGCACCCGTGAGCGACCGGTTGCAGCAGCTCGGGAAGATCGCCGCGGCTCCGAACAGCGGCGGTCCGAACGTGTACGCGTCCGGGAAGTCCTTGCCCCAGCCGGGCGCCAGGCAGATGCCCATGTGGCTGGCGGGGTCCCCGCACTTCGTGTACATCGTCGTCCGCTCGAACGCCTTGACGTCGAGCGTGATCCCGAGCGGCTCCAGGTTCTGCTGGATCAGGGCCGCCTGGTTCGGGTACGGATCGGCCTCGTCCGTGATCGCCAGGACGTTGTCGCAGACGGGATCGTCGCAGACCCCGTCGCCGTCCGAGTCGTACGCGGACGCTGCCATCGCCTCCTGCGCCGCGGCCACGTCGCCCGCGCTGTTCGGCGTGGCGTACGGGTCGTAGTCGGCCAGCAGGTTGTTGGTCAGACCGTCGGTGATGATGTGCCCGGCGATCGTGCCGGCGGACTCCCCGCCGCGGAACTGCCGCATCCCGGCCTTGTCGAGCGCCAGGTTGACCGCCTTGCGCACGTTGACGTCGTCGAACGGCGGCTGCGCCAGGTTGAACTCCAGGTACCGGACCACGTCGTCCTGGTTGATGTGCAGGAACGGCTGCAGGGTCGGGTCGGTGGAGTACTGCCGGAGCAGCGGGGCGGGCACGAGCCCGTCCACCACGGCGTCCAACTCACCGGCCACGACCTTGTTGAACGTGTCCTGCTCGTCGCCGCCGATCGCCACGAGGATCTCGTCCGGGTAAGCCGGACGCAGACCGTCGGTCGCCGGGTCGTACGACGGGTTGCGGACGAGGTGGATCGACTGTCCGGGCTCGTAGCCGTCGACGGGCGTCTGCTCGTCGGCAGGCAGCGAGAAGTCCACGGACTCGATGCCCGCGAACATGTACGGGCCGGTCGAGACCATGAAGCGCCCGTAGTCCTTGTCGTGCCCCTCGGCGGCGCCCATCGGCTCGTCCGGGTCGTCCGGCGGGATCGGGTTGCTCGCCGACAGCGCGAACAGGAACGGGAGCTCGCCGGCCGGCTTCGTGAGCGTCACGACGAGGGTGCTGTCGTCCGGTGCCTCGAGACCGCTGATCGAGTCGGCCTCGCCCGCGCCGAACTCGTCGAACCCGTCGATGATGGAGTAGTAGAAGCTGTACCCGCCGACGTTCGCCTTCGGGTTGGCCTCACGCTCCATCGTCCGGATGAAGTCGCCCGCCGTCACCTGCACGTCCTCGAAGGGCGGCGAGTAGAAGACCCCGCTCTTCAGCGTGAACGTGTACGTCAGGCCATCCGAGGAAACCTCGGGGTGATCGGTCGCGATGTCCGGCACGAGCTCGGCCCCGCCCTCGGCGGTCGTCTCACCCGTGTAGCCCATCAGCGATCGGACGAGGCAGCACCGGTAGTACTCCCACGTCACCGAGTAGTACGACTTGTTCGGGTCGAACCCGGCGTCGACGTCACCCAGCTGCGCCAGGTTGAGCGTCCCGCCCTGTTGGAACTCTCCGGTGCCCGTCGCACCCGTCTCGGACGTCTCACCGGTCGCGCCGGTCTCCCCGCCGTCGTCGCCTCCACAGGCAACGGCGACGAGCCCGAGGACGGCGACGAGCGCCAATACCTTGAGATATCGCCTCACAGAACCCCCTCTCCGAACACCTGTACGACCCCCGGAACCGCCCTTCCCCGGTTCGGGGGCACAGCTCACACGCCTGGCGTCCCTCCTTTCGACGAGCTTGTCTCAGACACTAGATACGCTTAGCCGCCCGTCTTGGGATCGAGGGCGTCCCGGAGCCCGTCACCCACCAGGTTGAACGCCAGGGTGGTCACGAACAGGAAGAGCCCGGGGAAAAACATCATCCACCAGGCCACGGTGAAGATCGTGCCTGCGTCCGACAGCTGCCTGCCCCAGGAAGGGGTCTCCTGGGGAACCCCGACGCCCAGGAAGGAGAGCGCCGCCTCGAACAAGATGTTGTTCGGGATGATCAGCGTGGTGTAGACGATGATCGAGGCGGCCACGTTCGGCAGGATCTCCCGGAACATGATCCTGCGGTTGCGGGCGCCGAGCGATCTCGCCGACTCGATGAACTCCTTCTCGCGGAGCGAGAGGACCTGGCCTCGCACGATCCGGGCGATGTACGGCCAGGTGAACAACGCGATGATGTAGCTCACCAGCAGCAGCCCAGGCTGGATGAGCCCGAACAGGCAGCCGGAGGCCGACAGCCCGCACGCCGACACGAGTCCGAGCGCGAGCAGGAGCACCGGCAGCGAGAGCACGACGTCGATCGTCCGCGAGATGACCGTGTCCACCTTGCCCCGGTAGAAGCCGGCGAGCATGCCGAGCGTGACGCCGAGCGTCGTGGCAAGGCCGGTGGCGAAGAACGCGATGAACAGGGAGGTCCGTGCCCCGTAGGCGACCCGGACCATCAGGTCACGCCCGGCTGTGTCGAGCCCGAACGGGAAGTCGGCCTGCGGCCCCGTCGGGATGCCGAACTCGTCCAGCCGGTCGAGGTGGACCTCGTTCGGCCCGTGGTAGATGGTCGCGATCAATGGCGCGAGCAGCGCGACCGTCAGCATGAAGATGACGAGTATCAATCCGCCGATCGCGAACTTGTCCCTGCGGAAGCGGCGCCAGAAGAGCTCCCAGGGTGAGCGTCCGACGACCTGTTGGGAAACCTCGACGTTGACCTGGTCCGGTTCGGTCGGTGGAAGGCCGGCTGCCGGCTCGGACGTCACCTGGGCCATGTGCGCCTGATCTCCCTCTCCCGGTCGAGGACGGCGCATCTTAGCCCCCGGGCGCAAAGGCACGCAACGCGCCGAAACGCCACTATACGCCGGTCCTTGGAGCTGCGGAGTTACGGTTTCCTGCTCTTGCGCTTGCTAAGCGAGGAGGTCGGCGAGCCTCGGCAGGATCTGCGGGCCGCGGAGCCGGCCAAGCGCCCCAGCGGCGCACGCCCGTTCGCCGAAGGCCTCGCTCCCGTCGGGCTGGACGCCGCCCCCGGAGACGAGGAGCGGGACCGGATCCGCCGTGTGCGCCTTGCGGACGCACGAGGTCGCGTGGTCCGCGGTGACGGCGACGAGGTTGCGAGCCGGGTCGAGCGACGGGACCACCTGACCGAAGAACGCGCGGTCGATGAGCGCGATCACGTCACGCTTGTCCTCGGCGCGGCCGTCGTGCGCCGGCACGTCCGGGCCCTTGATATGGACGTAGAGCGCGTCGTACCCGTCGAGCGCCTCGAGCGCGAGCGAGGCCCAGGCCGCATAGTCATCTTCCACCCGCAGCCTCGGCGCGTCGACCGGCTCCATCCCGAGCAGCCGCGCGATGCCGCGTTCGACCGGCATCTCGACGAAGCATCCCCAGCGCGGGCCGAACCGCTCGGCGATCGGCTGGAGCGAGGGGAGCCGATCGCCGCCGTCGCGGGTGAGGATCAGGTTCCCGGGGAGCTTGCCGGCCCGCCGACGCTCGGCGTTGACCTCGGACGCGTCCAGGATCCGTGCCGCGCCCTCGACGAAGGCGTTCGTGAGCTCGGCCGCCCGGCGGGCGGCGTCCGTGTCCTCGAGGGGCTCGGCACGCACGAGCTCCGGCTCGAACGTCTCAAGGGCGACGCCGAGGTGTCCTTCCTTCCTGTAGGCCGGGTCCGTGTTCGTCACCTCGGCCGACAGCGGTCCGTCGTTCGCGTGGATCACGAGCACGCCCCGGTGCTCGACGGTCGCCCGGAGCTCGAAGGTGGCGTCCGGCAGGGCGAGGCGGCGCTTGACCTCCTCGGCGAGGGCCTCTGCCTGGTCCGAGGCGAGGTCCCGGCCCACGCGCCGGTCGACGATCCGGGTCCCGTCCGCGGTAGCGAAGTTCACCCGGTACGCGAGGTCCCCGTCCGCGAACCCGATCCCCGTGCCGACGGCCTCCACGACGCCCCGCCCGGGGTGCTCCTCATTCGGGTCGTACCCGAGGATCGCGAACACGCCCACGTCGGACTCGGGCGCGATCCCCTCCCCCGCGGTCACGACGGTGCCGGTGCGCCCGCGCCGCGCGAGTGCGTCGAGGAACGGCGTCTCGGCCGCCTCGAGCGGCGTCCGGTCCCCGAGCTCGGGGACGGGGTCGTCCCCCAGGCCGTCGAGGCAGACGTAGAGGAGCCGTTTCATGGCGACCGGTACTTCACGATCAGCGCGAACTCCTCGGGGTCGAGGCTCGCGCCCCCGACCAGCGCCCCGTCGATCTCCGGGTGCGCCATGAAGTCGCGGATGTTGCCCGCCTTCACGCTGCCGCCGTATTGGATGCGCGTCGCGTCGGCGAGCCCGGTCCCGTAGAGCTCGGCGAGCGTCGAGCGGATCAGCGCGATCACCTGGCCGGCGTCCGCCGGCTCGGCGTTGCGCCCGGTACCGATCGCCCACACGGGCTCATAGGCGACGACCAGCGTCGCGGCGTCCTGCGCGCCGACGCCGCTCAGCCCGGCGCGGATCTGGTTCGTCACCCGGTCCTCCGTCGCGCCGACGTCGCGCTCCTGCAGCGTCTCGCCCACGCACAGGATCGGGGCCATCCCCGCGGCGATCACGGCCCGAACCTTCTTGTTCACCGTCTCGTCGGTCTCGCCGAACAGCTGCCGCCGCTCCGAGTGACCCACGACGACGTAGGCGACGCGCAGCGCGGCCAGCATCGGCGGCGAGACCTCGCCCGTGAACGCGCCGGACGACTCCCAGTGCACGTTCTGCGCGCCGAGTCCGAAGGGGATGCGGTCGCTCTGGATCAGCGTCTCCACGGTGCGGAGCGACGTGAAGGGCGGGCAGATCACGACCTCGACGCGGTCGGTGTCGCCCTGGTCGAGCAGGTACGAGAGCTTCTGGACGGTCTGGATCGCCTCGAGATGGGTGAGATGCATCTTCCAGTTCGCGGCGATGACCGGGCGGCGCTCGGTCACGGCTCGCTCCGCAGGGCCTCGAGACCCGGGAGCTCGCGACCTTCCAGGAACTCGAGCGATGCGCCGCCGCCCGTCGAGAGGTGGTCGAACCCGTCGGCAAGCCCGTAGCGCGAGATCGCCGCGAGGCTGTCGCCGCCACCGGCGACGGCGTACGCGGAGGCGCCCGCGATCGCCGTCGCGACGCCGCGCGTGCCCGCGGAGAATGGCTCGAGCTCGAACACGCCCATCGGACCGTTCCATAGGATCGTCTTGGCGTCCGCGATCGTCCGCGCGAACTCCTCGACGGTCCTCGGCCCGATGTCGAGGCCCATCAGGTCTCCCGGGATCTCCCAGCCCGGGACCGTCCGGCGCGGCGCGTCGACGCTCGGCTCCGCCGCCGCAACCACATCCTCGGGCAGCTGCAGGACCACCCCGCGGTCGCTGGCCCTGGCCGAGGCTCGATGGACGTCGGGGAACCGTTCGGGCTCGACGAGGCTCTTGCCGGTCGAGCCGCCGGCCTCGGCGATGAACGTGAACGCCATCGCGCCGCCCACCAGCAGTGCGTCCACGCGTTCGACGAGCGCGCCGATCGTGTCGCACTTGTCCGAGACCTTCGCTCCCCCGATCACCGCGACGTAGGGGCGCGGCGGGTCCTGCTGGAGGCGCGAGAGCGCGTCGACCTCCTTCTGCAGCAAACGTCCAGCCGCGATCGGCCGTCCCTGCTCCTCGAACACCGCCGGGAGCGCCGCGACCGACGCGTGCGCCCGGTGCACGGCGCCGAACGCGTCGTCCACGTACACGTCGGCCAGGCCCGCCAGTCGCTGCGCGAACTCGCGGTCGTTTGCCTCCTCGCCGGGGTCGAACCGCAGGTTCTCCAGGAGCACCACACGTCCGCGCTCGGACGCCAGCCCTTCGCAGGCCCGCTCGACCTCGGGGCTCAGCACGCCGTCGGTCGTCACGTACTCGACGGTGCGGCCGAGGTACTCCTGCAGGATCGGCGCGACCGACGCCAAACGCTTCTCCTCGACCACCCTCCCCTTCGGCCGGCCGAGGTGCGAGGCGGCCACGATCGACGCGCCGCGCTCGATCAGCTCGGTGAGCGTGGGGATGCTCGCGCGGATGCGCGAGTCGTCGGCGACCGCGCCGTCGGCGAGCGGGACATTCAGGTCCAGTCGGACGAAGACGCGGGTTCCGTCGATGTCACCCAGGTCTTCGAGCGTTCGAAGGCGCACCGGGCGCCTACAGCGAGCGCGCGACCAGGTCGACCAGGTCGACGAGCCGGCTCGAGTACCCCCACTCGTTGTCGTACCAGCCGACCACCTTGACCATGCTGCCGATCGCCATCGTCGACGCCGCGTCGAACGTGCACGACGCCGGGCTGCCCACGATGTCGGTGGAGACGATGGGGTCCTCGGTGTAGACGAGCAGGCCACCGGCGAGCGGCCCGCTGTTGGCCGCCGCCTCGTAGGCCGCGTTGACCTCCTCCACGGACGCCTCCCGCTTGAGGGTCGCGACCAGGTCCGTGACCGAGCCGTCGGGGACCGGGACGCGCATCGAGATCCCGTCCATCCGGCCCTTGAGGTGCGGTAGCACGACCCCGGTGGACTTGGCCGCACCCGTCGAGGTCGGGATGATGTTGATCGCGGCCGCGCGGGCGCGCCGCAGGTCCTTGTGCGGCAGGTCGAGGATGTTCTGGTCGTTCGTGTACGCGTGGATCGTCGTCATGAGCCCCGTCTCGATGCCGAACGCGTCGTCCAGCACCTTGGCCATCGGCACGACGCAGTTGGTGGTACACGACGCGTTCGAGATCACGTTGTGCTGCGACGGGTCGTAGGCGTCCCCGTTCACGCCGAGGACGACCGTGAGATCCTCGCCCTTGGCCGGCGCGCTGATGACCACCTTCTCGGCACCGGCGGCGATGTGCTTGTCGGCGTCCTCGCGGTTCGTGAACAGCCCGGTGGACTCCACGACGATCTGAACGCCGAGCTCCTTCCAGGGGAGCTCCGCCGGATCACGGACCGCGAGGACCCGGAGCTCGTCGCCGTCCACGACGAGCCCGTTCTCGGACGTCGCGACCTCGCCGTCGAACCGCCCGAGCACCGAGTCGTAGCTGAGCAGGTGCGCGAGGGTCTTCGAGTCGGTGATGTCGTTCACGGCGACGAAGTCCCAGTCCTTGCCCTGCTGCTTCGCCGCGCGGAAGAAGTTCCGTCCGATGCGTCCGAAGCCGTTGATCCCGATCTTCACGCTCATGGAGGCCTCCTAACGGGTCTCAGCCATCCTATTGCCGATACCCATCCGGCGACCCGGGCCCTCCGCCCCGCCCGACGTGGGACCGATCAGCGATCGAGATCGCGGTGGTCGACCGAGACGGGCAGCCCCTTCTCCCGGAAGAAGATCGCGAGGTCCTCGGCCACGACGACCGAGCGGTGACGGCCCCCTGTGCAGCCGATCGCGATCGTGAGGTACGACTTCCCCTCCGCGACGAAGCCCGGCACCATGAACCCCAGCAGGGATCGGAGCCGGCGCAGGAACTCCCGGTACGGCTGGTGCCCCTTCACGTAGTCGCGCACCCGTTCGTCCGTCCCCGGCAACGGCCGGAGCTCCTCGACCCAGTGGGGGTTCGGGAGGATCCGGCAGTCGAGCACGAGATCGGCGTCCCGCGGCGCCCCGAATTTGTAGCCGAACGAGATCAGGGAGACCTGAAGGCTCTCCTCGGGCGGCGCGTCCGCGAACGCGTCGCGGATCTTGTCGCGCAGGCCGTGGGGCGTGAGGCCGGAGGTGTCGATGATCAGGTCTGCCTCCCCTCGGAGACCCTCCATCATCAGCCTTTCCTTGCGGATTCCCTCGACGACGCGGTCGGCCGGCGCGAGCGGATGCCGCCGCCGCGTCGATTCGTA
>DASUQI010000036.1:0-7044 GCA_036280655.1 Actinomycetota bacterium
CCATCACCCGCGACGTTTCGGGCGAAGGCGTACAGCAGGCCCTGCTCAAGATCATGGAAGGTACGGTCGCATCGGTGCCGCCCCAGGGCGGGCGCAAGCATCCGCAGCAGGAATTCCTGCAGGTCGATACCAGCAACATCCTGTTCATCTGCGGCGGCGCCTTTGCCGGCCTGGACAAGATCATCGCCCAGCGCACCCAGGGTTCCTCGATGGGCTTCGGCTCCAATCCGAAGGGCCCGGATGAGCGCGGCACCGGCGAACTGCTGCGCGAAGTCGAGCCGGAAGATCTGCTGAAGTTCGGCCTGATCCCGGAATTCATCGGTCGTCTGCCAGTGATCTGTTCGCTCGCGCAGCTGACCGAAGACGCGATGATCGACATCCTGACGAAGCCGAAGAACGCGCTCGTGAAGCAGTACAAGAAGTTCTTCGAGTTCGACGGCGTCGAGCTCGAGTTCGCCGACGACGCGCTCGACGCGATCGCCGACCAGGCGATCCTGCGCGCGACCGGCGCTCGCGGCCTCCGCGCGATCATGGAGGAGGTCCTGCTGAACACGATGTACGAGCTGCCCTCGCGCAAGGACGTCACCAAGTGCGTGATCGACGGCGAGGTCGTGCGGTCAAAGGTCAACCCCACCCTGGTGCCCGTCAAGGAGAGCCCCAAGCGGCAGCGGCAGGAACGCACCGCATGACCCGCCGCCGGGCGAGGGTTGTCCGGCCGATCGCGTTCGTCCTCCCCCTCGCGCTGCTGCTCTCGGCGTGCGGCGACGACGAGCCGGCCGGACCCGAGGCGCTCGAGGGGCAGACGTGGGTCCTCACGCAGTTCGTCGCCGAGGACGGGAGCACGGAGATCGTCGACGTCGGCGTCGACGCGGAGTTCGACGGGGAGTCGGTCGCCGGGACGTCGGGATGCAACCGGTACAACGCTTCCTACGAGGCGAGCGGCAACGAGCTCTCCTTCGGCCCGATCGCCGGGACCCAGATGGCGTGTCCCGAGCCGCAGATGAGCGTCGAGGCCCGCTACCTCCAGCTGCTCGAGAGCGTGGCGACGTTCGAGGTCGAGGGGCGGGCGATGTCGATGGCGGACGGCGAGGGGACGCCCGTCCTGCAGTTCAGCCAGGGCTGACGCTCAGCCCGCGGTCGCCCGCAGCGCCCGCAGCCGGTCGATCTCCTGCAGGGCGCCGACGCGTTCGAGATCGGGAGCGGCGGCATCGGCCATCGATCGGGCCCGGTCGGGGCGACCGTCAGCGATGGACGCCTCGGCCATGTCGAGCTCGGTCCGGGCGCGCTCCCAGGTGGCCCCGATTCGTTCGAAGCCCGCCCGCGCCGCCTCGAGCATCCGAAGGCCGGATCGGGCATCGCCTCCCGCGACCGCCGCCCTGCCCTCCAACCGGTCCAGGTGGACCGGCAGCGCCACGAGCCGAGCCTCTTCGGCATAGTCCCTCGTCTCCTTCAGGAACGAGGGGACGTCGTCCCAACGTTGGGTCACCGCGAGGATCTCCGTCACGCACGCGCCGAAGATCGGACGGACCGTGTGCGTGGGGATCTCCGCCTCGTGCAGGAGCGACCACACGCGATCGTGCTCCCCGCGGCGAGCGAGTGTCCACGCGAGCCAGTAGCTGGCCACCGCGGATCCCTCGAGCCGCCGACCTCTGGCGTCCTCGAGGACGCCGAGCCATCGGTCGGCGCCGGGGAGGTCGAGGGCGTCGTGGACGAACGCTGCGGCGCCGAAGGAGTTCATCATGAAGTAGGGAGGCTCGCTTGCGCGGTCGCCCATGCGGACGCGGATCTCGTCGAACACGTCGAGCATCCCGGACCAGTCGCCGAGGTGGAACAGGCTCGCGCAGACCCAGTTGAGGCAGTGCGTGGACAGACCCTCGGCGCCCTCGGCGCGTTCGGCGCCGGCCCTGCCCAGCCGGACCGCCTCGTCGAAGTTCCCGATCATCGTCTGGGCCCAGGCGTTCATGGCGAAGATGTCGCCGACCTCCCAGGGGTCCTCGGTCTCCTCGGCGATCTCGAGCCGTCGGGCCAGGAGGGAGAGGTACCGCTGCTGCCCGTACATCCCCTCGCCGATGATCGCGGAGGCCGCGCCGTCGAGCGCCGCTGATTCGAGATCGAGCCGTCCGAGTCGCCGGGCGATCTCGGCGGCCCTCGTGCCGCTCTCGAACGACCGCCGCCGCTCCTGCTCGTCGATCTCGACGCGCCAGCCGAACCCGAAGGGTTGGAACGCTCGGAGGGTCAGCAGTCGGATGCCCTCCTCCGACTCCTCCGACTCGAGATGTGAGAATCCGATGTCGAGGTACCGACGGACCTCATCGACGGCGGGGAACTCGCGCATCGACCCCGGCCAGCGCAGTGGGGTCTCGATCGCCTCCGCGCACGTCGCGGCGATCGCCTGCGCATCCTCCGACGTGTGGATCAGGCGCAGGTCGAGTGCCTCCTTCAGGGAGCGCCAGGACAGGTCACCTCGATAGTCGTCCTGGGCGACGATCCCGAGCTGCTCGAGCGCGGCGATGCGCTCCACGGGCGAGGAGGCGAGCCCCAGGGCCTTCTCGGCCATCGCGACCGCCTTGACCATCGCGAACCGGTTCCGCGCCTCGCGGGACACGTCCAGGAGCGCCGTCATCGCTCGTCGGCGCAGCTTCTCGGTCCGCTCGGCCGTGTCCTCCGTCCGCGCGGCGCGGAACGCCTCGAGGTAGTGATAGGCGAGGAGCTCGGTGACCTCGCCCGAACGCTCGCCCGCCATCTCCTCGATCCAGAAGGCGACCGCAGCGTGCGCCCCCGCGCGTTCGCGCCGCGGCAGGCTGTCGTAGGCGACCTCGCGCGTGAGGACGTGTTTGAAGATGAACTCCGGCTCGCCCGCCACCCTCGAAGAGAGGCGAGAAGTCACGAGCTCCCGGTCCTCGAGGCGATCCAGCGTCTCACGCAGCCGCTCCCGGTCCCCGTTCAGCAGGCGCCCGACGGGCTCCGGCCAGAAGACCCGTCCCACCACCGCGGCGCGCTGCAGCGCCCGCTTCTCCACCGCGTCGAGCAGGTCGATGCGTGCTGCCAGCACCGCCTGCACGGTGTCGGGGATCTGGACGTCGTCGATGTCCGACGCGGCCCGCCAACGCTCCGCCTCCCGGACGATCGAGCCCTCGTCGATCAGGTGGCGGACGATCTCCTCCAGGAAGAACGGGTTCCCCTCGGCCCGCTCGAGGATGCGTTCGTGCACGGACGCGGGCAGGTCGTCGATGGACAGCAGGAAGCCGATCAGACGATCGGATTGGTCGGCCGTCAGCGGTTCGAGTGAGATCGACGAGACGTTGCGCCGGCCGCCTCCCCACCCGGGTCGGCGTTCCGTCAGCTCCGGTCGCGCCGGGCATACGAACAGCACGGGACCGACCACGCGCTCGGCGAGCTCCTCGAGCAGGTCGAGCAGCGCGGGGTCGGCCCAATGGATGTCCTCGATCACCGCGACGACCGGCGATCGAGCCGCGAGCGCCGAGCACAGCGATCGCCATGCGGAGTGCATCTTCAACCGCACCTCGCGCGGCTCCGCGCTCCGGAACGAGAACGCCGGGTCCTCGAGGCCGACGCTGAATGCGAGGGCGGCGGTCGCCTTCGCCGGATTCGTCGCGACCTCGGCGGTGATCAGGTCCGAGCCGAGCGCGCGGACGCGTTCGAGCGCGTCGTCGGACGGGTCCGTGTCTCTGATGCCGGCGAGCCCCTTCAAGATCTCGGCGAGCGGCCAATACGTGACGCCGTCGCCGTAGGGGAGGCAGCGACCCCTGACGATCGTCGTCGAGGCGTCCTGCGCTTCGGCCCACGCCACGAACTCGGCCGTGAGCCGGCTCTTGCCGACCCCGGGGTCCCCGTAGATCGTGACGAGATTCGGCCTGCTCTCCGCCACCGAACGGTGGAGCAGGCTCCGAAGCAGCTCGAGCTCGGTGTCCCGGCCCACCATGGGCGCGTGGAGCCCTGGCACGCCTCGCTCCGGCGCGGCCGGGGGTTCCGGCGCGACCTCTTCGAGGAGCACCGCGGGCACGGGGCGTTCCCGGCCCCGGAGCTCGCGATCGCCGAGCTCGCGGAAGCGGAACCCGCGGGCCGCCCGCGCCGTGCGTTCGGCCACCACGATCTGTCCGGGTTCGGCGCCCTGCTCGAGGCGGGCGGCCGCATTCACGGCATCGCCCGTGACCATCGGCTCGCCGGGGTTGGCGTTCGTCGCAGCGAGGACCTCGCCCGTGTTCACGCCGGTGCGGATCTCGAGGGCGAGGCCGAACCGAGCCCGCAGGTCCTCGTTCACCTCCGCGAGCCGCCGGCGCATGCGGAGCGCGGCCCGAAGCGCACGGGCGGGATCGTCCTCGTGGGCGATCGGGACCCCGAACGCCGCCATCACCGCGTCGCCGATGAACTTCTCGACCGTGCCGCCCTCGGCCTCGATCTCCTCGCGCATGGCACCGAAGTAGGTCCCCATGAGCTCCTGGAGCCGTTCGGGGTCGAGCCGCTCACCCAGACCGGTGGACCCCGTCACGTCGGCGAACAGGATCGTGACGATCCGCCGCTCCTGTCCCGCCGGAGCGGCCTCGTCGGCGGCGATCGATGTTCCGCAGGCCGGGCAGAATCGGGCCTCGGCCGGGATCTCGGCGCCGCAGACGGGGCACGCGGGGACGAGCGAGGACCCGCACGCGACGCAGAACCGCGCGCCGTCGGGGTTCTGCGTGCCGCAGTTCGCGCAGGTCGTCACGTCGGCGAGTCTATCGAGCACCCACGACGGCACTCCGGGATCGTGAGCCCGTAGACTCGCGCGCATGAACGTGCCCGAGAAGCCGAGCATCGACGGCCTCGAGGCCACCTGGGGGACGCGGTGGGAGGCCGACGGCCGCTACCGGTTCGACCGCTCGAAGACGCGGCCGGAGATCTACGCGATCGACACCCCGCCGCCCACGGTCTCCGGGTCGCTCCACGTGGGCCATGTGATGTCGTATACGCAGACCGACCTCGTGGCCAGGTATCAGCGGATGTGCGGCGTCGAGGTCTTCTACCCGATCGGATGGGACGACAACGGGCTCGCGACGGAGCGACGGGTCCAGAACTACTTCGGCGTTCGCTGCGACCCCTCGCTTCCGCACGACCCGTCGTTCGACGTTTCGAGCCTGCCTCCTGCGGGCGAGCGGGAGCCAGTCGCGGTCGACCGTCCTACGTTCATCGACCTCTGTGAGCGCCTGACCGGCGAGGACGAGCAAGCGTTCGAGGGCCTGTTCCGTCGGCTCGGGCTGTCCGTCGACTGGACCCACACGTATACATCGATCGGCACGGTGGCCCGCCGGTCGTCGCAGCGCTCGTTCCTCCGGCTCCTCGCCCGCGACCTCGCGTACACGGCGGAGGCGCCGACGATGTGGGACGTCGATTTCCGGACCGCGGTCGCCCAGGCGGAGATCGAGGATCGCGAGATCGACGGGCTCTACCACCGCGTCCGGTTCCCGCTCGCCGACGGCTCGGGCCACGTCGAGATCGAGACGTCGCGACCCGAGCTCATCCCGGCGTGCGTCGCGCTCGTGGCGAACCCGTCGGACGAACGGTACCGATCGCTCGTCGGTGGAACGGCCGTCACGCCGCTGTTCGGCGCCGAGGTCCCGATCGTCGCCCACGAGCTCGCCGACCCCGAGAAGGGGACCGGGGTGGCGATGATCTGCACGTTCGGGGACATCACGGACGTCACGTGGTGGCGGGAGCTCAGGCTCGCGACGCGCGTCGTCGTCGGCCGCGACGGCAGGGTCGCGGCGTCGCGATGGGGTGAGCCGGGATGGGAGAGCCGCGACGTCGAGGCGGCGCGAACGGCGCAGGCCGAGCTCGCCGGCCTGCCGACGAAGCGCGCCCGGAAGCGCGTGGCCGAGCTCCTCGCAGAGGACGGGAGCCTCGTGGGCGAGCCGACGCCGGTCCGCCACGTCGTGAAGTTCTACGAGAAGGGCGAACGGCCGCTCGAGATCGTCTCGAGCCGCCAGTGGTTCGTGAAGACGATCGAGTTCCGAGAGCGGCTGCTCGAGCGCGGACGCGAGATCCGCTGGCACCCCGCCTACATGGGCGCCCGGTACGCCTCGTGGGTCGAGGGGCTGAACGGCGACTGGGCGGTGAGCCGCCAGCGGTTCTTCGGCGTGCCGTTCCCGGTCTGGTACCCGCTCGACGGCGACGGTGCGATCGACCATTCGCGCCCGCTGGTGCCGTCCGAGGACCGCCTGCCGGTCGACCCATCTTCCGACGCACCCGACGGCTACACGGAGGACCAGCGGGGCGCGCCGGACGGCTTCACCGGCGACCCCGACGTCATGGACACGTGGGCGACGTCGTCCCTCTCGCCGCAGGTGGCCTCGGGCTGGGAGACCGACCCGGAGTTGTTCCACGCGGTCTTCCCGATGGACCTGCGGCCCCAGGCCCACGACATCATCCGGACCTGGCTGTTCTCCACCGTCGTCCGCTCGCACTTCGAGCACGGCACGGTGCCGTGGACGGGCGCCGCCATCAGCGGCTGGATCCTCGACCCCGACCGCAAGAAGATGGCCAAGTCGCGCGGCAACGTCGTCACCCCCGAGGACGTCCTCAAGGAGCACAGCGCGGATGCCGTCCGCTACTGGGCCGCGAGCGGTCGCCTCGGCACCGACGCCGCCTACGACACCGGACAGATCAAGGTGGGCCGGCGCCTGGCCATCAAGGTCCTCAACGCGAGCAAGTTCGCCCTCTCCTTCGGCGACGTCGAGGGCGACCCCGCCGGGCACGTGACCGAGCCGCTCGACCTGGCGCTGCTGGCCGGGCTGCGTGACGTCGTCGCCCGGGCGACGGCCGGCTTCGACGCGTGGGACTTCACCCGTGCCCTCGAGGTGACCGAGCAGTGGTTCTGGGCCTTCTGCGACGACTACCTCGAGCTGGTCAAGGACCGCGCCTACGGCGCGCAGGGGGATGCCGCGGCCGCGAGCGCCCGTGCGACGCTGCGGATCTCGCTCGACGTCGTCCTGCGGCTGCTGGCACCGATCCTCCCGTACGTCACCGAGGAGGTCTGGTCGTGGACGCACG
>DASUQI010000037.1:0-83818 GCA_036280655.1 Actinomycetota bacterium
AACGCATCTCCCACATCGGCATCATGTTTCACACCTTCAACATCTGCCTCATCCCCCACCCTCCTCCGGCGGGGTCGCGCACCGTAACAAGTGCAACATCTATCGTCAATAACCCCATGTGCCTACTTTCGGCACGCAAGGGTGAATCACACAGATGTAATTAGCACAACTGCTCAGGAATCACACCAGCAACACGCCCTGACCGGATCGGCTGAACGCCGGGCTCAGCCGAGCAGGCTCAGATAGGCGTCGACGATGGCCTCGCCGGCGAGGACGGCCACCGCGGCCCCGCCCGCCATGAAGGGTCCATACGGGATCGTCGTCTTCCGGCCCGCACCCAGGAGGAGGGCGACGACGGCCCCCACTCCCCCGAGCAGGATCCCGGCGCCGGCCGCGACGGCCACGAGGGACAGGTCGACCGCGCCGAGGACGAGCCCGATCAGGCCCGCGAGCTTCACGTCGCCCATCCCCATGCCCTTCGGGGCGATGAGGGCGACCACGAGCAGGCCCACCCCATAGGCGAGCATCCCGATGCCGGCCTCGATCGCTGAGAGGGGCGCCCCGGCGAGGTCCCCCACCACGACGAAAACCGCGGAGATCAGGACCGCCGGGTAGACGAGCCGGTTCGGGATCCGGTAGTGGCGCAGGTCGATGACCGAGGCCGCGACCAGCAGCCCCAGGAAGGGGGCGAGCAGGATGGCCTGCCACGGGTCCTCGTAGACGAGCGCGACCGCCACGAACAGGGCGCCGCAGCCCAGCTCGGTGAGCGGGTAGACGGCGGGGATCCGGGCACCGCAGTGATGGCAGCGGCCCCCTAGCAGCAGCCAGGAGACGAGGGGCACGTTGTCGACGGCCCGAAGCTGCGTGCCGCAGCTTGCGCAGCGCGAGCGTGGCCGCACCAGGGACTCCCCCGCCGGCACCCGGTGGATCGCGACGGTCAGGAAGCTGCCGAACACCAAGCCGAGCGGCAAGGCGATCGCGATCCTGAGCAGGACGTCGGAAGCGCTCATCGTGGGCGGACGAACGCTATCGCACGCGTCCCGAGGTCAGTTCACGACCTCGCGGAGGTAGACGATGCTCTGGTCGAAGCCCGCGACGTCGCCGGCCCCGGGCACCAGAACCGGCGTTGCGTTCAGGGTGAAGTGGTTGTTGATCGTCACGGTGTTCGCCATCACCTGGCCGGAGAAGTCGTTCTGGTTGTTCAGGGTGACGGTGCACGGGCTGTAGAACATGACGGAGGCATTGAGGAAGTTCGAGTTGTTCCCCGTCGAGATGTTGTAGTCGCCTGTGGAGCAGTTCAGCCCCTGGCGGTAGTTGGCGATGAAGTACAGGTTCTTGCCGGCGGCGCCGTTCCAGTCGTTCCGGTTGGCCATCGTGATCTTCCCGTTGGTCATGATCGCCAGGTCCCCGGCGAAGTTGATCACGTCGTTGTTCCCGACGGCGAGGTCCGCGCAGCCCGACGGGATCCAGAGCAGCTGCTTGCCGCCCGGGACCGCGTCCAGGAACGCCTGTGCCTGCCCACAGGTGGTCACGGTCGTTCGCGTGTAGTCGGTCCAGGGAAGGGCGCCGCAGACACCCGGGATCGCGTCGTAGCACAGCAGCGGGAACGCCTTGGAGGGCGGGGGACCCTGCGGGCTGCTCGGGTACTCGCTGCCGCCCACGTTCAACGACGCCGCGATCATGCTCCCCGCCCTGGCGTCACCCCCGATCGCCCCTGTGCCGCTGAGCGTGCCCGTCGACGTGGTGACGTCGCCCGTGACGCTCGCCGGGTTCTCGATCGAGATCGCCTCGTTCGCCCATAGGTTGCCGATGATCTGGTTGTTGTTCGTCATCGCGACTCCGCCGTTCGGGACGTAGACGTTCCCGTAGATGTTCGGGGTGTTGGTCACGATGAGGTCGCCGTCCGTGATGTAGACATCACCGTTGTTGCTCGTTCCCCCGGTCACGGTGAAATTGTTGTTGAAGATGGTGTTCGTCACCGAGATGATCGCCGCGTCGAACCCGCCGAACGTCGGTGCGAGCGTCATGTACGCCTGCATCGTCCGCGGGACGCTGTCGATCGTCTCCCCCACCGACGTCACCAGGACCGACGAGGGGAGGTTCTCCTGTGAGGGGCGACCGGCGCCGGTACAGGGCATCGGGTCGCCCGCCGCGTCGTACCACGTGTACGTGATGTCGAAACCCGCGGGGCCGGGCGCGGTCCCCAACGATGCCGATTCCGTGCACGGGAGGTCATCGGGTCGCGTGAACTGCACGAGGTTCCACGCCCGGTCGATCCCGCTCTCCGCCGCCGCGACCGAGGTGACGCGCTTGCGGTCGTAGGCGGCCTGCTGTGTGTTGTGGATGGAGAGGTCGAAGATCACGATCGAGAGCAGCACGACGACGAAGACGACCATCATCGCGATCACCATCGCGACCCCGTCGTCCTCGCGGTGGAGCCTGGTCAGCCTGCGCATCCGGTCTCCGCCTCTCAGTCCGTCGGCTCGTCCTCGCACACTTCCGTCGGGAAGCCGTACGAGGTGTTCCGCCCGGTGAGGGCGGACTGGATCTTCACGGTGCCCGACGACAGATCGCCGTTCAGGTCCTCATTGACGAGGAAGACGACGTTCACGGTTCGGCCGCCCTTGTTCGGGTCGTCGTCGAGCCGGAAGGCGCACGTCGCTCCGTCACAGGTCGTGTCGGTCGGGTCGTCCACGGACTTGTTCACGATGCCGGTTGCCACCGTCCGCCATCCCGAGGCGGACACGTCCGGGTCCACGGTCCCGGGCTCCCAGAAGCGCGTCTGGAGCTGGCCGGCCGGCGTGATGCGCCAGAGCCTGCAGGTGTACCCGGGCGAGGGCTGACGCGTGGTGGCGTTGGCCTGCGTGTAGACCTTGAATCGGAAGTACGGGTCAGTCGAGGATGCCGGGTCGTACAGGATGTTTCCCGAACGGACCTCGCGGTCCAGCGTCTGCAGCGCGAGCCGGGCCTGCGTGTTCGTGCGCGTGCGGATGTCCGTCTCGGCGACCGACTTCTGCACCGAGGCGAGCGTCGACAGGAAGACCCCGGCGGCGAGCGACATGACCATCATCGCCACGAGGACCTCGGTGAGCGTGAGTCCCCGCTGATCCGAGCGCAACCGTGCGATGAGCGTCCTCATCGTCAGCCTGCCTCGGGCGTCGGGCCGTAGATCGACTTCGACGACAGCGTTCCGAGCGAGACGTCGATCCGCGTATCTACGATCTGGACGCCGTCGATCCAGAGCTCGTAGGTCAACGAACCG
The DNA here is from genome assembly GCA_036280655.1 of Actinomycetota bacterium. Lineage (GTDB taxonomy): Bacteria > Actinomycetota > UBA4738 > UBA4738 > HRBIN12 > DASSJM01. The sequence goes on from DASUQI010000037.1 coordinate 3,263, forward strand.
ATGATCGGGGACCCCACCGTCGCCCTAGCCTCGGTGGTACAGCCGCCGGCGGGGCAGCCCTCGCTGCTCTCGCTGGTCGCCGGGACCGAGCCCATCGAGATCGAGTCCACCGTCGCGATCCTGATCTGGATCTGGTGGGGGACGCCGTTCGCGTCCGCGACGTCGGCCACGTGGATGAACTCGAGGTTCGAGAGCGAGTACTCGGGCGTGGCCCCGAGGTCGACCGTGGAGTACCCACCACCGCTCCAGTACGAGAGCGTGCCCGCGATCGAGGTCGTCGGATCCGCGGCGCTCGTCCCGGCGGCGGTCGCGACGGCGTCGCTGTAGCCGGTGAGCTCGAGGAACGAGGTCCCCCACCCGGCGGGCGCCGGGACGAACTCGGGGAGCCCACCGATCGACACGGTCCCGAGCGTCCGGCTTGCCGAGTTCTCGATGTTGCCGTCCTCGTCCGACACGAGCTCGCGGTCCGTGAACACCGTCGTCGGAACCGACGCCGGCCCCACCGAGGCGAGCGTCGTCTCCCCGAGCTCGAGATCGGCGACGTCGTCCGCGTCGAGGTCCTGATAGAGGTAGGCGACGATGCGGGACACACCCGCCTGTTGCACCTTCGCGCCGCCGCAAGGCTGAAGGTCGCTCTCCTGGGTGCTCGCGGGCGGAACCGGCGGGCACGCGTTCGTGCCGCCGGCCGCGGTCGCGCTGATGGCCTCCCCCGCATCGCCGGCGGCGTTCTGGACCTGCACGTTGTTGTCGCCCCCGGCCGTGACCTGGTTGCTTCCCTCTCCCGGGTCGACGGGCGAGACCTGGTAGTTCGGGGTCGTAGCCGACGGGTCGCTGTCGACGGCCGTGGCACCGAAGGACGCTGCGGTGGGGAGGGCGGTCGTGCCGGAGCTCGTCGTGAGGTTCGTCTGTGATTGGGTCCAGCTGCTCTGAACCTGCGAGACCTGCTCGACCTGCATCGTGGTCTCGACGCCCGTGAGGATGATGGTCCCGCTCTGGAAGTCCACGGCCCCGACCGAGCCGGAAACCTCGATCTCACCCGAGGGGGCGATCGCCTGCCCGTAATAGAACGGCTGGCACGGCGCCGCGAACGGGTGCGTGCTCGAGTTGATGCACCCCCCCGGCGAGTGGAACAGGCTCTGAATGGTCACGCCCTGGACGCCGTCCGCAGAGGTCCCGGCACCCTCCCAGGTCACGATGATCGTGACGCGGTAAGGCGAGATCGCCTCGCAGGCGCCTTCGATGACGACCGGACAGTTGTTCGTGACGTACGAGTGCCACGTGTAGTCGACCGGGTAGTCCTCGGCCTGCCCCACGGTCCCCGAGCTCGGCACGATCGGGACCGAACAGTCTGTGGTCGCCGTCGGGCAGTTCAGGTTGGTGGACACGACCTTCTCGCCCGTACAGTCCAGCAGGCGGTACGTGCCGGTCGGATCGCCTGCACAGGCCGTGACGAGGTTGGGATCCGTCGAGAGCTCGGACGCCTGCATGCCCCGCTGGATCTTCGAGAAGGCAAGGCCGCGCGTCTGCTCCATCAGCTGGTTGGCGACCTGGTTGGCGGCCTGCTGCTCTCGGCCGATGCCCACGTAGCGGAACCCCGTCGAGGCGCTCAGAGCGAGGGTGATCAGGGATCCGAAGATGACAGTGATGGCGATCACGGTCTCGAGCAGGCTGAATCCACGCTCGTCATCACGGACCCGAGCGTGGATGCGTACGAACAGGCTGTTCTTCCATCTCATGGGCACGATGGACCCACCTCTCCAGCAGGAATCGGCCGTTCGCGGGACGCGCTTGAGCAGTTGGAGCTCACCAGCCGCCGTCGCACTCCGCGACGGTGTCCAGATCCGCGAAGGTTGCACCACCACCTCGCTGGGTAGCGGGGCTGCCGGCCACCTGAGCGACACAGAAGTAGGAGCCGCTGCCGGAACGTCGCACCAAGAGAAGGTCCGGTCCGGAATGGACCTCGATCGAGATCTCATCCACCGAAGGGTCCCCTCCGTCGATCCACTCGAGTGTCGGTTCGGCTGCTTCCCCCTCGACGTCGTCGAACGAGGTCCAGTCCCCGGCTTCGGCAAAGTAGGTCAGTGAGGCCGCGAGTCCTGTCCGAAGTTCAGACTGAGCTGCGCGATCCTGGGCTCGAGTTCGTGCGGCGAGGAACGTCGGGAGAGCGACCGCGATGAGGATGCCGATGATGAGGATGACGACCATCAACTCCACGAGCGTGAATCCCTCATCCCTCCTGCGATGGCGTCCGCACATGTCCTCGGCTCCTCGTGGAAGGGGCGGCCGGCCGGCCGCCCCTTCCGAGAGCGATGCTAGGTTCGAATCACCAACCGCCGGTGCAGGTGGCCACGGTGAAGTCACCACCGGTGGTGTTGTTACCGAACACCGTGCCGGGGCCGGTGGCCGTATCAGCCACGCAGAACCCGTTGCCGGACGCGCTCTGCGTTTGCAACAGGACGGTCTCTCCGGCCGTGCCGGAGACGCCGATCCCGACGGTCCCCAGAACCGTCGTCCCGGCCACGGCCCACGTCAGCGAAGGCTCGATGGCCTCAGCGACGGTGGCGTCGAAGCCTGTGTACGTGTCGCCGTCCGTGAAATGAACCTTCGCGGCGGCGAGCCCGTTGCGCAGATCCGACTGGGCGGCCCGGTCCTGAGCGCGCTCACGTGCGCCGAGGAAGGTCGGCAGAGCGATGGCGATCAGGATGCCGATGATAAGAACGACCACCATCAGCTCGATGAGGGTGAAACCCTCCTCGTCCTTCCGGCGCTGCCAGAAGCGCTCGAGCATGGAGTCACCTCCTCCTCACATGTCTTGCGCACCCCGATGGTGCGCATCCGTAGGGTGTGTCGGTCAGGATCGGGGGCCGCTTGACCGCTCGCACCGGATCCGAGGAGGAATGACGCGAACGGGCTAGTCACTCCCGAACCGCACGCGGACATGCTCGATCAGGGCCGGAGCCGGGGGGTCGATCCGAGGCGCGATCGACTACTGGATCAGGTTGATGATGTTGAACATGGGCATGTACAAGGCGATCACGGCCGCCCCGACCATGCCTCCGATGATCGCGATCAGCAGCGGCTCGATCAGCGACGTGAGCGCCTCGACGGTCGCGGTGACCTCGTTGTTGTAGAACTCCGCGACCTTGTCGAGCATCGTGTCGACGGCGCCCGTCTCCTCCCCCACCGCCAACATCTGCACCACCATCGGCGGGAACACCTTGTGCTTGCCGAGCGGCTTGGCGATCGACTCGCCCTCCCGGACGCTCGCCTTCACGTCGTCGACCGCGTCGGCGATCACGCGGTTGTTCACGGTCTCCTTGACGTTGTCGAGCGCCTGCAGGATCGGGACGCCCGCACGCAGGAGCATCCCCAGCGTCGAGGAGAACCGCGCGAGCGCCACCTTATGGAACAGCGGCCCGAAGACGGGGATCCGGATCTTGAGTGCGTCGACGCGAGCACGGCCCTGGTCCGTCTTCTTGTAGCGGCGGAAGAACAAGGAGCCGACCCCGACCCCCAGTGCGATGACGTACCAGTATTTCCGGAACGCCTCCGAGACGCCGAGCAGGATCCTGGTCGGCAGGGGGAGCTGACCCCCGAGGTTCGTGTAGATCGTCTCGAACTGCGGGACGACGAACAGCAACATCGCCGCCAGGATCAGCGTCACCAGGGCGACGACGACGACCGGATAGGTCATCGCCGACTTGATCTTCCTGCGGAGCTCGACCTCCTTCTCGATCTGCGAGGCAAGCGAGAGGAGCACGTCGTCGAGCACGCCCCCGGTCTCGCCCGCCTTCACCATCGAGATGAAGAGGTTGTTGAACGCCTTCGGGTGCTTACCCATCGCCCCCGAGAGCGACGAACCCTGCTCCACGTCCGTGCGGACCTGGACGAGGACCTTGGCGAGCTCGGCGCTCTGCGTCTGATCCGCGAGGATCGACAGCGCACGCAGGATCGGCAGGCCGGAGTTCACCATCGTGGCGAACTGGCGGCAGAAGACCGCGATCTGCTTGAGCTTGACCCGGCCTGGTCGGAGGTTGATCTCCATCCTCAGGCCGGTGCCGGCCTTCTTGACCTCGACCGGGGTCATGCCCATCTCGCGCAGACGCTGCAGGACGAGGGTCTCGCTGTCGCCGACCAGCTGCCCCGTCACCAGGGAGCCGGAGCGGTCCCGGACCTTGTAGTCGTAGGTTTGCGCCATCGATCCCTGTCCGATCAGTAGTCGCCGAGCATGATGCCGGCCGACGCGGCCGCGCCGAACCCGGCGTCGAAGCTCGCGCCGCCGCCACCGATGAGCCGGTTCAGCTCCTCGGCGTCGTGACAGCGCTCGTGCGCGAGCTGCAGCGAGATCTTGCCCGCCTTGACCAGGGTGGCGAGCGACTGGTCCATCGTCTGCATCCCGAACCGCCCGCCGGCCTGCATGATCGAGTAGATCTGGTGCACCTTCCCCTCGCGGATCAGGTTCCGAACCGCCGGGGTGCAGACCAGGACCTCCACGGCGACGACGCGGCTCTGGCCATCCGCGGTCTGCATCAGCTGCTGGGTCACGACGCCTTGCAGCGTGGTCGCGAGCTGCACCCGCACCTGCCGCTGCTGGTGCGGCGGGAAGACATCAATGATGCGATCGATCGTCTGCGGCGCGTCCTGCGTGTGAAGGGTCGCGAACACGAGGTGTCCGGTCTCGGCTGCCGTGATCGCGGTCGAGATCGTCTCGAGGTCACGCATCTCGCCGACGAGGATGACGTCGGGGTCCTGCCTCAGCACGTGCTTCAGCGCCTGCGCGAACGAGTGGGTGTCGGCGCCCACCTCTCGCTGGTTGACGACGCAGTTGTTGTGCCGGTGGAGGAACTCGATCGGGTCCTCGACCGTCATGATGTGCGCCTGCCGCTCCTTGTTCACGATGTCGACCATCGACGCGAGCGTGGTCGACTTCCCCGATCCCGTGGGTCCCGTCACCACCACGAACCCGCGCGGGTAGCGCGCGAGGTCCGCGACGACGCTGGGCAGCTCGAGCGACTCGACGCTCTTGATCTCGTAGGGGATCAGCCGGAAGGCGGCACCGATCGAATCGCGCTGGTAGTAGACGTTCACGCGGAACCGACCCCGGCCCGGGAGCGAGTACGACGTGTCGAGCTCGCGCTCCTGCTCCAGGCGCTCGCGCATCTTCTGCGGCAGGATCGCGTAGACCATGCCCTGGATCGCCCGGGCCTCCAGGACCGGGTACTCGTCCAGCCGGATCAGGTCGCCGTGCAAGCGGATCGTGGGCGGCGCGCCCACCGTGACGTGCAGGTCCGACGCCCCCCGCTCGAGCACGACCTCGAGCAGCTCGGGGATCGGGATCTGGATCTCCTGATCCGGCGCGCCAGCTTCCGTCATCTGATCACCCTCGCGATCTCCTCGATCGAGGTCAGGCCGGACGCGGCCTTCTCGAGGCCGTCGTCTCGCAGCGTCTTCATGCCCTGTTCGACGGCGACCGCCTTCACCGCGTCCGAGGGCGCACGGTCGACCGTCAGCCGTTCGATCTCCTCGGTCATCTGCAGCACCTCGTACAGCCCGATCCGGCCGCGGTAGCCGGTGTTCGAGCAGGCCCCGCAGCCCGACGGCCGGAACAGCTCGCCGAGATCCGGGATCCGCGATCCCGCGTAGCCGGCCTCGAGCAGCTCGCCCGGATCGGGTGCGTACGCCTTCTTGCACCTCTCGCAGAGCTTGCGGGCGAGCCGCTGCGCGACGATGCAGTCGATCGCAGATCCGACGAGGAACGTCTCGACCTCCATCTCGATCAGGCGCGTGATCGCCGACGGGGCGTCGTTCGTGTGGAGCGAGGAAAGGACGAGGTGGCCGGTGAGGGCCGACTCCACCGCGATCATCGCCGTCTCACGGTCGCGGATCTCACCGATCAGGATGATGTCGGGGTCGGCGCGAAGGATCGAGCGGAGGGCCGACGCGAACGTGAGCCCCGCCTTCGGGTTCACCTGGATCTGGTTGACGCCCGGCAGCCGGTACTCGACCGGGTCCTCGACCGTCACGATGTGGCGGTCCGCCTGGTTCACGATGTTCAAGGTCGCGTACAGGGTGGTGGACTTCCCCGATCCGGTCGGCCCGGTGACCAGGATCGCGCCGTACGGCTTCCGGAACGAGTCCTCGTAGCGGTCGAACGAGTCCGGCTGGAAGCCGAGCTCGGACAGCTGGAGCATCGCGTTGCTCTTGTCCAGGATGCGGATCACGATCTTCTCCCCGTGCACCGTGGGCAGCGTCGCCAGCCGAAGATCAAGGCTCCGGTTGTTCACGCGGAGCGACACGCGGCCGTCCTGGGGGACGCGCTTCTCGGCGATGTTGAGGTCGCCCATGACCTTGAGCCGGCTGATGAGGCCGCCCTGGATGCTCTTCGGCGAGTGCATGACCTCGTGGAGCACGCCGTCCACGCGGAACCGGACCCGGACGTCCTTCTCCGTCGGCTCGATGTGCACGTCGGAGGCGCGGTCGGCGGCCGCCTGGGTCATGATCGCCTGGACGAGCTTGACGATCGGCGCGTCCTCGACCGCGGCCTCGACCTCCTGGAGCGAGACCTCCTCGTCGAGCGCCTCGGCGGCCTCGGAGGCGAGCGCCTCGACCTGATCCCCCATCCCGGAGAACTTGGCGATCGCCTGTTCCACGTCGTTCGCCGTGGCGACGACGGGACGGACCTCGCGACCCGTGATCGTGCGGATGTCGTCGAGCGCGTACACGTTCGCCGGGTCGGACATCGCGACGAGGAGCTTCCCGTCGTCCTCGCCGATCGGCAGCGCGCGGTAGCGGCGGCAGAGCGCCTCGGGCAGCAGCGCCGTCGAGGCGGCGTCGATCCGATACTCGGTGAGGTCGACGAACTCGAGCCCCACCTGCTCGGCGAGCGCGCGGACGAGGTCGCGTTCGCGGATGTACCCGAGGTCGATAAGCACCCGGCCGAGCGACTTGGGGGTGTTGCGGTGCTCCTCGAGCGCACGCTGAAGATGCTCCTCGGTGATCAGGCCCTGTTCGATCAGTATCTGACCCAGCTGCTTCGGCTTGCGCTGCGTCGTCATCATGCCGAGCTACGCCCTTCGGTCCCAGGGTCGCCTAACCATCGGCACCCTCATCGGGGTCCTGTAGGAGCCGCCCGAACTCGCGCGCGAGGGAGAAGCGGTCGACGTCGCTCCGGTCGTCCGAGAGGTCCCACAGCCCGGCATCGAGCCTGGAGGGCTCCTCGGCCGACGGCTCGGGTGGTCCGGGCGGGGGCCCCTCCCCGGGGGACGGGGCACCGGTCGGTTCCCCGGTGGTCCCGTCGGCCGGATCCGCCGCTCCCGGGGCGATCGAGCCGAGCGCCTCTGTCGGCCGCCCGGTGCCTTCGCCCGCCGAGGCCGCGCGCACGGCGGCGGCGACCGCGGCCTCGTCTCCCGCGCCGTTGACGACGGGCTCCCCCGCGGGCCGGTCGGGGTGGAGCGGCGTCCGGCGCCTCGAGGACGGGGCGGCGGGCACCACGGGTTCGTCGCCGGCCGGACGGTTGACCCGCGTCTCCTCGGCCGACAGCAGCAGCCGATCCATGTGGTCGATCACGAGCCCCGGCCGGGCGGCCGGGCCTGCGACGACGAACGCCGCGTACGGGCGACGGCGGACGTAGCACCAGGTCTCGGTCCCGAACTGCACGAAGCCGCGCTCCGGCTCCCCGACCGCGGCGAACCGGATCCACGCCGGGCGGACGCTCCCTTCGCCGTCGGGCAGGAACGAGCCGACGACCAGGCCGTCCCTGGAGAGGATGAGACAGCCGCGGACGTCGCCGACCCCGGCCGCGAGCGTGGACGCGAGACCGCTGAGTTCGTCCATCAAAGAGAGTGGGCTCCGACTGAACCATCGGGCCCGCCCGCGAACGTCTTGAGGACGACTGGGGGTTCGGCGGGTCAGGACCCCGAGCTCGAGCCTGGCTCGGCGAGCTCGGCGAGCGCCGCCGCCGACATCACGTCCAAGGGCGGCACGCGGCCGGTCCACAGCTCGAACGCGATCGCCCCCTGGTGCAGCAGGAGGCCGACGCCGCCGAACGCCGCGCACCCGGCGCGACGGGCCTCCGACAGGAGCGTCGTCGAGGCCGGCCGCGTGAGCAGATCCACGGCGAGGCCACCCGGGTCGAGCGGCGGGAGCGGCAACGGCTCCCCGCGGGCGCCGAGCGGCGTCGCGTTCACGACGAGGTTCGCCGGAACCCCGTTCGCGTCCTCGAACGCTACTCCCGACACCTTCGTCCCGAAGGGCTCCACTAGGAGTCCAACCCTTTCAGCGTGCTCCGGCCTGCGAACCGCCACCGTCAGCGCGGCGAGCCCCCGCCGCGCGAGCGCGAGCGAACAGGCGCGTGCGGCGCCGCCCGCCCCGAGCACGAGCGCCGTCCGCCCCGAGGGGTCGAACCCCGCGTCGACGTCGAGGAACCGATCGAATCCCGAGACGTCGGTGTTGTGGCCCGCGAGCCCCTCGGCGCCGACCACGATCGTGTTCACGGCCCGGAGAGCGCGCGCGTCCTCGGAGAGGTCGCCGATCAGGTCGGCGCACTCGGTCTTGTGGGGCATCGTGACGTTCGCGCCCGAGAACCCGAGCGCGGGCAGGCCGGCCAGCGCGGCCGCCACCTGCCCTGGGGGCACCGGGAATGGCACGTAGACCCAGTCCATCCCGAGCGCCTCGAACGCCGCGTTGTGGATCGCGGGCGAGAGGCTGTGCTCGACGGGCCAGCCCATCACGCCGACCGTGTGCGTGGACCCCGCGACCCTCCCGGGCCGGCCGGGGACCTCGGTCACCGTTCGGCCCGCCCGGGGCTCATTCGCCACACATGACGCGGTTGGCCTCGTGCTCGGCCGCGTTCAGGCCGAACTCGTGATGGCCGTCCTCGCCGCACAGCACGTAGAAGAGGAACTCCGTGTCGGCCGGAGCCAGCGCCGCTTCGAGCGACGCGCGGCCCGGGCTCGCGATCGGCGTCGGCGGCAGGCCGGGGTTGATCCTTGTGTTGTAGGGGCTGTCGAACTCGAGGTCCGAGAACGACAGCTGCCCGTCGGGCGTCGGGTCGTCGTACAGCAGCGTCGCGTCGATCCCGAGCGTCATCGGGATCGCGAGCCGGTTGTAGATCACCCCGGCGATCAGCGCGCGCTCCTCGTCGAGCGCGGCCTCCTTCTCGATCATCGAGGCGATCACCACGACCTCGTAGGGCGTGACGCCGAGCTCCTCCGCGCTGTCCCACGGCAGGCCCTCGGCCTCGACCCCGAACTGGTCGAGCAGCTCCTGGATCACGTCGCCGGGCCGGGTCTCGCCCTCGACGAACTCGTACGTCTCGGGGAACAGGAACCCCTCGGGGCTCTCGGCGTCCTTCGGCAGGTAGGGCGGGGCCGACCAGTTCCCGGACCGGACCGCCTTCATGAACCGCTTCGCCGGGATCCCGAGGGACTCCTGCACGCGTTCGGCGATCTGGGTGAGCCGGTAGCCCTCGGGGATCGTCAGCCGGACCGTCGAGACGGGTTCGGGCGGCGTCGTGAGCACCTCGAATGCCGCGTCCGGCGTCATGTTCGTCGTGAGCTCGAACGTCCCCGCGCGGAACTCGCCCTCGTCGCCGCTCCGCCGCAGGAGCCATTTCGACACGAGGCCGCACCGGACGACGCCCTGCTCGTGGAGCCCGTCGACGATCTCCGATCCGCTCTGTCCGTCACGGACCTCGAACGTGACGGGGTCCTGCGGTCCGGAGGCCTCCTGGCACCAGTCGTAGTACCGCGCCGACGCGATGCCGAGCCCCACGAGCGACAGCACCACGACGAGCGCGACCCAGCGGCCCCAGCGCGCGCTGCGTTCGACGCGACGACGTGGAGGGTTTTCCTGCCTGGGGGGAGCTTCCTGCATCGGCTCGGCAGCATACCGGGCACCCGCGGAAAGGCCGGTTCGGAGCCGGTCAACGCGCGGCGTCAGACCGCGCGTTCGGCGTCGAGCCAGGCCTGCAGGATCACCGTGGCGGCCGAACGGTCGACCGCGCGCCGGCGATCGCGGCCGGTGGCGCCGGCCTCGCGCAGTGAGCGTTCGGCCTCCGACGTCGAGAGGCGCTCGTCCTGCAGGACGACGGGGACGGGGACGACGGCGCGCAGGGCGTCCGCGAAGCGCTCGGCGTGGTGTGCCCGGTCCCCGCGCTCCCCCGACAGCAGGAGCGGGTGGCCGACGACGACCGCAGTGACGGTGTGCTGGTCGACGAGCGCGGCGATCGCCTTCAGGTCCGCCGGCGCGCCCGTGCGGACCGTGCCGAGCGGGACCGCGAGTCGCCGATCGTCGTCCGAGATCGCGACGCCGATCCGCGCGTCGCCGAGGTCGAGCCCGAGGACCCGCCCCTCCCCCGGGGGGCTACCGCTCGCGCGTTCGCGCTCGCATCCGCGTGAGCGCCTTGAGCCCCCCGAGCCCCCCGCCTCAGTCACCGTCGCGAAGGAGCTCCTCCAGGCGCGGCTCGATCGCCCTCAGGGCCTTCGCGAACGCCTCCCCCTTCGGGCCGCCGGAGAACGCGAGTCCGGGTTTGCCCCCAGCTCCCCCGCCCACGATCTTCGCGGCGGGGTCGAGCAGCGCGGGCGCGGTCACGCCCCGTGCCTGCAGGTTCGGCGACGCGGCGGCCACGAGCAGGGCCTTGCCGTCTTGCCCGGTCGCCAGGACGACGGCGGCGCCCTCCGGGTTCTCGAGGCGGTTCGCCACGTCCTGCGCCAGCGTCCGGAGCTCGTCGGCCGGCGCGTCGTGCTGCAGCGCGACGAGCCTCGCGCCTGCGACCACGCCGGGGTCGCTCGCCAGCTGCTCGGCGAGGCCCCGTTGCTGCTCCCGGTCCTTGCGTCCCTGCTCCGCCTCGAGCTGCTTCACGCGTTCCACGTAGTGCCGCGCGCGCTCGAGGGCGCCCTTGGGATCCGTCCCGAGGGCCTCCGCCACCGCGCGCAGCAGGTCGCGCTCGAGGATGATCTCGCGGACCGCGTCCGGGCCGACCACCGCCTCGACCCTTCGCATCCCGGCGCCGATCGAGCCCTCGTGCAGGATGTGGACGGTCCCGACCTCGCCGCTGTGGTGCACGTGTGTGCCGCCGCAGAGCTCGACCGAGTAGTCGCCCACCTCGACCACGCGGACGAAGTCGCCGTACCTCTCGCCGAACAGCGCGATCGCGCCCTGGTTCCTCGCCTCGTCGAACGTCGTCTCGTAGATCGTGACCTGGTCGTCCGAGGACGTCTTGTCGTTCGCGATCCCCTCGGCCTCCTCGAGCGCGGTCCACCCGACCGGCGCGTGGTGCGGGAAGTCGAACCGCAGCCGCCCGGGACCCACGAGCGAACCCGCCTGCCGGGCGTGCTCGCCCAGCAGATGCTTCAGCGTCCAGTGGACGATGTGGGTCGCCGTGTGCGCCCGCGCGGTCGCCTCGCGTCGCCCCGCGTCGACCTCGCCGTGGACCTCCTCACCGGCGCGGAGCTCGCCCGACTCGACGACCCCGGTGTGCACGATCACGTCGCCGGGGCCGAACTGCGCGTCGAGGACGCGGACGGTCCCCGCTTCGCCGCGGACGAGCCCCTGGTCGCCGACCTGCCCTCCCGACTCGGCGTAGAACGGCGTGCGGTCCAGGACGAACCGCACCTCGTCCCCCTCCGAGACGACGTCCTTCCTCCCGTCGTCGCCGAGCAACGCCAGTACCCGCGCGTCCGACTCGGTCGAGCCGTATCCGACGAACTCCGATTTCCCCGACTCGGCCGCGACCGCCGCGAGCTCCTCGTCCGCGCGACCCTTCCGGGCGCTCCGCTTGGCCCGCTCGCGCTGTTCGGCCATGAGCGCCTCGAAGAGGTCCTCGTCGATCTCGAGGCCGGCGTCCTCGGCGAGCTCGCGCGTGAGCTCCTTCGGGAAGCCGAACGTGTCGTGCAGCTTGAACACGACGTCGCCCGGGATCCGCGAGCCCGGTTCGGAGCGCACGACCTCGGCGTCGAACAGCGCCATCCCCTGGCGGAGCGTGCCGGCGAACCGTTCCTCCTCCGACTCCGCCACCTGCTCGACGTACGCGCGGTTCTCCACGAGCTCGGGGTACGTAGCGCCGAACATCTCGACGACACGCCCGATGATCGGAGGCGTGACATCGTGCTCGATCCCGAGGCGTCCGGCGTGCAAGACGATCCGGCGCAGCATCCGGCGCAAGACGTACCCGCGGCCCTCGTTCGAAGGCTGGACACCGTCTGCGATGAGGAACGTCGTCGCGCGACCGTGCTCGGCCAGGATCTTCAACGACACGTCGTGGGCCGGATCGTGCCCGTGGGTCTTCCCGGAGAGCGACTCGCCGACCTCGAGCAGCGGCCGGAGCAGATCCGTCTCGAACACGTTCTCCGCACCCTGCAGCAGCATCGCCACGCGCTCGAGCGAGGAGCCCGTGTCCACGTTCTTCGCGGGGAGCGATCCGACCACCTCGAGCCGGTCGTCGACCTGATCCTGGATGAAGACCAGGTTCCAGATCTCCATGAACCGCTCCTCGTCGACGTCGGGACCGCCCTCCGGGCCGTACTTCGGACCGCGGTCGATGAAGATCTCGCTGCACGGCCCGCCGGGCCCGGCAGTATGCGTGTGCCAGTAGTTCGCCAACTCGCCCTCGCCATCGAGGAACCCACGCCGCACGATCCGATCCCGGGCGAGCCCGACACCATCGACCCAACCTGCGATCGCCTCGTCATCCTGCTCGAAGACGGTCACCCAGAGGAGGTCGTGGTCGATCCCCCACACCTCGGTCACGAGCTCGTGGGCCCAACGGATCGCGTCGGTCTTGAAGTAGTCCCCGAACGAGAAGTTGCCCAGCATCTCGAAGAAGGTCTCGTGTCGCGCATCGCGCCCCACGATCTCGATGTCCTTGGTCCGCATCACCTTCTGGCAGGTCACGGCCCGAGGGTACGGCGGGTCCGCATGGCCCAGGAAGAACGGGATGAACTGGTTCATCCCGGCGTTCGTGAGCAGGAGCCCCGACTCGGGCGGGGGGATCAGCGATGAGGAGGGCACGACGCGGTGCTGGCGCTCCTCGAAGAAGCGCAGGAACGACGCGCGGATCTCTCGGCCTTCCATCGGGAAGGCGAGTCTACCCGGCGGGTCCCGCCCGGCCGCTCACCGGCTCCTCCTCGGACGCCAGGAGCTCCGCCTCCTTGTCGCGCATCGCCTGCTTGCCCTCGGCGATCGACTCGGAGACCAGCTTCGCGAGGTCGAGCATCCCGCCGCGAGCCTCGCGGGCGATCCGGGCGGGCGCCACCTTCTCGCGCTGGCGGCGGAGGAAGCGCGCCGACATGATCGCGGTCACCGCCCCGGCGCCGAGGCCGAGGGCGAGCCAGAACAGCCGCCTCACGCGCCGGCCTTGCCTCGGCCCTTGCCGCCGAAGCGACTCGACGCTTTCCGCAGCCCCGCGCCGACCGAGATGATCTTCACGAGCGGCCCCGACACGGCCTGCTCCACGAGGCCGGAGATCCGGCGGAACCGTCCGACGATCTCATCGGCCACGACCAGCATCCCGTCGACCCGGTCGAGCTCGCGGTTCGTCCGCTCGACCGACCCCTTGACCTCGCGCAGTAGCGGAACGGTCTCCTCGCGCATCGCGTCGATGATCAGCTTCGTGCTCTCGAGCACGCGGAACGTGTTGATGAGCACGATGCACAGGAACAGCACGAGCAGTCCCCAGAAGGCCGAGAGGACGATGAGGGCGACGTCTCCTCCGTCGAGCGCTGCGATCACGGCGTGTGCCCTCCTTGCGGCTCGGGTCCGGGCATCATACCGACGGCGCCGATCCGGGGTTCTCCTCGGTCTCCTCGGTCTCCTCGGTCTCCTCGGTCTCCTCGCCTTCGCCCGACGGCTCGTAGTAGCGCTCGCCCTCGAACCGCGCCGGCCGGTACTGCTGCTCGACCACGTGCCCGGGGTAGTCGTGCGGGTACCGGTACTCCTTGCCGAAGCCGAGCTTCTTCAGCCCCGTGTGGCCGGACGGCTCCTTCAGGTGGAGCGGCACGGGATCGGCCGAACGCGCGTCCTTGCTCGCCTTGCCGAGCGCGGCGACCACGCTGTTCGACTTCGGGGCCCGGGCGAGGTAGATCGCCGCCTCGGCGAGGTTCAGCTGCGCCTCGGGCAGCCCGACGTACTCCACCGCGTGGGCGGCGGCCACGGCGACGAGCAACGCCCGGGGGTCGGCGAGCCCGATGTCCTCGCTCGCGTGCACGACCATCCGCCGCGCGATGTAGCGGGGGTCCTCGCCCGCCTCGATCATCCGCGCGAGCCAGAACAGCGCCCCGTCAGGGTCCGAGCCGCGGATGCTCTTGATGAACGCCGAGATCACGTCGTAGTGCGCGTCGCCCTGCCGGTCGTACACGATCGCCTTCTGCTGTGCGGCGTCGGCCGCCCGCTCGAGCGTGACCGTGTCCTCTCCGGCCGAGCTTGCGGCGAGGACCGCCGCCTCGAGCCCGGTGAGCGCGATCCTCGCGTCGCCGCCGGCGATCTCCACGAGGTGGGCGAACGCCTCGTCCGACACCTCGACGCCCTGCTTGCCGAGCCCCCGGTCCTCGTCGGTGAGCGCGCGTTCGAGCAGGGTCCGCAGCTCCGCGTCGCGGAGCGGCTCGAGCTGCAGCAGGATGCAGCGCGAGAGCAGCGGCGTGACGAGCGAGAAGTACGGGTTCTCGGTCGTCGCGCCGAGCAGGGTCACGGTGCCCTCCTCGACGGCGGGGAGGAGCACATCCTGCTGCGCCTTCGACCAGCGATGCACCTCGTCCACGAACAGGACGGTCCGGAACAGCGCCCCCTTCGCCTGATCGATCACCTTGCGCGCGTCGGCGACCCCGGAGGACACGGCCGAGAGCTGCACGAGCTCGCCGCCGACCGCGTCCGCGAGCAGGTACGCGAGCGTGGTCTTTCCGGTCCCGGCCGGACCCCAGAGCACGATCGAGGGGAGGTGGCCGCCCTCGAGGAGCTGCGTGAGCGCCTTCCCCGGGCCGATCAGATGCGCCTGGCCGACGAACTCGTCGAACGTCCTCGGCCGCAGTCGCGCCGCCAGGGGGACGTCGGCCACCGGACCTCAGTCCTTGTAGCGGATCACACGGCGGGGGCGGATCCACAGGATCTCGCGCTCCTGCCCCGGGGTGTAGCTGTAACCGTGCCCGTCGTACCGGTGCGACAGCTCGTCGATGTGGCGCTCGGCACGCTCGCCGGTCTCGAACCGCACGACCGTCCCAGTGACCGAGATCCAGTCGTACGCGTCGCCGCCGTTCATGACCGAGACCGCGACCCGCGGGTTGGCCTCGCAGTTCCGGTGCTTCACGCGCCCCTTCGCCGTGTTGATCAGGACGTGACCGTCCTCGGCGTCGACCCAGGTGATCGTCGCGTGCGGCGACCCGTTCGGGCCGATCGTCACGAATGTCGCGTAGTTGGTCCCGGTCAGCATCTCGAGGTCCTTCTGCGTGAGCTCAACCATCGGCCGCCGCTTCCTCCCCTCGCTCGGGCTTCTCCGGCTTCACGATCACCGCGAGGCCCAGCTCGCGGAGCTGCTCCCCCGACGCCGGCGCCGGGGCGCCGGTGAGGGGGTCGGCGCCGGACTGCGCCTTCGGGAACGCCGTCACGTCGCGGATCGTCTCCTTGCCCGCCATGAGCATGACGAGCCGGTCGATCCCCATCGCGATCCCCCCGTGGGGGGGAACGCCGTACCGGAACGCGTTCAGCAGGTGACCGAACTGCTCCTCGATCTCCTCGTCCGACAGCCCGAGCACCTCGAACACGCGGTGCTGCACGTCGGGGCGGTGGATCCGGATGCTCCCGCCGCCGACCTCATGGCCGTTCAGCACGAGGTCGTAGCCTCGCGACCTCGCGGTCTCCGGGTTCAGGTCGTCGGTGGCCGGCGCCGTGAACGGGTGGTGGGCCGAGACCCACTTGCCCTCGTCCTCGCTCCACTCGAACAGCGGCGGGTCGACGAGCCAGCAGAACCGCCACTCCCCCTCCGGGACGAGGCCGAGCCGGTCGGCCATGAAGCGCCGCAGGCCGTCGAGCGCCACGTGGGTCCGGTCCGTCCGGTCCGCGACGATCAGGACGAGGTCGCCGGGTCCCGCGTCGGTGGCCTTCCGCACGCCCTCGATCTCGTCGGCGGACAGGTGCTTCTCGACCGGAGAGCGGATGCCGTCGTCCTCGAACGCGAACCAGACGAGCCCCGCCGCGCCGCGCGACTTCGCCACCTGCACGAGGTCATCGAGCTCCTTGCGCGAGAGCTCGGCGCCCCCCGGCGCGGCCAGCCCCTTCACGAGGCCGCCGTCCGAGAGCACCGACGCGAACGCGCGGAAGCCGGTGTCCGCGAAGATCTCGCCGAGCTCCACGAGCTCCATCCCGTACCGCAGGTCCGCCTTGTCGGTGCCGAACCGGGAGACCATCTCCTCGTACGTCATCCTCGGGAACGGGATGCCGACGTCGACGCCCTGCGTCTCGCGGACGACTCGCGCGTAGAGCGGTTCGATCACCGCGAACACGTCCTCCTGGTCGACGAACGACATCTCGACGTCGAGCTGCGTGAACTCGAAGCTGCGGTCGGCGCGCGGCTGCTCGTCGCGCAGGCATCGGACGATCTGGTAGTAGCGGTCCTGGCCCGCCACCATCAGGAGCTGCTTCAGCTGCTGCGGCGACTGCGGCAGCGCGTAGAACGTGCCCGGCCACAGGCGCGAGGGGACCATGAAGTCGCGGGCGCCCTCGGGCGTGCTCCGTCCGAGGATCGGCGTCTCGATCTCGAGGAACCCGCGCGCCTCCATCTCCTCCCGCACGATCCGGTTGATCGTGTGGCGGAGCGCGAGCACCTTCGTCATCTCGGGACGCCGCAGGTCGAGGTACCGGAAGCGGAGGCGCAGCTCCTCGGAGGCCTCGATCCGGTCCTCGATCACGAACGGCGGCGTCTCGGCCTCGGACAGGACCTCGAGCCCGGAGACCGCGACCTCTATCTCCCCCGTGGGAAGCTCGGGGTTCACGGTCCCCGCCGGGCGTTCGCGCACCTCGCCGGTGACGCGGACTACCGTCTCCGACCCCAGGTGTTGGGCGTCCGCGTGCGCCTCGGACGCCTTCTCCGGATGGAAGACGAGCTGCACGAGGCCCTGCCGGTCGCGAAGGTCGACGAACGTCACGCCGCCGTGATCGCGTCGGCGCCAGACCCAACCGCACAGCGTCACCGGCGCGCCGACGTCGCTCGCGCGTAGGTCGCCGCACGCGTGCGTCCGCATCACCGTTCGAAGATTCATCGCTCCGCCGCCCAGTCGGTCCGGGACAGCCAGTTCACCACATCGTCGATCGGCACCTCGTCCTGCTCGCCGTCGGCCAGCCGACGCATCGTGGCCGCGCCCGCCGCGACCTCGCGTTCGCCGAGGATCACCGCATAGGCGGCGCCCGACCGGTCGGCCATCTTCAGCTGCGCCTTCAGCGGTCGCTCCTCGTACGCCGACTCCGCAGGGATCCCGGCCGTCCGGAGGGCCTCGACGACGCGCGTTCCGACCGCCGCCGCCTCGGTCCCGATCGACACGACGAAGCACGCGACCGGTCGCACGCTCGGACGCTCTCCGCCCTCGGCGTCGAGCGCGACGAGCGTGCGGTCGAGGCCGAGGGCGAACCCCACGCCGGGCGTCGGCGGACCCCCGAGGACCTCCGCGAGCCCGTCGTACCGGCCGCCCCCGCACACCGTCGCCTGGGCCTGTGAGAGCGCGCCCGAGACGAACTCGAACGTGGTCCGCGTGTAGTAGTCGAGCCCGCGGACGAGGCGTGGGTCGTGCACGAACGCGACCCCCAACGCGTCCAGCCCGTTGCGGACGGCGGCGAAGTGCTCCGCGCAAGGCTGGCACAGGTGATCCGAGATCACCGGCGCCTCCTGCACGAGCGGGGTCGGACCGTCCACCTTGCAGTCGAACACCCGGAGCGGGTTCGTTCGAAGCCGGACCCGGCAGTCTTCGTCGAGCTCGTCCCGGTGCGGCTCGAGGTGCGCGATCAGGAGCTCGCGATACGCGGGCCGGCACTCGCCGTCGCCGATCGAGTTCACGCGGAGCGCCAGGTCCGCGAGGCCGCGTCCGCGAAGGTACCGGTCCCCCACCGCGACGATCTCGACGTCCGCGGCCGGCCCGGCCACGCCGATCATCTCGATCCCGAACTGGCGGAACTCCCGGAGCCGCCCCGCCTGCGGTCGCCCGTGTCGGAACTGCGTCGCGACGTAGTACGCCTTGAACGGCGTCGGCAGCTCCTGCGCGTGCGCGAGGTACGCGCGAACCACGCTCGCGGTCTGCTCGGGCCGCAGTGTGAGCGAGCGGCCCCCCTTGTCCTCGAACGTGTACATCTCCTTCGTCACAACGTCGGAGGTCTCGCCCGACGTGCGTGCGAATAGCTCCGTGTGCTCGAACGTCGGCGTCTCCGCGTACCGGAACCCGTAGAGCCGCGCGATCCGGTGCGCGGCGTCGTACAGGCCGAGCATCGCCTCGGAGTCCGCTGGGAGGAGGTCGACCGTGCCGCGCGGCGGCTGCAGCTCCACGCTCAGAGGTCCTGCAGGAACGGGTTCGTCGCGCGCTCGCGCTCGACGGTGGTCCGGGGACCGTGTCCGGGCAGCACGTCGAGGCCGTCGGGGAGCTCGAGGAACCGCCGGAGGCTCCGCTGCATCTCTGCCGGGTTCGAGTTCGGGAAGTCGCTGCGACCCACCGAGCCGGCGAACACCACGTCGCCCGAGAGCACCCAGCCGTCGGTCCGGAACACGACGCTCCCCGGGGTGTGCCCGGGCGTGTGGAGCACCTCGATCCGGAACCCGGCGAACGTGAGCACGTCACCGTCCGAGAGGGTCCGCACGTCCTTCACGGGCAGAGGCGGCACGTCGCGGCTCGCGCCCCACCCCCTCGGGTCGGTGAGCGCCTGGACGTCGGCCTCATGGATGTGGAATGGCAGGTCGTCGCCGCAGAACTCGTGGGCCGCCCCGACGTGGTCGAAGTGCCCGTGGGTGGCGAGCACGGCGACGGGACGCTTGCCTTCGCTCTCGAGCATCGCGTGCACCCGCTCCGGCGAGAAGCCGGGGTCGACGACCACGGCGTCGTCCGTGCCGTCGGCGGCGATCAGCCAGCAGTTGGTCTCGAACGAGTTGTCGGAGAAGACGTCGAGGTACATGCGGGGCAGTCTATCCGCAGGCAGGCGAGGCCCAGCCCGGCGGGGCTCGTGTCGTCCCCGAGGGGTAGGCTCGCAGGGTGAAGGGCGACCGCGTGGAGATCGTCGTGGACTCGGGCGCCGGCGTGCTCACGTACGAGATCGAGGCCACGAGGGCGGGGCGCCGCGTTGAGGTCAGCACCTCGCGCGGTGTGATCGAGGTCACCGAGGTCACCAGGAGCGGGGCGCCGGTCCGCAGCGGCCGGTTCATGGCCGAGCGGGTGGTGGCGCTCGTCGAGCACCCCGCGCCGCTCGTCGCCACGCGGGGCCGGCGGCCGGCGAGGAACCAGGCCCGCCTGCTCTGAGCCGCCCGAGCAAGACGGTCAGAGCCCGGCCGCGTCGATCCAGAGCGTGACCGGGCCGTCGTTCACGAGCTCCACCCGCATGTGCTCGCGGAACGCACCCCGCCTCACCGTCGCGCCCCGGCCCTCGAGCGTCTTCGCGAAGGCCTCGACCCGGTCCTCGGCGACCTCGGGCGGGGCGGCGCCGTCCCACGAGGGCCGGCGGCCCTTGCGCACGTCGCCGTAGAGCGTGAACTGCGGCACCACGAGGATCTCGCCGCCGACGTCGGAGAGCGAGCGGTTCATCTTGCCCTGCTCGTCCTCGAACACCCGCAGGTTGAAGACCTTCTCGGCCAGGCGGTCGTACTCCCCGAACGCGTCGTCCTTCCCTACGCCCACGAGGAGCAGGAGCCCGGGTCCGATCTCGGCGACGAGCTCGTCGCGGACCCGGACCGAGGCGCGGGAGACCCGCTGGAGCAGGATCCTCAACGCGGCACGACGCGGAACGCGTCGTAGACGTTCTCGACCTTCTTCACCGCGCCCAGGATCTCGGCGAGGTGCGCGATGTCCGCGAGCTCGAACGTGAACCGCAGCATCGTCGTCCGGTCGCGCCCGACGGCGGAGGTGGCCGACAGGATGTTCACGTGGTGGTCCGAGAGCACGGTCGCCACGTCCGAAAGCAGCCGCGTCCGGTCGAGCGCCTCCACCTGGATCGCGACCACGAACGAGGTGGGCTTGCCGGCGCGCCACGAGACATCGATCAGGCGCTCGGGCTGGCCGAGCAGCGACTTCGCGTTCGGGCAGTCGGTACGGTGGACGCTCACGCCCTGGCCGCGGGTCACGAACCCGAGGATCTGGTCGCCGGGCACCGGCGTGCAGCACCGGGCGAGCCGAACCCACACGTCGGCCGAGCCCGGGACCTCGACGCCCGAGGTGACGTCCGTCGTCGCCGACGGCTCGCCGAGCCGGACGGGGCGCGCGAGCGGCACCTCGGTGACGTCCTCCTCGGTGGTGCCCTGGAGCGACCGCGCGAGCCGGGCGACGATCGACTGCGGAGAGACGTGTCCCTCGCCGATCGCGACGTACATCGATTCCAGGCTCGGGAACTTCATCTCGTCCGCGAGCTGCTCGAGCGCCTCCTCGGTGGCCAGGCGCTTGAACGGGACGTTCTGCTTGCGCATCAACCGCTGGAGCTGCTCGCGCCCGTCCTCGAGCGCGTCCTCGCGGCGCTCGCGGCTGAACCACTGCCGGATCTTGTTGCGTGCCCGCGGCGTCTTCACCCACCGGAGCCAGTCGCGCGAGGGCCCCTCGCCCTGGGCCTTCGACGTCAGGACCTCGACGGTGTCGCCGGTGCGCAGCTCGTAGTCGAGCGGCACGAGCTTGCCGTTCACCTTGGCGCCGATCGTGCGGTGCCCCACCTCGGTGTGGATCGAGTACGCGAAGTCGACCGGCGTCGCGCCGGCCGGCAGGTTCAGCACATCGCCCTTCGGGGTGAAGCAGAAGACCTGGCCGCCGTACAGGTCGATCTTCAGGCCCTCCATGAACTCGCGCGGGTCGGCCATGTCCTTCAGCCACTCGAGCATCTGGCCGAGCCACGCCAGGTCGGCGGCCTCCTTCGCCTTCTTCCCGTCGCGTCCTTCCTTGTAGCGCCAGTGGGCCGCGATCCCGAACTCGGCCGTGCGGTGCATCTCCCGCGTGCGGATCTGCACCTCGATCGGCCGACCCTGCGGACCGACCACGGTGGTGTGCAGCGACTGGTACATGTTGTTCTTGGGCATCGCGACGTAGTCCTTGAAGCGCCCGGGCACGGGCTTCCACAGGGAATGGACGGCGCCGAGCGCGGCGTAGACGTCGCGGACCGAGTCGACGAGGATGCGGACGCCGGCGAGGTCGTAGATCTCGTTGAACTCCTTGCCGCCGATCACCATCTTCTCGTAGATCGAGTACAGATGCTTCGGGCGCCCGATCACCTCGGCCTTGACGCCTGACTCCCGCAGGCGCGTCTCGGCGGCGTCGAGCACGGCGTCGACGTACTGCTGCCGTTCGCCGCGACGGCGTTCGACGAGGCTCGCGATCTCGCGGTACGGGCCGGGGTGCAGGGCCTTGAACGAGAGGTCCTCGAGCTCCCACTTCACCTGCTGGACCCCCAGGCGATGCGCGAGCGGCGCGTAGATCTCGAGCGTCGCCGTCGCGATCCGGCGCTGCTTGTCCGGCGGGAGCGCGGACAGCGTCCGCATGTTGTGGAGCCGGTCGGCGAGCTTGATCAGCAGGACGCGGATGTCGCCCGCCATCGCGACGATCATCTTGCGGACGTTCTCCGCCTGTTCGTGCTCCCGGCTGCGGAACGAGAGCGCGTCGAGCTTGGTGAGCCCGTCCACGATCCGCGCGACCTCCGGACCGAAGTCCGTCTCGAGATCGGCGATCGTGACGTCGGTGTCCTCGACCGTGTCGTGAAGGAGCGCCGCCTCGAGCGTCGTGGTGTCGAGCCCGAGGTCCGCCAGGATCTGCGCGACGGCCAGGGGATGCTCGATGAAGTCCTCGCCCGACAGGCGCTTCTGCCCCTCGTGGTGCTCTGCGGCGAACCGGTAGGCCCGCTCGATCTCCTTGAGATCCGCCTTGGCGTTGTAGCCCTTGACCGTTCGGGTCAGCGCGTCGATCCCGTCGCGCGGCTCCGAGTCGCCGGGCCGCAGGCGCGCGAGCAGGCCCCCCCGTCGCTCGGTCTTGAGCTGCTCGGAGCCTTCCACGCACTCACCCCCGTGGAGGCAGTGTACGCCGCGAGCGGCGCGGATCCGGCGCTCGGGTTCAGTACCGCAGCAGCGTGAACAGCTCGTACCCGTCGAGCTTGTCACGCCCGTTCAGGAACGCGAGCTCGATCAGGCAGGCGATGCCGACCACCTTGCCGCCGATACGTTCGACGAGCTCCGCGGTAGCCTTGGCGGTCCCGCCGGTCGCGAGCACGTCGTCGACGATCAGCACCCGCTCGCCGTGGGCGACCGCGTCGCGGTGGATCTCGAGCGTGGCGGTGCCGTACTCGAGCGCGTACTCGGCGGCCTCGGTCTCCCAGGGCAACTTGTCGACCTTGCGTACCGGGACGAACCCCGCGCCGAAGTGGTACGCGACCGGCGACGCGAGGATGAACCCGCGCGCCTCGATGCCCACCACCTTGTCGACGTTGCCGCGCCCGAAGTGCACCACGGTCAGGTCGATCACGGTCGAGAACGCGAGCTCGTCCGCGAGGAGCGGCGTGATGTCCTTGAAGACGATCCCCTCCTGAGGGAAGTCGGGCACGTCACGCACGAGCGCCTTCAGCTGGTCGAGCTCCACGGGATCACCTCCGCCGACGTTTGGCGGGCGGGCGCCGCTTGCTCTTGGGACGCGGCCTGGACGATGGGGTCCCGGAGCGTCTAGCCGCGGACGACGTGGCGGCCGTGGACGACGCCGCGGCTGCGAGCTCCTGCTGCACCACCTCCGGCTCCTCCTGCTCGGCGTCCCGGGTGGGGACCGCCCGCAGGCGCCGGGCGCTCGGGCGCCCCTCGAGCCGTGCCCGGAGCTGCTGGTAGCGCGGCTCGCGCTCCTTGAGGACCACGAGGATCGGCGTGGCCACGAAGATCGACGAGTACGCGCCGGTCACGACCCCGATCAGCATCGCGAACGCGAAGTCCTTGAGCGTCTGCCCGCCGAAGAGCAGCAGCGACAGGATCGGCAACACGACCACGAGCGAGGTGTTCACCGAACGCATCAGCACCTGGTTCATCGAGGCGTTCGCGACGGCCTCGTACGTGTCCTTGCCCAGTGCCGCGGTGGACTCGACGTTCTCCTTGACCTTGTCGTAGATCACGACGGTGTCGTAGAGCGAGAACCCCAGGATCGTGAGGATCGCGATCACGGTAGCCGGCGAGACCTCCCGGCCGGTGAGCGCGTACACCCCCGCCGTGATGATCACGTCGTGGACCATCGCGACCATCGCCCCGAGCGCCATCTTCCACTCGAACCGCAGCGTGATGTAGAGCGTGATCGTGATCAGCACGATCAGGAGACCGATCAGCGCCTGCCGCGAGATCTGTTCGCCCCACGTGGGTCCCACGACCTGCGCGCTGATGTCGTCGGCGGGGATCCCCGCCTGTTCGGCCAGCGCGTCGAACAGCTGCGTCCGCTCCTCGGCCGACAGGTCGGTAAGCGCGGTCGTGCGGATCGAGACCCGGTCGGTGCCGGCGATCTGGATCTCGGCGCTCTCCCGCGCGTACGGTTCGGACTCCAGGAGCCCGCGGATGTCCTCGACGCTCGCGCCGGTGGCGAGCCGGTACTCGATCAACGTTCCCCCCGTGAAGTCGATCGAGTAGTTCAGCCCCCGCCAGAACAACCCCAGCAGGCAGACGGCGATCACGACGCCCGAGACGATCGCCCACCGGCGGCGCTGCTGGACGATGTGGAACTCCGGGTGCCGGTATCCGCGGAAGGTGTCGAGTGCGCGACGGAGGCTCATCCGGAGCCTCCGGCGATCGCGGGGGCCGGCTCGGGAGCGCTGGGCGAGACCTCGCGATCGGCGGCGAGCCCCGCCTTGACGCCGAACCAGCGCCAGTTCACGGCCCGGTCGCTCCGGACCAGGAGCGAGACGGCCGGCCGCTTGAAGAAGTACACGACGAACAGGTCGAGCAGGACCGACACCCCGAGAGTCAGCGCGAACCCTCGGACGGAGGAGATCGCCGTGAGGTAGAGCACGAGCGCCGCGATCGCGGTGACGAAGTCCGCCGCGACGATCGTCTTGAACGAGCGCTGGAAGCCCGGCCCCACCGCCGAGCGAGGCGACTTGCCGGCATGGACCTCGTCCTTCAGCCGCTCGAAGAACACGATGTACGAGTCGGCGGTCACACCCAGCGAGATCACGAGGCCGGCGACGCCGGCGAGCGTCAGGTTGTAGCCGATCGTCAGACCGGCGAGCGCCACGAGCGCGATCGCGAGGAAGCCCCAGATCGCCATCCCGACCCAGGCCACGATCGCGAGCACCCGGTAGTAGAAGAGGAGGTACAGGTAGAGCAGGATGAGGCCCGCCACGGCCGCGACGAGCCCCTGCTGGAGCGACTCGTCGCCGAGCGTCGGGCTCACCGTCTGCACCTGCTCGGTCGTGAGCGCCACCGGGAGGGCCCCTGCGTTCAGCTGGGTCGCGAGGTCCTTCGCGCGCGCTTCGGTGAAGCTGCCGGTGATCACGCCGACCCCGCCGGTGATCGCGTTCTGCACCGTTGGTGCCGAGATCACCTCCTGGTCGACGACGATCGCGAGCTGGCGACCCTCCAGCCGCGTCGTCACGTCGGCGAACGTGTCCGCGCCCTCATCGGTCATGTCGAATTGGATCTGCCAGCCCTGGCCGACGGCCGCCCCTCCCCCCGTGTCGAAGATGGCGGTCGCGCGGTTGATCGCGTCGCCGGTGATCTCGACCGGGCCGAGCCGGTACTTCGTCTGGCCGTCGCGGTCCAGGAACACGACCTCCTCGCCGGCCAGCCGCTCGAACGAGCACTCGGCCGTCTCCCGCTCGGCCTCCGTCGAGCACGTGACGCCGGCGGCGTCGTACCCCGGCGTGGCCGGCGCGAGCACCTCGAGCACCTCGCGTTGCTCGAGCCGGGCCGTCTGGCCGATGACCTGCAGGAGGCGCTCCTGCCCCGTTTCCTGCAGGCGGGCCTCGGCGTCCTCCCGCGAGAGGAAGCAGCCGAGGTTCTCGCCCGCCGAGCTCAGCACGCAGTACTCCGCGTCCGACCGCTGGACGGTCAGCTCGGAGAGCAGCGCCTCCGCCTCCTCGGCCGTGGGGAAGCACGCGGGGCCGACGTCGCTCGACAGCGTCGCGTCACCCCTGCCCGTGACGCAGAAGGTCTGCGTCTCCTCCGTCTCGATCGCCGCGAGCTCGGTCTCGGCCTCGGCGCGCGTCGGGAAGCAGGGGCCCGCCCCGCCAAGCGCGTCGCCGGCGAAGCAGAACTCCCCCTCCTGCCGTTGGACCGAGAGGCCTTGGATCGCGGCGTCGGCCTCCTCCTGGGTCGGGAAGCAGAGGGGGTCGTCCGCGAACGGATCCCCCGCGAGGCAGACCGAGGTCACCACCGGACCGGAGGTGGCGTCGGCGAGCTGGGAGTCGGCCGCCTGCTCGCGGTCGAAGCACCCGTAGGTGACGTCCTCCGTATCGACGAGGCAGAACTGGGTCTTGTCGCGCTCCTCGATCGTCCCGCGGGCGAGCCCCGGGATCTGGACCTCGATCGTGTCGCCCGTGACGAACAGCAGGGGCTCGGCCGTGCCGAACGCGTCGATGCGGCCACGGATGTTCTCGAGCGCCTGGTCCATCACGTCCTCGGGCGTCCCCTCGGGCGCCGAGAGGATCACCGAGATGCCGCCCTTCAGGTCGAGCCCCAGCACGGGCCGCGTCCCGGTGACGAGCAGGGCGACGCCGGCGACGACGAGCACCAACACGAAGACGATCGACGTCCAGAGCGCGCGTGGCTTCTTCATCGGCCGACCCTCATGCGAGCTCCGCGCCGTTGATGAGGAGCTTGAACCGGCAGTCGAGCACCTCGGCCGCGAGGCGGCACAGCTGCATGCGGCCGAGGAAGATCTCGAAGTACTCCATGACCTGGCTGATCTGGGTATCGATCGTGAGCTCGAGGCTCACGGTCTTGGCCGCGGAGTCCACGCGCAGGAACGACTGTTCGGCCGCGAAGTTCACGCGGTCGTGGATGTCGAACTCGATCTGCCCGGACTTGCGGACCCGGCTCCGGTGCACGTCGGACTTGTCGGCCAGGATCACGGCCGCCGAGACCGGCGACACCGCGTAGCCGTTGTCCTCCTCGTGGTTGGCGATCGCGGAGACGATCAGCGCGAGGTCGGCGGCCGGGACACGGTCCTTGAGCGACTGGTAGACCAGCACGGCGCCGGTCTGCCCGTGCGCGTACCGGCTGACCATGTTGCCGACGTCGTGGAGGTAGCCCGCCACGCACGCGAGGTTCGCCGTGTGCTCGTCGAACCCGGCACGCGTCAGGACGTTGTACGCGATCCGCGCGGTGAGGTTGGCGTGTCGGAACCCGTGCTCCGTGTAGCCGAGCCCCTCCATCACGCGGTCGGCCGCGGTGATGAACGACGAGAGCTCGGGGTCGTCCTGGACGAGGTCGAGGGTGATGCCTTCGGGCTCGACCGTCGGTTCGACCGGCTCGATCGGGCGCGCGCCGGGCGCTGCTTCCGTGCTCACGGTCCCCGGTCGACCCCTTCTTCGTCCTCGGCATCGCCGCTCTCGTCCTCGTCGTACTGCTCGTCCTCGACGAAGCGCTGCGCGATGCCCTGCCGGACCATCCTGACGCGGGTGCCGGGGGCGATCTCGACCGTGACGGTTCCCTCGTCGTCGTCGATCTCGACGATCGTGCCGTAGATGCCGCCCGTGGTCATGACCTCGTCTCCGACCTCCAGCGAGGCGAGCAGTGTCTGCTGGGCGCGCTGGCGGTTGCGCTGCGGCCGGATGAGCAGGAAGTAGAAGCCCACGATCATCAGGACCGGGAGCGCCAAGCCGATCAGCGAACCGCCGGCCTGCCCTCCCTCTTGGGCAAGGATCCCGAACACCATGGTTTGACGAGCCTCCTCGGGGATGACGAGGCAGCATACAGGCTACCGCTCGGTTCGCCGCAGGTAGCGGGCCGGTTCAGCCCAGCGGGAGCGCCCCCTCGCGGGCCACGCCGAGGTGCCGGTAGGCGCGCTCGGTGGCCAGGCGGCCCCGCGGGGTGCGCTGGAGGAACCCGAGCTGCAGCAGGTACGGCTCGACGACGTCCTCGACCGTGTCGGTCTCCTCCCCGACCGCGGCCGCCAGGGTGGACAGGCCGACCGGCCCGCCCCCGAACTTGCCCACGATCGTCGACAGGATCGCGAGGTCGAGCTTGTCCAGGCCTTCGTCGTCCACCTCGAACAGCTCGAGCCCGTCGCGGGCGACCTCGGCGGTGACATCGCCGTCGTGGCGGACCTCGGCGAAGTCCCGGACCCGCCGCAGGAGGCGGTTCGCCACCCGGGGCGTTCCCCGCGATCGACGGGCGATCTCCCCGGCCCCCTCGGCGTCCACGCTCACCGAGAGGATCCCGGCGGAGCGGTGCACGATCGCGCCGAGGTCCTCGACCGAGTAGTAGTCCAGGCGCGGGGAGAACCCGAACCGCTCGCGCAGCGGCAGCGTGATCCGGCCCGGCCGGGTGGTCGCGCCGACGAGCGTGAACCGCGGCAGGTCGAGACGGATGCTCCGGGCGCTCGGGCCCTTGCCGAGCACGACGTCGAGCTTGAAGTCCTCGAGCGCCGGATACAGGACCTCCTCGACGGCGCGCGGCATCCGGTGGATCTCGTCGACGAACAGGACGTCGCCCTCCTCGAGGTTCGTGAGGATCGCCGCGAGGTCGCCCGGCCGGTCGAGCGCCGGGCCGGACGTCGGCTGGAACCCGACGCCGAGCTCGTTGGACACGATCCCGGCGAGCGTCGTCTTGCCGAGCCCGGGGGGACCTGAGAACAGGAGGTGGTCGACCGTCTCGCCGCGGGCGCGGGCGCCGTCCACCAGCAGCGCCAGCTGCTCCTTGATCCGCTCCTGCCCGACGAACTCGTCGATCCGCCGCGGGCGGAGCGCGGCGTCGAACTCGCGCTCCTCCTCGGGCAACTCGGCGTCGACGATCCGCGGTTCGTCGGTCACGTCGCGCATCACCCTACCCCCGTCCCGCTTCCTAGACCCCGCCCACCCGCTGCAGCGCCTCCCGCAGGAGGTCCTCGACGGAGCGGTCGCCGTTCGGCGCGAGGCCGTGCATCGCCTCGCTCGCCTCCTGCGGCGACAGGCCGAGCGCGAGCAGCGCCTCGCGGACGTCCGCGAGCGGACCGTCGACGATCACGATCTCGTCGCCGCCGAGCTTGTCCTTCAGGTCGAGCGCCACCCGCTGGGCGACCTTCTTGCCGACCCCGGGGACCATCGTGAGCGCCGCGACGTCGCCCGAGGAGACCGCGCGCCGCAGCGCGTCCGGCGTCATGACCGAGAGGAACGACAGCGCGACCTTCGGGCCGATGCCGTTCACCGTGACGAGGAGGTCGAACAGCTCGCGCTCGTCCGCGTTCGCGAACCCGTACAGGACCATCGCGTCGTCGCGGACGACCATCCGCGTGTACATGCGCGTCGGCCGTCCCACCGGCGGGAGCTTCGAGAGCACGGAAGCCGGGACGAGCGCCTCGTAGCCGACGCCGCCGACCGAGATCACAACGCGGCCGCCCGAGCGCTCGGCGACGTCGCCCTCGAGGAACGAGATCACGTGGCCGCCGCCTGCCTCAGCCGGGACTGGGTCAGGTGGCAGAGCGCGATCGCCACGGCGTCCACGGCATCCGGCTCGTCGGGGAGGTCGCGCAGGCCGTGGAAGCGTTCGAGCGCGTCGCGGACCTGTGCCTTGTTGGCGTTCCCCTGCCCGGTCACCGCCATCTTCACCTCGAGCGAGCCGTACTCCTCCACCCGCAGGCCCGCCTCGGCGGCGGCGAGGAGCGCCACCCCGCTCGCCCGCGCGACCCCCATCGCGCTCACGTGGTTCTTGTTCCAGGCGAGCCGCTCGATCGCGAGCGAAGCAGGCCCGTGCACGGCGATCGCGTCGCGGACCGCCTCATAGAGGACCCGGAGGCGATCACTCTCGGGGAGGTCCGATGGGGTCCGAACCGTCTGGGCGGACAGCAGGACCGGGCTGCGGTCCTTCCGGCCGACCGCCCCCAGGCCGAGCGCGGAGACGCCCGGGTCGACCCCGAGCACGCACGAATCGAACACCTGTTCAGTCTGTTCGATGCCCGAGGCCCGGTCAATCACCCACAGGCACGTCCGGGTCTCACGCGACGCCATCGGTCAGCTCGACGAGTGAGCGCTTGACGCCCTCGGCGAGCTCGGGCAGCTCCGGGATCGCCTCGCCGTCCGCGCAAAGGCCGATCGCGATCCGCCCGCCGAACGAGATCGCGCTCACCCGGAGCGCGTGGTGCGGGGCGATCTCGGCGAGCGAGTAGACATCTCGGATCTGCCCTCCGGCGATGTACTGCGTGCCTGCGGGACCGCGCACGTTCGAGACGGAGAGCGCGAAGACGTGCGGATTCGACGCGATGCGGTGCGCGAGGCCGAACAGGTGCTTCGACACCTGACCGACGTCCGCGAAGACCGCGTAGAGCTGCTCGGCGTCGTGATCCTGCTTCCGCGCCCGCATCTGCTCGTTGACGGCTAGCACGCGCCGGGCTGCGTCGGCCTCCTGGACGGGGAGGTCGATGTTGACGAAGGAGTCCCGGTTCGGGACCGCGCCGGGCGCCTCCCCCTCCCGATGCATGCTCACCGGCACCTGGACGCGCAGGCGCCCGATCGAGCCGTGGCGTTCCTCGAGCCATCGCCGCAGCCCGCCGGCGACCACGCCGAGCAGGAGGTCGTTGATCGTCACCCCCTCACCCAGGGCCTTCGAGGCGCGATGCACGGCGTCGAACGGATGGTCGACGAACGCGACCTGACGCCGTCGCCCGGCGGGCGCGTTCAGCGGCGACGTGTCACGTTCGGGAACCAGCTCGCGTCGGATCGCGCCCGGGGCGCCGCGGAGCTCCTCGAGGCTCTCCCGCAGGCGGCTGCGCGACGCGACCCGACGTCGGATCTTGTGAGCGGTGTCGCGGACCGCGTGGGCCCGGTCCGAGAGCGCGGCCGCGATCAGCTCGTTCGGCGCGGGCAACGGCTCGGCCGGGGGAAGGGGCGGGGGGTCGGGCTCGGGGTCGGTCGAGTCGCTCCACAGCAGCGCCGAACCGATCGCCATCGCCGCCTGCCCGTCGGCCATCGCATGGTGGATGCGCCAGAGCACGGCCCTGCCGCCGTCCGCGAGCGGCTCGACGACGTCGATCGACCACAGGGGCCGGTCGCGCGGCAGCCGTTCCGCCATCAGTCCGGCGACGATCTCGCGCAGCTCGCCGGCACCGACCGGGCCGGTGACGGGCACCTCGCGGACGTGGCGGCGAACGTCGAAGTTCGGGTCGTCCGCCCACACCGGCGCGTCGAGGCGGTAGGGAGTGGTGACGATCCGCCGCCGGCAGCTCGGCGCGAGCGCGATGCGACGCGCGATCCGGTCACGGAGGAACTCGACGCCGTCGCCGGTGCGCTCGGCGACCACGACCTTGCACGTGTGGCCGACGATCGATCTGGACTCGAGCGCGAGGATGCGGGAGTCCTCGGGCGACAGTCGCTCCGCCATCGCGTTGGTTCTATCACGACGCCGAACGGCGCCGGCCGGAGCGTGCCGCTACCGCTTCGCGGGGAGCGAGCGCGCGTAGGTCGCGCCGAGCGTGACCCACTTCGAGAGCTGTCGCTTCGTGCGCAGGTCCTCCGGCGCGACGCGGAGCCACCCCGCCATCTCCCGGCCCCGCATCTCCATCGGGCGAGCGCTCGTCGACGCGACGATCGAGTCGGACCGCTCCGGGTCGACTCGGACCAGGGCACCACCTTGGCCGCTCGCGGCGACGGCCATGTTGCCCCCGACCAGGAACGCGAGTCCCCCGAACATCTTCCGCTCGGTCACGCCACGCTCGCCGGTCAGGAGCTCCCGGATGCGGCCGGCCAGGGCCTCGTCGTACGCCATGACGCGATGGTACGCCCGGTGCGTCCGTGGCGTCCGAGTGGGGCGCTCGCGGCTAGGGCGTCCCCCAGTCGGGGCGCTCTGCCTGGACGCCGGGGGCGCCGGTCACCTTCCGAAGGCCGGTCCCGTCGGGTCGGATCATGAAGATCTGGCCCCGGTCCGCGCGCTGGAGGCTGAACACGATCCACTCCCCGTCGGGGGACCACGATGGTTCCAACGCGCCCTCGCCTGCTTCGAGCCGGAGCGGGATCTGATGGAGCTGGGAGCCGTCCGGACGCACGAGATACAACCGCCCGTACGGCCTCTGGAAGACGATCCAGGCGCCGTCGGGCGACCATGCGTGGTCGTCGAACGCATAGCCCCACGGGGTGATCCGGACCGGGTCGGAGCCGTCGGCTCCCATCACGAACAGTGCCCCGGATCCCGTCGGGCTCACGCCCTGCTTCGTTCCGAAGAAGCTGAGTCGGGTGCCGTCGGGGGAATACCAGGGAGGTGCGACGGTGCCTCGGAGCAGCCGGACAAGCCCACCGCCGTCCGAGGCCCGGACCGAGTAGATCCCGTCGAGGTTGGGGTGACCGTCCTGGCCGAAGCCTTCCAGGGCGATCCGGGTCCCGTCGGGCGAAACGTCTCCGCATCCGAGGTTCAGGTCGGGGTTCTCGGTGGCGTCGAGGGGGCGAAGGTTCGATCCGTCGGGATCTACGACGGCTGGGCGCAGCGGCGCCGCCGGTCCCGCAGCGTCGTCGTTGGTGATCAGGATGCCGCTCCCGTCCGGGTACCAGACGGCGCAGGTGGTTTCGATGCCCAGATCGCGGACGGCGGTGCCGTCCGGACGCACCGTGAACCAGGCCGCGAGCCCCTCGGAGCTCGCGTCGGCGTAGAGGATGCGCCCGCCGGGGACGGCGGGGGCCGCCGGCTCTCCTCGACCGACCGGCGCGAACACCTTCCCCAGGAACACGATCGCCGCGACGGTGACGGCGGCGGCCACGAGCCCGGCCCCGATCCGGCGGTTCCGATGCTTCCGAGCGCGGATCCGCTCGAAGCGCGCGAAGGAGCCGCGGTCGGGCTGCGACGAGCCGAGGTGATCGACTTCACGGCGGAGATCGGCACCGGCGCGACGGCCACGAGCGTCGAGCGTCATCCTTCCTCCTCCTCCGATCCCAGCCGGCGCGCGAGCGTCCGACGCCCGTCATGCAGCTGTCGTTTCACGGTCCCGGGCGTCACGTCGAGGATCTCGGCGACCTCGAGGACCGATCGATCCTCCAGGTAGTACAGCGTCAGGACCTGAGCCTGTCGTCGGGGAAGCGATCGGATCGCCGCCCAGAACTCCGGGTCCGCATCTGCGAGGTTCGGCAGGGCCTCCTCACGGCCGAACGCGATGCGCGCGAGGGCCTTCGCCTCGGCCGCGCGGCGCCGGAACGACGACACGGAGAGGTTCGCCACGACGCGGCGCACCCAGGCTCCAGGCTTGTCGTACAGACCGATCCGGTCCCAGTCGCGATGGGCCGCCATGAACGCCTCCTGGGCCAGGTCCTCCGCCCCCCAGCGGGAACCGGACAGGGCATAGGCGAGGCCGACCACGCCCAGGTACTCCCGGGCGTAGAAATCCTCGAACGCCTCCGGCACCGGCCGGATCAGCGGTTCCGAACGTTCCAGCACGAGCCTGCTCCTCGCGGTGTGCTGCGGCCGCCGCACATCTTCGTACGTGAGGGTCACTCGCGCGAAGTCGTCCGGAGGTTGAATCGGAGGCTGACTGCTCGGGCGCAACCCCTACGTGGGCGCATCCGGCCACCGGAGGAGCAGGCTCCGATGGCCGGAGTGCGCCGATCCGCTATGCCGTCAGGCAGGTGGCATCCCCCAGTCGGGCTGATGGTCGAAGCTCCCATCGGTGACCTGGAGCAGACCGCTGCCGTCCACGTTCACGATGGAGATGTTCGCTTCCCCGTCCGCGTTCGAGCGGGCGAACACGATCTGCGACCCGTCGGGCGACCACGCGGGATCGAAGCACCCGAACGAGTTCGGATCGGAGAAGGGGCCTCCACACGCCGGGGTGATCGGCAGCTCGTGTGCCGAGCTGCCGTCGGCGTTCACGACCCAGATCTCACTGTGGTCTTCGGAGGCGCTCGTCTCGAGCAAGATCTGGCTTCCGTCGGGCGACCACGCCCCGGCGGGCTCGACCTGGAGGTCCGGCGGCGACACCCGCTGCAGCCCGGATCCATCGAGGTTGGTCACGAAGATTCCGGTGGCACCATCATCGGTCGATCGGAAGAACACGAGTCGCGTGCCGTCGGGCGAGTAGTCGCCGGGGATGTCTTCTCCTCTGGGATTCGTCGTGATCCTCTCGAGTCCACCTCCACCGGAGACACGGATCGAGTAGATGCCGTTCAGGCTCGGATCGCCCACGCCATAGCCCTCGCAGGCGATCCGCTCGCCGTCGGGAGACCATGCTCCGCCACAGAATGTCTCCAGCTTCCGTTCCGGCTGCGGCAGGGTGCGCACGATGGCACCGGTTTCGGGATCCACGAAGTGCGCGGGCATCCCGTCGTCGCAGCAGTTGATCTGGATCTCGGTGCCGGATGGAGCCCAGAGGGGACCTTCCGATCGCCCCTCGAAGAACAGCTGCTCCTCGTCGCTCCCATCGGGGTTCACCGTGTACGTGATGGCCTCTCCCTCCTCGGGGTCACCGCGCACGAACGCGATCCGGCCGTCGACCGCGGACGCATCCGTCTCCGTCGGCTGTGCCGATCGGTTGCCACCAGCGTCGGTCTCGCCGTCGCCGCAGGCGACGAGGACGAGCGAACCGAGGATCGATACGAGCGCTCCAATCCACCATCGTGTCAACGCACTGCCCTTCGTCACGGCCGCCTCCTCCACAGAGTCGAGTCGAGGAATCACTCGCGCGGGCGGGGCTCGGGGTTGAGTCGTCGGCTGGGATCGGTGGATCGAGGTCCTCAGCCGAGCTCGGCCATCACCGATTCCGGGATGTCGAAGTTCGCGTAGACGTTCTGGACGTCGTCGAGCTCCTCGAGCGCCTCGAGCAGCGAGAGCACCTGGCGCGCCTGCCCGCCCTCGACCGGCACAGTGCTCTGCGGCAGCATCGTGAGCTCGGCCGAGAGCATCGGGACCCCGGCCGCCTCGATCGCGTCGCGCACGGCCGTGAACGCCGAGGGATCCGTCGTGATCTCCCAGGTGCTCTCGGCGTCGTTCAGGTCCTCGGCGCCAGCCTCGAGCGCGATCTCGAGCAGCCGCTCCTCGTCGGGGGCCGCCGACTTCTCGAGCTGGATCGAGCCCTTGCGCGAGAACATCCACGCAGTGCTCCCGCCCTCGCCGAGGGTGCCGCCGTTGCGCGTGAAGGCGTGCCGCACGTCCTGGCTCGTCCGGTTGCGGTTGTCCGTGAGCGTCTCGACGAAGAGCGCCACGCCGCCCTGACCGTAGCCCTCGTACGAGACCTCCTCGTACCTGGCGCCGCCCGCGAGCTCACCGGTCCCCCGCTTGATCGCTCGATCGATGTTGTCCGTCGGCACGGACGCGTCGCGCGCCTTCTCGACCGCGGACGCGAGCGTCATGTTCCCCTCGACGCTGCCGCCGCCCTCGCGAGCGGCCACCTCCACCGCTCGCAGCAGCTTCGCGAACAGGTTGCTGCGCCTGGCGTCCGCGGCGCCCTTCTTGCGCTTGATCGTCGACCACTTCGAGTGGCCGGACATCAGGCCTTCCCCAGCAGGTAGCCGTGGAGCCCGGTCTCGCCGACGAGCTCGGGGTGGAACGATGCGAGGAGCAGGTTCCCCTGCTCGAGGACGACGGGTCGCCCCTCGTGCGACGCGAGTACCCGGACGCCCTCGCCGACGGCCTCCACGACCGGCGCGCGGATGAACACGCCCCGGACCGGATGCTCGATGCCGTCGACCTCGAGATCGGCCTCGAACGAGTCGACCTGGCGGCCGTAGGCGTTCCGCCGCACGGTCACTTCGACGAGTCCGAGCAGCGGCTCGCCGTCCTCGACCCGTTCGGCCATGACGATCATCCCCGCGCAGGTGCCGAGGATCGGCATCCCCGCGTTCGCGCGCTCGACGATCGGCTCGACGAGCGCGGCGCTCCGAGCGAGCTTGGAGATCGTGGTCGACTCGCCACCGGGGATCGCGAGCACGTCGACGCCCGCGAGATCAGCGGGGACACGCACCTCCATCGGCGACGCGCCGAGGTCCGCGAACACGCGGGCGTGCTCCCGGAAGTCTCCCTGCAGCGCGAGGACGCCGGCCTTCACGCCGACCTACCAGCCGCGGGTCTGGAGCAGACCCTCCTCGCCGAGCTCCTTGATGTCGAGCCCGTGCATCGGCTCGCCGAGGCCGCGCGAGACCTTCGCCAGGGCATCGGGGTCCTGGAAGTGGGTGGTCGCCTCGACGATCGCGCGGGCCCGAGGTGCGGGGTCCTCCGACTTGAAGATCCCCGAACCGACGAACACCCCGTCGACGCCGAGCTGCATCATGAGCGCAGCGTCGGCCGGGGTCGCGAGACCGCCGGCGGCGAAGTTCACGACCGGCAACCGGCCCTGCTCCGCGACCATCCGCACGAGGTCCACCGGCGCGCCGAGCTCCTTGGCCGCGGTCACGAACTGCTCGGGGCGCGCGGTCTGCAGTGCGCCGAGCTCTCGAAGGATCGTCCGCTGGTGGCGCACGGCCTCGACGACGTTGCCCGTGCCGGCCTCGCCCTTGGTCCGGATCATCGCGGCGCCCTCGGCGATCCGCCGCAGCGCTTCGCCCAGGTTTCGGGCGCCACACACGAACGGGACCGTGAACGCCCACTTGTCGATGTGGTGCTCCTCGTCGGCGGGCGTGAGGACCTCGGACTCGTCGACGTAGTCGACGCCGAGGGCCTGGAGGATCTGCGCCTCGACGAAGTGACCGATCCGCGCCTTGGCCATCACCGGGATCGAGACCGCGTTCATGATCTCCTCGACCTTGGTTGCGTCGGCCATGCGCGCGACGCCGCCCTCGGCACGGATGTCGGCGGGAACGCGTTCGAGCGCCATCACGGCGACGGCACCGGCGTCCTCCGCGATCTTGGCCTGGTCGGCCGTCGTGACGTCCATGATGACGCCGCCCTTGAGCATCTCGGCCAGGCCGGACTTCACCCGGAAGGTGCCTGTTTCGCGCTCCACGGTCTCCTCCTCAGAACGAGGCTCGGTGCCTGCGACTGAGTGTACCGCCGGGCCTGGGGCCCTCCCGAGCCGCGATCTTCAGCGCGAGAACTCGACGGCAACCCAGGTCGGGAGCAGCTGGACCCAGGTCCGGCCGGGCGCGAGCGAGATCTCCTCCCCACCCTTGGCGACGAAGGTGGTCACCTCACCCATGCCCGAGCGCTCCCAGCGCCCCACTACCACCCGGCCGTCCCGGAGGACGTACGCACGTCCGGAACCCGTGAGCTGCACGTTCGGCGACGGGTTCCCCGCGGCGTCGACGATCTCGCTGTCGGTGACCTCCACGACCTGGATCACGACGTTGCTCGCCGACACCTGTTCGCCGCCGTCGAGCATGTGGGCCACGTCCCCGTGCGAGCGGAACCACGCGTGCTTGGCCGGCCGCCAGGTCCAGACGACGTCGGAGACCGAGGAGTACGGCAGGTGGACGGTATCCGCGCGACGGGACCTGCCCTCCCACGTCTCCGAGTACGAGAACAGCGCGTCGGGCGCGCCCCTCTGCTTGCCGCCCGCCTTGCGCAGCGTCTTCGTGGTCGAGTACAGGTCGTGCGGCGCCGAACGCGTGGGGTCGTGGGTATAGGCACCCGGGGCGACCCCGGTGTTCACGTCCACGAGGTCCTCCCTGGCGAGTTGTTCCATCACGCGGGGGTTGCCGCCCGAGAAGGCGAACACCGTCGGCCCCAACTGGCGGAGGTAGTCGGGATCGGTCGTGCGCACGCTTCGGATCGGGCCGACGCGCTCGGAGTTGCCGCACTGGAAGATCGCGATGAACCGCGTGTAGCCGCCCTCGACCGGCTCCTCGACGACGACGTCCGCGTCGTTCAGCGATGCCTGCGGTCGCGCCTCGGGCGCGTTCTCCACCTTGACCGCGAGCGCCGGTCGGTCCGGGACGCGACGGCTCGCCATCACCTCGCCGGTGAGCGGACACGTTGCCGGGGTCTCGACCTCGTCGGGTTCGGCCAGTCCGACGCTCACGAGCGTCTTCTGGACGAACGCCGGCGCCTGCTTGGGGAACAGCGTGAAGTACCCGAGCCCCGCCACGAGCGCGAGCGACGCGGTGATCGCGACGACCTTGCCTCGGCGCGACAGTCGCCCGCGACGGTGTCGGGCCGAACGTGGACGATCGGTTTCGGGCATCGCTGAACTCCTGGGATCGGGGTGGGTATGTCCGGGGCCTCCCGGCGCGATTCCGAGGTGCGGGCAAGCGGACGCCGATGCTACCCGCGGTCCTTGGCCGACTCAACGACCTTCGGTCAGTCCATCCCATCCACCGCCGGCCGCGGCCTCACATCTCCTCGAGTCGCCGGATGCGTTCGGCGATCGGCGGGTGGGTGCTGAACAGCTTCTCGAGCGGGCCCATCCCCTCGCCCTGGATCCGCGACGGCTGGTTCAGCCACAGGTGCGCCGTCGCGTTGTTCGCCGAGCGCATCGGGATCGCCGACGCGGCGCCGATCTTGCGGAGCGCGCTCGCGAGCCCCGGCGGGTAGCGGGTGAGCATCGCGCCCTGCGCGTCGGCGAGGAACTCGCGCTGCCTCGACACCGCGAGCCGGATGATCTGCCCGACGATCGGTGCGAGCACCAACAGGACGAGCCCGATCGCGAAGATGATCGCCTCGGCCCCGCCGCCGCTGCGGTCGCCGCCCCGTCGGCCGCGGAAGCCGCCCCACCACCACGAGCGCATGAAGAACTCGCTGATCAGCACGATGGCGCCGACGAGCGTCGCCACGATCGTCCCGACCAGGATGTCCCGGTCGACGACGTGCGCGAGCTCGTGGCCGATCACGCCCTCGAGCTCGACCCGGTTCATCGTCTCGAGCAGCCCCTCGGTGACCGCGACCGACGAGTGCTCGGGGTTGCGGCCGGTCGCGAACGCGTTCGGCGCGCGCTCGGGGATCACGTAGACGCGGGGCTTGGGGATCCCAGCGGCGATCGAGAGCCCCTCGACGATGTTGTGCAGCCGCGGCTGCTCCTGCGGGGTGACCTGCTTGGCCCTCGTCGAGGCGAGCACGATCCGGTCGCCCGCGAAATACGAGGTGAACGAGAGCACGATCGCGAGCGCCACCGCGCCGACGAGGCCGTACGGTCCGCTCGCGTAGAGCAGCCCCAGGACGTAGCCCACCGCACCCAGCAGGACGATCGCCCCGAAGATGAGCAGGAACGTCTTGCGCTTGTTCGCCGCGATCTGTTCGTACACGCGCTAACCCGGGAAGTCGACCACCGACGGTCCGCGCGCCGGGTCCTCGATGTCGAAGAACTCGCGGTCCCGGAAGTCGAACACCTTCGCGACGAGGTTCGACGGGAACGAACCGATCAGCGTGTTCAACCGCATCACCTGGTCGTTGTAGAACTGGCGCGCGTACGCGATCTTCGACTCGGTGCCGGTGAGCTCCTCCTGGAGCGCGAGGAAGTTCTCGTTCGCCTTCAGGTCCGGGTAGTTCTCCGCGACGGCGAGCAGCTGCCGCAGCCCGCGGGTGACCTGGTTCTCGGCCTGCGCCTGGTCCGGCACCGCGTTCGCATCCATCGCCCGCGCCCGGGCCTCGGTGACGTGCTCGAACAGCTCGCGCTCGTGGGTGGCATAGCCCTGGACCGTCTCGACGAGGTTCGGGATCAGGTCGTAGCGCCGGCGGAGCTGGACGTCGATCTGCGACCAGCCGTTGTCGACCCGGTTCCGCAGCGCGACCAGCCGGTTGTAGACGAGGATGCCCCCGATGAGCAGGAGGACGACGACCACGATGACGATCCACAGCCACGCCGGCACGGCGGCATCCTATCCGGCCTCCGCGGACGAGCCGTCGGGCCCCGCCACCCGCTCGTAGACGGCTTCGAGCCGCGGCAGGACGGCGTCCCAAGAGTACGCGGCGGCGCGCGCCCGGCCGGCCTCGGCCAGCGACGACGCGAGCTCCGCGTCGCCCAGGACGCGGGCGAGCGCGTCGGCGAGGGCGGCGGGGTCGTTCGGCGGGACGAGGAGCCCCTCGACGCCGTCGCGGACGACCTCGCGGTACCCGTGGATGTCGGTGCAGACCACCGGGACCCCGGCGGCCATCGCCTCCACGAGGACGATGCCGAAGCTCTCCTGTCCCACGGCGGGTGAGACGAACGCGTCCGCGACCGCATGGTAGGCGGGCAGCAGGTCGTGGGCCACGGTGCCGAGGTGCAGGACCCGCGGCCGGATCCGTTCGGGCAGTGACCGCAGCGCCTCCCGATCCCGGCCGTCCCCCACGACCACCAGGTGGACATCATCGAGGTCGGCCGGCAGGCGCTCGAACGCGTCGAGCATCACGCGGAACCCCTTCTGGGGGTCGAGGCGGTTCACCCACAGGACCTTTCGGCCGGCGGGGAGCCCGTGCGCCGGCGCGCCCGGGTGCGCGAACCGACCGACGTCCACCCCGTTGGGCACGATCTCGACCGGCACGGGGATCACGCGGCGGAGGAACTCGGCGGCCGCGTCCGAGACCGCGATCCCGGCGTCGATCCGCCGCGAGACCCGCCGGAGCGCCGGGCCGGCGAGCTCCATCAGGCGCGAGCGGTCGAGGTAGGCGTGGAACGTCGCCACCACCGGTGCGCTCGCGGCGAGGGCCGCGAGCATCGACGTGCTGGGCGTAAGCGGCTCGTGCACGTGGACGATCTCCGGGCCGAACGACCGCATCGCCGAGCGGACCCGCCGCCACGCGCCGGGCGAGAACGAGATCGGCGCCACGGTCCC
This sequence comes from Actinomycetota bacterium, assembly GCA_036280655.1. Lineage (GTDB taxonomy): Bacteria > Actinomycetota > UBA4738 > UBA4738 > HRBIN12 > DASSJM01. The sequence continues at coordinate 43,214 of DASUQI010000037.1, forward strand.
GTTGTACGGGACCCGGACCGGACGACCGACGATCCGGATCCATGGCTCGGGTGCCGGACCGCTCCCTGGCGCCACCACCCGCGTGTCGTGACCCCGGCGACGGAGTCCCTCGGCCAGCTGCCGCACGTGCACCTGGACGCCGCCGGGGGCTCCCCAGTCGTAGGGGCAGGCGAGCAGGACCTTCACGGCGCCGCGGCGGTCGCGTCCGTCACCGACGCTCGGCGGCCGTCGCCTCGACCGTCGCAGTCGCGCCCGAGTCCTCCCACGCAGGCTGGAACATGTGCCAGTCCGTGGGGCGGGCGGCGATCGCTCGCTCGAAGCGTTCGGCCATGACCCGCGAGAGTTCGGCCACGTCGGTGCGGATGGTGCCGGTGCGTTCGATCTCGAGCGGCGCCTCGAAGCGGACCTCCCAGCCGCGGTCGAGCGTCGCGGTCGGTGCCGGCAGGATCGGCGCGCCGGAGGTGAGCGACAGCAGCGCCGGACCCGCCGGGACCTTGCGCGGCGCGCCGAACATCTCGACCTCGATGCCGCGCCCGGAGAGGTCGCGGTCGGCGACGAGCGCGACCATCCAGTTGTCGGCGAGGAGCTGCTTCAGCTGCGTTCCGACGTGCGCGTCCTTCTCGAGCCCGATCACCCGCATCCCGAGCTCCTCTCGGTGCCGGGTGAACAGCTCGTACAGGCGGGGGGGGCGGAGCTCCTCGGCGACCGCGGCGATCCGGTAGCCGTTCGCGCCGAACCAGTGCCCGCCGGCGTCCCAGTTCCCGAGGTGCGGCAGGACCGCGATGCATCCCTTCCCGGTCTCGAGCGCGCGGTCGACGTGCTCCACCCCGATCACCCTGATGCGCGCGTTGAACTCGTCCGTCGACATCCTCCGGATCCGGAAGGTGTCGAACCAGTACCGCGCGTATAGCTCGAATGCCTCCCGGGTCGCGAGCGCCACCCGTTCGTCCGCCGGGTCCATCCCCAGGACCCGGGCCTGGTTCGCTGCCACGGTCGCGCGGAGGTTCGGCAGCGAGCGGTACGCGGTCCTCCCGAGCGCCTCGAACCCCCGCCTCCCGATCCGTTCGGGCAGGGCCATCGCCAGGCGCTCGAGCGAGCGGTAGCCCCAGTAGGCGGCGGATTCTTTCGGCGTCTCGCCCCTCACGACCTCAGCACCGCTCCTCCTTGAACACCTGGCTGGCCCGAACGCCACACGCGAGCAGCATGAGCACCGCGACCACCCACACCGTCCATCGCCAGCCGGCGACCAGCCCGACCCCGACGAGCCCGTACCGAAGCACGGGAGTCACGATCCCCTCCTCGATCCCGTAGCCGAGCGACCCGCCGCGAGCCCGGATGTAGGAGGCGAGGAACCCTGCCGCGAGCGCCAGCAGCGCGCCGGCCGCGACCCACCCGTCGACCGTGCGGGTCACCCACGCGAGCGCGCCGAGCACGCAGCCGTCGAACAGCCGGTCGGCGAACGAGAGCAGGACGCGCCCGAGCCGATCGGCGGGACGCAACAGTATGCCCCCGGCGACGAGGGCGGCACCCGCGGCGAGCGCCGCCCACCCGGCCACCACCGGCTCCCGCGCGAGCAGGGCCCACGTGGACGCGCCGATCGCGAGTGCGGCGGCCATGCACAGGAGCGGCACCGCCGCGCGCTCGCCGACCTGCCCGCGCGCGCTCACCTCGACCACGCGCCGGACCCTACCACCGGGTCCCGCCGTGGCCGCAGGTCACCCGTGCCTGCCGCGCTAGACTCAGCGGTCCCCGGCCCGAACGGAGCCCCGACGTGAAGACCTACGAAGCCTCGGACATCCGCAACGTCCTGCTGGTCGGCCACGGCGGGGCCGGCAAGACGACGCTCCTGGAGGGGATGCTCTTCACGGCCGGCGCAACCACGCGCATGGGCACGGTCGAGGACGGCAGCACCGCGAGCGACTTCGAACCCGAGGAGGTCAAGAAGGGCATCAGCGTCTCGCTCGCGATGGCCCCGATCGAGTGGAATGGCGTCAAGGTCAACGTATTGGACGCGCCGGGCTACGCCGACTTCGTCGGCGACGTTCGATCGGCGATCCGGGCGGTCGACGCGGTCCTGCTGGTGGTCTCCGCGGTCGACGGCGTCGAGGTGCAGACCGAGGTGGCCTGGGAGCTCGCCGTCGAGGCCGGCCTGCCGCGGGCGATCCTGATCAACAAGCTCGACCGCGAGCGCGCGTCGTTCCAGACCACGCTCGACCAGCTCGTGCAGTCGTTCGGGACCCAGGTCGCGCCGCTCGAGCTGCCGCTCGGCGAGGAGCACGAGTTCGAGGGCGTGGCGGACCTGCTCTCCAGGAAGGCCTACCGCTACGGCTCGGGGCCGAAGGCCGAGGAGGGCGAGTGGCCCGACGACATCTCGGGCAAGGCCGATCCGTACCGGGAGAAGCTCATGGAGGCGGTGGCCGAGTCCGACGACGCGCTGATCGAGAAGTACCTCGAGGAGGGAGAGCTCTCCGAGGAAGAGGTCGTGCACGGCGTGAAGCGCGGATTCGCCTCCGCCACGATCGCGCCGGTGCTGTGCGCGGCGGCGGCCAAGCCGATCGGCGTCGACCGCGTGCTGCAGTTCATCGCCGACGAGTTCCCCTCCCCCGCCGACCGCGGCGCGGTCACCGTGGTCGGCAAGGACGGGGAGGAGCAGGAGCGGGCCTGCGATGCGAACGAGAAGCTCGCCGCGTACGTCTTCAAGACGGTGTCCGACCCCTACGTCGGGCACATCACGATGTTCCGCGTGTTCTCCGGCAAGATGCGGCCGGACGCCCCCGTGTACAACGCGACGAAGAACACGGAGGAGCGCGTCGGCCAGCTGTTCACGCTCCGCGGCAAGGAGCACGATACGGTCTCGGAAGTGCCGGCCGGCGACATCGCGGCCGTCGCCAAGCTCTCGCACACGACGACCGGCGACACGTTCTCGACGAAGGACGCCCCGGTGACGCTCCCGCCGGCCGAGATGCCGGAGCCGCTGCTCGCGTTCGCGATCGAGCCGAAGACCAAGGGCGACGAGGACAAGCTCTCGACGGCGCTCGCGCGCCTGCGTGAGGAGGACCCCACGCTGCGGATCGAGCGCTCCGACGAGACGCACCAGACCGTGATGTACGGGATGGGCGAGGCGCACCTCGACGTCCAGATCGAGCGGATGAAACGCAAGTTCGGCGTCGAGGTGGCGACGGCGCCGGCGAAGATCGCCTACCGCGAGACGATCCGCGGCCCCGGCAAGGGGCTCGGGCGGCACGTGAAGCAGACCGGCGGTCACGGCCAGTACGCGGTCTGCAACATCGAGGTCGAGCCGCTCCCGCGCGGCGAGGGGTTCGAGTACGTCGACAAGATCTTCGGCGGCGCGATCCCCAACCAGTTCATCGGCTCGGTCGAGAAAGGAATCGTGAAGACGATGTCCGGCGGCGTGATCAGCGGGAACCCGATGGTGGACATCCGGTGCACGCTCGTGGATGGCAAGTTCCACTCGGTGGACTCGTCCGACATGGCGTTCCAACTCGCTGGCTCGCTCGCGCTCAAGGACGCGGCACAGCAGGCGGGCGTTGTCCTGCTCGAGCCGATCGTCGAGGTCGAAGTGGTGGTGCCCGAGTCCCACACGGGCGACATCATGGGCGACCTGAACTCCAAGCGCGCCAAGATCCAGGGCATGGAGTCGGCCGGCGCCGGCAAGCAGCGCGTGAAGGCCCTCGTGCCGCAGGCCGAGGTGGCGCGCTACTCGATCGACCTGCGCTCCATGACCGGCGGGCGGGCGGCGTTCTCGATGAAGTTCTCGCACTACGAGGAGGTCCCGAGCCACCTCGCGGAGAAGGTCATCGCGGCGGCGCAGCAGGAGAAGGAAGAAGCGAAGAAGTAGTCAATCTGATCAGCGCCGGCACTCACGGGGTCAGTGGCGGCTGCTCTGGGCTCCCAGGAATCGGCGTCGTGTCCGGCGCCGTCGGTGGAATCAGCTTCTGTTACTGCGCGCGCGCATCCGGTCGACAAGCCCGGCCTTCCCAAAGGCGTTGAGTCCATAGTCGATCGCGACGAGGAGGATTGGCACCGAAAGGGCGAGCCACCATCCGATCCCAGAGCGCACGAGCCGAGAGATGAGCCAGCCTCCGATAAGGAGCGTCACATCCAAGCCGATCGCTGCTCCCACTCGTTCCCTGCTCATTCGATCACCCACATCGCTCAGGGTCATGCAGACATGTGTTCGACCGAAGGTGCACAGGGCTTGATCAGCAGCCCCAGACTTCGGGGCTCAAGCATGCGCCTACGAAACGTCCGCGAGGAACCCCAGCACCACGCGGTCGAACTCGTCCGGCCGCCGCAAATTGATCACGTGATCCGTCTCGGGGATCCGGACGAGCCGGGCGTTCGGGATCCGTTCGGAGAGCGCCAAAGCGATCGGCTCCATCTCGGGCGGATCGTGATCGGCGGGCAGGACGAGCGTCGGCACCGAGATCTCTCCGAGCCGCTCGAACGCCGGCGGGTCGAGCCGCTCCTGCGCGCTCTCGTCCATCGTGAGCTCGTGCAGGTTGTCGAACGCGATGTCCCGGATCCTCCGTCCGCCCTCGTCGCCGGTGCCCAGCCGCGCCCACATCGTCGAGAGCCGGAGGTCCTGCGCCCGCTCGAGGTCGCCGGCCTCGACCGCCGCGTCGACCGGCGCGTCGTGCTCGGTCCACCACGCCTCCCAGTCGGCCTCCTGCTCCGGCGTCCCCTCGAAGCCGCTCGGGCCCGCTGCGGCGAGCACGAGCGCCGCGACCCGCTCCGGATGGACGATCGTGAAGTCGATCGCGGTCGCGCCGCCCATCGAGCAGCCGACGAGCGCCGCGCGTTCGATCCCGGCGTCGTCGAACACCGCGAGCAGGTCCCGCGCGTGCGAGTAGGGGACGCCGGGCTCCGGGCGGCTCGAGCGCCCGTACCCCCGCGCGTCGAGCCGGAGCACCCGGTATCGCTCGGCGAACGTGGCGAACTGCGGGTCCCACGTCCGCGAGTCCCAGAGCCCGGGGTGCAGGAAGACCACGGCGTCGCCGGAGCCCGCCTCCTCGACGTAGAGCCGGCCGCCCTCAACGTCGACGAACCGCGACCCCGTCATCGCGCCTCCTCGAACCGCGGCCGCAACCGCGCGCCGGTCTCCTCGAGCAGCTCGGGCAGCACGCGCGTCTGACCGACGACCGGCATGAAGTTCGTGTCGCCGTTCCACCGCGGCACGACGTGCCAGTGCACGTGGCCGGGGATCCCCGCGCCCGCGACGCGACCCAGGTTCATCCCGAGGTTGTAGCCGTGCGGCTGCATCTCGTCGTCGAGCACCCGGATCGAACGCGCGACGAGCGCGTCGACCTCCGCGAGCTCCTCCGCCTCGAGCGCCCCGAACTCCCCGACGTGCCGGAACGGCGCCACCATCAGGTGCCCCGGGTTGTACGGGAACGAGTTCAGGATCACGAACGCGAGCTCGCCGCGCGAGAGGATCTTCGTCCGCTCGTCGTCGTCCTCGGCCGGCAGGTCGCAGAAGATGCAGCCTTCGTCGTCGGTCGCCCGCTTGGCGGCCTCGATGTACTCCATCCGCCACGGCGACCAGATGCGTTCCACCTCCGTCAGAACACCGACTGGGTGAGCCGCCGGGTGCCCGCCTCCTCGACGAGCGCCGCGGCGAACGCGTCGAACGCCACGCCCTTGGTCTCGGTCCCCTCGCGTTCTCTGACCGTAAGCTCGCCCGACTCGATCTCCCGGTCGCCGATCACGAGCACGTAGGGCGCCTTCGCGACCTGCGCCGAGCGGACCTTCTTGCCCACGGTCTCGCCGCTCTCGTCGACAAACGGACGCAGGCCCGCCTCGCGGAGGCGCGCCGCGAGCCCGCGCGCATGCTCGACGTGCCGGTCCGCGACCGGGACGAGCCGGACCTGCTCCGGCGCGAGCCAGAGCGGGAACGCACCCGCGTAGTGCTCGATCAGGACCGCGGTGAACCGCTCGAGCGAGCCGAGGATCGCACGATGGATCATCACCGGCCGGTGGCGCTGGTTGTCCTCGCCCACGTACTCCATCTCGAACCGGTCCGGCAGGCCGAAGTCGCACTGCACGGTCGTGAGCTGCCACAGTCGCCCGATCGCGTCGCGGAAGTGGAAGTCGACCTTCGGGCCGTAGAACGATCCCTCGCCCTCGGCCACCCGGTACTCGAGCCCGCTCCGCTCGAGGGCGTCGCGGAGCGCGCCTGTCGCCCGCTCGGCCATCTCGGGGCTCACGATCGTGTCGCCCGGCAGGGTCGAAAGCTCGACCGCGGCATCGGTAAACCCGAACGTCGCGTGCACTGCCTGCGTGAACTCGAAGACGCGCAGGATCTCGTCGACGAGCTGGTCGGGCGTGCAGACGATGTGGGCGTCGTCGATCGAGAGACCGCGGAGCCGGAGCAGGCCGTGGAGGGTCCCCACCCGCTCGTGCCGATACACCGCACCGAGCTCCGAGAGCCGCATCGGCAGATCACGGTAGGACCGCGTCTGCGACTTGTAGACGAGCACGTGGAACGGGCAGTTCATCGGCTTCGCGTAATAGTCGCCGGTCTCGGTCTGCATCGGCGGGTACATGTTCGCCCCGTACTTGTCGAGATGGCCGCTCGTCTCCCAGAGCACCGAGCGGGCGATGTGCGGCGTCAGGACCAGGTCGTAGCCGCCGGCGACGTGGACCTCGCGCACGAAGTCCTCGAGCTGCCTCCGCAGGATCCCGCCCTTCGGGTGCCAGATCCACAGGCCGGGGCCGAGCTCGTCCGGGCTCGAGAACAGGTCGAGCTCGCGGCCGAGCCGGCGGTGGTCGCGCTTCTCGGCCTCCTCGAGGCGCTGCAGGTACCCGTCGAGGTCGTCCTGCGTCGCCCATGCGGTGCCGTAGATCCTCGTCAGCATCGTGCGGGTCTCGTCGCCGCGCCAGTACGCGCCGGCGAGTTTGGTCAGCTTGAAGGCGCCGAGGCGGCCGGTCGACGGGACGTGCGGGCCGAGGCAGAGATCCGACCAGCCGCCGTTCCGGTACACGGTGACCGTCTCGCCGCCGCCGACCTCGCCCTCCTCGAGGGTCTCGACGATCTCACGCTTGTACGGCTGGTCGGCGAATCGCTCGAGCGCCTCCGCGCGCGAGAGTTCCTCGCGGACGAACGGCTGGTCCGCGTCCACGAGCTCGCGCATCCGGTCCTCGATCTTCGGCAGGTCGGTCTCGGAGACCGGACCATGGAGCTCGAGGTCGTAGTAGAAGCCGTCCTCGACCGGCGGGCCGATCGCGTACCTCGCGCCCGGGAACAGGTCGCACACCGCCTGCGCCATCACGTGCGCCGCCGAGTGGCGCAGCACGTGGAGCCCGTCGGGGTCGTTCGGCAGGACCGGCGCGACCTCGCCGTCGCCGGACGGGACGAACGACAGGTCCACCAGGCGCCCTTCCGCCCGCGCGGCGATCGCCTCGGGCGGCAAGACGGAGCCGACCGGCTCCCCGTCGGGGAGCTCGGTCGTGGTGCCGTCGGCACGCGTGAGCTTCGGCATCGGCGGCCATGATATCGGCCGCCCGGAGGCGGGCCGACCTACTCGTACGAGATCGCGTTCAGCACGTTGAGCTTGGCCGCGCGCCGCGCCGGGAAGATCGCGAACACGACGCCGAGCACGGCCGCGAACACGACGTAGAAGACGAGCTGCCCGCCCGGGATCCCGAGCTCGCTGAACCCCTCGGGCGCGAGCGCTTGCTGGAGCGCCACCCCGAACAGGATGCCGATCACGACGCCGAGCACCGCGCCCATGATCGAGATGATCACGGCCTCCCATCGAACCATCGACCGCGTCTGCCGGCGCGTGAGCCCGACGGCCCGCAGCAGCCCGAGCTCACGGGTGCGTTCGTAGATCGAGAGGTAGAGCGTGTTCATCACGCCGAACAGCGCGATGATCACCGCGAACAGGAGCAGCGCCGTGACGAGGTTCAGCAGTTGGTTGAGGAAGTCCGCGTACATGTCGCGGAACGAGGCCTGGTCCTGCACGTCAATGTTCGGGTAGATCTCGAGCGCCGACTCGAGGTCCGACTGGACCGCGGCGATGTCGGCCCCCGGCTCGGCCTTGATGAGCACGAAGAGGTCGAGCACCTGCGCGACGTTCGCGTCGTAGGTCTCGAGCGACGTCACCCAGTCGCCGACCAACCCGTTCTCCTCGTAGATCACCGCGACCTCGAGGTCCACCTCGCCGGTCGCGGGCCACTCGACCGTGACCGTGTCGCCGATCCCCCATCCCTCGTTCGCGGCGACGTCCTGGTGGACCGCGATCGTGTTCGGCGCCCCGAGGTCGCTGACCGAACCCTCGAGGACGCCCATCTCGGAGACCGAGTCGAACGTCTCCGGATCGATCCCGGTCATGAACACGGTCCCGCCGTCCACCTTGGCCTCGGCCTGGCGGACCTCCGAGACCGTCTCGACGCCCCCCACCGTCCGCAGGTCCTCGGCGGCCGAGGTGCTGAAGCCGGTGAACGTCGGCGAGGTCAGGATGAAGTCCGCCTTCAACGTGCGCTCGAGGACGACCGTGGTCGAGGCCTTCGCCGAGGCGCCGAACACCGCGACGAACACGACGAGCCCGAGCCCGATCATGAGCGCCGAGGCGGTCGCGGCCGTCCGGCGCGGGTTCCGCATCGAGTTCTCTCGTCCGAGCTTCCCGGGCACCCCGGTGCGGCGGATCGGAAGCCCCAGGGTGCCCGCCATGGGCCGGGCGAACAGCGGCGTGAGCATCGCCACGCCGACGAAGGTGAGTGCGACGCCGATGCCGACGAACTGCAACGCGTTGTCCGGCCGCCCGAACAGGCCGTACAGCAGTGGGAGCACGCCGAGCGCCAGGACGACGGCGCCCGAGACGATCCGGAACCGCAGCGAGCGGCCCGGACGGTCCTGCGCCTCGCGCAGGGCCTCGATCGGCGCGACGCGAGCCGCCCGGCGGGCCGGCACGAGGGCGGCCACCACCGTGACGATCGTCCCGACGAGGATCGAGACGATGAAGGTCCGGGGCAGGATCGCCGTTCCCGACGACGGGATCACGAACCCGGCCGCATTCAGCGCGGACTGCAGCAGGAACGCGATCCCGATCCCGACGAGGACCCCGATCAGCGAGGACAGGATGCCGATCACCACGGCCTCGACCAGCACGGAGGTCATCACCTGGCGCCCGCTCGCACCGAGGGCACGGAACAGCGCGAGCTCCCGGGTCCGCTGCGCGACGATGATCGCGAACGTGTTGAAGATGATGAACGCGCCGACGAACAGTGCAACGAACGCGAACACGAGGAACGCGGTCCGAAGGAACCCGAGCCCCGTGCTGATCTGGTCCTGCGCCTCCGAGGTGACGGTCGCGGCGGTCACCGCCTCGGCGCCCGGGGGCAGGACCTCCGCGATCCGGCCTTGCAGCTCGATCCCGGAGACGCCCTCGTCGGCTACGACGGATATCGAGTCGAGCTCGCCCTCCTTGCCGAGCAGCTGCTGCGCCGTCGGCAGGTCGAACAGCGCCCACGTGGCGCCGAATATGGACCCGCCGTCCCCGTAGCTCGCGATCCCCACGACGTCGAACTCACCGGGCGGGCCCTGGAACAGGATCCGTACCCGGTCGCCGACCGAGATGCCGGCGGTCTCGGCCGTGTCGGCGTCGATCACGACCTGGTCGGGACCCTGCGGCGGCGAGCCGCCCGGCTCGAGCGTGAACCCGTTCAGGTCGTTCCATCCGGAGGCCGCGGTCGGCGGCCCGAACGTCCCGATCACGTCCCCGGTCGTGGGGTCGACGATCTGCGCGTAGCCGAGGACGTCGCCGACGGCCCTCGCGACACCGGGGACGGCCTCCACCTCCTGCAGCACGGACTCGGGGATCGACTCGCGCTCATCGAGGCTGCTCGTCTGCGCGGTGAACGCGTTCTCGCTGCGGACGAGCACGTCGATCTGCGAATATGTGCTCTCGAACAGGTCGTTGAACGCCCGGGTCATCGTGTCGGTGAGCACGAACGTCCCCGCCATGAACCCGACCCCGAGCACCACCGACAGGCCGGTGAGCAGCAGCCGGACCTTCCTCGCGAGGAGGCTGCGGATCGCGGCGCGGAACACGCTCAGCCCTCCAGCGACTTCAGGCGGTCGAGCACGCGTTCCGTCGTCGGCTCCAGCATCTCGTCCACGACCTTGCCGTCGCCGAGGAACACGATCCTGTCGGCGAAGCTCGCCGCCGACGCGTCGTGCGTCACCATCACGATCGTCTGATCGTGGTCCTTCACGGCCGCCCGGAGAAAGGCGAGGATCTCCTGCCCCGCCTTCGAGTCCAGGGTCCCGGTGGGCTCGTCGGCGAACACGATCTCGGGCTTGCTGACGAGGGCCCGCGCACTGGCGACCCGCTGCTGCTGTCCGCCCGACAGCTCCATCGGCCGGTGCGAGAGGCGGTCCCGGATCCCGGTCGTGTCGACCACCTGATCGAACCAGGCCTGGTCCGGGTCCTCCCCCGCGATGTCGAGCGGGAGCGTGATGTTCTCCCGGGCAGTGAGCGTGGGCACGAGGTTGTAGGCCTGGAAGACGAAGCCGACCTTCTGCCGGCGCAGGAGCGTGAGGGCCTTCTCCGAGAGCATCGTGAGGTCCACGTCGCCGATGAAGACCTGGCCGGACGTCGGGGTGTCGAGGCCGGCCATGCAGTGCAGGAGGGTCGACTTGCCGGACCCCGACGGCCCCATGATCGCGGTGAACCTCGCGCGCTCGAAATCGACCGAGACGTCGTCGAGCGCCCGGACGGCTGCGTCACCCTCGCCGTAGACCTTGCTGAGCCCGACGGCGCGCGCCGCGATCCCGGTCCGAGCCTCGGGCGGCGCGATCTCGTTGGTTGCGGACATCTGCTCTCCCCTCGGACGGCATCGTGCTGCGGCCGGGTGGGCGCGGCAGGTTTTGAACCTGCGACCTCTCGCGTGTGAGGCGAGCGCTCTCCCGCTGAGCTACGCGCCCGGAGTTCGACAGGGTAGCAACCGAGGCTGGGGGCGACCGGATGGTAGCCCCCCGAATAGGAGACGGCGGCGCGTGCCCGCGTCGCGCCGCCGTCCATCGCCGAGCGTCGTAGCTCGGACGTCTTGGTTCGAACTATGCACCGGCGCGGGCGACCGACGCAAGCCCGGATTTCGTCAACCCATTGCGCCGGAGCGCATCCCGACCCTCAGAGCCAGCAACAGGCAGGCTGTCGACCTCAGGCGTAAGGGCGACCCGACGGCTCGGGGCGGGGCGCCCTCGGGTCGTCGGCGATGCCCCCCGGGACGAACAGCTCCGCGCGTGTGGTCAGCCCCCAGATGATGAGGACGTCCAGCGCGATGATCAGCGTGGACCCGAGCGGATGCGCGCCGAGCGAGGCGAACGAGATGATCACCGAGGCGCCCGCGAGGAAGATCCCGAGCGTCCGCCCGGACGTGGCGCGCCCGACGATCAGGTACGCGGCGCCGATCTGGAGGATGCCGAGGACGAGCCAGATCCAGCCCCACACCTGGAGGTTCTCGTACAGGAGCGAGCTCTCGTCGAAGTACTCCTTCTTGAAGATCGCGGCCATCCCGTGGATCGCGTTGAGGAACCCCACGAGCGTGAACAGCACCGCGGCGAAGCTGACGATCCCGCTGCTCGGTGTCCGGCTCGACATCGTTGCCCTCCTCGCTCGCGTCGTGGCGGTTCTACCACGGGCGGGTCAGCCCTCGCCGACGACCGTTCGCAGCGCCGCGTCGAACGAGTCCTCGAACGCGACCACGTCCCGGGCACCGGCCATCGTGAGGACGCCGCGGACCCGCGACCCCTCCGGGGCCACCACGGCGAGCCGCTGCTCGCGCCAGCGGAGGCGTTCGGCCATCTCGCCCAGCATGCGGATGCCGGCGCTGTCCAGGTAACTCACACCCGTCAGGTCGACGACCATCCCCGCGGCGGTGTTCGGGACCGCGTCGAGCATGGAACGCTCGAGCGTCGCCGCGTTCGACAGGTCGATCTCGCCGGTGACGCGGGCCACGACCGCGCCGTCCTGCTCCTCCACGGCGAGGTCGGCGAGCCGGCTCACGGAGCGACCTTCGTTCGGACCGGTCGACGCATCCGAACCTCCGTGCCCGAGCCGCCCCGGTCGATCTCGACCGATCCCATGCATGCCTCGATCACGGAAAGGCCTCGCCCACCGCGACCGCGGGGAGCCCGCCAGCGGCCTCGGTCGCGGACGACGACATGGACCTCGTCGTTCGAGATCGCCGCTTCCAGCTCGACCCAGGCCTTCGACGGACCGTACGCGTGACGGATGCTGTTCGCGGCCGCCTCCGAGGAGGCGAGCACCACGTCGCCCTGCACGTCGGCGGGGACGCCGGCCGCGTCGAGCCAGCGCGCGAGGCGTCGACGCATCTCCGACAGCGCGTCGGGCTCAGCGGGGATCCTCAGGCGGAGGTCGCCGGGGGGCGTGGGCGTGAGGCAGACGGCGAGCAGGGCGATGTCGTCCGAGACGTCGCCCGACACCATCGCCCCCAGGATCCGGTCGCACAGCTCTTCCGGATCGGCGTCGCGGTTGGCCTCGGCCGCCGCGATCAGCCGTCGCAGGCCCTCGTCGATCGCGAGGTCGTGCCGGTCGATCAGCCCGTCCGTGTAGAGGAGCACCATCTCGCCCGTCTCGAGCGACGCGGTCGAGGCGCCGAACCTCGCGTGCGGCCCGAAACCGAGCGGCGGGGCGAGCTCCATGTCGAGCAGTCGAGCCCCGCCCGGGCCGAGCGCGATCGGCGGCGGGTGCCCCGCGCTCACGATCGTGGCGGCGCGGGCCCCGACGTCGAGCGCGACGAGCAGGATCGTGGCCATCTCGTCCTCGGCGACCTCGTGCATCAAGGCGTCCGTGCGCTCCGCGACCACGGTCGGCGAGTGCCCCTCGAGTGCGTACGCGCGCACGGCCGTCCGCAGCTGCCCCATCAGACTCGCGGCATCGAGCCCGTGGCCGGCGACGTCGCCGATCACCAGGACGACCCGCTCGCCCCCGAGCGCGATCACGTCGTACCAGTCGCCCCCGGCCGCGACGCCGAGCTCCGCCGGCATGTACCGGGCCGCGATGAGCACGCCGTCCATCTCCGGGAACGACGACGGGAGCAACGAACGCTGGAGGGTGTCGGCGATCCGGTGCTCGCGTTCGAACTCGTGGCGTTCGGTCACGTCCTGCACGGTGCCGAACATCCGCACGGGCGTCCCGTCGTCGGCGAGCGAGAACCGCGCCCTCGCGTGGAGGTGCTTCGTCCGTCCGTCGGGCAGCTCGATCCGGTAATCCACGTCCGGCACGTCGGCGCGGCGCTGCTCGAGCGCGACCTCGGTGGTGCGGCGGATGCGTGCCCGGTCCGCCTCCGCGACGAATCCGATCGCCTTGTCGAACGTCACCGGGAACGCGCCGGGCTCGACGCCGTGGATCCGGAACATCTCCTCCGACCACGACACCTCTCCGCTCGCGAGGTCCCATTCCCACGCCCCGATCCCCGCCACCTCGTGGGCTTCGGCGAGTTGCCGTTCGCTGCGGCGGAGCTTGGACTCGGCTTCCCGTCGCTCGGCGATCTGCGCGGCGAGCCGCTGGTTCGCGTCGGAGAGCTCCGTCGTCCGTCGTTGCACGCGGGCCTCGAGGTCCGCCGCGCCGCGTTCGAGGGCCTCCCGCGACCGGGCGCGCTCGGAGACGAGCGCGGCGAGGAAGAACGCGGTGAACGCGACGGTGGCGTTGAAGCCCAGGAGGGTGATCATCCGGTCGACGAGGTCAGTACCTTGGAATGGTCCCCGGTCCCCGACCGCCGCCCAGGTCGCCGCGCTGGAGACCAGCAGTGCGGCCGGCGCCGCCCCCGACTGCTCGAAGCGCCACGACGCCCAGCCGACGAACGGCAGCGCGACGAAGAGCAACGAGACGTCGGCCGTCACGGCGAACAGCGCGACGCCCGCGAGGACCGCGAGCACGACGAACAGCTCCAGCAGTTCGAGCCGGCGGGGCGGAAGGTAGCGGTGGTGGGCTCGGTTCCACGCCACCAGGAGGAACGGCGCGACCACCAGAACCCCCATCGAGTCGCCCGCCCACCACACGGACCACGAGGTCCAGAACTCGCCCGATGCGAGCTGATCGGACAAGACGAGCGACGCCGCCCCGATCGTCGCGCTCAGGAGCATGCTCGAGAGCGCCGCGAACAGGAGCACGACGACGTCGCGGGGCCGGTCGAGCTCGGTCCGGAACCGGGCGCGCCGGAGGATCCACACGGTGAGCAGCGGGGCGAGCGTGTTCCCGACCGCAGTGATGACGGCCGCGAACGGCGACTCTGTGATCGGGAGGTTGACGGCCAGAGCGCCGATCGCGATGCCCGGCCACCACCGGGTGCCGAAGAGCAGCAGCACGGCCACCGCGATACCCGTCGGCGGCCAGAGCGGCGTGATGTTCTCCTCGACGAGCGCGAGGCGGAGGCTGAAGAAGGCCGCCAGCCCGTAGACGCCCGCGAGCAGCGCGAAGCCCCCGATGGTTCTGAGGGTGCGGCGTCGCGTGTCGTCCTCGGGGCGCACGTTCCCCGCCGTGCCGTTTCCCCTGTTCGCGTCCACGGTGGCGCCACCATGCCCCAGAACGGCCCGGTGCGCCAACCCTCGCGCGGCCTCACGCCTCCGATGCGGTTCAGATCGGGACGATCGTCCCGAGGCCGAACGGCGCACCGCCCGACGGTAGGCTGAGGCCATCGAGGCGCCGAGGAGGAACCCATCGACCGACGGGACGAGCTCATCCGTGCCGGCGTGGAGGTCGCCTCCGAGCACGACCTCTCGGCGATCCTTCGGCGAATCGTCGAGCTCGCGTCCAGCTGACCGACGCGCGGTACGGCGCGCTCGGCGTCCTCGGTGCCAACGGCGGGCTGTCGGATTTCATCAGCACCGGCGTGACCGACGAGCAGCGCGCCGCGATCGGCGATCCCCCGCACGGCCGGGGGATCCTCGGACTGCTCGTCAGCGAGGCGCGGCCACTGCGCCTGCGCAATATCGCCGATCATCCGAGCTCCGTCGGGTTCCCGCCGAACCACCCGCCGATGCGGTCGTTCCTCGGCGCTCCGGTGAGCGCCCGGGGCAGCGTCTTCGGCAACATCTACCTCACCGACAAGCAGGGGGCGGTCGAGTTCGACGAGGGCGACGAGGAGACCCTGGTCGTGCTGGCGACGCAAGCCGGCGTCGCGATCGAGAACGTCCGACTGCTGGAGGAGACGGAGAGCGCGCAGGAGCGGCTCCGGGAACTGTCCGTCCTCGAGGACCGGGAGCGGATCGCGCGGGAGTTGCACGACGGCGTGATCCAGTCGCTGTTCGCCGCCGGCATGAGCCTCCAGGGAGCGGCCGCGATGACGGCGACGCCAACCTCGGCGGGCCGGATCGAAGGCGTGGTCACGGACCTCGACCGGACGATCGGCGATCTCCGCAACTACATCTTCGGGCTCCGGCCGGGTCCGCTCGCCGACCGCGAGCTCGACCGGGCACTGCGCGACCTCGCGGAGGACTTCCAGGAGCGGACCGGGATCGTGACCGTCGTCGAGGTGCAGCCGGCGACCGCCGCCGCGATCTCTGCCGAGGCGGGCGACGTGCTCCAGATCGTCCGCGAGGCGCTCTCCAACGTCGGGCGTCACTCCGGGGCGGAGACGTGCCGGCTCGTGCTCCGGCAGGCGAACGGGATCGCCACGCTCGAGGTCGACGACGACGGCGCGGGCTTCGGTTCGGCGTCAGTGGAAGGCAGCGGCCTCCCCAACCTCCGTGCACGCGCCGAGCGCATCGGCGCGACGCTCGCGATCGACAGCTCGGGCAACGGGACCACCGTGCGCCTCGAGATCCCCCTTCTGCGCTGACCGGAAGCCCCGTCCCCGGCGGGACCAGGAGCCCTCCTCCATGTGGCCCCGGTCCGGGACGATCGACGCGTGTTCGTCCGGTACTTCGTCGAGCTGCCGCTGGCGCACGAGATCGTGGCCGAGCGCCTGGAGGCCGACCCGCAGTCGTGGCTCCCGCCGATCGCCGGATCCACGAGCGAAGACGGCGAGGCCCTGCTCGCCGAGGTCGGCTTCGGCGAGCGGCCGCGCATCGCGCGACGCGTGGTCGTCGAGACCGGGACCGTCGCCCACCTCGGCGGGACCACGGTCCTGCCCTTCACCTGGATTGCCTCGAGCGGCGCGGCGCTCTTCCCGCGGCTCGCGGCCGACCTCGAGGTCGCGCCGATCCTGCCGACGCGGACATAGCTCGCGATCAGCGCGGTGTACGAGCCACCCCTCGGCCTCGTGGGCCGGGCGGCCGACCGCGCGCTCCTGCACCGGGTCGCCGAGGCGACCTTCAAGGACTTCCTCGAGCGGGTCGCGACCCGGCTCGCCGAACGCGCCGGCGACGAACGGCCGGCGTCCGTGTCTGGGTAGCATGGCGACGATGACGAAGGCGCCGCCGCTCCGCGTGATGCTCGTCGACGACCACGAGGTCGTGCGGGACGGCATCCGCGCGATGCTCGAACCCGAGGAGGACGTCGTCGTCACGGCCGAGGCCGGAACGGTCCGCGAGGCCGTGGACGAGGCCTCGCGCACCCGTCCGGACGTGATCGTGATGGACGTGCGGCTCGCGGACGGCAGCGGGATCGAGGCAACGCGCGAGATCCGCGCGATGCTGCCCGAAACGCGCGTGCTGATGCTGACGTCGTTCGCCGACGACGAGGCCCTGTTCCTCGATCATGGCCGGCGCGTCGGGGTACGTGCTCAAGCAGGTCCGCTCTGGCGAGCTGCTCCGGGCGATCAAGCAGGTGGGCGACGGCCGCTCGCTCCTGGATCCCGAGGTCACCGGCTCGGTCCTCGAGCGTCTGCGGAAGGGCAAGCACCTCCTGAAGGACGAGCGGCTCGCCAGGCTGTCTCCACAGGAGGAGCGAATCCTCAACATGGTCGCGGAGGGCCGGACGAACAAGGAGATCGGCGACGAGCTCGGCCTGGCCGAGACCGTCAAGAACTACGTCTCGAGCATCCGTCTAAGCTCGACGTCGCGAGACGAGCCGAGGCGGCCGCTTATCTGGCAAGGCACACGACCACGCCGGGCTCGGTCGAGTAGCCGGCAGAGCGTTCTCCGCGATCGCCTTCGTATGCTCGGTTGTCGTGTCGAGACTCGCCAATGTTGCGGTTCCCTGCTCTGTTGCCGTCCTCCTGCTCGCGGCCTGCACGGGCGAGGACGCGACGGGACCCGCCGCGTCCGGTTCCGATCGCTCCTCGGCATCACCATCGCCGACGCCGTCCCCCTCGGAAGGGTCCTCGCGGAGGGGCACCAGCCCGATCTTCACCACCGCCAACGAGTTCGTCCTGGCGCCAGAGGACACGCCGTACCCGTACACCAGGCCGATCTCGCCGCGGACGCGGACCCCCCTCGACGGGACGTACCTGCGGATCCTCACGATCGAGGACGTGGACGGCCTGCTGCCGTTCCGGTGCCTGCGATGTCCCCCCTTCTTCCTGAACGCCGGCGTGAGCACGATCGCCTTCCACAGGGGCAGCTACTGGCTGAACCACCAGCTCTCGGGGTTCAAGTCGCTCGGGATGTATACGGTCGAACGGAACCGGGTCACGTTCTTCAACGACCCGTGGTGTCCGCAGGACCGGGGCACCTACCGGTGGGACGTCCGCGATGGCGCGCTCTTCTTCGAGCCGGTCTCCGGCACGTGCGTCTACGAGGAGGCGCGGGCCAAGGACCTCACGAAGAGCCCCTGGACGAAGATCAAGCCCTGCGTCTACCTGATCGAGCACCTCTGGCCCGGCCCGATCGCCTGCTGAGGGCCAGCTCGGGCGACACACTGCGGATCCGTTGCCGGCGGGAGGCGTAACACGTCGCCAGAGCGAGCGGCGCGGCCCACGGAGACCTCCACCGTTCACCTAGAGTTCATCGGTCGATGACGCGATCCGAACCCGACCCGATGCCGTGAAGGAAGCGGCTCCCATCCTTCGAGGGCTGACCGTCGAGGACGCCGCAGCATGTGACGCGATCGTCGCCGGCCTGCCGTATCACTTCGGGAACGAGCGCGGCGTCGCCGCGTGCGCGGAGGCCGTTCGTAGCCAGGAAGGGTTCGTCGCGGCGATCGACGAGCGGGTCGTCGGCTTCCTCACGTTCGAGGCTCACTCGGCCGAGAGCGTTGAGATCACGTGGATGGCCGTGCACGCCGAGCATCGTCGGCGTGGCATCGGACGTTCGATGATCGAGCACGCATCCGCCAACCTGGCCGCGCGGGGCGTCCGGTTCGTCTCCGTCCTCACGCTTGGACCCTCCGTCCCTGAGGACGTCCCGGACGGGTACGACGGAACCCGGCGCTTCTATCGAGCGGTTGGGTTCACGCCCTTGCGCGAGCTGGATCTGCGCTCCTGGGACGACGAGTCGGCGCTGCTCCTGGTCCGCGCACTCGGTCCGAGCCACACGATCGAGTGATCGATCGGTTGCGTAGATCATGGACAGCCGGTCGTGTTCCCTTGGCTCGACGGACAGGAGCCTTAGGTACCGCCGATCGGTCACGCTTCCGAACAGAGGCTTCCCTCCACCAAGGAGCACGGGGTTCACGATGAGCCGGATGTCATCGATCAACCCGATGTTGATCATGCTAGAGACGAGCAGCGCTCCTCCAACCACGTAGATGTTCTTGCCGGAGTGCTCTTTCAGCTTCCGGATCTCTCGAGGTCCGGCGCGACGCGTGAGTTACTCCACGCAACATCCATCGGCTTGCGAGAGACGACGATGTGGGGCCTCCTGGACGCCCACGTCGCATATTCGATCTCCTTGGGCGTCGCCGGCTTCCCGCTCAAAGGCAGCGAGGCTTCGGGGTCTTCCAAGACCGCCGTCCAGTACTCCTCCCAGCCCGGATGGAAGGACCGGTGGGTTGGCGAAGCATCCTCGCGATGCCGGGCGGATCTGAGCTTGCCCTCTGGCAAGCGAAGCGCTGACGAGGGCATCGTCGCGTGGTGGGCGCTAGAGGAATTGAACCTCTGACCTCTTCCGCGTCAAAGAACGAACAGGCAACGCTGTGACCAGCGCTCTCGCAGTTCAGTGGCCGTTGGAGGAGCCACAGATGTACCGCTGGGTACAGCCTGGTCCCGTCGGCTCCTGACCAGATATTGACCGACAGTCCCTCGCTCGATCGGATGGCTCCTGAGCGGGCACATCATTCCCGGGTCACAGGAGACGCGAAGTGTTCCTCCACCGTCCGACTAGCCTCGTAGGGCGGCGAGGCGAGGCGAGAGCATTCCAAAGAGCGTCGAAACCAGCTGCATACCGTTAAGGATGATCGCCAGCATCGCCAACGTGCGACCGAGACGGTCCGAGGCTCGGACCTCACCCCAGATCGCGAAGATCAGCCCGACGGCATATCCCGCCGGCATGAGGATCAGCCCGGCCGCCCCGGAAGGGACCGGGGCAATCCATCCCCAGAACCATCCCAGGAGGAGCGAGGCCCAAACTATCGGTGGGACTGCCGGACGCCTGTCCGTCTCGGAGGGTTTGAAAGGAGCGGGAACGCGCTCGGAGGTCGGCAGAACGCCGTTCGGTCCCCACACATCGCCCAACCGCGAGGCCCCGACCGGCGCCCTTGGCGCAGCCCACGCGGGAGCCTCGGCGGGATTCTTGTGGCATGTGGGACAGACGGTCGCCTCGTCCCGCAGTTCCTCGGCGCAGTGCGGACACACCTTCACGCTGATTGTTTCGGCACGCGGTCGCGGTTGCCTTACGGAAGGGTCCGCCGCCGGCGGTTAGGCCGGCTCGCCGATGAAGCGACGGTAGCGGTCGCGGCACTCAACTGCCGGCTCGCCAGATCGGAACAGGAATGAGACGGGCGAGAGCTCGCCGCTTCTGTCGTGGCGCTTCAACACCACGGCGTACCGCTCCTCCTGGGAAGTCTCTAACTCGCGGATTGGGTCGATCAGCGCGTCGGCCACCTCGAGACCGTCTTCGTCGACGATCACGGCATGCGTGATGCTCTCGCGGGGGAGGCGTGCGAATTCGGCCTCGGGATCGTGGTTCCAGTTATCGAGCAGCACGAAGTCCTGAGCCGTAACCGCGACCAGAATCGAGCGGAACTCTCCGTCGACCCGAGCGAGGCCCGAGAAGAACGTGGCCTCCGATGCAATCGCTCGGAGTTTCTCGGTCCGACGCATAGCCGCCTCATGGCGGAGGGCCTCATCCTCCGTGAGGGATGCCATCGCCGCGCGGGCGTCATCGAGCTCGAGGTCGTGCAGGCCACCCCAAATCACGTACGCGACGCCGGCACGTCTCGCACCTGGGAGAACATTGCCCAAGGCTGACCCGATCGCCTCAATCGCGTCGCTCATGCGTCCCCTTCATGCGGACCTGCCTTGCGCCTATCGGAAATCATCGGCTGAGCCCCCTCCCGGCATGAATAGGCGCGTGGTCAACGACGTCCATCGTGCTTCGTTACCAAGCCGGGTGTCGCAGCTTGCGCCCGATTGAGCTGATCCACGGCTACGGGAGCGGCACCTGAGCGACTGCGAGGAGGACAGGACACGGCGGGCCGTCCTGATCGGGATGCTACGGGAGATGGATGCCGAGAGTTGGCGGCTACTCCCCGTCTGACCGCACCCAACGAGCAACCGTGTCGGCCAACCCCTTCGTCGGCCACCATGTCACCATGAACAGTCGACCGGTTGAGAACCTGCCGATGACCCACCATCCGAAGTGCTTACCGCGTCGGAAGGTGGCGTTGCGGTTACTCATGGGCCTCCTTCGGGTCGCCTAGGATCGCGATCAGATCGCCGACGACTTCATCGAGCGGTCGGCTTGCATCCAGTTCATGCGTGCAGCCCTTCTGAGGAGCGGCTCGACCTCAGCGAGGTCCGCCAAGATCATCGCTCGTTCCGACGGAGTTCTCCCGTTGGTGTTCGTCGTTCTGCGTGCAACCCGGTCAAGGATCACGTCAGCAGGGGCGCTGAGCAGGACGACCGCGTCGAAGCGATCGCAGAACTTCGACTGGTTCCACACGCACCCTTCAACGAAGAGCGAGCGACCATCATCGGAGTCCAGTAGCTCGGTGATCTTCTCCTCGACCCAGAGCCACTCCCCGAGGTGCAACTCGTCTGAGGGCTCAAGATACGCGCGATACTCGCTCCAGCCCGGATCATCGGTGTCTACGACGCGATAACCGCGACGGGCAAGCTCGGCGAGCGCCGACGACTTGCCGGTTCCCGACATACCAGTCACCAAGACCCTCGACACAGTGGAACGCTACCGAGTGTCAAGCGGCGGCGTCGCGGGCGCGGCCTCCGCCCCAAAGTCAGCGGCGGGATGGGCGCGTGAAGTCGGTCACGCTTCGGGAACGTACATCTGACGGGACGTCAAGGCGCCTCAGGCAGTCAGGACGGGATCAGGTCGCCGCCTATCACCGCTGCCACTTGGGGTTGCGGCGAGTTGATTCGTCGTCGCCACCAACCAGTTGGTACCAACCACCGACGGGGTGTGACGCGCCGCCTCCCCGAGGTTTGTCGGTCGAGCGACGCCCTTCCATACATGAAGCGTCACCGTGGCTGACCCGACCTCACACAGTGCGGCGTCGTGGTCCGCCGAAATCTGCAAGTCGATTGGGTAGACACGCGAGCATCCGATGCCGTGTGCGTCGATATCCCCTGCCAGAGCCTGGGTCGAGGAGTAGGAGGGAGCCGTCTCATCCCGGTCACCGGGCGCGAGACCCAGGGCGACAATGACCACGAGGCCAACCGCCACACCCACGACGCGCCTGACCATCCCGCCCAAAGGATGGCACCCAGCTAACTCTTCGTGCTGGCCGCGTGACACCGGTCACGCGTCCGTACATGTTGTCGCACCGGGCTGCTACGGCCTGAGCTACCCAGGGCCGTGTCGGACCCCAGCGCTACCTGTCGATTCTCGGCGTGACAGGGGGACTAGCGATGCGATGCCCGCGGGGCTCAGAACGCCGAAACGTCCGACGAGTCAGGCGGATCCGCGTGAGACACCCGCGCTAGGAGTCGTCCTCAATCAGGAGCGCCGGACCTGCAGCATCCTCCATGTTCGGCGGGATGGCATCCAACTGTGCGTACAGATGAGTTGCTGATCGACTGCGAGGAGGACCGAGTCGTCCGGGCGGTGCTGATCGGGATGCTGCTGGAGGGCGATAGGCCGCCGTCCCTAGGGCCGCCCGGGACTTCAACGCACCTCGGGGACGGTCAAAGGAGTGAAGCGGTCAAGCGCCGGGACTAGCGACCCTATGGAGCCACCCCCAGCCCGAGCTCTTGACACGCTCAACGACCTCGCTCACATGATCTACAACCAACGCCTACCCCGCGGATCGAGGAAGTAGTTCAGGGCCGCGCTCAAATTGAGTCCCGGTTGTCCTCCGCGAACGCGGTTCCCGTCTCGCGGAGGCGCCTTGAATCCTCCCTGACCGACACCGCAGCCTCGCGCACGGCGACGGCTTCTTCGCGAAGGTTGGCCAACCGCGCCCGGAGACGCGCTGCAGACTCGCGGAGACTGGCAACCGATTCCACGGCCGCTCCTCTCGAACAGGTCGAAAGGGCGACCGGTTAGGCGTGCGCCAACCGTCCAGACGACGTTACGAGCACCGTGTCACACTGCGAGCGACTGACGCAAGGCGTCTCGTGAGAGTAGCCCCCGACGCGTTCCCATCCTGAGAGGGAGGGGTAGGGCCAAGGGCGTTAGCGCGGATCCTAGCCACCTCGGGTCCGGGGGGGCTCGCTGGCGAGGTGACCATACGCCTCAGCGAGATGGAGGATCACCCTTGCAATCTCCTCGTTCTCCGCCTGGGCCGTGAGCGTTGTGATCTTCTTGGCGATCTCCTGGCGGGCCGTCGCTGCCGCAGCTGCGGCCCTGATCTGAGCGTCGGTATGCGACGTCATTTTGGTATCACCCCCGCGACTAGATGCTACTCGTCCACGTACGCAACCCGCCAGACGCAGGCTCGTCTGCTACTGGGGCGCGAGACGCGGCAGTGGTTCAGTGACCAGCTCATCCAACCGTGTTCCTGTTAGAGTCCTCCGGTAGCATTTCCGGCTCGGTTCGCATCGAGCGACCGTCCGATGGCCATCGCTCCTCTGTCGTCGGCCCTTGTTCCCTACGGATCGACGAACAGGAGGGAGCACGATGGCCACCGCTCTCCGCGAGTTGGATTGGCGTTTTTCTGCCCGATCTGTGGGATTCCCCTCGAACGGTTCGACTTCGACAAGGCTTCCGAGGATTACTCCTGCCCGTTCTGCTGCTCGCAGCAGCGACCCTCACGGGTTGCGGCTCGCGCCGGGTGGGAGAACCCGGATTAGGTGGCGCATCGGATGAGCACGCACATCTACGGTTCACCACTGAAGGAAGGACAGGTCGAGACGTATCCTGAGAAACGAACGTGCTCGGAGGAAGGGTGCTCGACCCGACTCTCCATCTACAACCCGTCGAAGCAGTTCTGTTGGCTCCACGAATGGGTCGGTCCGCGACGTGGCGACTCACCTACTCGGTCATAGGGACCCTGTGTCCGCGGAAGGACTCTCGCCGAAGAGCGTTAGAGCACCTGTAGGCCAGCTCAATTCACTCTGTTCATGTGGCCACTCGGAGTTCGTTCATTAGCGACCGCCGAGGACGTCCCTGCCTCTTCAACAGATGTCCCTGCCAGCGGCTCTGTCCCATCCACAAGGTGCTTATGCCAGCGGCGCGATCGCACGCAGTGTGATCGAGTGCGAGGACCGAGTCGTCCGGGCGGTGTTGGTCGGGATGCTGCGGGGGACCGACCGTTAAGAGCGGATACGCTCTTCTATCTCAGCCAGAGATTCAGGGTGAAGCGGCCCCCACAGTCTCGTTTACTCGGAGTCATCAAAATGCGTGATCGGTGACCCTTCCACTTACGGCTGGAACGTCATCAGCGACCTTCCGGGCTGGACACCTACAAGGTCCGCGACTGCCGCCGAACTCTCGTCTCCCGGCCTCCCCTGACGACCCCTCACCCGTCACAACGGGGCCGACCTCCACCGGGCCAACCTCGACGGGACGAACCGCGACAGGTCCAACCTCGACGGGGCCGACCGCGACAGGGAGCACGTAGCACGACCTTCCCTGCCCCCTTGGGTCATCACCTCGAGCAGCCGCTCCTGATCGACGCCGAGGAGGCCGGACGCTCCGGGCGGTTCTGGTCGAGATGCTGCGGGATGACGGAGCGGGAGTAGCGACCTAACCCCGAGGGTCGGTTCGAGTGGCTACCTCCGCAGGCGTCCCCTCCCGTTTGGCCACGAGGACGAATCGGTCGTTCTCCTCAACGACTGCCTCGACGTCCTGAATGACATGCTCGTGGACAACACAGAACTGGCGAGGGTCGTTCCGGACCCGCTCGTACTCGTCCTTCATCACCGCAATAACCTCGTCGCACCTCTCGTATCCGCACTCGCAGGCGATGTGCATGAACGAGCTGTCGGGAAGGGATTCGCGGGTCTGGTCGATCTGTTCGTTGATCCCCCTCGCAACCGCCTCGTTCTTCGCGATCCGTTCCTCCCTGAAGCCCATCACGGTTCTCCCAACTCTTTCCTGGGTGCCAACCCAACGGATACCCGAAGTCGCGTGCCGGGAACCCCGAGCTGCTCATCGACCGCGAGGAGGGACCGGACGCTGCGGGCGGTGCTGGTCGGGATGCTGCGGGAAGCGGTCCGCTAGGCTGCCAGGCGGTCGATCTCGAACCACACAGTCTTACGTCCCTCGAGGGAGCGCCCCCAGCGGTCGGCCAACTTATCCACGACTACCAAGCCGAGTGGGGTCGATCCTTGTGCCCGTCCAAGTTGAGCCGGTCGAAGGTGAACCAAGGCCCACCGTCTACGACCGTCACGCGGATCACGGCGTCCCTCGCCTCGAGCTGCAGACCGATCTGGCCGTCTGCCTCAGGGCCGCCATGTCGAGCCGCGTTGTCGACGATCTCGGAGACCATCAGGACGACCTCGTCGGAGCGGGCGGCCGGGAGCCGGTCGCTCACGAAATCCGCCGTGATCTTGCGGGCAATCCCCGGAGCGGTCTGCTCATAAGGCAGCCGGTGCTCCACATCATGACGCTGATCACCGAGTCGATCTCCGGGTTCTCGTGATCGAGTGCGAGCGCGAAGCGGGTGGCCTCGCTCCGGATACCCTCGTACTCCGCTCGGGTGAGTCGGATCGGATCGGAGCATCGCACGTCTCCGCACTCACAGAGGTACGTGTCCATCGCACGCTCGAGCCCCTCACGACCGTCGGTGTCGTCCTCCGTCCACTCGTTCATCTCGCGGAAGATCGTCTGGTTGATGGCCTCCTGAGCTCGATAGTCAGCCATCGGGATGCCCGTCGAGGTCGGCCGATGAGCGCGACGAACCAGGAGCACGCTGCGTGAAGCGGGCGAGGAGCCGCACCCCTTCTCGCTCATCGACGACGTACTCGGTCGCGGTCACCTGGAGGATCTTCCTGAGCTGGTCGCTCGCGCCAATCAGGGCCAGGCGATGTCCGTTGTCCTTCGCACGGCGCTGTGCGTTCAAGAACGTGCGCAGCCCCGTGGAATCGACGAAGGTCAGGTCTCGAAGATCGAGGAGCACCCCCCCGACGTCGTCCTGCTCGACCCGCGTCAGGTGCTGTTCGAGCGTCGGAGCGGTTGCTAGGTCGAGTTCGCCCCAAAGGGCCAATCGGACGACCTCGTTCCTGCGGTCGTCATAGGATGTCGAACAAGGAGCGGGACGGGACCCCCATGTTGGCTCCCCTCTGCGTGTCGGCGCTCTCTCGCCGATCGGGTGGTGAACCAGAAGTTGGGGTTCCCACGCGCCAGACCGTGGGTCCGGGTCCGGCGCGAACAGTCTACCTGGTGGGCGCTAGAGGAATTGAACCTCTGACCTCTTCCGCGTCAAGGAAGCGCTCTACCCCTGAGCTAAGCGCCCGAGATCCGGCATCGTACCGCCGGGCCGAGGCGGGGACCGGAATTGAACCGGTGTAGAGGGTTTTGCAGACCCTTGCCTAACCACTCGGCCACCCCGCCGTGCGCGGCAGGTGCCGCGGCAGGAAAGTGTAGCGGCCCCTGCCACTGATGGGCCGGGCTCAGGTCATGCCCCGAAGAACCGTTCGAGCTCGGGGGCCAGCACCTTCGCGTCGACCATGTGCCACTGCCCCTCGAGGATGGCCCGCTCCGCGTTCGGGACCGCAGCCGCGATCTCCTCTGCCGCTCGGCCGAAGAAGTCGACCGGCACCTCTCCCATGTAGTTCGGGTCTGGTGCGACATCGCCGGTGACCACGAGCGTGGGCTGCTTGATCGTGGCCAGCCGCTCCCCCGGGGGCGGTCCGTCCCCGATGCACGCCGCGTCGTAGGCGAGCGTGTGCGCCAGCGCCACAGCTCCCGCCCAGTGCTCGGACGCCTTCGCCCCCTCGATGATCTCGTCGCTGGTACCGACCATCCGCATGAACAGCTCGACCGCCTCGCTCCGTTGGCCGGCCGCGAGCGCAGCAGTCAGCTCCTCGACGTAGGTTCGCCACGCCTTCTGGAAGACCTCATCCGTCTGGTACGGCACCTCGTACACGGCGAGCCGGTCCGCGGCAACGCCCGCCGCTGCGGCCTCAAGCACGAGGGCGCCGCCGGAGGAGACGCCGTACAGGTGCGCCGACCCGCCGGCCTCGGCGATCAGCGCGGCGATGTCCTCGATCTCGCGCTCGAGCGCGTAGGGCTGCGTGTCACTGCTCTCGGACCTGCCGCGTCGGTCGTAGTTGTACGTGGTGAACGAGCTCGCCAGCTCGGCGGAGAGCGGGGCGTTCTCCGACCGGTCGACGAGGCCTCCGCCCACGAGGATGACGGCGGGCCCGCTCCCCTGAGGTTCGAACGCGATCGACGTCCCGTCCTTCGAGATCACCCGGTCCATGTCGGTACCCTCCTCTTCGAACACCAGCTCCCGGTCAGCGCAGCGACCGCGCGACCTGCTCGAGCTTGGCCCATCCCTCCTGCATACCCGTTTCCATGCCCGACTCCATGATGGCGTCCCGGACGTCCTTGCTCGGGCACTCCACGAGCAATGAGAGCGTCGTGCGCCCATCAACCTCGTCGAAGGTCGCCGTGTTGATCGTGCCCTCCTCCTCGCCCGGCGGGTACGTGTCGCCCTCGAGCGGCTCCGACGCGCCTTCGTAGACCTCCGTGAACACGAGCCGCTCCGCGGTCACGATCTCGCGGAACTCCCCGTGGAAGGCGACCTCGAACCCGTCGTGGTCCTGGTGCACGTACCGCCACACTCCGCCGACCCTCAGATCGACCTCGACCAGCGTGGTGATACCCCGCTCGCCGCTCCACCACCGCTTGATGAGCTGTGGCGTGGTCCACGCCTGGTAGACGAGCTCCTTCGGCGCGTCGAACTCCCGGGAGATCAGGATCTGCCGATCGGTCGGGAGCGTGATCGTCGCCATCTGACTACTCGCCATCGCCGCCATCGCCTTCCTCCTTCCGTTGCAGGTCCTCGAGGACCGCGTCCATCCGGTCGAACCGCTCCGACCACGTCCGCTCGTAGTCCTTCACCCAGTCGTGGATGGGCTTGAGGGCGTGGCCGTTCAATCGATACAGCCTCCTGCGTCCGTCCTCGCGCACGTCGACTGCCCCCACCTCTCGCAGCACGCGCAGATGCTTGGACACGAGCGGCTGCGCGAGCCCCAGCTCGCGGACCAGGTCGTTCACCGGCCGCTCCCCCTCGACGAGCTCGTCGAGGATCTGCCGCCGCCGGGGTTCGGCCACCGCGTTGAACGCGTCCGCCGTCGTCGCCGCTCGTGCCATGGCCAAGAAATATATACCGATATCGACATATGTCAACTGAGAACCAAGACCTCGGCTGTTTCAGTGTCCGGCTGCTAGCCGAACGAGCCCGTGACGATCTCGCCGGCGGGCTCGTACGTGGCGATCAGCACGCCGGTCGTCGAGACCCTGCTGTCGACGAGCTTCAGCGCGCCCGGGAGGGTGCCCTCCGCGAACAGGCGCTTACCCGACCCGATCACCACGGGGAAGACCATCAGGCGGAATCGGTCGACGAGTTCGTGGGCGAGGAGCGTCTGGGTCAGGTTCGCGCTGCCGTGCACCTGCAGCTCGGGCCCGTCCTCTTCCTTCAGCTTCGCAAGCCCCTCCGCCGCGTCGCCCTCGATCAGGACGGAGTTGCTCCACCCGAGCGTGGGCCGGCCTCGGGACGCGACGTACTTCGTGGCCTCGTTGAACACCTTGCCGCCGGCCTCCTCCGGCGCGGTCGGCCAGTAGGCGGCGAAGATGTCGTAGGTCCTGCGCCCGAGCACCATCGCGAACGGCGTGCTCGTCGCCTCGGCCATGTAGCTGTCCACCACGTCGTCCCAGAGGTTGACGGACCACCCTCCGAGCGCGAATCCGGTCTCGGCATCCTCGTCCGGCCCGCCAGGCGCCTGCATCACCCCGTCGAGGGTCAGGAACGTGCTGACGATCAGCTCTCGCATCGTCGCTCCTTCGGATTGTGGGACCCGGAGCTACCGCTCGGCGGGCTGGAAGATCTCCACCGCGTTGCCTGCGGGATCCTCGACCAGGATCTGCTTGCCTCCGGGGCCGGTCACGATGTCGTTACGGAACCTCAGCCCGGCGGCGCGGAGCCGTTCGACCTCCTTCGAGATGTCGTCGACCACGAACTCGATCCGGTTCCAGCCGCCCGGTTCGGGCTTGCGACCGTCCGGCATGGGTCGCCCGGCCGAGCTCTGCGGGCCGCTGAGCAGAAGACGGAGGGGACCACGGGTGACGTCGGCGAACGCAGGAGCGGCGTTCGTGCCGAGTTCGAAGCCGAAGTGTTTCGTGTAGAAGTCGACGGCGGCATCAACGTCGTCGACCATGTACCGGACGTTCACGGTGTCTGAGGGGATCCGGCTCACCTCCCTGATCGCGCGCGGATGAGGCCCATCCTTGGGGCTCTGCCCCGGACCGCCCCGGGCGAAACATCGCGCGGCACCTCTGGACGGTCGCTATCCGGCCGAGGCGGCGAACAGCTCCCACTCCCCCGGGACACCGCGGAGCCCGACGGCGCCGAGCGGAGTGAACGCGAGGTCGGTTCCCGTCACGAGGTCCCGGACGGTTCGCGTGACGACGACCTCACGCTCGCCCGCCTCACCGAGTGCCCGGGCGGCGATGTGCACGCCGATCCCTCCAACGTCCTCGTCGCGGATCTCGATCTCGCCCGTGTGGATCGCCGAGCGGATCGCGAGCCCGAGGTCCCCGCACGCGGCGGTGAACCCGAATGCACACCGGAGCGCTCGGGTCGGCGCGTCGAAGGTCGCCAGGATGCCGTCGCCGGTGGACTTCACGAAGCGTCCACGGAACCGTTCCACTTCCTCCCGCCCGATGCGATCGTGGCGATCCAGGAGCCGCCTCCATCGCTGGTCACCCAGGTCGGCAGCCTGCTCCGTGGATCGAACGATGTCCGTGAACAGGACGGTCGCGAGGACGCGATCCGCGTCCTGTGCCGCCTGCCACGACTGCATCTGCTCCTGGGTCCAAGCGAACGCCTCTACGTATCTGCTCGCCGGAGCCCGGTCCACCGGCTGGTACGTGAGGACCGTGACCCCGGACTCGAAGGTCCTCGTGTCGACGAGATGCAGGTGCGTGACGTCGGTCGCGTCGTGGAACAGGCGCTTGCCGCTGCCGAGGACCAGCGGGAACACCATCAGTCGGTACTCGTCGATGACCTCGTGTCCGACGAGCGAGTTGAGAAGGTCGGAGCTCCCGTAGAGGTAGATGTCCCCTCCCGGCTCACGCTTCAGCTCCCGGATCCTCTCGACCGGGTTCTCGGCGATGATCGTCGTGTTCTGCCACGCCGCCGACTTCAGGCTCCCGGACACGACGTACTTCGGGATGCCGTTCATCCGGTCGGCGAACCCCTCGTCCCCCGGTGCCGTGGGCCAGAACGCGGCGAAGATCTCGTAGGTGACTCGCCCCAACAGGATGGCGCCGGCGTCGAAGAGCTCGTCGATCTTGAACCGCTGCTGGTCCTCGCCCGCGTAGCTCAGTGCCCAGGTGTTCTTGCCGTCCTGGTGCTGGTCGTGGCCGGGGGCCTCCATGACGCCGTCGAGCGTCACGAACTCGGACGCGATCAGCTTTCGCTGCGCGGCCTCCGGACGCGAGGTCTCCACGGCTCAAGCTTGTCAGAGAGGGGACGCTGGGCAACAGTCCCACCGCCGGGACATCCGGGCGTCGATCGTTTCGACCTACGAACGACCGCAACCGGGACGAAAAGGGCGCGCAGGTCCCCGTCGGACTCGGCTACCGGAGGCGGAAGCGGGCCGAAACTGCGTGGCGTCCCCGAAGGTTCCCAGGCTTGAAGGCTGCTGCCGCTTCTCCTAGCATCGGTCGCGGTGCGCTTCCTCAGGCCCCTCCCCTCGTGACGGTGACGGCGATCGCGCTCGTTGCGTGCGACGGTGGAGACGACATCGCACCCCTCCCGATCGAGCGGCGATTCCTTACGGCCGAGGACGCACCGGGAACGAAACCCGATCCGGTCGAGACTCGCCAGACGACCACGGACGTCGCCGATTTCATCGTGGTCTACCGACTCATCGATCCCGATGAAGACGAGTTGACCACGCTCCTCCAGGAGACCGGCTTCGAGGGGACGGGCGTGGACTCTCGTTTCGTCGGAGAGTCGCATTCGCCCGACGTGCCTCATCTCATCAGCGCGTACATCGAGCTCGAGTCCGAAGACGGGGCGACGAGCGTCCTCGACGTGCTCGAGGCGGACGTGCTGAAGCCATGCCCCGGCAGCTGCGCGACGCTGATCACGACCTTCGATGTCGAGGACATCGCGGATGCGCGCGGCGTCCGCCGGGTCGCCACGGCCGAGGACATCGAGGCGGCCGGGACCGAAGACGAACAGCCCTTGGACAGCTACTGGGTGGGGTTCACCGTCGGTCCGTTCGTCTACACGGTGGAACTGCGAGGACCGCCGGGGTCCGTGTCTGAGGAGCAAGCTCGGAACATCGCGACCGCTTACCACGAGCGGCTCGCGGGCCCCTGACGCCCCGATCTCGATCACGGTATGCAAGAGCGTCCTGTCACTCGACCTCGGGTGGCTGGATGGGTGACCCGCCGCAAGAGGATCACGCTCAGCGTCGTGACACGCAGCAAGCTCGCTAGCGCGTCACCGTCCCGGTGAACGTCACGTGAGCCAGCGAGTCGTCGTCGGGGTCGTACGTGACCTCCATGTCACCGGGTCCCGTGGAGTCCCGTGTAGGCACCGGTGCCGCCGACGATCATCCACGTCCCCGTTTGGGTCGGGCCCTCCGGTAGCTCGCCCGTGAGGGCCATGCTCAAGGTCCCATCCGGGCAGGTGATCGTCTCGACGATCAGGAACAGGGAGGGATCGCTGATCCCGTGAGTATCCACGACGGAACCGCCGGCGCAGAACGGCGAGCCCGCGAGGGTGGAGCCCTCGAGGATCTCACCGGTGGCGATCGGCTCCGCCCCGGGCTCGTCGGCTACGTTCACTCTGGTCCGAGTAACGGTGGGCTCGCCCGCGCTGGCGGTGGCCGAGGCAGCGCTCGGGGCCGCCGCGTCCTCCTCCCCACCGCCGCACGCCCCGCCGAGGAGCACGCTACCGAGGACCAGCACGAGTGCTCTGCGCATGACCGCCCTTCGCGGGTCTCGCGACCCATCGCTCTTCACCGGCACGGAGCATCCGTTCCTCCGAGCAACTTCGGCACGTCGGAGCGGGGCGAGAGATGGCCTTGACCTGGCCGGCCGGGACTCGGCAGGACGGAACGGGACACCGCCGAACGACTCGACCGTTGCACGAACCGTTGCACGACGGCCTAACCGAGGAACTCGAGCTGCCCTGAGAGCCGACCTGCATGACGGCGTGCACGATCGCGGAGTCCTTGGCCGAGAACCCGAAACCCTCGAGGAGATCGTCCAGGTACAGCCCCGCCGGCGAGCGCCAACCCGGCGTGGTGATCGGCCAGGTGTCCACGCCGACGAAGGTGAGGTCCTCGCGGGAGAGTGTGTCCCTGCCGCCGTTCAGGGCGCGGCACTTGAGGTGCAAGTAGTGGCACGGCGCCGAGGGATCGGAGCGGCAGGCATCAGGGCCGGCGGCTCGATGAAAATCGCTGCACCGGGGCCTGACTGGGCGGTACTATGCGCGGCCTCCGAGCCTCGCGAACCGCGAACTGCCTAGAGAGCAACTGAGCCTCAAGGATCGTCTTCTCGCTCTCTTGGTGCCGCTCTTGGTCGGCGGTGAAGGCCCCAACAGGACCACGGTTTGATTGTCGGAGGACCCGTCGATAGTCCGAACGGGTCACGGGCGTAGGACCATCGAGCGACATGACCGGCGCCGGCCGCGATGGTACTTAAAGGCGTTTCCGGTTGAGAAGTGATTTGCGACCGTCCACGGGGAGCCAGCGAGCCCATGTCGATCCTCGAACGTTCCGCCTTGCCTCCGGGTCCAGCCGCCGACGGGAGCCCGCCCCTCGAACGTTCCACCTTGCCAACTGCTCCGGCCAGCGACCAGCTCCGAGTGATCACGGCCGGCAGCGTCGACAACCTGGAGACTCGACTCGGTGCCAGTGGTTTCGACGTCGTCGCGGTCGCGCAGACGGAGGACGCGCTCATCGATGCCGTGACGGCGGGCAAGCCGGACGCAATCGTGGTCGAGGCCGACCTCTGCGCCTCGCTCGAGCACGTTCGAGATCTGGCACCCGATTCCGTGATCATCGTGATCGGCGATCACACCCCCGCCGGCGCCCTCGGTCGCATCGAGCGAGGGGTGTCGGGGACAACGATGGCCGGACTCCTGCACGCCCTCGTCGCCGAAGGCATCGGGGCGGCCGCGCCATGGGGGCTCGTGCCCGCGATCCAGCCGGGGGCTTCCGCGCCGACGTTCCAGAGCGTGGTCGGCTCCCTGCTGTCCACGAAAGCGGAGCTCGTCCGCGCATATGTGGTGAACGCGGTGAACACGTTTCGCGACCACGCCGAACTCGTGACCGCAGCGAGCACCGCCGTCGCGATGACCGTTTCCACAGGCGTTCTGCTGACGCTGAGCGCGCCGAGAACCGACGCACGTCCCGAGCGCGTCTCTGCCCCCACGCCGGCCGTGGAGCCCGCGCCGCAGCACCCGGTCGTTGCTGCGACCCCTGCGACAGCCAGGGCGCCCTATGACACCTCGTGGGAAGGGGGCGAGCCCACCGAGCGGCGGGAGCCGAACAGCGGTGAGCCCAGGGTTCATGGTCGTCTCGGCGCTCGGGGCGAGGGCACGGTGGATCCGGGCGAGGGAACGGTGGATCCGGGCGAGGGCACCGTGGATCCGGGCGAGGGCACGGTGGATCCGGGCGAGGGCACGGTGGATCCGGGCGAGGGCACGGTCGATCCGGGCGAGGGCAACCACCCGGGACCCGACAACCACCCGGGACCCGACAACCACCCAGGCCAGGACGACCAGGGCCAGGACGACCACCGCAAGGACGACCAAGGCGATGACGGAGACGACCAGGGCGATGACGGCGACGGAGGCGACGACGGCGACGGAGGCGACCAGGGCGATGACGGCGATGACCAGGGGGACGGAGACGAGTCGCAGGTATAGCTGAACCATGGGCGAGTTCTGGAGCTAACCCGCAGAGCCGGACCTTCGGCGATCTCCTCATCGACTGCGAGGAGGATCGGACGCTCCGGGCGGTGCTGGTCGGGATGCAGGGGACATGGAGCGTCGGTAGCGTGCGGGCGGCTAGCCTGTCGCGGTGATCGAGGTACTGACGTGCGAGAACGAGGCTGACGAGGCGCTCGGCCTCGACGTCCATAACGCGGTGTGGCCCCACGACCGGGTCGGCATCGACGAGGAACGGGCCTTCCGAGCGAGCACACGCGATCACACCGACCTGCTAGCGCGGATCGACGGGGCCGTGGCGGGCTCCGCCCTTGCTGCAATCCTTCCCGTTCGGCCCGAGCAAGTCTTCGTCACGTGACCGTGCTGTCCGAACTCCGAGGCCGAGGTGCCGGGAGGGCCCTTTACGAGGCCACTTCGGCATGGGCTTGCGAGCGTGCGCTCAACGCGATCGTCCGCTGGACACAGCGTGCCTGCGGAGCAAGCCTTGCCGGTCTTCCTCGCCGCAGATGAACTCGACGCGATGATCGAAGCGACCGATGACGATGTCCTGCGCTTCTGGTCTCAGCAAGACCTGTGACGGCCAAAGTCTGGACGCGTGACGCCGGTCACAGTGCCCGTACATGGGGCGGCGATGGTACTAACCCTGGATCGGCGGTTGCCTCGCCCACGCGAACGGCTCTCCACCGATCACCGCACCCTCTTCGCAGACCCAGGTGTCACCGCAGACCGGACACTCCCAGGTCTGTCCGATGGTGGATGGGGTCGGGGGCTGACAATCGTGTTGGGCGGATTCGCTCACCAGGATCTCCTCTCTACGAAGCGAGATGTTGGGGATACCCACGAGCGTGGTCCACCACGCCAAGGATGTTGCAAGAACCGAGCGGAATCGCCTAGCGCCGCACTCCACCCACCAATGCTGGATTCCTGGGGGTTCCGCCCGTCGGTGCAGACTCATCCCGGCCTTCCTCGGCTCGCTCTCCTTGCGCTCGTTCAGTCGGTCGGCCGGCGTCGCCCGATCGCGAGGTGATCCCCGACCGATGAGAGCATGGCCGCGATCCCCGAGCCGATCATCGCCCCCACCGTGACATCGCCCGGATAGTGCACCCCGAGGTGCACCCGCGAGTAGGCGACAGCACCCGCAAGTAGCCGGATCGGCACCGCGAGCTCAGGTATCTGGCGACCGACCGCGTACGAGAACGCGAATGCTGACGCGGCATGACGTGATGGGAACGAATAGGACGTTGGCATCGGTACCGCACGCAACGGGAACGGGTCGAGTTCCTCGCGATCGGGTCGGGGTCGCGCGATCGATTTGGCCAAGAGGTTCACCGTGCCCGACGTCACCCCGATCGCGACGGCACCTTCGAGCGCGGCCCTGCGCCCTCGCCGTCCTCCGAGCGCGGCGAGCGCCGCCGCAATCCCCAACCACAGTCGCGAGTTGTTGGCCGCGTTCGACAACCGCCGGAGTGGTTCGTCGAGGGAGGGCGTCGGCGTCTCGGCGACGGCCGCGTACGTGGCTCGATCCACGGCACCGAGCTCTCGGAGCGCAGTCGCCCACGCTGACGCTGTGTCGCGGTGGCCCTCGAGACGCTGCGCTACTGCGTCGGCGATGCTTCGACGTGGTTTGGGTGGATCAGACGACATTCGCAGGATTCTAGGTCGACCTGGCTACCGCTTTCGTTCGGTCAGGGCATCTCGACGGCGCGGCGCGATCGCCGCTTTTTGCGGCGCCGGGCGGAGCAATCGAGAGTCGACGCTTGAGGCAGCTGCCCCGGTGGTCGACTTTGACGACGACGTATATGGAGTTTCCGGCACGCCAGCGACGCTGCCGGTCGCTCTCTTCGCCGAGTTCATGATCGACTGTGAGCACAAGCGGACGATGCGAACGGTACTCGTCGGGTCGCTGCGGGAGAGGGAGTGGTGGTAGGGGCTAGGCGCGAGGCTCGGTTCGAGTGGCTACTTGCGCAGGCGTCCCCTGGCGCTTCGCCACGATCGTGTATCGGTCGCGCTCCTCAACGATGAGCTCGACATCCGGAATCACATGCTCGCTGCGAACGATGAACCGGCGAGGGTCGTCTCTGACCTCCTCATACTCCTCCTTCAACACTGCGATGAAGAGGTCGCACGTGTCGTATCCGCACTCGCAGATGATGTGCACGAACGAGTTGGGGGGCCGGGATTCGCTTACCTGCTCGATCTGCTCGTTGATCTCTCTGGCCGCCGCTTCGTTCTTGGTAACCCGTTCCTCCCTCAACCCCATGGCGTACTCCCGTCTCCTGGACTGTCTCTCCTGGACCGTCCACCTTGGCATACCCGGAGTTGGAATCCCAAACTCTGATCTGGCTCCGTGCTGTCCGCTCCGGACGCTGCTCTCCTAGCAGACCGGGTTGACCGCATCGGTACATCGAGCAATGACAGAGGTCTTCGGCGTGATCTCGGACAGCGACGCCGAAGTCTTAGGAGGACCGAAGTCTCAGGAGGGTGAATCCAATCAGCTCGAGCGACGACTCGGGTCTAGCCGCTCGCCGGCGGTTCCCCAGGCTTGGGTGTCCCCGGCTCGGGGGCCGGAGGCGGCCCGGGGGCCGGAGGCGGCTGCGGTGTCGGATCCGGGTCAGGTGTTTCGGTCTCGAACGTCATCAGCGGTGTCGACCTCCTCCCGTCGTCGGACTAACGGGCTCTACCCCGGTCGCCCGGCAACATCCTCGATCTAGCTCATCAACGCTCTTGAAGACCGGCGCCATCCATTGCCCGATCACGAACGCCGCGAAGAGCGGTCATCCAGTCCTCTACGGAATGCTTCCGCCACGGTCGGGCAGATCCTGGACTGGGCCAATCGCCACTCTCATGCGTAGATCTTCGATCCAGACGGATCAGCGCCGGCCCTGACGGACTAGCCACTACCTCGACTACTTCTTCCGCGCCGAGGCTTTGCCGCCCTTGCGCCCGGCCGCCTTCTTCTGCGCGGTCGTCCCTCCCTGCTTGGAGTTCCCTCCCGAACCGGACTTCTTGCCACCGCGGCTGGAAGCCCCGGGGGTGTTGGCGATCCGCGCCGCTCGCTCCTTGGACATCCCCTTGTCCTTGAGAGCTTCGTACTGTCGCTCGTTCTTGACGCTCGGTCGCTTGTCAGGCACCGTAGCCCTCCTTTCATCGGTACCAGATCCGCGTCAACTGGCCTCCCTCGACGCCTCCGGGTGCTTCAACTGAGGCAGCACCTCCTCGGCCAGGAACCCCAGACCTTTCTCCTGATCGGGTCCGACCCGATGGATGAAGATGTGGTCATAGCCGGCGGCCTCAAACGTACCGATCGCCTCCAGATATCGGGAGGGGTCCGCTCCACAGACGACGACCTCCTTCAGCCGGTCCCGCGTGACCATCTCGGTCGCCTGCTCAAAATGTCGAGGCATGGGGAGCTCCTGCATTAACTCCCCATTCACGGCGGCAATCGGCCACCATCTCATGGCGATATCGAGCGCCGTGCGCTCGTCCGGCCCCCAACAGACGGTGAGTTGTCCAAGCTTCGGTTTGGTCGAGCCGCCGTGCTCAATGAAGCTCGCCACCACTTCCTGCTCCGGCGCCGTCCCGATCAGACCGTCTCCGATCTCGCCAGCGAACCTCGCCGCAATCGGTCCTGCGGCCGCGACGTAGATCGGCGGAGGCTCCGATGGAAGGGTGAGCTGTGCGTCGATCACCTGGTAGCCAGGCCCCCGGTGCTCGACCAGCCCACCCGCCCAGAGGCTTCGTACGACCTCGCCTCCTTCAGGAGTTCTCGTCGTTCGTTGGCGGAGGGCCAGCGTTGACCAGTCACGTGCTCGTTGAGGTTCTCGCCGGTACCGACACCAAGGAAGAAGCGACCTGGCATCATCGGCTACGGTAGCGGCCGCCTGGGCCACGATTGCCGGATGGATCCTGATCAGCCGCCACGTGACAGCGGTCCCGACGCGGATCTGACTGGTGGCCTCAGCGATCGCCCCCAACACGGACCAGACGAACGGGCTATTGCCCTGGTGAGAAGTCCATGGATGGAAATGGTCGGAGATCGTCGCGAAGGAGAACCCGGCCTCTTCCGCGCCGCGCGCGAGATGCACCAGCTCCTTGGGTCCCTGTTCCTCCGAGGAAAGCGTGAAGCCGATCTCCACCCACGCTGTCATCTCCTAAAGCCGTCGCCCAGGTTGTTCCCGCGGCGAGGTACCCGAAAACGACTTCGGCGCATCGCCGTGAGGATGGGCGTGACCGGGGTTAATCGCGCAGTCCAGGCACACGGGAACGGAGGCGCGGATTCGCCTCCGTTCCCGTCTGATGCCAGCCAGGCCGCCCTACGCCCTATAAGAATGGGTCGTAGTAGGTTCCGAGCCTCATCCGATAATCAGCATCGAAACGGGCCGGATCATGTTCGGGCGAGTCCTTGATCTGGTCCTTCGTGAGCCCGACAGAAATCTTCTTGTCATCGACGTCGATCCGCTCGATCGTCCCAGCCGGGATGACGACCTTACGACCGAAGATCCACGGACCGGTATCAACGACGATATGGGCGCTGCCGGTCTCCTGGGTCGCCTCGTCTACCTTCCCGATGGATCCATCTCGCGCCTCAACGTCAAACCCCACCAGCGCCTCCTGCGTTCCTTCGAGGTCGGCGCGGTAGGTCCAGAGATCCATATGCGGCATGTCCAGACACCTCCTTGCCCAAATGCGCGCTCGATAGGCGTGTACCCCCAGCGCCCGAACCGGGAATCGCCCGCAATGAACGCTTGGAGGTTGCTCGGAGAGGCGGAGCGGCGGTAAGTCCTAGTGGCCGCCACCGAGGCTGGCGCCCTTCGAGCACCTCGGGACGTGTCAGCCGATCAACTCCCTGAGCGCGTCCCTGGCCTCATCGGGCATTCGGTGAGCCGATAGCTCAAACGATCCTCCCGACGGAAGGTATGCCGTCACCATGTATCGGTCGTCGTGGTGCCGACCTTTCTCCACTTCTTCGATCGAGAGCCGTTCGACCATTCCCATGTTGATGACATGCTGCCCATCATGTGTCTCTCTCCACATGGTCTTCTCCTTTCGCACCAGGTGCTGCCGTAGGCCTAGCGGAATCGCCCAGCGGGCGCGGCCCGGCAGCGGGTTCGTCGTCACCCGACGCTCTGGTAGTAAGGCATCCGGTCGAGCGGAGATTGGCGCCCTCGATGCGATGTCCGGACGTTGGTTCTGATTGTCGCCCCAGGTTCCTCCCATTACCCACCGCCCAGGCGCGCGAGCAGCGACCCAGTATGCGACGGTGACCCAGTCACTACTTCGGAACGTACATCTTGGCCAGGGGCACATGAATTCGGACCGCACCGGTCAGGATGGAGGAACGCCATGCGAGGGTGGTAGCGGCAATCACGGATCTCGCTCGACGGTTACGGCACCGGTCCGAACGACGGGCCGGGGAATAGATTGGGCGACGGCGGTGAGCGATTGCATTACTGGGTCTTTGGCGACCCCTGGAGCTACGAGGCGGCGCCGACTGGCGAGGCCACGGGCGCGGACAAGGAGTATCTCGACGGAGGGATGGCTCGCGCTGGCGCTGTCGTTGTTGGGCGAGGGATGGACGAGGCCGCGGAGGCGTGGGGCGGTCAGAACCCAATCGGCGTGCCGCTCTTCGTAGTGACCCACCAGCCAGTGGACGCTCCGAGCCAGGGCGGCTTCACCTTCGTGGACGGTCTGGATGAAGCGATCACCCGAGCGCGTCAGGCCGCCGGCGCCCAGGACGTATCGGTCGGAGGAGGCGCGCACGTGATCCGTCAGGCGATTAGCGCGGGACACGTTGACGAGTTGGCGATCTCGATCGCGCCAGTCATCCTCGGCGGCGGGAAGCGCCTGTTCGACGGCTTCGAGCAGATATTGAAATCTGGAGCACGCGGCCCTGCTCCAGTCGCCCTTCGCCACGCACATCACCTGTCGCATCGTCCACTGACCCATGCCCGGGCGAGTCAGGCCGGTGACGCCACGGGAACGTACATGCCGACCGGGCCCCGGCAGCGGGGGAACGGACAGTGTCGAGGCAGGCTTCACCCGGCGAGCGAGGAGTGGCAGCGCTCCCAGAGCTCGGAGCGCTGTTGCTCCTCAAGGTCAGCGTGGATCCCCTGGATCAGATCCGCGATCTCTGGACTCATCACTGCCAGGACGTGCGCGCCGCCCGGCGTGGCGAATGTGTGTGGTGCCCCTCGGGGGACGATGACGTAGCCGCCCGGCGGTACTCGGGTCCGCGTGCCCTCGATCGTCACTGAAAGGTCGCCCTCGAGGCAGACGAACGCCTCCTCACCGGCGTGGTGGATGTGCGTCGGCGCCTGGTCACCGTGGTAGGGGTCCAGCCTCCACTCCCGGATGACGAAGTCTGTGGCCATCGACGGCATCGTAGCGGCGCGGTACGAACCGATACGGACGCGTGAGGCCGGTGACGCTTCGGAATCACACATGAACAGCGCCCCGCCGGTTCTTCAACGGGGCGCTGTTCATGCCTCTTACGGCGAGTTCCACGGGCAGGATCGTTCTGGCAGGTCGTCCTTTGCACGTGTGAGATACACGAGACCCTGCGGACTGTTGCTCCTCCGATGAGAGGGTGAAGCCGATTTCCATGGAGTCACTTGCCTCCGGCGGTCCTAGGCCGCGGGCATGCGGGGATTCTTGGTTCGGAGCGTTTTCTCGATATTCCTCACAGTCTCCTTCACAGAGATCTTGGAGGCGTCACCAGCCCTCTTGAGATCCGCATAGACGATGTTTCGAGTGTCTCCGTGCCGTTCATGGGGCTCGCCGCAACCACAAGACATGCACATCGTTCCTTGCCCTCCTCCCGTCTCATCCGTCTACGCCTCGTCCGATGCTTCGGGGAAGCCATCGTCCGTGTGGATATCCATCAGATGCTTCGACAGGTCCTCCTGTGTGTGGGGGACTGTCTGCTCAGGTGGCCGATCACTCTCGCCACCGCCCTGCTGCATTTCTTTCTCGCTCACTTGCCCCCTCTCGTCGAGGTCTCACTCCGGCGGCGGGTCTTCCCCGGCTAGACGGCAGGCGG
>DASUQI010000038.1:0-18675 GCA_036280655.1 Actinomycetota bacterium
CGAGCCCCGCGACGAGCTCGTCGGCGAGGCGCGACTTGCCGATGCCAGGCTCGCCGACGATCGTGACGAGCGCGGGGTGGCCGGTGCTCGTGGCCCGGTGGAGGCTCTCGCGCAGGATCGCGAGCTCGCTCGTGCGCCCGACGAACGGGATCGTCCGGCGGCTCGACCGGGGCGTGATGCTCTCGACCGGGAAGCCGGCCAGCTCGCCGTCGAACCCCTTCGCCTCGACGCTCCGCCGTTCCGCGTACGAGACCTCGTTCACGGGGAGCGCGACCGTGGTCTCGCCGGCGAGCACCTCGCCGGGCCCGGCGGCCGTCTGGAGGCGGGCGGCCGCGTTCACCACGGGCCCGGTGACGAGGAGCTGGCCGGCGGGTCCGAGGCCGGTCGCGGCCTCGCCCGAGGCGATCCCGACGTGGACGTCGAGCGACTCGGAGAGCCCGAGGGATCCGCTCAGCCGGCGGGTGCGGGCCCGGATCGCGAGCCCGGCGCGGACGGCCCGGAGCGCGTCGTCCTCGTGCACGGTGGGCAGGCCGAAGACGGCCATCACGGCGTCCCCGATGAACTTCTCCGCCCGGCCGCGGAGCGCGAGCAGCTCCTCGGAGGCGGCGTCGAAGAAGTGGCCGAGGATCTCGCGCGCGCGTTCGGCGTCCAGGCGTTGGGCGAGGCCGGTCGAGTCCACCAGGTCGGCGAACAGGACCGTGACCATCTTCCGCTCCTCGGTCCGGAACGGGACGCCGACGGGCGTGCCGCAGTTGGGGCAGAAGCTCGCCCGCTCCGGGATCGGCTCGCCGCAGACCTGACAGGTCATCCACCCAGGATAGGCGCCGCCGCCGACGCCTCGGCCGAGTGCTGTCGGCGGCCCTCGGTAGCGTGGCCGCACGATGGCGAGCGGGACGAGTGGAGCGGGTTCGGATACCATACGGAACATGGGAGCGATCCAGATCCGCTCCGTCGAGCCTCCGCTAGACCACCCGGAGGCCACGGACGCGGCCGTGGACGTGCTCAAGCAGATGGAGGCCATGGGCCTGCTGCCGCAGGACGTCGAGGAGCTCACGCTCGACGTGATGCGCTCGGTCGCGACCCGGGCCGCCGAGGCGGGGATCGGGGAGTCCGCGGCCGCCTCGCTCCGTTCGGGCTCGCGGCTCTCGCCCACCCGCGTCGCCTCGATGCTCCGCGAGCTCGAGTCCGCGCTCGAGGGTTCGCCGGCGCCCGCGTTCGAGTGGCCGGCCACGGTCGAGCTGTTCGGCGTCGACCGGCTTGCCGAGCTCCTCGGGATCTCGGTCGCGAGCCTCCGACGCTACGCGGCTGCTGCGCGGCCGACTCCCGACGTCGTCGCGGCGCGCCTGCACCTCGTCGCGCGGATCGTGGCCGAGCTCCGCGGCGCGTACTCGGAGGTCGGGGTGCGACGGTGGTTCGAGCGGTCGCGTTCGCAGCTCGGAGGGCGGTCGCCGGACGCGCTGCTCACCGGCGAGTGGGACCCGGACGGCACCGATGCCGAACGGGTGCTCGCGCTCGCGCGCTCCCTCTCGGGTTCTCACGCGACGTGATCCGCCCGTGATCGTCTTCCGCCACACCGATCCGCGTTTCCCGTTCCTGTGGGAGAGCCCCGGCCAGCCCGCCGGGCGCTGGAGCGCCGAGGGGGAGGGGCCGGTGAACACGTTCGCCGACACGCCCGAGGGCGCGTGGGCCGAGCTCCTTCGCCACGAGGAGATCACCGACCCGGCCGACGTCGCCGAGATCCGCCGCTCGATGTGGGCGGTCGAGATCGGCGATCTCCCCACGACTCGAGCGAGGCTGCCGCGGGCGACGATGACGGGCGGGCCGCGCTCGTATCCGGCGTGCCGCCGCGAGTCGGCCCGGTTCCGCGAACGCGGCGATCCGGGCTTCACCGCGCCGTCGGCGGCGCTCGTGGCGGGAGGCGCGCACGGTTGGAAGGTCGCGGGGGGCGTCCACCCCGGGCCGAAGCGCGACGGCCGCGTGGTCGTGCTGTTCGGCGCCCGGCCGGACCTGCTCGGCTGGGAGGCGGCGCACGAGGGGCTGCCGTCCGAGGAGCTGCTCGGTCGCGTGCGGCACTTCGGCCGGCGGTAGCGGCAACCGCGGGCTGCGGGCTCGTCGGGTCCGGCCGGGACTCGGTCAGAAGTAGTCGGGGCGTTCGGGGATCCGGTACGCGGGCGGCGGCACCCCGCCCCGACGCCGGTAGAACAGCCACGCGATCAGCGCGCCGAACGCGAACCCGCCGACGTGCGCCCAGTACGCGACCCCTCCGCCCACATCGACCCCGAGCTGGCCCACGCCGCTGAACAGCTGGAGCACGAACCAGACCCCGAGCACGACGCTCGCCGGGAGCTCGATCCACGTGATGAAGAAGAAGAAGATCAGCGTCAGTACTCGTGCGCCGGGGAAGAGCACGAGGTACGCGCCGAGGATCGCGCCGATCGCCCCCGACGCGCCGAGGCTCGGGATCGTCGAGTTCGGATCGAACACGAACTGCAGCGCCGCGGCCGAGATCCCGCCCAGCACGTAGAACAGCGGGTACACGACGTAGCCGAGCCGGTCCTCGACGTTGTTCCCGAAGATCCAGAGGAACAACATGTTGCCGATCAGGTGGAACCACCCGCCGTGCAGGAACATCGCGACGAAGATCGACGCCAGCCAGCTCTTGTCGGGGCATTCACGTTGCAGGAGGGATTGGAGGAACGCGCCGGCGCCCGGCTGCCGGAGGTCGTCGTCGATCGCGAGTCGGGCCTCGGCACCTCCCCGCGCGAGGTTCTCCTGGTTCGAGACCTCCCACGGGATCTCGGCGTGGCAGTAGAAGAAGATCTGTTGCTCGTCCTGCGTCCCGAACGTCGGCTGCCACAGCAGGAACACGACGACGTTCGCGGCGATCAGCGCCAGCGTGATGACGGGGAGCCGCCGCGTCGGGTTCGTGTCGCGGATCGGGATCATGGGCTCGCCTCCGCGTGCGGTTCGCACTTTCTCTCGACCACACCGCGAGCGTATCCGGCGGCATAGCATCGGGCATGGCTTGGTCGACGGCGGACATCCCGGACCAGTCGGGCAGGGTCGCGGTCGTCACCGGCGCGAACGGCGGGCTCGGGCTCGAGGTGGCGCGGGAGCTCGCGCGAAAGGGCGCGCACGTCATCATGGCCGCGCGAGACCAGCGCAAGACCGAAGAGGCCGTCGCATCGATCCTCGCCGAGATCCCCGATGCCAGGCTCGAGGTGCAGCCGCTCGACCTCGCCTCGCTCGCGTCGGTGAAGGAGGCGGCCGCGA
Organism: Actinomycetota bacterium; assembly: GCA_036280655.1. Classification (GTDB taxonomy): domain Bacteria; phylum Actinomycetota; class UBA4738; order UBA4738; family HRBIN12; genus DASSJM01. The sequence goes on from DASUQI010000038.1 coordinate 3,274, forward strand.
ACATCCTCGCCGCCCACCCGACGATCGACGTCCTCGTGAACAACGCCGGCCTCATGGGCATCCCGGAGCAGCGCACCGAGGACGGGTTCGAGATGCAGCTCGGCGTGAACCACCTCGGGCACTTCGCGCTGACCGCGCTCCTGCTGCCCGCCCTGCTCCGCAGCCCCGACGCGCGCGTGGTCACGGTCACGAGCTGGGGCCGGGAGGCGGGGCGGCCGGTCGACCCCGACAACCCGCACATGGCGGGCCGGTACGACCCGTGGAGTGCCTACGCGCAGTCGAAGCTCGCGAACGTGCACTTCGGGGTCGAGCTCGATCGCCGGTTCCGCGCCACGGGTGCGAAGGCGAGGAGCGTCGTCGTCAACCCCGGGTTCGTGCACACCGATCTGCAGGCGCGGAGCGTTCGCGAAACGCAGGGCGGCTGGAGCCAGCGGTTCTTCCACGCCGCGGTCCAGCGGACCGGGATGTCGCCCGCCCGCGGCGCGCTCCCGGTGCTCCGCGCCGCCACCGATCCGAGCGCGGAGGGCGGCGCGTTCTACGCGCCGAGGTTCGTGGGCTGGGGCTCGGCGGTTCGACGCCCCCTGTTCAAGAGCACCCGGAACGAGCACCACATGGCCACGCTGTGGCAGGTCTCGGAGCGGGAGACCGGCATCACCTTCGATGTGGCGAAGCCCTCTTAACGGCCCCGGAACCGTCGGAACGCCGGACGCTCGAGCAGCTCCTCGATGCGTTCGAGCCGCTCGTCGATCGTGCGGAGCCGTCGAGCCTCGGCCATCTCGGCCCGCTTGCGCAGCGCGAACCTGAGGAACGCGAACGCCGCGAGGACGCCACCGGCGATCGCGGCCGCGCGCTTCAGGTAGGCGGCGGTAGGCGTGAGGTAGGTCGCGAGCTCGGCGAACTCGTTGTCGAGGCGGCGCCGGGTCGCCTCGATCTCGCTCATCGTCATCGCTTCAGTCGGCGCTTGGCCCATTCCACGTCCTCCTTGACCATCTGCTTCGTGCGCTCCGGCGCGGCGGGCCGCTTCAACGCCTCGCGTCCCACCAGCACGGCGATCGTCCCGAGCAGCAGGAACACGCCGGCGACGATCAGGAACGCCGCCCACCGCGGCAGCACGATCGCGAGGCCCTCCGCCCCTGCGAACGCCGCGAACCCGAGCATGAAGAGCGCGAGGATCGCCGCGGCGGTGAGGAGCCCGGCGCCCGCGGCCTTCTCGGACGCGATCTCCTTGAACTCCTGCCTGCTGAGCTCGACCTGTTGTCGCCCGAGCATCGACATGTCGTCCCGGATCGCCCGGATCAGGATCGGGAGGCGTCGGCGCGCGCGTTCACCTCTCGGCCATTCGTTCGGATCGGGCTCGCCGGGGGGAGGCGCGAGCCCGGAATCGGTCGTGACCGCCATCGGAACCCCTCCTTCCTTCGTGTGCGTGTTCGTACCCGCCTGGCGTTCGGGCAACCTTCGAGCGGTCCCTAGCCTCCGGCGGGTCGGGACACCGCGTCTCGGAGCTCGCGGAAGCGTTCGATGAGCGCGTCGAGCTGGTAGTGGGCGTTCAGACCGCTCGGGTTCGGCAGCACCCAAAGTCGAGCGTCACCAACCCCTTCTTCTTGTGGTCCCAGTGTCGCCCGGGGCCGCTCGAAACCGGTCCGATAGGCGCCGATCCCGAGGACGGCGACGGTGCCCGGCCGGAGCGGCGCGAGGCGTTCGGCGAGCAGCCCTGCCCCCTCGCGGAGCTCGTCGCGTGAGAGCTCATCGGCCGTCGCCGTGGTCCGGGCGACGAGGTTCGTGAGGCCGAGGTCCCACTCGAGCAGCGTGGCGTCCTCGAGCGGTGACAACACTCGGTCGGTGAACCCGGAACCGTGGAGCGCCTTCCAGAACCGGTTGCCGGGCCGGGCGAAATGGTGCCCGACGGCACCGGACCAAAGGCCGGGGTTGATCCCGACGAAGATGACGCCGAGGTCGCGCGCGAGGACGTCGGGGATCGTTCGACCGCGAGCGCGTTGCAGGTCCGCCTTCGTCGGAGGCGGGGTCACTCGGTCGGCCGAGGATGAGGGAGGGTCAGGACTGCTGCTGCGGGCGAACCACCAGGTCGGCGCCGGTCGGCGTCTCCTCCGCGTCGAGCACCGCGTCCTCGAGATCGGGCGCGAGCTCCTTCTGCACCACGATCGTGAGGCCTCGAGCCTGCGCCGCCTCGTCGGTCGGCTCCGGTTCGCGGATCATCTCGACCCCGACGGTCATGCGGCCGTCCGCCTGCTGGTTCTGCACGAGACGGATCCCCTCCGCCTCGGGGCTTCCCTTCTCGAGCACCTTCCTGAACACCGATACCGCTCGGTCCGTGACCTGGAGCATCGCGGGCCTCCTTCCCAGGTCGTCTCCCCCTGCGTACCCACGAACCTCCCGGCTACACCCGCGGCGTCGGCGGCCTGGGCTATCCTTCGGGCGATGGCGGCGTACGAGTACCTCTGCATGGCGTGCGAGCACCGGTTCGAGGAGCGGCGGCCGATGACCGCGGCGGTCGACACCGCGCTCGCCTGCCCCTCGTGCGGGAGCGCGCGCCTGCGCCGGCAGTTCTCGTTCGCCGCGGGCAAGCCCGCAGGGGCTGCCTCCGCCCCGCAGTCCTCGGGCGGCTGTGGCTGCGGCAACTGCACCTGCGGCGCCTGAGCGCCCGCGGCCTTCCCTCGTTGCGTTCCTGCGACGGCGCGTGAGCGGTTCTGTTGCGATCCGGTGGCGTGCCTTGCCGCCGAGCGATCCACCGTCGACGATCCAGTCATGGTCCCCATCCAGACGACGTTGGGGTTCGTCTTCATCGGATCCGCGGCGATCGCGGCGGGCATCTTCGGCATGCGGCTGCCTGCGGGCGACCGGATCTCGGCCGGGCTCACGCTCGTGGTCGGCGCCGGTGTGGGCCTCATCTCGCTCGCGATCGGGACGGATATCGCGGACGCGCAGAGCTTCGAGAACGTCTTCCTGATCGCCTCGGCCCTCGGGTTCGTCGCGACGGTCGCGAGTCTCGCGCTCCTGTGGCGCTGGACCGAGCGCCGTCGCCGGGCCGAACAGCCCGAGGCCGCAGGTCCCGCGTGAGCGCGATCCCCCTCCCGCTCCGTAGGATGGGCCGCATGGACGACAAGCACCTCATCGACCGCATCAACGCGCTCGCCCACGAGGAGCACGAGCTGTTCGAGAAGGAGTCGAAAGGGGAGGCGGGCGCCGGCGACCGGGAGCGGCTCCGCGAGCTCGAGGTCACGCTCGACCAATGCTGGGACCTGCTGCACCAGCGGCGCGCGCTGCGCAACGCCGGGCTCGATCCGGACGAAGCGAAGGTCCGGGACGAGAACACGGTCGAGGGCTACCAGGGCTGAGCACGCGCCTCGCGGCTTCCGCGTAGCGTGTCGTCGTGGACATCGACCGGAACGCCCCCGCCGCCGCCGAGGGCTCGGCGCGGGTCTCAGCTTCCCCGGAGACGGTCTGGGCGGTCATCTCCGACATCGCCGCGTGGCCGACCTGGAACCCGGACGTCCGGTCCGTGACGTTCGACGGCCCGCTCGAACCCGGCTCGGAGTTCCGATGGAAGTCCGGGCCCTCGTCGCTGGTGTCGCGCCTCGAGGAGGTCGACCCGCTCCGCGAGATCGGGTGGACCGGCACGACGATGGGCATCCGCGCGATCCACGTGTTCCGGTTCGAGCCGACGGAGGGCGGCACGCTCGTGCGCTCGGAGGAGTCGTGGAGCGGTGGGCTCGCCGGCCTGCTGAAGTCGTTCAGCCGCAAGCGCATCCGGCGCGCGATCGACACCGCGCTCGAGTCGTTGAAGGCGGAGTCCGAACGCCGCGCCGCCGGATGAGGCGTTCGGTCGCTGGGATGGGGTCGGCATGACGGGACCCGCCGGCGTCGACGACTACCTCGCCGCCCTCCCGGACGAACAGCGCACCGCCCTCGCGGATCTCCGGAAGACGATCGCGGCGGCCGCGCCGGAGGCGACCGAGCTGATCAGCTACCAGATGCCGGCGTTCAAGGCGAACGGCCGTTTCCTCCTGTCGTACGCCGCGTACGCGCACCACTGCAGCCTGTATCCGGCGAGCGAGGCGGTACAGCGGGAGCTCGGCGACGAGCTGACGCCGTACCTCTCGGGGAAGGGCACGCTGCGTTTCCTGGCCGAGGAGCCGATCCCCGCCGACCTCGTGAAGCGGATCGTGGCGATCCGGCTGCGCGAGACCGCGGGATCTGCGTAGTCGACGTAACGACGGCACCACCCTTCCGCCCTACTGGCGAGCCTGGCGTGCCATCATCGGAGCGCCGTGGCCGAGATCGCGACGCTCGAGCGGGCACACCAGGCGATGGATCGGCACGCGTGGGTCCAGGCGTTCGAGGACCTCTTGGCGCTCGATGCCGAGGGCGATCTCGGGGCCGCGGACCTCGAGCTGCTCGGGGAGGCCGCGTGGTGGAGCGCGCAACCGAAGGAGAGCGTCGACGCGTTCGAACGCGCGTACGCCGCGCACATCGAGGAGGCCAACCCCTGCAGGGCCGCCTACGTCGCACTCCGGCTCGCGAACGACTACGTCGAGACGCGCGACCTCGCACTGTGGAACGGCTGGGTCCGTCGCGCGACCACGCTGCTCGAGGCCGAACCCGAGGGCGTGGAGCACGGGTACCTCGAGCTCGAACGCTTCCGCGGCGCCGCGCTGTTCGGACGCGGGACGTTCGATGACGCCGGGCGGCACGCCGACGCGGTCCTGGACATCGGGACGCGGTTCGGCGACCGCGACCTGCAGGCCTACGGGGTCGCGTTCCAGGGGTGGCTGCTCCTGAACCAGGCGCGGATCCAGGAGGGCCTGTCGATGGTGGACGAGGCGGCCGTGTCCGCGATCGCCGGCGAGCTCACGCCGTACGCCGCCGGCGGCATCTATTGCTTCACGATCGGCGCGTGCCGCACGGTCGCCGACTATCGGCGGGCCGGCGAGTGGACCGAGGCGGCGATGCGCTGGTGCGAGCGGCAGTCGGTGTCCGGGTTCCCCGGCGTCTGCGGCGTCCACCGCGCCGAGATCCTGCGGTTGCGCGGGGCGTTCGGGGACGCCGAGGCCGAGGCCCGCGGCGCGCTCGAGAGCCTCATGACGTTCGGCATGCTGCGGTCGGCGGCCTGGGGGCACAACGAGATCGGCGAGATCCGGCTGCGGCTCGGCGACCTCGACGGGGCCGAGGAGTCGTTCGAGCGCGCGCACCATCTCGGTCTGGATCCGCAGCCGGGGCTCGCGCGGCTGCATCTCGCTCGCGGCAACGTCGACGCGGCTCGCGCTTCGATCGCGACGGCTCTGGCCGAGGCGGAAGACCCGCCGACGCGGGCGCGCCTGCTGCCGACGCGGGTCGAGGCGGCGCTCGCGAGCCACAACGTCGTGGACGCGCGCGAAGCCGCCGACGAGCTCTCCCGGATCGCCGAGGTCATCGACATGCCGCTCCTTCACGCGCTCGAGCACCAGGCGCTCGGCGCGACGCTGACGTTCGAGGGGGACGCGGCGGGCGCGATCACCGAGCTCCGCTCGGCCGTGCGGCACTGGAACGAGATCGACGCGCCCTACGAGGCGGGCGAGGCGCGGCGGTGGCTCGCGGTCGCCTACCGGGCAGGCGGTGACGAGGCGGCGGCGCTGCTCGAGCTCCGGGCGGCGAAGGCGGCGTTCGAGCATCTCGGCGCCGTGGCCGACGCCGCGCGGTGCGAGGAGATGATCCAGGCGGGCGCGGACGGCGACGTCGGTCGTCGCGTCGTGAAGACGTTCCTGTTCACCGACATCGTGGGTTCGACGAACCTGCTCGAGACGATCGGTGACGAGGCGTGGCGCGCCGTGCTGCGCTGGCACGACGAGGCGCTGCGCACGGCGATCGGTTCGAACCGCGGACAGGTCGTCCGCTCGACCGGCGACGGGTTCTTCGCGACGTTCGACGACGCCGCCGCGGCCGCAGCGTGCGCGATCGCGATCCAGCGTCGGCTGGTCGAGCACCGGCGGCGGCACGGGTTCGCGCCGCAGGTCCGGATCGGGCTGCACGCGGCCGAGGCGACCGCGATCGCCGACGACTACGTGGGTCTCGGTGTGCACGAGGCCGCTCGCGTGGGCGCGCTCGCCGAGGGTGGCGAGATCCTCGCGACGGTCTCGACGATCGCGACGGTCTCGGGCGACGCGGCGGCGCTCGAGGTGGTGAACGAGCGGGAGGTCTCCCTCAAGGGGATCGCGCAGCCGGTCCGGGTCGCGTCGATCGCGTGGCGGGACCAGGGCTGATCAGCCAGAACCGGGGCGCAGGTACCCGCCGACGTAGGTGGGGATGATCGCGAGTGGGACGCCCTCGGCGCTCGCGAACCCCTGCATCGCCTCGAGCACGCGAGGGCTCGGAGTGCCGTAGATCTCGTAGCCGGTCGTCTCGATGAACGCGTCGGCAGCGCCGGAGCGCTCGTCGACGCCCTGGAGATGTGCGTCCATCGCATCGGCGTCGGGGAACGCGTGGACGATCGCCGCCTCCGCGCCCGAGGCGTCGAGGTAGGCGAGGAACATCACGGTCCCCGGTTTCTCGGCATCGAGCGCTCGCGCGCCCTCGCGCAAGAACTCGCGGAAGCCCTCGAGCTGGCCGTCCTTCACGCGGCTGCGGCTGACGAACACGATCGGCTCGGGCATCGCCCCTCCTCCGTTGGGGTGGAGCGTACGCCTGGGGCGGCCGTCGCTTCTCGGCGATGTGGGTACGGTGGAAGGATGACGAGCCTACTGATCGGGACGCGCAACGGCCTGTTCGGGCTCGAGAACGGCGCAGCACCGGTGCCGGATCCGTCGCTCGGCGCGCAGGACGTGACGGCGGTCGACGTCGGGCCGGGCGGCGAGGTCCGCGCCGTCGTCGACCGGCACGCGATCGTCGGACGGGATGCGAGCGGCACCTGGCCCGAGCTCGCGCGCAGCGACGACCTCGCGATCGACTGTCTGCTTTCGACACCGACGGGCGTGCTCGCAGGCACGGACGAGGCGCATGTGCTCCGGCTCGCGGACGACGGCTCCTTCGAGCGGGACGGGTCGTTCGACGCGATCGAGGGCCGCGACGCGTGGTACACGCCCTGGGGCGGGCCACCGGCGGTGCGATCGATGGCGGTCGACCTCGCGGGCCGGATCCATGCCAATGTGCACGTCGGCGGGATCCCGCGTTCGGGAGACGGCGGCGCGAGCTGGGAGCCCACGATCGAGATCGACGCCGACATCCATCAGGTCATCGCGCACCCGACGCAGGCCGACATCGTGCTCGCCGCCGGCGCCGTCGGGCTCGCGATCAGCGAGAACGGCGGGACGAGCTGGAGGATCGAAGCCGATGGACTGCATTCGTCGTACGCGCGGGCCGTGGCGGTCGCGGGCGACACGATCCTGCTCACGGCGGCGACCGGGCCGCACGGCGGACGGGGGGCCGTGTACCGGATCCCGATCGAGGGCATCGCGTTCGAGAAGTGCGCTGACGGCCTCCCGGGGTGGTTCGACGGCAACATCGACTCGGGGTGGCTCGTCGCCGACGGCGCGGCGGTCGCGTTCGGGACGAGTACCGGAGACGTGTTCCTTTCTGAGGACGAGGGGCGGACCTGGGGACGCGCGGCCGAGGGGCTGCCGCAGATCCGGGCGCTCGCGTTCGGCTAGGCGTCTTCGTCGAGCGAGACGTCCGGCGAGTAGTCGATCGGCAGCGCGATCAGCGAGGGCACGTCCAGCCCGAGCGCTTCGTCGAGCCGCTTCGCGAGGTCCGATGCCGTCTCGCACCGCCACGCCGGGATGCCGAACGACTCCGCGAACCGCACGAAGTCCGGGTTCCCGAACTCGGTCCCGAAGTGCCGCTCGAACCGCCGCTCCTGCTTCCATGTGATCGAGCCGAACCCGCCGTCCTCCCAGATGACGTTCACGACGGCCGTGCCGAGCCGGACCGCGGTCTCGAGCTCCTGCGCGTTCATCATGAAGCCGCCGTCGCCGCTCACCGCGACGACGCCGCGATCGGGGTGGACGAGCTTGGCCGCGATCGCGGACGGCAGCGCGAACCCCATCCCCGCCAGCCCGTTCGCGATCATCACGGTGTCGGGTTCGTACGCCGGGAACATCCGCCCGATCCACAGCTTGTGCAGGCCGACGTCCGAGACCAGGATGTCGCGCCGGCCGAGCGCCTTCCGCAGCTCCGCGAGCACCCGGGGGGGCTGCAGCGGCGACTCCGGGCCGTTCGCCGCCTCCTCGAACCGCCGAGCGACGAGGTCGCGCAGCCGCGTCGAGCCTCCCGGCGTTCGCGCCGGCTCCCCCTTCCGCGTCAGTCGCTGCAGGCTCCGCTCGATGTCGCCGGCGAGCTCGATCTCGGGGATGAAGTGCTCGTCGATCTCCGCGCTCACCGAGTCGACGCAGACGATCGTCTTGTCCTTGTCCGGGTTCCAGAACCGCGGCGCGTGCTCGACGAGGTCGTAGCCGATCGCGATCACGAGGTCGGCCTCGTCGAATCCCGTCATCCGGTAGTCGCCTGGTTGCAGCCCGACCGAGCCGAGCGAGAGCGGGTCGTCGGGCTCGAGCAGCCCCTTGGCCATGAACGTCGTCGCCACCGGGATGCCGGTGGACCGCGCGAACCCGCGGACGGTCTTCGCCGCCCGGCCGCGCACCGCGCCGTAGCCGGCGAGCGCGATGGGGCGTTCGGCCTGCGCGATGAGTTCGGCCGCGCGGGCGACGTCGGCCGCGGCCGCCTCGGGCAGCGCCTGATCGGTGCGGCGGAGCGGCTCGAGCCCCTCGGCGTCCGCCGCCATCACGTCCTCGGGCAGCTCGAGGTGCGTGGAGCCCGGCTTCTCGGCCTCCGCGACCTTGAACGCCTTCCGAACGACCTCGGGGACGATCGACGGGTCGCCGACGCGAGCGTTCCACTTCGTGATCGGGCGCATGATCTCGAGCACGTCGAGGAACTGGTGCGACTCCTTGTGCATCCGTTCGAGGTCGCCCTGGCCGGTCAGCACGACGAGCGGCGCGCGGTCGAGGAACGCGTCGGCCACGCCCGTCACGAGGTTCGTCGCGCCGGGTCCCAGCGTCCCGAGACACACGCCGGCGCGGCCGGTGAGCCGCCCGTAGGCGTCGGCCATGTACGCGCCGGCCTGCTCGTGGCGCACCGGCACGAAGCGGACGCTCGAACGCGACAGCGACTCGTTGAGGTCGACGGTCTCCTCGCCCGGCACGCCGAACACGTACTCGACGCCCTCGGCCTCGAGGCAGGCGACGAGCAGGTCCGATGCGCGGCGGGCCGTCACCGGCGCCTGCCCTTCTCTTCGTCGCCGGTCGTCTCGCGCTTCTCGAGCCCGACGGCGGTCCGGAGCTCCTGGATGTCGCGGCGCAGGTCCTCGTCGTCCGAGCGTTCGGCCAGGTGGTCCATGAGGTCGGCGAGGCCGTCGGCGATCGCGTTCAGCTTGTGCTGCACCGCCCGGTCGCTTCGGGTCTCGCTGTTCTGGAGCAGCGCGACGAGCAGGAACGTGATGATCGTCGTCGTGGTGTTGATCTGCAGCTGGTAGGTGTCGCCGAGGAAGGATTCGGGTCCACCCGTCACCACCTTGACGATCCCCTCGATCAGCCAGAGGCCCACGAGGGCGAGGCAGAAAGCGAAGAACGGCGCGCGGCTCACGATCTCGCTCGCCCTGCCGGCGAAGCGGTCGAAGAACCCGACCTTGCCGGTCACGGCGCTCGGGTACAGCGACGGATCGTGACTCATGCCCGACCTCCTTGGAGCTCCGAGTACGCGTGCCCGCGCACGCCACGCCGAGCCTACGCGCCGCCTCCGGCCTCGTGTAGCGCCAGCCGGCGACCGTGCGTCGGAGGACCGGCCGGTAGCCGACGAGCTCCTCGAACCCCGCCGGCGGGCAGGCGGCGCCGGTGATGTACTCGACGGTGGTCGCGTTCGAGACCTCATCGCACACCGGGGAGCCCGGCGTCGGTTCGGTGGTCGGACCGGAGATCGACCAGCCCGCGAACCACAGGAACATGACGGCGCCGCCACGCAGGTAGAGGAGGTGGCGGCGGGCTCGAAGTCCGCGCGGCAGGTCCTCGGTCACGCTCCGCATCAACCGGGTCTCGTTCATGGGCCGATCGTGACCGCGGGCCGGACCGGCGAACAGACGAGGAACCGCTCCGATCGATGGGCACAGGTGCCCAGCTCGCCTGGGTAGCTTCGTCGGCCCGATCCGGGCCGCTTCGCGGATACCGACGGAACCGCCTGCGTGCGACCATCGCCGGAGCCGAGCGATGGGAGCGCGGATGGCTCGCGGGGACGGCCGGATCGACGACCGGCGGCGGGGATGGATCGCGACGGCGCTCACGGCGCTGGTGCTCGCCGTGCTCGCGCAGCTGGTCCGGGTGTTCATGCCGCTCGGCTTCGAGATCGGCGAGCAGATCGGCGGGACGGGTGGATATCTCATGGCTGGGGCGGTCGCGCTCGCCGTGTTCGCCTCGCCCGCGCTGGCCGCGATCGGCGGGTTCGCGGGACGCGGCCGGGTCTCGCTCGTGGGCTCGGTCGTGTCGTTGTCGATCGCGCGGCTCGCGATCCAGGTCGTCCATCCGATCCCCGTCTGGCTGGGGGTGGCCGCGGTCGCCGTCGGGCTCGCCGCGCTCCCGGCGATCGTCGGCTCCGTCCGGCGGACCGCGGGCGATGCCGCGCTCCTCGTCGGCGTGCTCCTCGGGCTCTGTCTCGACACCGCGATCAGGACCGCCTTCCTCACCTGGGATCCGGCCTGGCACGACGGCGTGGCCCCACTGCTGCTCGCGATCCTGCTCGCCGCCTCGGCGGTCGCCGCGGCGACCCTGCTCTCCGCGGTGGCCGGTCCGACCGCCACGCCCCCCGCCCTGCGCCTGGCGGCGTTCGGGCCGTTCCTCGCCCTGCAGCTGCTGTTCCTGCAGAGCCCGGCGGCCGTGGCCGCGCACGGCGAGCTGTCGATGGCCGCGGCCGGCGCCGTGATCCTCGCCGCGGACGCGGCGGCGCTGTTCGTCGGCAGCCTGCGGCCGCGCATCGGCCCCGTCCTCGCCGTGGCCCTGGCGGTCCTCGCCGCGGCCGGCGCCTCCTTCCTTCGTGACGCGACGGGGGCCTCGGCGATCGCGCTGTTCGCCGCCGAGCAGGTCGCGCTCGTGCTCCTGCTCGGCCGGGCCCTCATCGACGAACCCCTTCGCCCCGAGCGACCGAGGCGGCTCGCCGGCGTCTGCGCGCTCGGATCCCTCGCGTTCGCCGGGATCGTGTTCGCGTACCAGGTGAACAACGAGGTCCCGCTGCCGTTCCCGGTGACGCTCGTCCCCGCGATCGCCGCCGCGGCCGTGGGTGTCGCGGCGATTCCTCGTCGGGGGACGGTGCCGGCGAGGGTCCCTCGCGCCGCGATCGCCGTGCCGATCGCCCTGCTCTCGGTGCCGGCGATCGTCGGAGTGAGCGCGCCGGCCCTCGTATCCGACCCCGGCGACGGCACGGTTCGCGTCGTGAGCTACAACATCCACGGCGGGGTGAACGTGGACGGCGCCCTCGACCCGGAAACCATTGCACGAGTGATCGAGGACCAGGATCCCGACGTCGTCGTGCTGAACGAGGTCTCGCGAGGCTGGCCGATCTTCGGCGGGATCGACGCCGCCGAGTGGCTCTCGCGACGTCTCGAGATGCCGTACGTCTACGAGCCGGCCGCCGATCCGCAGTTCGGGAATGCGATCCTGTCACGCCTTCCGATCCTCGAAGCCACCGGCGGCGCCCTGCCGTTCGGCGAGGGGCCGCAGCAGCGGAGCTACGTCATGACGCGGCTCGATACCGGGAACGGGCGGGATCTCACCGTGATCGGGACGCACCTACAGGAGAGCGCCGGCGATCCGGCGACGCGAACGAACCAGATCGACACCCTGCTCGATGTGTGGGGCGGCGCGTCGCCTGCGGTCGTCGCCGGCGACATGAACCTGCAGCCCGACGAGGAGGACGCGCAACGGTTCCTCGACGCGGGGCTGGTGAGCGTGCAGGACGAGATCGGAGACCCGTGCGAGCCGACGGCGTTCGAGCCGGAGCCGGACAAGCCGTGCGACCGGCCCGACTGGGTCTTCGCGACGCCCGACCTCGACCCGTCGGAGTTCGTGATCGTCCGGACGCCGGCGTCCGACCACCTCCCGATCGCGGTCACCTTCACGTTGCCGTAGCGGACGCGTCTCGCTCGAGGGGGTAAACGAACCGGCTCCCCGCTCCGTCTATCCACCGTGGAACCCGCCACGATGGTCGTCGTGAGGCGCCGACCGGCCCCGGCCGAGCACGACTACGAGGCGCTGTTCCGCGAGCACGCCGGGGCCGTGTACCGGACGCTCTATGCGTTCACCGCCGGCCGGCGGGCGATCGCGGAGGAGGCGACCGCGGAGGCGTTCGCGCGGGCCGTCGCGCACGCGGACCGGGTCCGAGACCCGGTGGCGTGGGTGTATCGGACGGCGTTCCGGCTCGCGGTGGACGAACTCCGCCGCGAGCGCCGGACGCCGCCGGAGGCGGCCGAGGAGGTCGAGCCCGTGCCCGCGGGCCTCGGCGAGCTCGTGGGGGCGCTCCGCGAGCTCTCGCCGAACCAGCGGGCCGCGATCGTCCTACGGTACGAGGCCGATTTGTCGGTGGACGAGATCGCGAGACGTATGGGGGCGAGCGCCGCGACCGTGCGGGTCCATCTCCACCGCGGGCGGAACCGTCTGCGGGAGCTGCTGGGCGCGGAAGACACGGAGGAGAGCGACGATGCCTGAACGCTGGGAGACCCAGATCCGGAAGCTGCGCGGGGTCGAGCCGGGTCCCGATCTCGGGACGCGGTTCGAGGAGGGACCGCGCGGCGAGCCGCCACCGCCGACCCGGCAGCGGGTCGTGGCGGCCGTGACCGCGCTCGCGTTGTTCCTCGGCGCGGGGGTGTTCGCGGTCCGGGTGTTCGGGACCGGCGAGGAGTCCGCGCCGCCGCCCGCCGCGGCCGGGGACGAGGCGACCCTCGTGCTCGAGCTCTCCTCGAACGACGGCGAGCCCGCCGCCGCGCTCGGCTACGGGGACGAGGGGCAGGACGGCACGCGCGAGGGGTACCGGTGGTGCGTCGACGGCGAGTGCGTCGCGGGGATCTCCGAATTCGTCCGATACCCGCCGGTGTTCGAGCTGCTGGTGGTGCCCTCGTCCACGCCGATCGAGGTCGCGGGCGACGGGTCGGTCGAACGACTGCGGATCTCGACGATGGACGACCAGCCAGTCGAGGAGTCGGGTGGCCCGATGCAGGTCCCGGCATCCAACGGCTCGTACGTCGTCGAGGTCGACGCGACCTGGGCCGGCGATCCCGGCGGCAGCGCGAACTTCTTCTTCGGCGTGCAGGCCCTCGACTCGCCGGCATCGGCGCCGGATGTCCTGCGGGTCGAGTGCGGGCCCGGGTACACGGTGACCGACGCGGCCGTCGTCCGCACGCAGGCGGACGGCCTGCACGTCGAGGTGACGGGAGCCGAGGGGATCGTCGCCTACAGCCTCATCGGGGGACCGGGTGACCCGGAGGCCGCGGTCATCGGCGATAGCGTTCCCGGCGGCCTGATGGGGGTCCCGCCGGGAACGTGGGAGTTCGCGTGCCGCGAGCAGGGCGAACAGGACGACACCGACCCGACGGCCTCCTTCGAGCTCGTGGATCCCGACGGCAATTACGCCTCGCCCGAGCTCTCGTGCGACGCCGCGACCGAGCAGGCGTTCACGAGCGCGATCCCAGCTTCGACGGCGCACGAGGAGGCCGCGGAGCAGCTCGTGTCGGGCCTGGAGGAGGGTGACCGCCTCCGCGGCGCCGGCTACGGCGCCGAGACGTTCAAGATCGGCCCGACCTATGTGGTGGAGCGGGGCGGCGACTCGGTGGCGCGGCTCACGCTCGACGCGGGCAGCGACGACCTCTGGGCCGGGAGCTTCGGGGTGTGCGAGGAGAGCGGGATCGGCCTCTCGGAGCTCGCGACGGCCGTGCAGCTCGAGCCCACAGGACCGTCGTCGGCCGAGCTCTCCCCGCTGCCGGAGACCGTCCCGGACGTGCTGATCGTGAGGTGCGAGGAGCTCGGCCCTGCCGTGGAAGCGACGCTGGTCCGGCTGCAGGAGGACGGTCTGCACGTCGAGGCGCTGAACGTCGCGCACGCCGACGTCGTCGAGATCCGTTCTCCGGATGCGGGCCGGGACGCGTTCGCCCACCAGACCGCGTTCGATGAGGCGGAGGAATCGTTCGTGGTCCCAAGGTTCGGCCCGGGAGAGGTCTGGGTCGCGTGCCGCCTCACCGACGAGAACGGGAAACTCGTGGGCGGTTTCGAGGCGGAACCGGGCTCGTTCGTGGAGGTCGAGGTGTTGCCGGCCGAGTAGCTCAGCCGGCGACGCCGGCGAGGTCGCGGATCGAGCGCTCGGTGTTCGGCGACAGGACGAGGATGACCTCGTCGGCGCCGGCGTCGGCGAGCTCGCGGACGCCTTGCGCGATCCGCTCGGTCGAGCCTTCGAGCGGCGTGACGCCGTCGGGAACCTGCCGCTCGCCGGCCGAGCGGTCGAGCACCACGAGGGCGCACGAGCTGCGTTCGATCTCCTCGGGCGCTCGGCCGACCTCCCGCGCGAGCTCGGAGATCCGCTCGTTCACCTTCGCGAAGTCCTCGGCGCGGTTGCCGAACACGTCCCACCACGTGTTCCACGCATCGACGTGAGGGAGCGTCGCACGCAGGACGCGCTCGCCGGTCGAGCCGACCATGAGCCTCGTGCGGCGCGACGGCTTCGGGAGCAGCAGGGCGTCCTCGGTCCGGTGGAACCGGCCGTCGAACGTCACGCGATCGCCGTCGAGGAGTCTGCGCACGATCTCGAACGCCTCCTCGAACCGAGCGGCCCGCTCGCCGTAGGGGATCCCGAAGGCGTCGAACTCCGCCCGGTTCCATCCCGCCCCGATCCCGAGCACGAAGCGCCCGCCGCCGATCTCGTCGATCGCCGCGGCCATCCGTGCGATCAGGCCGGGCGGGTGGAACGCCGCGCACGCGACGAGCGGACCGAGCCGCACCCGTTCGGTCGACGCGGCGAGCGCGGCGAGCGTCGTCCACACGTCCCATGGTCCGCGTTCGGGCCGGCCGTCGTCCCGGTAGAGGAGGTGGTCGCCGAGCCAGACCGAGTCGAACCCGGACTCCTCGGCGGCGACGGCCATCGCCCGCAGTTCGGGCCAATCCACGCGGCGCTCGACCTCGGGGAGCTGGACGCCGACGCGGAGCGGTTCGGTCAAGCTTTCGCGGCGTCGACGACGACCCCGGCGGCGCCGTCGGGGCCGAGGGCAACCGGATCGGCGCCCTCGTCGCCGAACGTCTCGGGTACCGCTACGTCGACGAGGAGATCATCACCACCGCCGCCGAGAAGCAGGGCGTCGACCCCGCCGAGATCGCCGACGCTGAGCGGCGCAAG
>DASUQI010000039.1:0-89075 GCA_036280655.1 Actinomycetota bacterium
GGGTTCGGGCAGCTCCGGCGCTGTGGCCTCGGGTTCGGACCCCCCGACCGAGGTCGGCGACGGTGCGGCCTCGCTGGCGACGGAGGGGGACGCCGAGCTGGTGAGAGCCGTCGTCGCGGGCGCGCTCGGATCGCCGCCGCAGGCCGCAAGCGCCAGCCCGATCGCGACGAACAGGGCCGAACCGAACCTCATCCGACCGGCGCGGCGTCCTCGTATGGCGCATCGAGCAGCTCGCGGACCGAGCCGTCGTCGGCGAAGAACAGGAACCGGTCCATCGACCGCATGAACCACCGGTCGTGCGTCACCGCGATCACCGTGCCCTCGTAGCGGTTCACGGCCTCCTGCAGCGCGTCGGCCGAGGCGACGTCGAGGTTGTCGGTCGGCTCGTCGAGCAGCAGCATCGTCGGCGAGTCGACCTCCATCAGCAGGAGCTGGAACCTCGCCTGCTGGCCGCCGGACAGGATCTCGAACGGGTTCCCACTCACCTGCTCGATCTCGTACCGACGCAGCGCCGACATCGACTCGGTCATCGTCATGCCGCGCTTTCGCAGCACCTCGAGGATCGAGAGCCCGGCCACGTCGGGACGGTCGTGGAGCTGCGCGAACAGCGCGGGCTCGACCCGTGCGCCGAGCCTCCACTCCCCCTCGTGCGCGATGTCCTCGCCGGACAGCAGCCGCATGAAGTGCGTCTTGCCGGTGCCGTTCGGCCCGATCACCCCGACGCGCTCGCCGAACCAGATCTCGGCGTCGAACGGCCGCACGATGTCGGCGATCGACAGGCCCTTGATCCGCAGGGCCACCTTGCCCGTCCGCCCGCCCCCGATCCGCATGCGGACGTTCTGCACCGCCGCCTTCTCGGGCGGCGCGTTGCGCTCCTCGAACCGCTCGAGCCGGTGCTCGGCCGAACGCGCCTTCGACGCCCAGCCATCGTTGTAGGCGGCCTTGCGCTTGAACTCCTTCACCATCGCGGCAAGCCGGTCCCGCTCCGCGGCGAACCGCCGGTGTTCGTCGTCGAGGCGTTCGACGCGTGCGTCCCGAGCCTCCATGTACGTGGAGAACGAGCCGTGATGGGTCCACGCCGCCCGTCCCTCCATCGTCACGATGCGGTCGGCCGCGCGTTCGAGCACGGCCCGGTCGTGGCTGACGAACAGGACCGTCTTCGGGCTCGCGGCGATCGACTCCTCGAGCCAGCGCTTGCCCTCGATGTCGAGCGCGTTGTCCGGCTCGTCGAGCAGCACCGTCTCGAACGGCGAACGCAGGATCACCTCGATCGCGAGCCGCTTGCGCTCGCCGCCCGAGAGCGTCTCTATCCGCCGCGTGGCGCACTCCGGGTAGCCCTGGCCGAACGCCGCGTGGGTGCACGTGTCGAACAGCACCTCGGCCTCGTACCCGCCCGCCTCGCCCCACCGGGCGAGCGCCTCCGCGTACCGCATCTGCCCGTCCTCGCCGGGGTGATCGCGCATCCAGCGCTCGGCCTTGTCGAGCGCCCCCGCGGCCGCCGCGACCGCGGGCTCGGCGTAGGCGAGCAGGAACTCGCGGATGGTCGTCGGCTTCCGCTCCGAGCCGAGGAACTGCCGCATCAGCCCGACGCTGCCGTCGACCCTGATCACCCCGGAGGCCGGCTGCTCCTCCCCCGCGATCAGCCGCAGAAGCGTGGACTTCCCGATCCCGTTCGCGCCGACGAGGCCGGCGTGCGCGCCGGCGGGCACGCGGAAGCTCACCCCCTGGAACAGCGTCCAGCCGCCCGGGAGGGCGTAGCTCACCTCGGAGAGCTCGATGAACCCCATGGCCGCATCACGCTAGCAGCCGGTCTCAGGCCGTCCCGGTACGCGCGGCGTGCTCGAGCGAGAGCTGGCCGCAGGCGGCGTCGATCTCGCGCCCGCGCGTGTCCCGGACGGTCACCGTCACGCCCGCGTCGGCGAGGATCGCGGCGAACGCCTCGATCCGCGCCGGCGAGCTGGGGCGCGAGGGCCACCCCGGCGTCGGGTTCAGCGGGATCAGGTTCACGTGCGCGCGGAGCCGGAGCGCGATCGGCGCGAGGCGTTCGGCCTGCTCGTCCGCGTCGTTCGTGGAGCGGATCATCGCCCACTCGATCGAGGGCCGCCGGTGCGTCCGCGCGCGCCACGCGTCGACGGCGTCCTGCAGCTCCGCGAGCGGCCAGAGCCGGTTCACCGGCACGAGCTCGCTCCGGAGCGCGTCGTCCGCCGCGTGCAGGCTCACCGCCAGGCCGACCTGCGGGTACGCCTCGCCGAGCCGGCGGATCGCCGGGGCGACCCCGACCGTGGAGACCGTGATGTGGCGGTCGCCCATCCCAATCGGCCCCGTCATCAGGCCGAGCGCGGCGAACGTGTGGCGTTCGTTCGAGAGCGGCTCCCCCATCCCCATGAACACCACGTTCGACAGACGCCGCGGCGTCGACGCCGGGAGAGCGCCGGCGGCGCGCCGAGCCCAGAGGACCTGCGCCGCGATCTCGCCGGCGGTCAGGTTGTTCCGCAGCCCCATCTGCCCGGTCGCGCAGAACCCGCAGCCCATCGCGCAGCCGGACTGGGTCGACACGCAGGCCGTGACGCGGTCGCGGTAGCCCATGAGGACGACCTCGATGTCGTGGCGGCCGCCGAGCCGCAGCAGCGCCTTGCGCGTCCTGCCGCGGTCGGCCTCGCGCTCCTCGAGCACCTCGATCCCGATCGGGAGCTCCGTCTCGAGGCGTTCGCGCACGGCCTTGGGGACGTCGGGCATCCGGTCGTAGGTGGCGGCGCGCGTCCAGAGGTGCCGGTGCACCTGCTTGGCCCGGAACACCGGCTCGCCCCAGCCGGCCAGCCGCTCCGTGAGCTGCTCGAGGGAGAGGTCGTAGACGGTGGTCACCGGCCGAGCGTACCCCCGGCGGCTCGAAGGTCGGCCGCCCTGCTTGCCACTCGGCCACATCTGTCGCACGATGGGCGCACGGGAGAAAGGAGGTGGTCCTACTTGCATACACCGCAGGAGACCCCCGAGGTGACTGGCTGCTAGCCGTCCCTCGCGGGCCGGGGCCACTGCCCCGCCCGTGCGCCGGGCGACCGGCAGAATCCAACCAGCT
Source organism: Actinomycetota bacterium (assembly GCA_036280655.1). Taxonomy (GTDB): domain Bacteria; phylum Actinomycetota; class UBA4738; order UBA4738; family HRBIN12; genus DASSJM01. Next base: position 3,074 of record DASUQI010000039.1, read on the forward strand.
CACCAACCTCATCGGTTCCGGTGTGGTCCACCGGACGGAGCCCCTGAAGGGCCGAAGCGCCGGCGAGGAACAGGAACGTCGAACGGGCCGGGCCCGCATCGCGGGCCCGGCCCGTTCACATGCGGCGAGCTACCAGTACCGCGCGGTCGCCATGAAGAAGGCGGCGAGCGCCACGAACGTGAAGTTCACCTTCGCGAGCGTCCGGGCCTTCGCCTGCGTCGCCTGCAGCTCCTGGACGAGCTCGGGCGGCGGCTGATCCCCGGCCTGGGCGATCTGACCCCCGAGCGCGAGCGTCCGCTTCACCGTCGGCCGCGTCGCGAACCATCCGATGCCGAACGCGATCAGCGCCGAGACGGCGCCGAGCGTGAGGGCCACGCCGTAGTTCGTGTCGAGGAGGTCGCCGAGGCTCCCCGCCGTGTCGACGTTGTTCCAGTACAGGAACCCGCCGGCGACGATCGTGGTCGCCGCGAGCGCGAGCACGACGTCCATGAGCTTGCGCACCGAGAGCAGCTCGCGCATGAACGGCCCGGCCGCGGGGCCCACGGCCTTGGCGGTCGGCTGCAGGAAGAACACCATCAGGAAGATCGAGCCGCCCCACGCGATCCCCCCGAGGATGTGCAGGGTCCGGAAGACGAGCATGTAGGTGCTGGCACCGGTCACGGGTTCCCTCTCGATCGTTCGTGACGACGCCGCATCCTCCGCCCGAAGGCGTCTCGGGTCAACGCCGTAGGCTGGTGCGCGCGATGCGGAACCCGTTCGAGCGGATCCTGGAGGAGCGCGGATCGGTCGTGCTCGACGGCGGCCTCGCCACCGAGCTCGAGCGGCGCGGGGCGGACCTGCGGGACCCGCTCTGGTCGGCCCGCGTCCTCGTCGAGGATCCCGAGCGGATCCGCGAGGTCCACGCGGCGTACTTCGAGGCCGGCGCGGACGTCGCGATCTCCTCGAGCTACCAGGCGACGTTCGAGGGCCTCGCGCGACGAGGGCTCGGGACCGCAGAGGCCGCGGCGCTCATGCGCCGGAGCGTCGAAATCGCCCGCGACTCCGCCACGAACGGCCACGTCGTCGCGGCGTCGATCGGCCCGTACGGCGCGATGCTGGGCAACGGCGCCGAGTACACCGGCGACTACGACCGCGGCGAGGACGAGCTCGTGGCGTTCCACGTTCCCCGGATGGAGGCGCTCGTTGAGGCTCAGCCCGACCTGTTCGCGATCGAGACCATCCCGTCGATCATCGAGGCCCGGGCGATCGTCCGGGCGCTCGAACGCGTCCCGGACGTCCCGGCCTGGGTGAGCTTCAGCTGCCGCGACGGCGGGCACATCTGCGACGGGACCCCGTTCGAGGAGGCCGTGGCGGTCGCGACCGGCTCGCCGAACGTGGTCGCCGTCGGGATCAACTGCACCCCGCCACTCCACGCCTCCGCGCTCGTCGAGATCGCGGCGGCCGGCACGGACCTCCCCGTCGTCTGCTACCCGAACCGCGGCTCGTTCTGGGACCCCATGCGGAAGTCCTGGATCGACCCGCCCCGCCAAGACGCCCGGTCTCCGCTTCGGCCCGGCGCCTGGAGGCAGGCCGGGGCGAGGCTGATCGGCGGCTGCTGCGGGACGACGCCAGAGGACATCGAGGCGGTCGCCGGGGCGCTCGGCCGGGCCTGAGAACTCGGAGGAACTTCGATCCACCGGACCCCGGACCGCGAACATCTGGCGTGGGTGGTCGTCCGGAGGCAGGTGGGGCCGTCGGGGTGCGCGCGGGCGACCTCGAGCTCGACGCCCGCGCCCGGAGCGTCCGGATCGGGCGCCGGGTCGTCCGGCTCACGCCGCGCGAGTTCGAGCTGCTCGAGACCCTGATGCGCCACCGGGGCGAGACCGTCGGACGCCGCGAGCTCCTCGCTTCGGTCTGGTCGATCGACTTCGATCCGCGGTCGAACCGCGTGGACGTCTACGTCCGGTACCTGCGCAACAAGCTGGGGCCGGGGTGGATCGAGACGGTCCGAGGCGTCGGCTACCGGATCGCCCCCGCCTGAGCCGCCTCTAGCCCGGGATCCGGCTCCTCGGCTGGAACCTCCCGTCCCCGGACCTGCCGTGGAACTGCCCGTCCCGCACGAGGACGTTGCCGCGCTGCAGCACGACCTCCGGCAGGCCGCGCACCTTCCTGCCCTCGTACGGCGAGTAGTCGACGTTCATGTGATGCGTGCTGGCCGAGATCTCGCGCTCGGCGTTCGGGTCGAAGACCACGATGTCCGCGTCCGAGCCCGGCGCGATCGTTCCCTTCCGCGGATACAGGCCGAACATCTTGGCCGGCGCGGTCGCGACGACCTCCACGAACCGGTTGAGCCCGATGTGGCCGTTCCCGACGCCCTCGAACAGGAGCGTGAAGCGGTCCTCGACCGAGGGCAGGCCGTTCGGGATCTTCGAGAAGTCGTCCTTGCCCATGTCCTTCTGGCCGACGTAGTTGAACGGCGCGTGGTCGGTCGAGACGATCTGGAGATCGTTCCCCTGGAGTCCCTTCCACAGGTCCTCTTGATGGTCGGCCGTTCGCAGCGGCGGCGAGCACACGAACTTCGCCCCCTCGAACCCCGGCCGGCCGAGGTCGTCGAGCGACAGGTACAGGTACTGGGGGCAGGTCTCCGCGTACGCGGCCTGGCCCCGGTCTCGCGCCTCGCGCACGGCGTTCAGCGCGTCCCGCGAGGACAGGTGCACGATGTAGGCGGGGGCGCCGGCGAGCTCGGCGAGCTTGAACGCGCGGTGCACCGCCTCCCCCTCCATCACCGACGGCCTCGTCAGCCCGTGGTTCACCGGGTCGGTCTTCCCCTCGTCCAGGAACTGCCGGACGAGCACGTCGATCGGCCCGCCGTTCTCCGCGTGCATCATGATGAGCGCGCCCGAGTCCGCGGCCTGCCGCATCGCCCGGAAGATCGACGCGTCGTCGAGCATGAACACGCCGGGGTACGCCATGAACAGCTTGAACGAGGTGACCCCCTCGCCGACGAGCTCGTCCATCTCCTTCAGGACCTGGTCGTTCACCTCGCGCACGATCATGTGGAACCCGTAGTCGGTGGTCGCGCGCTTGGCCTTCTCGAACCAACGGTCGAGGCCCTGGCGGAGACCCTCGCCGTAGTCCTGGACCGCGAAGTCCACGATCGTGGTGGTCCCCCCGAATGCCGCGGCGATCGTCCCGGTCTCGAAGTCGTCCGAGCAGAAGCTGCCGCCGAACGGCAGGTCCATGTGCGTGTGGACGTCCACGCCGCCCGGCATCACGTACCGGTCGGTCGCGTCGATCTCGACATCGGCCTGGACCGGGATCCCGGTGCCGATCGCGGCGACCTTCTCCTCCTCGATCACGACGTCGGCCTTCGTGGTCTCGGTCGCCGTGACGACCGTCCCACCCTTGATCAGCGTCCTCATGGTTGCCGCTCCCATCTCTCAACGCGCCGTGCTGGTCGAACCCGACGGCCCGATTCGTGTTCTACCGCACCGCCCAGGAGGCCGCCACAGCCCTCCCGATGTTTGACGGAGCGCTCGACCGGAGACGGAACGGACGAGGCGAAGGAGCAACGAGGTGAAGTGGCGACGACTGCGGCGGCGTTCGGGCGGCGTGATCGACCGCCGGGGTCAGTCGTCGGGCCTCGGCGGGACCCGGGTGGGCGGCATGCCGCTCCCGGTCGGAGGCGGGATCGGCGCGACGCTGCTCATCGTGCTCGTGATCGTCGCGTTCCAGTTCTGCGCCGGCGGCGGGTTCGACATCCCGGGCGTGACGGATCTCGGCGGGGCGCCGACCGCTCCCGCCGGCGGGTCGGGTCCGATCGAGGAGGGCGCGGTCGAAGACCGGATGGACGCGATCGTCGACGACATCCAGGACACCTGGGACCTCGACATCTTCGGCCCGGCGGGTCGGACGTATGAGAACACGCGCCTGGTCCTGTTCTCCGAGCCGATCGATTCGGGCTGCGGGGTCGCGACCCCGGCGACCGGTCCGTTCTACTGTCCGGCGGATGGCAAAATGTACCTGGAGCTCGGGTTCTTCCGGGAGCTCGAGCGGAACTTCGGCGCGCCGGGCGACTTCGCGCAGGCCTACGTGCTCGCGCACGAGGTGGGCCACCATGTCCAGACACTCCTCGGGACGAACGCGGCCGTGCAGCAGCAGAGCCGCGAGAACCCGTCGGACGCCAACGAGCTCTCCGTCCGGCTCGAGCTCCAGGCGGACTGCTTCGCCGGCGTGTGGGCGGCGTCCGTCTACGCGCGCGGGATCCTCGAGCCGGGCGACGTCGAGGAGGCGCTCACGGCCGCCGCGGCGGTCGGCGACGACCGGATCCAGGAGCGGACGCGGGGCAGGATCGATCCGGAGACGTTCACGCACGGCACGTCGGAGCAGCGCACGACGTGGTTCCGGACCGGGTTCGACAGCGGCGATCCGGAGGCGTGCGACACGTTCAGCGGCGACGTCTGATGGGCGTCGCGTGATGGGGATCGCCGAACGGCTCTACGAGCGCGCGTACCGTCGCGGCCGGACGCCGTGGGACACAGGGGTGACGCCTCCCGAGGTCGTCGAGGAGGTCTCGGGCATGGAGCCCGGCCGCGCGCTCGACCTCGGATGCGGCACCGGGACGAACGCGCTTTGGCTCGCGCAGCACGGATGGACCGCGGTCGGCGTGGACTTCTCCGCGCTCGCGATCGAGTCCGCGCGGCGCAAGACCGACTGGACCTCCGGGGCGACGTTCGTCGAGGGCGACGTGACGCGCCTGTCCGAGCTCGGGGTCGAGGGCCCCTTCGACCTCGTGCTGGACATCGGCTGCTTCCACTCGGTCGCCGTCCGGCGTCGGGACGACTACGTGCGGGAGGTCGCCCGAGTTGCCCGTTCGGGCGCCCGGACGATGATCTTCGCGTTCGGCCCGTGGTTCCGGATCCCCGGCACGCCGCGTAGGACCCGGGAGCCCGAGATCCGGCGCCGGTTCGAGCGGGACTTCGAGCTCGAACACGTTCGGCCGGGCGAGGAGCCGAAGGGCGCCGCCTGGTTCTTCCTCCGGCGCCGCTAGCACCCCCTCGCGCCTGGGCGGGCGCGTGGTTACCATCGTGTCGACCGGCGGTGCCGTCGGTGGTGATCAGCCGCCAAACCGGCGCCGAGAGGAGGAGGACAGAGATGACCACCGTCAAGGCCGCGCTGCTGCAGACCGACTGGGCCGGCGATCAGGAGTCGATGACCGACAAGCACGAGGAGGCGGCCCGCGAGGCCTCGGCGCAGGGCGCCGAGGTCATCTGCTTCCAGGAGCTCTTCTACGGGCCGTACTTCTGCCAGGTGCAGGACGCGCAGTACTACAGCTACACCGAGCCGATCCCCGACGGTCCCACGACGAAGCGGTTCCAGAGCGTGGCCAAGGAGCTCGGCATGGTGATGGTGCTGCCGATGTACGAGGTCGTGCAGCCCGGGCTGTACCACAACACCGCCGCGGTGATCGATGCCGACGGGACGTACCTCGGCAAGTACCGCAAGCAGCACATCCCGCAGGTGCAGGGCTTCTGGGAGAAGTTCTACTTCGCGCCCGGGACCGAGGGATATCCGATCTTCGAGACCGCGGTCGGCAAGGTCGGCGTCTACATCTGCTACGACCGTCACTTCCCCGAGGGCTGGAGGATCCTCGGCCTGGCCGGCGCCGAGATCGTGTTCAACCCCTCGGCGACGCACCGCGGCCTCTCCGAGTACCTGTGGCGGCTCGAGCAGCCTGCCGCCGCGGTCGCGAACATGTACTACGTCGGCGCGATCAACCGGGTCGGGATCGAGCCGCTCGGCGAGAACGACTTCTACGGCCAGAGCTACTTCGTGGATCCGGAGGGGCAGTTCGTCGGCGAGGTCGGCGACCCGTACAAGCCCGAGCTGATCGTCCGCGATCTCGACCTCGACAAGATCCGGGCGGTCCGCGACCGCTGGGCCTTCTACCGCGACCGCCGGCCCGACGCGTACGACCCGATCGTCGCGCGCTGATCGCCGTTCGCAGGGGGGGTGTGACCCATGGACATCGGCGTGGTCCTGCAGACCACCCCGCCGAGCGCGCGCGTGGTCGACCTCGCGAAGCGCGCCGAGACGTACGGGTTCAGCCACGTGTGGACGTTCGACAGCCACATCCTGTGGCAGGACCCGTATCCGATCCACACGCAGATCCTGGCCAACACGCGGAACGTGACGGTGGGGCCGATGGTCACGAACCCGGCCACCCGCGACTGGACCGTGACCGCAAGCGTGTTCGCGACGCTGAACGAGATGTTCGGCAACCGGACGATCATCGGGATCGGTCGAGGGGACTCGGCCGTGCGCGTGACGAACGGCAAGCCGACGACACTCGCCACCCTGCGCGAGTGCGTGGAGGTCGTGCGCGAGCTCGCGAACGGCCGGGGCGCCGAGTACCGGGGCTCGACGATCCGGTTCCCGTGGGCCCAGAAGAGCCGCGTCGACATCTGGATCGCCGGGTACGGCCCGAAAGCCCTCAAGCTGATCGGCGAGATCGGCGACGGCTTCATCCTCCAGCTCGCCGACCCGGACATCACGAAGTGGACGATCGGCGCGGTCCGCGCCGCCGCCGAGGAGGCCGGCCGGAACCCCGACGACGTCGCGATCTGCGTCGCGGCGCCGGCGTTCGTGGGCGACGACCTCGCGTACGCCCGCGAGCAGTGCCGCTGGTTCGGCGGCATGGTCGGCAACCACGTCGCCGACATCGTCGCGCGCTACGGCGAGCGATCCGAGGTGCCCGAGGCGCTCACCGCGTACATCAAGGGCCGCCAGGACTACGACTACAACGAGCACGGACGGGTCGGGAACGTCCACACGCAGTTCGTCCCCGATGGGATCGTCGACCGCTTCTGCATCCTCGGCCCGGTCGAGGAGCACATCCGGCGCCTCGAGGAGCTCCGGGCGCTCGGCGCCGACCAGTTCGCGGTGTACCTGCAGCACGACGGCAAGGACGAGACCCTGCAGGCGTACGGCGAGAAGGTGATCCCGGCGCTCGCCGAGCGCGCGATCGCGAAGACGTGACGGCTGGGGCGCGGGCCGACACCTCGAGAGGGTTCCGCCGGGCGCTCCTGTTCCTGCTCGCCCTGGGGCTCGTCGCCGCGATCTGGGAGCTCTACAAGCTCGTCGGGCCCCAGGACGGGGGGACGGTCCTCGGGTGGACGATCCTGCCCCGGGCGAACGACACCGCGATGCCGCACGTGTGGGAGATGCTCGGGCGATACGCGGAGCCGGAGCGGCCCGGCTCCTCGACGCCGATCGCGGTCGTCGTCCTGCAGGGCGCGTGGTTCACGTTCCGGATCGCGCTCGTCGGGTTCGCGATCGGCACGACCCTCGGCCTCGGCCTCGCGATCCTCATGGCGCGGTTCAAAGTGGTCGAGCGAGGGCTGCTCCCCTACCTCGTGATCTCGCAGACCGTGCCACTCATCGCCCTCGCACCGCTCGTCGTGAGCTGGGGCGGGCGGCTGTCGATCGGCGGGTTCGAATGGCCGCGCTGGCTGTCGGCGGCCATGATGGGCGCGTTCCTCGCGTTCTTCCCCGTCGCGGTCGGGACGCTGAAGGGCCTCACGTCGACCCCGGCGGCGGCGCTCGAGCTCATGGACTCGTACGCGGCGTCGTGGCGCCAGACGCTGTTCAAGCTGCGCTTCCCGGCCGCGTTTCCGTTCATGATCCCCGCGCTGAAGCTCGCGGCCACGGCCTCGGTGATCGGCGTGATCGTCGCGGAGCTGTCGACCGGCCTCGCGGGCGGGGTCGGACGCCTGATCATCGAGTACGCCCGGCAGGCGACCGGGGACCCGTCGAAGGTGTTCTCCGCGGTCATCGTGACGGCGCTCCTCGGGCTCGTGATGGTCGGGCTGGTCTCGCTGGCAGACTTCACCCTGATGCGGAACCGGCCACGGGAGGCCGCCGAGTGACGGCGGTCGAGGTTCGGAACGTCTCGAAGGTCTTCAACGCCGGCCGCCCGAACGCCGTCGAGGCCCTCGTCGACATCGACCTCGGGATCGAGCCGGGCGAATTCGTCTCGCTGATCGGCCCGTCGGGCTGCGGGAAGTCCACGCAGCTCCGCCTGATCGCGAACCTGACCGAGCCGACGACCGGCGAGATCCTCGTCAACGGGAAGCCCGCCCGCAAGGCCCGGCTCGACCAGGACTACGGGATGGCCTTCCAGCAGGCGGGGCTGTTCGACTGGCGCACCGTGAGGAAGAACGTCGAGCTCCCCCTCGAGCTGAAGCGCTGGAGCAAGGACGACCGGCGGACGCGGGCGCTCGAGATGCTCGAGCTCGTGAAGCTGACGGAGTTCGCCGACCACTTCCCGTGGCAGCTCTCCGGGGGCATGCAGCAGCGGGTCGCGATCGCCCGCGCGCTCGCGGCCCGGCCGCCGCTGCTGCTGATGGACGAGCCGTTCGGCGCGCTCGACGAGATGACCCGCGAGCACATGCAGGCGGAGCTCCTTCGGATCTGCGCAGAGACCTCCACCACGGTCGTCTTCGTCACGCACTCGATCCCCGAGGCCGTCTACCTGTCCACGCGCGTCGTCGTGATGTCGCCGCGCCCCGGCCGCATCACCGACGTGATCGACGTCGACCTCGGGACGAGCCGAGACGTCGAGACCCGGGAAGCCGACGCGTTCTTCAAGAAGGTCACCGAGGTGCGGGAGGCGCTCCGAAGGATGGACACGGGGATCGAGCCCGACATCGAGCAGGCGCTCGAGGAGCCCGTCGAAGGATGAGGCGATCCGGGTCGTCCGCGTTCGCCCTCGTCTGGCCGCCGGTGATGTTCGGCGTCGGGTTCGTGCTGGTCTGGGAGGCGGCCGTGAACGTGTTCGACTTCCAGACCTACTTCCTACCGGCACCGTCGGCGATCTGGGACGCGTTCCGCGCCAACACGTCCTTGATCTGGGAGGCCACGAGGGTCTCGGGCCTGAACGCCCTCGTCGGGCTGCTCGTCGGCACCGGGCTCGGGATCGCGATGAGTTTCCTGCTCGCGCGCTTTCGGCTGCTGAACGACCTGCTGACCCCGCTCGCGATCGGGCTGAACGCCATCCCGATCTTCGTGCTCGTCGCGATCTTCAACAACATGTATCCCGTCACGAGCGAGGTGCCGAGGCGCCTCATGGTAACGCTCGTCGTCTACTTCATCGTGCTCGTCAACGTCGCACGGGGGCTCCGCGAGGTGGGAGTGATCCAGCTCGAGCTGATGCGCTCGTTCGCCGCGAGCGAGGCGGCCGTCCTCCGGAAAGTGAGGATCCCGAACGCGGTCCCGTTCCTGTTCACCGCGCTCAAGATCGCGGCGCCGGCGTCGGTGATCACCGCGTTCGTCTCGGAGTACTTCGGCGGATCGCAGAACGGGCTCGGGAGTCGGATCGTGAGCAACATCGCTCTGTCGAACAACGCCGAGGCGTGGGCCTACGTGCTCGGCGCCTGTCTGCTGGGCCTCGCCTTCTACCTCGTCGCGGTCGTCCTCGAGCGGATCGCCGTCCCGGGCGGGGCCGGCGCGGTCGAGCGGGTTGGGGCATGATGGCGCATCTCGAACGGAGAACATCGGCGGGGGCCCGCCCCGCCGGGGGGAAGGGGGCGCGCATGAGGAGAAGGAAGAGGATCTTCGCTGCGGGCGTCCTGGCGCTCACGCTCGTCGCCGCGGCCTGCGGCGAGGACGAAGCCGGAGGCGGCGGTGGTGGTGGAGGCGGCGGCGACTGCGACGCGGTCGACGAGGTCAGCTTCCAGATGCAGTGGTACATCCAGGCCCAGTTCGCCGGCTACTACGCGGCGCAGGATCAGGGGTTCTACGCGGACCAGTGCCTCGACGTCACGCTGGTCGAGGGTGGCGTCGACATCGTGCCCCAGCAGCCGCTGGCCGATGGGCAGGTCGACTTCGCGGTCGCCTGGGTCCCGAAAGCGCTCGCCACCCGGGAGGCGGGGGCGGACATTGTGGACATCGCCCAGGTGTTCCAGCGCTCGGGGACGCTCCAGGTGTCGTTCGCGGACTCGGGGATCACATCGCCCGAGGACTTCGCGGGCAAGACGGTGGGCAACTGGGGGTTCGGCAACGAGTACGAGGTGTTCGCGGCGCTCGGGCAGGCGGGGCTCGACCCAGCCACCGATGTCACGCTCGTCCAGCAGGACTTCAACATGGACGGACTGCTCTCGGGCGACATCGACGCGGCCGAGGCGATGATCTACAACGAGTACGCGCAGGTGCTCGAGGCCGAGAACCCCGAGACCGGCGAGCTCTACCAGCCGGACGACCTCTCGGTGATCTCGTACGAGGAGATCGGCGTCGGGATGCTCCAGGACGCGATCTGGGCGGACGGCGAGCGCCTCGCGAACGACGAGGCCTACCGGGACATCGCCGTTCGCCTCGTGACCGCGTCGCTGCAGGGCTGGGCGTACTGCCGCGACAACGTCCAGGAGTGCACGGACCTCGTCGTCGAGCAGGGATCACAGCTCGGCGCGAGCCACCAGCTCTGGCAGATGAACGAGATCAACCAGCTCATCTGGCCGGCCGACCAGGGCGTCGGGTTCATCAACCAGGAGGACTGGGATCGCACCGTCCAGATCGCCCAGGAGACGCCGAACCTCGAAGGGGCGACCGTCCTCACGGCGCCTCCGGACGCCGAGGCGTTCACGAACGACATCGTGACCGAGGCGCACGCGAACCTCGAGGAGCTCGGCGTCGACATCAACGGTGCCGACTACGAGCCGATCGAGGTCACGCTCGAGCCGGGCGGCGCCTGAGCCGGTCGGTACGACCGAGAGCGTCGGGGCGGGCGGGCCGCGGAACGGCCCGCCCGCTCGCTGTGTTGCCCTTCGCGACGCCGCCCGCTAGGTTCGGCGGCGCCCGTATGGAACGAGCCCGAGTCCTCCTCGCCCTCCTCCTGCTGTCGGCAACGCTCCTGCTGTCCGGTGGCGGAGCCGGTGCCGCCCAGTCGAACGGCCAGTTCGTGCTGCGCTGCACCTACTCCCACACGCTCTCGGACGACCCGATCGTGTTCCCGGGGCAGCCCGGCGCCTCCCACGTCCACGACTTCTTCGGCAACACCGGCGTAGACGCGTTCTCGACGATGGAGTCGATGCTGGCCGACGAGACGACCTGCAGGGTGCCGAGCGACACCGCCGGCTACTGGGCCCCGCAGGCCTCCCTGAACGGGGTCCCGATCACGCCGACCGTGATGCGGATCTACTACCTCGGGCCGAAGACCGGCACGGTCGAGACGATCCCGCCCGGCCTGCAGATGATCGGCGGCGACTCGCACGCGGCCTCCCCCGAGGAGAACCCGCACGTGTCGTGGAACTGCGGCCAGACGAAGGCGGTGAAGACGCCCCAGGAGGGTCTGCCCTACGACTGCACGCCGTGGGCGCAGCACGCGTTCGTCGACGGCATCGTCGCGTCGATCGACTTCCCGAGCTGCTGGAACGGCACGGGGCTCACGCCGGACGACGTCGCGTACCCGGTCCAGGGCTCATGCCCGGCGGGCTTCTCGCGCGCGATCCCCAAGCTCAGCGAGCGCGTGCACTACGGGATCATGGACCCCACGAGCCCCGACGGCTCACTCGCCTTCACGCTCTCGAGCGGCCCTGCCTACACGCTCCATGCCGACTTCTGGAACACATGGCAGCAGGAGCGTCTCGACCAGCTCGTCGAGGACTGCCTGGTCGCTCGCGTGCACTGCGGGTCGGTCGACTCCACGAGCACGATCGCGTGGAGCAGGCAGTTCGGCACGAAGCGGTACGACCTCGCGTACGCCGCGGCGCCGGACGGCGAGGGAGGCTCGTACGTCACCGGGTTCACGAACTTCGCCCTGGACGGCCAGCAGTACCACCATCGTTACGACGCGTTCCTGCGCCGGTACAACGCCGCCGGCAACGAGCTATGGACGCGGCAGTTCGGCACGAACGGCGTCGATCAATCGTTCGCGATCGCCGTCGTGGGCTCGGACGTCTACATCGCCGGCTCGACCACCGGTCGCTTCCCGAAGCAGGAGCTGAAGGGGGGCGTCGACGCGTTCGTGGCGCGGTTCGATCGCAAGGGGAACGACCTGTGGCTCGAGCAGTTCGGCACGCCGAAGGACGACGGGGCCGCCGCGATCTCGGCGACCGAGGCCGGCGTCTTCGTTGCGGGCACGACGCGCGGCAAGCTCGCCGGTGCGCGCAAGGGGCCGTCCGACGCGTTCGTCGCCCGGTTCGGCCTCGAGGGCGAGCGTAAGTGGACCGAGCAGTTCGGCGGAAGGGGCGAAGACGGCGGCCTCGGGGTCACCGTCCGAAGGTCGATCGTGACCGTCGGAGGCTCGACCGAGGGGTTCGCCGGCGACCCCGCCGACCTCGAGGGCTTCGTCGCGAGGTACGGCGTGGACGGATCTCGCGGCGAGTTCCGCCTCGTAGGCGGGCCGGGGAACGACGCCGTCACGTCGGTCGCGGAAAGCGCGAGCGGCCTGTACTTCGCCGGCTGGACCTCGGGGGGCTTCCTGAACCAGCCGGCGCAGGGCGGCCTCGATGCCGTGATCGGCAGCCTCCACGAAGATCTGTCCATCAAGTGGGTCAACGAGTTCGGGAGTCCCGCCGACGACGACGCCGCCTCGGTCGCCGTGATCGGCAAGGGCGTCTACGTCGCGGGCTCGACGCTCGGATCGCTGCCGGAGGGCGGGCTGCTCGGCGAGACGGACGGGTTCCTGCTCAAGTTCCTGCCGAAGACTGGGACCGAGATCTGGACGCAACAGCTCGGGACCGACGACTTCGACCGCGTCTACGGGATGGCCGCGGACGCCAAGGGCGTGGTCGTGGTCGGAACCACCCACGGCGTGGTCGCCGGCGACGCGAACGCGGGCGACCGCGACGCGTTCGCGATCCGGGTCGCCTTCACCTGACGCTGGCTCAGGCCGAGGGCTGCTCCGAGGCCTGCTCCGCCTCGCTCGGATCCCGCTCCGCGCCGTCGAACGTGAGCGCGTAGACCTCCTGCCCCCTCGGGTACTCCTTCGTCGGCCGGAACTCGCGGTTCACGGTCATGCCGAGCGCCTCGTACGCGGCGTCCTGCCCCTCGCGGAGGCGTTCGCCGAGGAAAACGTTCGCGACGATCTCTTTCGGCAGCGCAGCGGCGGTCACCATCCGGACCGCGCCCACCACCGGCGGACCGACCACCGTGAGCTCGTCGGCGATCTTGACGAGGTATCCGGGCCCGGCGTCGAGCCCCATCGAGAGGCCGACGCCGGAGGACAGGTTCCGCGAGTTGGCGCGGAAGTCCTCGAGCACGCGTCGGTGGAACAGGTCGATCAGCGTGTTCGCGGTGTGCACGATATCGCCGGCGGTCTGCACGAACCGCTCCTCGTACTCGTCCGAGGGGCCGCCCTGCACGATCCAGTACGCGAGGAACCCGTCGCCGGTGAACTTGTCGAACCACCCGCCCGACTTCCGGATCCCGAGGCGGACCGAACTCACGAAGCGGTCCATGACGGACGCGAACCGTTCGAACCGGATCGCCTCCTTCATGAGCGTGGTGGACTCGCGGATGTCGGCGGCCATCACGAACATCTGGATCGGCTCGCCGTCGATCACCGAGTCGAGCAGGTCATCCGTCCGGAAGCGCTGCTGCCAATCCGGTGGCGCGTGCGGTTCGAGCAGGCGGGCCGCGGTGGCGCGGTCGCGTTCGCGCTGGTCGGGCTCGGGTTCGGACGACATGACACCTCCGCGAGGTCGCGGGGGCCGTCAGTCTAGCCGGGCGGCTCGGCCTCGAAGACGCGCTCGATCCACGCGCCCCACTGCTTCTCGAGCTGCGCCCGGTCGGCTCCCGGAGCGAAGACGTGGTGCCCGACGAGCGTCTCGCCGGCGAACCCGTGGATGAAGCGGTAGATCGCGTCTTCGGTGAGCACGCCGATGAAGTGCGGCGAGACGTGATCGATCTCGCCCTCGATCGGGTCGACGCCCTGCGGCGCGAGCGAGACCTTGTCGCCCATCGCGACGTCGTCGTCGAGACCGAGGGCACGCCGGAACGCGGCCATCGCCCGCTCGCGGTCGGGGACGTTCGGCCCGAAGGCGTCGACCTTGGCCCCGTACCGTCCCGCGAAGTGGTTCAGGTACTGGACGAGCTTGTTCAGGTACATCGGGTCGCCCTCGCTCATCGCCTCGTACTCGGCCTCCCAGTCGTCGCCGGCGAGGACGCCGCTGTGCACGTAGCGGATCGCGGAGCCGCCGCCCTCCCGGGATTCGACGGTGTAGTCGAACGAGTGCTTGGCGCCGTAGGGACCTTCGTTACCGGTCGTGACGAGGCGGTTCGGCGGGTCCCACGTGCTCAGGGTCGACTCGTCGGTGTACCCGGCGAAGGTCCACTTCCAGGTGCCACCCTGCCTGGGCTCCATCTCGCTGTCGCCGAGGAACCACGAGCCGAGGCCGGGCCCGGTCGCGATCGCCTCCCACACCTGCTCGGGTGTGGCGTCGACCTCGAGGTCCAGCGTGATCTCGAACGGCTGGGACATGGCTGCACGGCCATGCTAGCCGCCCCACCGGTTGGTGCGGTCTGGCGACGTTGCGACCGGGTCGCTCCTGGGTAACCGCCCCGTGGACCTTCACGACGGAGGTGCCCATGCCTTCCGAGCCAGAGATCTTCGAGCTTGACGTCCTGATCGGGACCTGGCGGACCGACGGCGAGGTGTTCGGCGACGACGGCGAGACCCCGGTCGCCCGCGTCGACGGCTACGACCACTACGAGTGGCTGGGCCGTGCGTTCGTGATCCACAGGATCGACGTGGAGATGGGCGGCGAACCGGTGCAGGGGCTCGAGATGATCGGTCCCTACCTGGGCGGACGTTCGTTCGCCACGCGGGCATACGACCAGGAGGGAGGCGAGCAGACCTCGACGGCGACGGTGGACGGCGACGGTGTGTGGACCTTTCGGGCGGACGGTGCCGAGGCGAAGATGTCGTTCTCAGAGGACCGCTCGCTCGCGCTGGTCGAATGGATCCGCACCGACGACGGCGGCGCGACCTGGCGGCCGTGGATGCGCCTCACGCTCTCGCGCCGGTAGCCGGGCGGCGGGACCGTTCCACCAGGCGATGAGACTCGCTACCCTTGGTCCGCGAAGCTCCCGCCCTCGTAGCTCAGTGGAGAGAGCAACGGTTTCCTAAACCGTGTGTCGCAGGTTCGATTCCTGCCGGGGGCACCAGCTGCGATAACGTCCCTATTCGACCCTTCGCTCGCGGGACGGATCCAGGCCCGTTTCGGATCTACTAGGCACGAGAGGGGCAGGGGTGCCAAAAACCGCTTCGCGCGGACCGGCGGCGACCGGACCTCCCGCCGAAATCCAGGGTCGCCGAGAGCGCGCCACCCGAACACGAGATCTCCCGGTCGTCAAGTTCGCCTGGGCCGTCGCGGCCGAGAGGAGCGATCGGCCCGAACCGTGACGGGCAACACTTGCGCGCACTCTCATGCGATGCGCACAATCGCGCTACCGAACCGGGAGGTGCGGCCGTGGGTCCGACGTGTGACGGCGCTCCGGAGTGATGCCGCGTGGCGCGCGCCCGTGCTGATTCGGATTCCGGCCGTGCGACGGTCCGGACGTTCCTGATTGCCGACATCCGCGGGTATACGGCGTTCACCCGCGAGCACGGCGACGAGGCCGCGGGGCGCCTCGCCGGACGGTTCGCCGAGGTGGCTCGCGAGGCGGCGGCCGCGCGCGGGGGCGAGGTCCTGGAGCTCCGCGGCGACGAGGCGCTCACCATCTTCACGTCGTCCGCTCAGGCGGTGCGGGCCGGCGCGGAGCTGCTCGCGGCCTGCGCCGAGGAGTCGGCCGAAGATCCGACACTGCCGCTAGCGATTGGCGTCGGGGTCGAACTCGGTGAGGCCGTCCCGGTCGAGGGCGGGTTCCGCGGCGCGGCCCTAAACACGGCCGCCCGACTGTGTTCGAACGCCACCGCCGGCGAGATGCTGGTGACGAGCGCCGTCGCCGAGGCGGTAGGGGGGATCGACGGCGTGCAGCTTCGGGAGCGGGGCGCGCTGGGGCTGAAGGGGTTCGACCGGCCGATCGACGTCGTGCAGGTCGTACCGGGCGAGCCGACACGACCGCCCATCGGTCCGGGCCCGGGGACGCACGTCCCGTCGCTCGCTCCCGAGCTCGATACGTTCACGCCGCTCGTCGACCGGCTCGACGAGCTGCGGTGGCTCCGAGGGACGTGGCGCGTGACGCGGCGAGGCAAGGGTCGAGTGGTGTTCGTGTCGGGCCCAGCGGGGATCGGGAAAACCCGCTTGCTGGCGGAGCTCGCTGCCGAGATCAACGGCCGGACCGGGCTCGTCCGCTACGCGGGGGCGGGCGGCGCGGGAACGGCGCTGGCGATGCAGGCGCTCCGGGAAGCGGTCGACGCGACCACGCCTTCTGTCGTGGTCGTTGACGATCTCGAGGCGCTCGGCGAGGGCATCGTGTCCGCGCTCGACGAGCGAGTCGCATCGATCGCCCACCGTCCCGTCCTCGTCGTCGCGACGTTCCGCGACGTCGATGCACTGTCGGCCCTCGCCTCGCTCGTCAAACGAGTGGATGAACGCGGCGATGCGCATCGCGTCCTTCCGTCGCTCGACACCGGCGCCGTCGCGGACGTCGCTCGCCTCTACGCGGGTAACGACGTCGTCGACGTCCCGCTGGAGTCCGTGTTCCGAGCCTCGGGCGGCGTGCCCGCTCGCGTCCACGAGCTCGTCAGCGACTGGGCGCGCGACGAGACGCGCCGACGGTTGACCGCAGCGGCCGAGTACCTCGCCGCGGGACGGACGAAGCGCTCGGCGGACCTCGGCTTCGCAAACAACGTGATCGCGCTGAAGCTGGGCCGCCTGTACGCGACCAATGGGACGCCGGCCGGCGCTCCCGACGCGTGTCCGTACAAGGGCCTCGCGCCGTTCGACACCGACGACGCGGCGTACTTCTTCGGGCGCGAGCGGCTGGTGGGCGAGCTCGCGGCCCGAACGGTCGGGACTGGGCTGCTCGGCGTGGTGGGCGCCTCGGGCAGCGGCAAGTCCTCGGCCGTGATGGCCGGCCTCGCGCCCTCGCTGTCCGCCGGGCTGCTCCCCGGGAGCGAAAGCTGGCGCACCGTCATGATGAGGCCGGGCGAGCGCCCGATGCGCGAGCTGGAGACCACGGTGACCTGGGCGGGTCTCGTCTCCGACGGCCAGGACCCTCTCGCCGAGGTCACGGGCGATGGTGGGCGCGACACGCGCCTGGTCCTGGTAATCGATCAGTTCGAGGAGATCTTCGCGATGAGCGTCGACCCGGACGAGCGGGAAGCGTTCCTGCGGAGCATCGTCGGCGCCGCCGCGGCGTACCCCGAGCGCATCGTGGTCGTGGCTACGCTCCGAGGGGACTTCTACGCGCACCTCGCAGTCCACCCCGAGCTCGCGGACCTGTTCGCCCAGAACCACGTGCTCCTCGGCCCGATGAGCCCGGACGAGCTGCGACGCGCGATCGAGCTTCCCGCCCGGCGCGCCGGCGTGCACGTCGAATCGGCGCTCACCGACGCGCTGGTTGCCGACGTTGAGGGGGAGCCCGGCGGGCTGCCCCTGCTCTCCACCGCGCTCGTCGAACTCTGGTCAGCGCGCGACGGGGCCTGGCTCACGTTCGAGACGTACGAGGCGACAGGTGGCGTGCGGGGTGCGGTCGCGCGCCTGGCCGAGCGCTCGTTCGAGCAGCTGTCGGAGGTCGAGCAGCAGGCGGCCCGACGGGTCCTGCTCCGGCTCGTGGGCAGCGACGAGGGCGACGCGCCGGTCCGCCGCCGCGTTCCGACCGCCGAGTTCGACCTCGACCGCGACGTCGTTGCCCGCGCCGTCCTCGACCGCTTCACGCAGGACCGCCTCCTCACGACGAGCGACGGATGGGTCGAGGTGTCGCACGAGGCGCTGATCCGCGAGTGGCCGCGGCTCGCGGGCTGGCTCGAGGAGGATCTCGAGGGGCACCGGCTCCGGGCGCACGTGACCCAGGCAGCGAAGCAGTGGGACGAGCGTGACCGGGAAACCGGCGACCTGTACCGAGGCGCCCGGCTGTCGGGCACACTCGACTGGGCGTCGGCACACGCGGACGAGCTGAACGAGCTCGAGCGGACGTTCCTGTCCGAGAGCCGGCAGGCGAGCGAGCGGGAGGTTGAGCGCCAGCGCCGGACGAACCGGCGGCTGCGCGCGCTGCTGGCCGGGGTGGCCGTCCTGCTTGTCGCCGCGCTCGTTGCCGGGGGCCTCGCGATCGTGCAGCGCGGTCATGCCGAGCGGGAGGAACGCATCGCGTTCGCCAGGGAGCTCGCCACCGCCGCAGCAGCCAATATCGAGACGGACGCCGAGCGCGCCGTCCTGCTGGCGATGGAGGCGGTCCGCACGTATCAGCGAGCGCGGGTCCCGGTCGGCAAGGACGCCCTCGAGGCGCTCCATGCGGCCATCCAGGCCGACCGGGTGGTGATGACGCTCGACCACCCGTCCACCGCGAACGCCGCGTTCAGTCCCGACGGCCGCCTGATCGCGACGGCCGGAACCGTGAAGGGAACCGGGCAGAACGTGGTCGTCATCTGGGACGGTCGAACAGGCGAGCCGCTCCTGGAGCTCGAGGGCCACACCGGCGACATCAACGACCTCAACTTCAGCCCGGACGGATCTCGCCTGGTGACCGTCGCCGCGGACCAGACGGGCATCGTATGGAACCCCGGGACCGGCGAGCGCCTGGTCACCCTGTCTGGTCACACCGATCTGCTCCAGGGCGCCTCCTTCTCGAACGACGGGTCTCTCGTCGCGACCTCCGGCTGGGACGGAACCCTCAGGATCTGGGACGCCGGCTCCGGTGAGCAGCTCCGCTCGATCCAGACCCGCGACGGGCTCTGCTACAACGCGTTCAGCCCGGACGACGGCGCCCTCGCGGTCGGGCACTGCCTCGGCGACACCGGAACGGTGTGGAACGTCGAAACGGGGCGTCGGATCCTGACGCTTCGCGGCCATGAGGGGGGCGTGGTCGGAGTGTTCTTCAGCCGCGATGGAGAACGACTCGCGACGGGAAGCCTCGACGGGTCGGTCAGGATCTGGGACGCGACGACGGGGAGATCCGAGCTCACGCTGTTGGGCCATACGGACTGGGTGTTCGCCACCCCGTTCAGCCCCGACGGGAGGACCGTGGCATCGGCCAGCCCGGATGGGACCGTGCGCGTGTGGGACGCCCGGACGGGCAGCGCGCTCCTCACGCTGAGCGGTCACGGCGGTCCCGTCGGAGACGTGGCGTGGCACCGCGACGGGACCCGGTTGATCACCGGAGGGGCGGACGCCACCGCGAAGATCTGGGACGTCACGCCCGCGGGCACGAGAGACCGGCTGACCCTCATCGGGCACGAGGGTTCCGTGTCGAGTGCGGTCTACGCCGCCGATGGATCCGTGCTCATCACGGCGGGGTCCGATGGGACCGCGAGGCTCTGGGACCCGTCCTCCGGCGCGGAGATCGCTCGGATCGAAGACACGAGCATCCAGGACGCGTCGCTGAGCCCCGACCGCACGCTCCTGGTGACCGCGGGGGACCAGCCCGCGGTCTGGGACGTCTCTTCCGGGCGGACGGTGACGAGGTTGGATCCCCGGGACGAATCCGAGTCCTATCCGTCCGCGGCGTTCGACCCGGACGGGCGATCGGTCATCGTCGGTGGCAGCAACGGGACGGCGACGCTGTTCGACGCCGGTACCGGGTCGATTGTCCAGCGTTTCGTCCATTCGCGGCTCAGCTCGCAGCTCAACGCCGCCGTCGCGGCCGTGGCGTTCAGTTCCGACGGTTCGCTCCTGGCGACCGCGAGCGCGGACTCGAAAGCCAAACTCTGGTCGGTGGCTACGGGCAAGCTCGTGCGAACGTTCGAGGAACACACGTCCCCGGTCAACAGCGTGGCCTTCGGCCCTGGGGGCGGGAGGGTGGTTACGAGCTCCCTCGACGGCGTGGCTCACGTATGGGACGCTCGCTCGGGTCGAGTCCTCGCCACGCTGCGAGGGCACGCCGGCGTCGTGTGGGACGCCGAGTTCAGCCCCGACGGCCGGCGGATCGCCACCGCCGGAGAGGACAACACCGCCCGGCTGTGGGACGCGGCCACGGGGCGTGAGCTTCTGGCGCTCACCGGTCACGTGTCCGAGGTCCACGACGTGGCGTTCAGCCCCGACGGCGCCTTCCTCGCGACGGCGAGCGGTGACGGAACGGCCAGAGTGTATTTCCTGCGCCTCGCCGACCTGATGCGTGCGGCGTCGGAGCGGCTGTCGAGGACGTTCACGACCGATGAGTGCCGGCAGTACCTGCACGTGGGGGCGTGCCCCTCAAGGGCCGCCTGAACAGGCAGCAGCGGTTCGCAGCATCTTCCTAAACCGTGTGTCGCAGGTTCGATTCCTGCCGGGGCACTCCTACCAGCGGAGACACGCTGTCGACGGACCGGTCACGAATGCACAACCAAGAAGCCCGCACAAACCGCTGGCGTACGCCGTAAAGCGAGCAGCGGTACGCCAGCATCGTCCAAAACCGTGTGCGGAGGTTCGATTCCTCCCGAGGGCACCTCACCAGCGTGCGGCTCTGGCTCGGCCGGCTCGCCACGTCGGCGCCGGTCGATTGCCGTCGCACGAGAGGACCCATGATTCGCCAGTCAATGCAAAATGGCTGGATCGGCATGCGCGGGGCAGGCGTCGAGGCTCATTCGACCTATTGGTCCCCGTTTGACATCAGTAGCCCGTTGAAATCACCCGTTCGGCCCATTCAACCTAGGCAACTCCTGACATCGACTAGCTCTCTTCTTCTTCATCTGTTACTAGGGCAGCTGGCAAACGCAGTCCGGCTTCCTGGTCCACCATTTCGATTCGGAAGCGTTCGAAAATCCGGAGACCCACCCGCTCAAGCAAAGTCTCAATTGTCCAATCAATTTGTCTGCCTTCGTCCGTCCACTCATCGATGAGCCCCTGAGCTCTATCCTCATCAAATGCCTCGATGGCAATGGATATGACTTCTCGGATGACATCCTGATCTTCCGAAAGCGTTGGTGGTCGAAACTGTTTCCAACGAATGGCGGCAGCAATGTCGACAACAACCACTTCCTCAGGCCCTTGCACGTGAAGGTTGTAAACCGGTCTCTTGTGGAAGCGGCCAACCAAGTCGGGGTCATGCCGGTCCTTCGGCCATTCGAAGCCGGGAGCCTTTTCAATCGACGACCCCGCCTTCCATGATCGGTTGATGAGGACGACGGGCTGGAGGCCCCCATTGCTGAGACGGTCAAGAGCAGCTTCAGTCTTGCGTGCCATTGAGGGAACACCGTTCTCCAATAAGGGCAGCCGGCTCTGCAGGACGCCCATTACTGCTTCGTTTTCGCCGCGGGCAAGACTCCTGCCCCACTCCTGTCCCCAATCTATTGTGTGAACCTCGGTCTCAGCGACATAGGCATGCTTAGTGTCAAGTTGATTGAGACCGAACGGGAGAACATCGGACGGGGGCTCTTGGTCAATGAAGTCGTAGGCTTTAGCCTCTTGAGCTAGCTTCCGCAGAAGCCCCTCTTCCTCCCAACCAACTTCAACACGTCTAACAACCTCGGCCTTCTTGGTGTCATCGATCGGTGCCTCGATGAGCGAGCGACGTTCATCCTCCTGAGCTCTCTCAGATGCTTGCTGCAATCTGCTCCTCAATTCAGGCACGGCTGCAATTGCAGCATCGTCAATGAAGGGCTTCCACTTATCGGTGGTTCTTTCGATCTCTTCGAGCTGTCGCATCAGCTGGCCATCAGCCGCGGCGAGATGCTTGAAGTCCTCAGAATCCGGAAGTAAGGAGGCGTCGCCCCTACCAATCAAACGCAAGGCCTGAAGGAGGAACGCAAGGTACATGTAGGAGTTGAACTCAATAAAATGTGCTTCACCTTCATCCTTCACGCCCAGCTCCCATGAGCGCCAGTCCAGATCATTCCATCTCCCATGCGTAGTTGCGCTCTCGGCAATACGCCATGTGCTGGCAAGATCCGACGGAAGATCTAGGGCATTCATGTACCGAACCGCTTCATCGCTCTCTCGACGCCCATCCGAGTAGTCAAAGAGAATCCATGCGGCTAGTCCAAACTGATTCACACTCTTACGTAGCGTCAGAACGTCAAGCGCGCGCGGTTCCTCGGACCTGCTCGCTCGCGGCGAGATCCCAGTATCGGCACAGGGGATATCAGCGGGGAGCGATCGGAGATCGACCAGGTGGCCCTCGAACCAGGACGCGACGAGGAGTTCGTCGGCGGGGACGCGTACTTCGTCGGGCCGGGCCACACGCCGTCGATCTTCGCGGGCACCTCACTGGTCGAGTTCAGCCCGACCGACCGGCTGAACGAGACCATGGAGGTCGTCACGAGGAACATGGAGGCGGCCGGGGGCTAGGGCCTGCCACCTGCAAGCGGGATGGTCATCGGTCTGGCGTGCGTGAGCGCGCCAGACCGCCCGCCGCCAATTCGACTTGCGGTTGTCCAAGGGGGATGCTCGACTACACGCCGCAGGATCGAAGAGAACGGATGTCCGTGGTCGTGCAGTACATCGTAAAGGTGTCGGATGTCGACCGGTTCTTTGCGACGTCGCAAAGGTTCTCGCCGATGATGGAGGAGATGGGCTGCCGATTCCCCGCTGCACTAGCCGGTTCCCATGGAATCTGTAGCCTCGATGTCGGAGGAGAGACAGCGTAAATGGCGTACGTCTCCAGGGGGTTCCAAGGCAAGCGCGCGAAGGAACGCGAGGACTCGAGGTTGCCTCCCGGGCAGTACCTCGCCGACGACTTCCCGGTGCTGTCCGCCGGGCCGACGCCGCACACGCCGCTGAACGAGTGGTCGTTCGCGATCGAGAGCGAGCTGGGCGAGGTCCTCGAACGGTGGTCCTGGGAGTCGTTCCGCGCACTCCCGAGCGAGGAGGTGCGCGTCGACATCCACTGCGTCACGAAGTGGTCGAAGCTGGACACGACGTGGGAGGGCGTCTCGATCGACACGCTCCTAGAAGGTGTCGAGCACGATGCCACTCACGCGATGGCGTTCTCGGACGGTGACTACCTCACGAACGTCCCGCTCGAAGACCTGCTCGACGGGAAAGCATGGATCGCCTTCGCCTATGACGGTGCTCCGCTGGAGCCGGAGCACGGGGGTCCTGCGCGGCTCCTGGTTCCCCACCTGTACTTCTGGAAGAGCGCGAAGTGGGTCCGGGGTCTCCGGCTGATGGACCGCGACGAGCCGGGGTTCTGGGAGTCCTACGGCTATCACATCTATGGGGATCCATGGAGAGAGCAGCGGTACGCGGGCGACTGAGCTGGACGCTCGCCGAGGTCGTCGACCTGGTCGACGAGACACCCAGGGTACGCAGCATCATCCTGAACGTGCCCGGGTGGATCGGACACCGAGCAGGTCAACATGTCGACGTCCGCCTGACGGCAGAGGACGGGTATCAGGCGCAGCGCAGCTACTCAATCGCGTCGGCCCCCGAGGATCAGCACCTCGCGCTGACGGTCGAGAGGCTGCCGGACGGGGAGGTGTCCTCGTACCTCGTCGGGGAGCTGCGCCACGGCGACATGCTCGAGCTGCGAGGGCCGGTCGGCGGCTACTTCGTCTGGGAGGCGGGTGTGGTAAGCCCGCTGCTGCTGGTCGCCGGCGGCTCCGGAGTCGTCCCGTTGATGTCAATGTTGCGCCATCGCGAAGCGTCTGGGACGGCGGTGGGGGCGAAGCTCCTGTACTCCTCGAGGTCGTGGGAGGATGTGATCTACCGAGAGGAGCTGGAGCGGCTCGCTTCCGCCGCTCAGGCGCCGCACGTCGTTCACACGCTCACGCGGTCGCAGCCCTCGGGATGGACCGGCTACGCGCGCCGAGTGGACGATCAGATGCTTGTAGAGGTCGCGTGGCCCGCTTCGGCCATGCCATCGGTGTTCGTGTGCGGACCGACCCCGTTCGTCGAGTCGATCGCCGCCGCCCTCGTGCTCTTGGGCTACCCCGCCACCAGCGTCAAAACGGAGCGCTTCGGACCCACGGGAGGCTAGATGGAGAGCGATGCGATGCGGGTCGACGGAAACGCGATCGCCGGGATCCTCGGCGAGGTGTTCGTCAAGGACATGACCGCCGTACGTATCGCGTGTGGCGGATGCGGCAAGGTGGAACCTACTGGCGCGGAGCACGTGTATATGCGGGCACCCGGCATCGTGATGCGATGCTGCCACTGCGACAGCGTCCTTCTGGTCGTTTCCTACACTGGAGAGACGTACCGCCTCGGCTTCGGTGGAGCAAGATCGCTGGAGTTCTCCGGAAAGCTCTGACTCGAGGCTCGCCGCCGACTCCCGGGGGTCGGTGCCAAATGCGCTACTCGGCGACGAAGGGGCCGCCGCGAGCGCTCTCGGTCAGCTCTGGACGACCGGGTAGATCGCGTCGGCGACGAGTCCGTGTGCTTCATTGTGACCGTCATTCGCAATCTCGGCGTCGGTGGCCTCCACGAGGCAGAACACCTTCCCATCCTCCGCATCCGTGGGGACGCCGCCGCCTCGACCGGCCGAACGGCCGCATCGCGTACCGGTTCCATGCCCGCGACGTCCACCTCGTCATGGGGCCGAGCTCGCGCGAGCATCCGATCGGTTTCCGGGTCACACTCGACGGGGGCCCCCAGGGGGCGAACGGCACCGACGTGGAGGCCGACGGCTCGGGCACGCTCGCCGAGCAGCGGATGTACCAGCTCGTCCGTCAGCAGGGACCGATCGTCGATCTCGTCTTCGAGATTGGTGGCGCGGAGGCGTTCACGTTCGGCTGAGCGTGCCGGAACAAACCGTCGCCTTCGTGGGTTCTCGGTTCAGTTGAGTGGCCTCATCCACGAGGAGATGATCACGATGAGCGAACAGCTTCGAACGTCGCGGGACGCGGTGCTCGTCGATGATGCGGAGACGATCCGGATGATGGGCCTCCCGGTGATCGAGGCGCTCCCCTCCCCCGGCGCACCCTACGAGCTGACCGATCCGTTCATCCTGGTCCACGAGGGACGGTTCCGACTCTCCGACCTGGCGGGTGTCGACACGAAGCATCCCCACCGCGGGTTCGACAACCTGTGGTACGTGCTGAGCGGCGAGGCCAGCACCGGTCACACCACCGGCCCGAACGGATCCACCGAACGCGCGCACCTGTCGGAGGGCTCGCTCCTGTGGCTCCGGACCGGCCGCGGTGCATGGCACGCCGAGCGCATCGGGGGCGACGAGATCGCGGAGGGCCGCGGGGACACCGAGTTCCGGAGCGTCCTGTTCTGGGTGAACCTGGCGCGGAAGGACAAGGGTGCCGAGCCGCGCGCGACGGTGCTCCGACCGGATCAGATCCCGGTGCGGACGGAGGACGATGCGACGGTCCGCGTGCTCGTCGGCGAGGGATCGCCGGTGGAGCTCGGAACGCCAGCTTCGATCCTCGACGTGGAGTTGCCCAGCGGCGGCGAAACGATCCTGCCGGTACCCGCGGACTTCCAAGGATTCGCGTACCTCCTGGAGGGCGAAGTGACGTTCGGCGCCAACGGGCGCCGGGGGGGGGTCCGTCAGCTGGTGCTGCTCGGTCCCGGCGACGAGCTTGTCGTCACCGACGCCACCCCCGGCACGAGGTTCATGCTGATGGCCGGGAGGCCCTACGGCGAGACGCCGCGCTTCAACGGGCCGTTCGTGGACTGAGGAGGAGAGGCGCCATGGATAAGGACGATCCGTGGGACGAGGACGGCGATGAAGAGCTCGAGGCCGAGATCATGCGTGCCGATCGCCCGTTCGGAGCCGAGCTCCGAGGTACGACGGCGCGGGAGGAACGCGCCGGCGAGAGCCTCGATCAGGAGCTCGTCCAGGAACGGCCCGAGCGGCCGGCCACGGACGAGGCGGTGGACCTGGAGGACGACGGTCTGCCGGACGATGAGGCCCAGCTCGTCTCGGACGGCTCCGTCGAAGAGGACGAGTTCGCGTCACCCGAGGAATCGGCGCTGACGATCAGGGACGAGGTGCCCGGCGCGACCGATCACGACGACCCCCACCCCGATCAGGACGAGCCTGACTGAGGCGCGCTCCTCCCGTGGGTCCGGTCCGCCGTCCCGGTGCGGCGACGATCAGGACGTGGTCCGAGTACGAGCCCGCGGCTCGACGAACCCGAGCCATGCGAAGCCCGATGCGAGTAGCAGATTCAGGCCGACCGCGACCAGGCCCAGGGCGTTGAACGGCCCGAAGATGGTCCCCCAGAACGCCAGGATCACGCCGATCCCGTAGGTGACCGCAAGGGCTCGGCTGATCGCTCGCCCGGCGGGTGAGTCCGCGACATCTCTGGTCAGCCACGTCGTCAGGCCGGTGGCGAACAGCCCCAGACCGAACCAGCGAGCCATGTAGATCCCGT
The DNA here is from genome assembly GCA_036280655.1 of Actinomycetota bacterium. Taxonomy (GTDB): domain Bacteria; phylum Actinomycetota; class UBA4738; order UBA4738; family HRBIN12; genus DASSJM01. Next base: position 29,394 of record DASUQI010000039.1, read on the forward strand.
CGGGGTTCGCGTCGATGCCGTAGATGTCCAGGATCGGATCGGTCACCGCGAATAGTGCGATGCCGTAGAAGCCCGTGATCACCGCGTTCAGCACGAACAGTCGCCTCGGAGTCATCGCTCCCTCAACCCCTTCCTGCGTCTCCGCGATCGTCCTCGAGTCGGCGGGACAGTTCATCGAGCACGCGCACGGCGGCATCGAGATCCGAACGCGCGATCCCCCGTCCGAGCCCGTTCACCCACACCACCTGCCTGGCGTCGATCGCGCGGTACTTCGCGAGGCCCTGCTTCGTCAGACCGACCAACGCGGAGCGGCGATGATCCTGGTTCGGGGCGAGCTCGAGAAGGCGTTCTCGAACCAGGCGCCGCACGGTGGCGTGCACGCTCTGTCGCGTCAGGCCCATGCGCCGGGCGATCTGCGGCACGGTGAGCGGCCGTTCCGCGAGGGCGATGGCGCCGAGCACCTGCCAGCGCGCGGACGTGAGCCCCTCGTCGGCGCTCAGGTGATCTCCCGCACCCACCAGGAGACCGTTCGCTCGGAACGTCGACAGGATCAGGTCCGTGACGGCACCCCCCGCCGGCGTTCGCCCCTCCCGCTCCATGGACCGGATCCTAGCCGAATGTCAGGGTACTGTCAAGATGTCAGGACTCTGCCGGCTCGCGCGACGAGGCTCGGCTGATCCGTTCATCAACCGAACGGTTGATCTCGGCACCATCCACCTGCGCGCCTGAACGTAGCCGCCAGCTCCTCCCGGTAGATCACGTCCTCCCAGGATCTCGACGAGGGTCGGAATTCGCGGACCTGCGCGTGTGTGGATACGCGGCTCGACGCTCGGAATCGCGCCGGTGCGATGCGCCGCCGAATGTTCGGACCTCGTTCACGTTCGCTTCGGCTTCCCGCTTCGTGCGGTTGCCATGCTGCATTCGCTCGGCCCCGGAGAATCGTCATGCCTCGCCCAGCCAACCGATGTCGTCTCTTGTCAATCCGTAGGCTCGTTCCTACTGGTGACGGTCGTTACGGAGGTCTGGCGCCACGAGGAGCCTCACCCGAGGGGAACCCGACCGCGATCGTGCTCGGGGCGGTTCTGGACGGGGTACCCGAGTCGCTCGTGCTCGGCCTTAGCCTCCTGAACGGCGAGGGGCTGTCCGTAACGCTCCTCGCAGCCATCTTTCTCTCCAACTTCCCCGAGTCGATGGCCGCCTCGGTGGGACTCATGAACCAGGGCCGCAGCAAAGGGCGGATCTTCGCGATGTGGACGGTCGTGGTCCTCGTCTGCGCACTGTCGTCCGCGGTGGGATTCGCGCTACTCGACGGCGCCTCGAACAATTCCATCGCGTTCGTGGAAGCCTTCGCGGCGGGCGCCATTCTCACGATGCTGGCCGACACGATGATGCCCGAGGCGTTCGAGCACGGCGGACCGTTGGCCGGACTCTCGACCACGTTCGGATTCACGCTCGCGTTCCTGATCGCCTCGTTCGAATAGACGGGCCTTGAGCCAGCAGCGAGTTCGTCTGGCCGGATGGGATCCGACTCCTACCCTGCAAGCGCTCGTGAACCGGGACCGGCTCGAGTTCCTCGGCTAGCGGTGGCCTCCCGGTGGCCAGCAGCGTCGGACGACCGGGATCGACCGAGATACACCTAGTGCCACTACCTGCGGAAACGTACCTCAGTAGTATCCAGTCGACGTGCTCACGGGGTTTCCTAAACCGTGTGTCGCAGGTTCGATTCCTGCCGGGGGCACGCCATCGTGGCCGATGTCGCCGGAACGGTCGGCGGGAGGACCGAAGCTCGGTGCCTCAGGGTTCGCTCCGCGTCATCGGTGTTCCGTACAACTCCGCCGGTCGGTCCGACGGGGTTGCGGAAGCACCGGCGGCGCTTCGCGCGGCGGGGCTCGTCGAAGGCCTCGTGGATGCGGGCGCGGCCGTCGTCGACCGCGGGGACCTTCGGATCGTCCCCACCTCGCCACGGCGAGACCCCGTCTCCGGCCTGATCGATCCGGATGGACTCCTGAGGATGCTCAGGGTGGTACGGGAGGAGGTTCGAGCGGCCCTCCACGAGAGGGCATTCCCTCTCGTCATCGGCGGGGATTGCCCGGTCCTGCTCGGCTGCCTCGCCGCGTGGGGGCAGAAGAGCGACGTCGGTGTCCTGTTCGTCGACGGTCACGAGGACGCCTGGCCACCCCATGCGTCGACCACCGGCGAGGCGGCAGACATGGAGCTCGGCCTCGCGCTCGGGCGCGGGCTGGAGAACCTGCCGACGGCGCTCCGGGAGGAGATCCCACGCTTGGACCCGGACGTCGTCGTCGTCGTCGGTCCCCGGGATGCCGACGAGCTTGCGTCGGCTGGGGTCGAATCGACCGGTGATGTCGTCGAGATCATCGGCCCCGAGGAGCTCGAACGTCGCGGTGGTGCGATCGTCTCCGGCGCGTTGACCCGACTCCACCGGGCCGCGGCCTGGTGGCTCCATGTCGATCTCGACGTCCTGTCGTCGCAGAGCCTCGCGGCCGTCGACTATCCGCAACCGGGAGGCGTCGGATGGCGGGCGTTGCAGGACCTCACGATCGCCGCGTTGGCGGGTCAAGGCATCGCCGGCTGGGACGTCACGATCTACAACCCCGAGCTGGACCCGTCGGGCGACGATGCCCGCCGGATCGTCGAGTACGTCGGCGCTTCGCTCGGCGCGTCGATGGGTCGATAGCGCCGACGAGATCGAACCGCACCTCAGTCGTCGTCGACCGGATGCGGATCGTCGTGGTCGGTCGCTCCCGGCGCGTCCTCGCGCTCGGAGACCGCCGCGTCCTCCGGCGGGGCGAACTCGTCGCGTTGTTCCACGGCGTCCCCGACGAGCTCGTCCTCCTCATCGGTCACGCCCTCGTCCACGATGGTCAGGCTCTCGTCCGTGGAGCGGCGGTCCGGTCGTTCCCGCGCGAGGGCGCGGTCGAGCCCCTCGCCGGCTGCCTCTTCCTCGGCGGTGGTCCCGAACGACTCGGCTCCCGAGGCGCGATCCGCCCGGAGGATCTCCGCCTCGAGCTCCTCCGCGGCGACCTCCTCATCGCCTTCATCGCGGGGGTCGTGGTCGTGCACGGGATCTCCTCTCCTGGACATCGACGGCATCGGTCACACGAGACATCCCCCGGACCGGCCCGTCCCACACGTGTGATCTGCCTGAGCTCCCTCGGAACGACCCGGTCGGCGCCCCCGCCCGGCGGCTCGTGGACTCGGATCGCTTGTCGTGTCGCTCGGGAAGAGGTGAAGATGCCTCCCCGTGGAGACGCCGAAGACCCAGGACCGATCCCGATCTTGGTTCGCTCGCGGGACCGAGATCCTCGCTCGGATCGGGGCGGACCCCCGGGACGACGACGAGCTGCGCCAGAAGAAGGCGCTCCTCGTCTTGCTCGCGGTCCTCATCGCTCCCGTGTCCGTCATCTGGGGCATCCTGTATCTCTCCCTCGGCTCGGCGGTGGGCATCGCGCCCCTCGTCTACTGCGCCATCTCGGTCGCGTCCCTGGTGGTGTTCGCGCGCACCAGGAACTTCCGGTTCCTGCTCGTCGCCCAGCTCCTGGCGATCCTCGTGGCGCCGACGGCCGGCGGTCAGATGCTGGTGGGGGGGTTCCTCCCCTCCGGCGCCGTCGGGCTCTGGGGGATCCTTGCTCCGCTGGGGGCGCTCGTCTTCCTCGAGGTGAGTCAGGCCGTCCGCTGGTTCGTCGCGTTCCTGTTCGTCTTCCTGCTGACGGGGATCCTCGGCGAGGTGCTCTTCCCCGATGCCGACCTCCCGTTGTGGTTCACGAGCATGATGCTCGCGCTGAACGTCGTCGGCGTCGCTTCCGTTTCGTTCATGTTGCTCGCGACCTTCGCCCACCAGCGAAACGAGGCACTCACGGCGCTCAGGGCGGAGCAGGCGAAGTCCGAGGCCCTCCTCCTGAACGTCCTGCCGCGCCCGATCGCCGAGCGACTGAAGGCCGCCACCCAGACGATCGCCGACCATTTCGACGAGGCCTCCATCCTGTTCGCCGACGTGGTGGACTTCACCCCGCTCTCCGAGCGTCTTCCCCCCACCCACGTCGTCGGCATCCTCGACCAGCTCTTCTCCCGCTTCGACGCGCTCGTGGAGCGGCACGGGCTCGAGAAGGTCAAGACGATCGGCGACTGCTACATGGCGTCCTCGGGCGTGCCCGATCCGTCCCCGGACCACGCGCACCGGGCCGCGCTGCTCGCGCTGGACATGCGGGAGGCCGTCGCGACCTCGAAGGTAGCCGGGCGGTCGGGTCTGCAACTGAGGATCGGGATCAACTCCGGGCCGGTCGTCGCCGGCGTGATCGGCACGAAACGCTTCCTCTACGACCTGTGGGGCGACGCCGTGAACATCGCGAGCCGCATGGAATCCCACGGCACGCCCGGCGAGATCCAGATCACGCGGGAGACGTACGAGCTGTTGAAGGGCGAGTTCGTCTGCCGGCCACGGGGAACGATCCCGGTCAAGGGGAAGGGCGAGGTCGAGACCTGGTACCTCGTCGAGTCACGGTCGGACGACCGGCGAACCGAGAGCGGCGACGTCTCGGAGCCGGCGATGCATGGTCAAGACCCGGCCGAGCCCCCTCCACCCGGATAGCACGCCCGTTGCCGGCCGGACAGAAGGATCGGGATGCCGTCCGGTTCATCCGCTGTTCACGAGCTGCGACGTGCAGTTCGGGCAGCGCGTGGCCTCGAGCGAGATCTCGCTCCGACAGTAGTCGCAGACCTTCGTGGTGGGATCCGGTGTCTTCTGCATCCGGTTGTACGACTTGACGATCAGGAACAGGATCCAGGCGATGATCACGAAGTTGACTACGGCGGCAAGGAATGTCCCGTACGGGATCGGCGTGTCGTTCACGGTCCAGGTGAGGTCGTCGAACGACACCTCGCTGCCGAAGATCGCGGCGATGAAACTCAGGATCACGTCCGTGAACGCCAACACCACCGCGCCGAAGGCCACTGCCAAGATGAACGCGACCGCGATCTGGACGAGGTTCCCTCTCGTGACGAAGTCGCGGAACTCCCTGAGCATGTGAGCCTCCTCCCGACCCGATCACTTCCGGTCCCGACGGCTTGTCATCGACCGTGACGCCGACGCGATCACCACCGGCCGGATGGGCCGCCGGCTTGGGCGCTTCGGTGTGACGCGAGGGGCCTACCCACCTCGAGGGTGGCTACACGTCGAGCTGCGCCTCGAACTCGGGCAGGAACCGCTGCGCGTAGCTCGCGACGAAGAACTCTCGGGCGCGCTCCAACGCCTCCCGGCGTCCTTCCCGACCGCCCGCTGCGCTCGCGTCGTCCGGATCACCCGCGGCGGAGCTGTTTTCAGGCCGCCTCGACGCTGGTCATGTCCTCATCGTCACCGATCGGCCGAGAACCGCCGCGCGTGCGACCGATCGCGATCGCCGCGAACACCGCGAGCGCGAAGGCTCCGAGCGCACTGATCGCGGAGGTGATGTGCACGCCCCGGACGAACGCCGCCTCCGCAGCCTCGAGCAGCGGCTGCGCGAGGTCGCTCGGCAGGTGCGAAGCCACCTCGACGGCACCACCGAGCGTGTCCTGCGCCACCGCGGCGGCGTCCGCGGGGACCTCGGCCGAGATACCGTCGGCCACACCGCTGCGATACACGGCCAGCCCGATGCTGCCGAACAGCGCGATCCCGAGCGCCCCGCCGAGCTCGGCCGCTGTCTCCGAGATGCCCGCCGCCGCACCCGCGCGCGTGGGTGGCGCCGACCCGATGATCAGGTCGTTCGTGAGCGTGAACACTGGAGCGGTCCCAAGCGAGAACAGCACCGAGCCTGTCACGATCATCGCGAACCCGGACGTCGGCTCGACCTGCGTGAAGACGGCGAACCCCGACGCGGCGAGCACGAGCCCCGCGGCCATGATCGTGGCAGGGGGCCAGCGCTTCGCGAGCCGCGGGGTCACCTGGGAGCCGACGACGAACGCGAGCGCCCAGGGCAGCGTCCAGAGCCCGGCCTCGAGCGGCGACAAGCCCACCACCAGTTGCAGGAATTGCGGGAGGAAGAGGAACCCGCCGAACACCATGAGGATGCCGACCCCGTAGAGGAACAGCGAGGAGATGAAGGCAGGGACACGGAACAGGTTCAGGTCGATCAGCGGATCGGCGAGTCGGCGCTGCCGCCGGACGAACGCAAGGCCGATCACCAGACCGAACGCGATCGTGGCCACCGGCAGCCACCCCATGCCGTTTTGAGCGAACTCCTTGAGGCCGTAGATCACGGCGAGGACGGCGACGAGCGACAGGAAGGCGCTCGTGAGGTCCAGCCTCCCGGCTTCGGGATCCTTGTATTCAGGCAGGAGTCGTGGTCCGAGGATCAACAGCAGCACCATCACCGGGACGTTCACCAGGAACGCGGCACCCCACCAGAAGAACTCGAGCACGAGGCCGCCGAGGAGCGGTCCGATCGCCGCGCCCACCGAGAAGCTCGTGATCCAGATCGCGATCGCCCGGGTCCGCTCGTCCGGATCGAGGAACATGTTGCGGATCAACGACAGGGTCGACGGCGCGATCGTCGCTCCGGCCACTCCGAGTAGGGCGCGGGTCCCGATCAGCATCTCCGAGCTGCTCGACAGAGCCGCGAGCACCGAGGCCGCGCCGAACGCGGCCGCCCCGATCATCAGGAGCCGGCGACGGCCGATCCGGTCCCCGAGCGTGCCCATCGTGATCAGTGAGCCGGCGACGACGAAGCCGTAGATGTCGATGATCCACAGGAGCTGAGTGCTGCTCGGCTGGAGGTCCGCGCTGATCTCGGGGATCGCGAGGTGCAGGACCGTGAGGTCCATCACGTACAGCATGCAGGCGAGCGCGATCGCGCCGAGCCCGACCCACTCGCGCCGGGTCGCCTTCGGCGGCGCTTCGGCCGTCGTGTCCATGGCGTTCGCAACGGCATCCGACGTCAAGGCATTCCTCCGTTTCGAGCAGCAACCGTAGAGGCGACGACCCGCTCGAGGGAACCGACGATGCTCGGCCAGCCGCTCTCGATGCCGTCCCGGTCCTCCCGGCGCTCGAAGCCTTCCCGGCGGATCGTCAAGACCGTCTTCCCGGCTCGCTCCTCGAACGTGATCGTCACGATGGTCTCCACGGTGTGGCTGATGTCCACCAGGAACAGACTGGATCGGAGGACGATACTGTTCGGTCGGTCGACCTCGCGGGGCCCCGCCGCCTTCGAGGATGCCGCTCGTGTGTCGAGCGGGGGCCTGGAGATCCTCGGGCGGAGGCGATACCGGGGAGGATCACGTCCCCGTCGATGACGCGTTCGAGCTCCGCCAGGCGTCGCTCGTCACGGCAGGATGCGCGGCAGCCCGAAGTGCCGAAGCACGCTCGGGTCGAATCGGGTGAGCGCGCCGATGCGTTCCCCCGTGAACGTGACGACCATCAGGCTGGTCGCGCGGAACACGTCTCCGGTGACGTCGCGCGAGTAGAAGGCGAGCGCAGGCTGCCCGTTGGCTCGGGTCTGGACGAGGCGGCGGCGACCGGGGCGGGCGGCGACGAACGCGTAGAAGCGCCTGGCCTCCTCGCGACCGATGAATTCGAGCGGGAGCGGCGGCATGCTCAGCCGGACGTCGTCGGCGAGCAGGGCGACGATGCCGTCGACGTCGTTCGCCTCGAACGCGGCCGCGAGCGCCTCCACCAGCCGGCGCTCGGCCGGGGAATCGGGCCGGGGTGGCGCTTCGACCTGGGGGCGGTTCTCGAGCGTGGCGCGGGCACGCTTGAGCGCGCTCGTCACCGAGTCCAGCGACGTCTCGAGCATCTCGGCCACCTCGGCCGCCCGGAACCCGAGCACGTCCCGCAGGATCAGCACGGCCCGCTGGCGCGCCGGCAGGAGCTGGAGCGCCGTAACGAAGGCCAGGGAGATGGCCTCCTTGGTCTCGTAGCGCGCCTCGGGGTCGGGCGGACCACCGAGCTCGTTCTCGATCAGCACGTCCGGATAGGGGTCGAGCCAGAGCGGTTCGGCGCTCCGCGTCGGCTCGAGGATCGAGACGTTCGGCGGCATCTCGATCTGCGGTCGCCGCCTAGCCGCCCGGAGCATGTTGAGGGCACGGTTGGTCGCCACCGAGTAGAGCCACGTGCGGACCGAGGCTCGCTCCTCGAATCCCCTCAGGCCGCGCCAGGCCGCGAGCAGCGTCTCCTGCATCGCGTCCTCCGCGTCCTGCAGCGACCCGAGGATCCGGTAGCAGTGCACGTGCAGCTCCGCCCGGAAGGGCTCGACCATCTCGTGGAACGCGTCCTGATCGCCGGCCTTGGCCCGGGCGACGAGCTCCGTGCTCACGGTCCCATCCTCCCACCACCGCTCGACCTACTCCCTGGGGGTGTGCGCCCCCGTTCGATCAGATAGACACCCCGCTCGCCGAAAGATGGGCGCACCGCCCAGTTCCGCGGCCCGGCGGTGTCCACCCCGAGCATGAGGCTGAAGAACAAGGTCGCGGTGATCTACGGAGCCGGTGGTGCGATCGGCGGCGCCGTCGCGCACGCCTTCGCGTCCGAGGGAGCCCGTCTCTTCCTCGCCGGCCGCTCCCTCGCATCCGTCGAGATCGTCGCCGGGGACGTCGTTGCCGCGGGCGGATCGGCCGAGGCGGCGGAGGTCGACGCGCTCGACGAGCAGGCCGTGGACGAACATCTCGGGGCCGTGGTCGATCGGGCAGGCCGCATCGACATCTCGTTCAACGCGATCGGCGTCCCGAACCCGAAGATCCGCGCGCCCCTCGTCGACCTCGACGTCGAGCGGTTCTCGGTCCCGATCGCGACCTACACGAGGTCGTACTTCCTGACCGCTCGCCTCGCCGCCCGACGGATGGTCCCGGCCGGAGCGGGGGTGATCATGACCGTCACCGCGACGCCTTCCCGCACCGGCGTCCCCTTCGTCGGAGGAAGCGGTCCTGCGATGGCGGCCGTGGAGGCGCTCACGCGGGGGCTGTCGGCCGAGCTCGCACCCCAGGGGATCCGCGTGGTCGGTCTGCGACCGCAGGGCATCCCGGAGACGGATCGGATCAGGGACGGCTTCGCGTCCTACGCCGAGGCATCGGGGATGACCCGGGAGCAGTTCCACGACGCGCTCGCGAGCCGGACCCACACACGCCGGCTCTCGACACTGGCGGAGGTCGCCGACGCAGCGGTCTTCGTGGCCTCCGACGAGGCGAGCGGCTTGACGGGAACGACCGTGAACCTGGCGATGGGCAGCCTGGATGATTGAAGGAGGAGAAGGATGACCGATCACGCGATCGCGACACGTGAGGCGTGGCTCGCGGCACGCGAGGAACTGCTCAAGCGCGAGAAGGAGCACACCCGGCTGGGAGACGAGATCGCGCAACTGCGTCGGAACCTGCCCTGGGTGCGCTTGGAGAAGGACTACCGCTTCGATACGGACGACGGGGAGAAGTCGCTCGTGGATCTGTTCGACGAGCGATCCCAGCTGCTCGTCTACCACTTCATGTTCGGACCGACCTACGAGGCCGGGTGCCCGGTCAACTCATCGATCGCCGACTCGATCGACGGCGTCGTCCCACACCTGCGCGCTCGCGACGCGACGCTGACCCTCGTCTCGCAGGCACCGATCGGGAAACTTCAGGGCTACAAGCGCCGCATGGGCTGGAGCATCCCCTGGGTCTCGTCGTCGCCGGGCGACTTCAACATCGACCTCGGCTCCTCGCAGACGGAGGAGCAGTCTCGCGAGGCCGTGGCGCAGGTCTCGCTGCCCGGCCGGGACGTCGGCGACGCCTTCCCCCCGGTCGTCGAACACAACGCTCGCGCGACGGGGACCGACATCGTCGGCTACCTCACCGAGAGCCCCGGGTTCAGCACGTTCGTCAGGGACGGCGACGACGTGTACCACGCGTACTCGACGACCTGGCGCGGGTTGGAGTTCGTGATGACCTACTACCCGATCCTCGATCACGCACCGAAGGGTCGCGGTGAAAGCGATGAGGACTGGCAGACCTGGATCCGCCGGCACGACGAGTATGCGGGCGCTTAGCCTCGATCCGGCGGGTCGAGCACTTCCGGAGGCGACGAGGCGGCCTCGTCCTCGAGCATCCGTTCCTCGATCTCGGGTTCCGCGGCCTTCCGGATCACCGGATGACCCACCACCTCCTCGAGGAAGTCCGCGCGTTCGAGCTCGAGGACCGTGACCGGCGTCTTGGCCGTCACCGTCGCCGTCCGGGGGACGTCGCGGAGCAGGGCGATCTCTCCGAAGAAGTTCCCTGTCCCGAGCGTGGCCACCGGCTGGCCGTCGACGGTGACGTCCACCTCGCCCTCCTCGACGACGTAGAACCGGTCGCCGGGGTCGCCTTGGCGCACGATCACCTTCCCGGTGGGAACCTCGATCCGTTTCATCCGATCCGCGATGCCCTCGATCGCGTGCGGATTCAGCGCGTCGAACAGGTCGACGGACGCGAGCAGCGCGAGCTCCCGCTCGGGGATCTCGATCTCCCGGTCCACCGCCCGGATCCGGCCGCGCAGAAAGAGGATCCCGACGGGGAGGAGCAGCCCGGCCACGAGGGTGCCGCCGCGGATCCCCAACCACGCCACCAGGATCGGTGCGAGGGCCGCCCCCAAGGCGGAGCCGGCCTGATTCACGCCCTCGAGGACCCCGAACACGCGCGTCAGGACGTGATCGGGCACGACGCGCTGCAGGAGCGTGCGTCCCGCCATGTCCGCCCGGCCGTACCCGGACTCGGCCACGACGAGGACCGCCGCGCCGAGCACGGCCACGGCGACGAACGCCAGGGTCGACGTCCCGAACCCGAACACGAGCAGCCCGACCGCCAGCGCGCCCGCGGCGCGCGGCTGCCCGACGAGTCGCAGGCCCCAGATCCCTCCGATGATCCCGCCGGCGCCACGCGCCGCCCAGAGGTAGCCGGCTGCGGACTCCGGCAACCCGAACAACCCCAGGGCGATGACGATCACGAGCACGTCGAGCACCCCGGCGATCACCGACCTGCCGACCAGCAGACCCACCACCAGGCGCTGGTCAGGCTCCCTCGCGACCGAGCGGAAGCCGGCCACGGCCTCCCGCAGTGGGTGGCCGCGGATGTGCTCGGCCGGCGGGTGAGGCTCGAGGCGGACGACGAGCAGGGTGGATCCGAGCAACAGCGCGGCGAAGATCGCGTAGGCGACGTCCACGCCTCCGTGCTGGACCAGGACGCCCCCGATCGCCGGGCCGACCAGCGCCCCGGCCCCGTGGATCGATCCGGCAAGGGCGTTCGCCCCGATGAGCTCGTCCGGGGAGTGGGAGAGCTGGGGGAACAGCGCCGACTGCGCCGGGCGGGTCAGCGTCATGCTCGCCGTCACGACCGCGAGCAGCGCATAGACGACGACGGCCGAGACGCCCGAGAACAATGCGGCGGCGGTGCCGGCCACGGACACGGTCTGGATCGCATAGCCGATGAGGAGCGCCCGTTCCCGAGGCATCCGGTCTCCGAGGACCGAGGCCACGGGGGCGACGACCGCGGAGGTGATGAGCGAGATCACCGCGACGATGCCCGTCTCCGCGGCGCCGCCGCGTTCGAAGGCGAAGACGAAGATCGAGACGCGCGTTCCCCACTTCGCGACGACGAAGAGCGAGTCGGCGAGCTCGACGCGCCGGAGCTGCGGGTTCGCGAACACCGCCCGGACGGCGGCGACCGACCGGGACCCGCGCCATCGCCCCATCGGAGGAGGATGGCACACGCGTGCAACGCGGTCCTAGGCTGTGACCGTGCGACCCGTGTCGAACGCCTTCCTGCTCACATGGCGGAGGTCTCGGCGACCCTGATCGGGTTGTTCCTGGTGGGAGTCCTCTTCTACGTCGAGACGGGCTTCGGGCGGCTCGACCGCGTCCGGACGGCGTTCGAGCCCTACCTGCGGGCCGGTACCAGGATCACGCTGATCGTCCTCGCGATCCCCCTCGGGCTCTCACTGAGCCTCGTCGTCCTCGAGCTCGCCTGGAGCAGGGTCCTGTTCGTCGTCCTCTCGGTGTTGCTGATCGTCGCGAACGTCGACACCGTGCGCCGCATCGGGGAGAGCACGCGCGCGACCCGCTCGACCGGCCTCCTGATCAACGAGGTGGTCACCACGCTGCTGACGCTCGTGCTGCTCGTCCTTCCCTGGGCGCTCGGCGGACTCCACCCCGACCGTAAGGACCTCACGTGGGCGATCCTCCTCGCGTTCGCGGCCGGGTTCCTCAGCATCACGGCGACCGTCCTGTCCGCGTTCAACATCGCGCGGCTCGAGCGAGAGACGCCTCCCGGAGGCGGCGACGACGACCTCGGCGAGGGTGGAGGGGGCCCGGCCGGCTAACCGAGCCGCCCGGCGGTCGCATCGCGGCGATCAGGACGCGCGCTGAAGGTGCCGCCGAGCGTGTCGCCACGCGAGGACGGGGACGAACTCCCGGACCTTGGCGGCGGCGTACTTGTCGAGCGAGTGCTTCGCGACCTGGTCGATCCGCTCCTCGGGCAGTTGGCCGTACTCGGACCTGAGTTGTTTCTTGAGCCCGGGCAGAGGGTCCTTCAACGGCTCCTGCTTGGGGTCCAGGAGCGTGCGGTCCATACGCGACTCCCCCTTCATCCGCCCGGTCGCACTCGAGACTCTAGTCAATGTCCGACCGTCCCGCTCATGCAACTCGGCCACGCTGGGGACTCGCCACCGTTCACCGGGTGTTCACCTCGCCGCGGGGCGGGCGGCCCTCGGGGTGCTCGGCTAGCCCTGGCGGGCCGAGCGACGCCGCCGGATGAACAGCCACGATCCCGCGGCGACCAGCACCACGGCCACCACGGCAACGATCGCCCAGTAGGCCCCTCCCGAGCCTCCTCCTCCGTATCCGTAGGCCGCGAGCGACTCGATCATCGCGCCTCCTACTCGGGATTCGGCACGGCCATCGCCGCGCGTCGGTGTGGGCGGACCATCCACACGATCGCCACACACGATGGACCGATCGCGTCTACCATCATCGGCCATGCGGCGGGCGGGCGCGATCGCGTGGGCGTTCCTCCTGGTCCTGGCCGCCTGCACGTCGGACGGTCCGGAGGAGGGCGCTGAGGCGACGCCGTCCCTCGAGCTCGGGGCGCCGATGGACCTCGAGGTCTTCGTCTACAACGTCGAGTACGGAGGCGACGAGACGACCGATGCCGTGATCGAGTCGATCGACGCGGACATCGTCGGCGTCCTCGAGTCCTACAACCGCATCTCCGAGACCGCCGATCGCACCGGCTACCCGTACTACAACACGAGCCTGCAGATCCTCTCGAAGTACCCGATCCACGAGCCCTCGGGAGCAGAGGGGCGATACGCGTTCATCGAGGTCCGGCCCGGCGAGGTCGTGGCGTTCTTCAACATCCACCTCGACTACGTTCGGTACGGCCCTCGCCTGCTCCGCGCCGGCGTGCCGATGGACGAGGTCCTCGCGTCCGAGGACGTGGTGCGCACGTCCTCGCTCGATGTCCCGCTCGGGCTGATGCAGGACCTGATCGCGCAGGGCTACCCGGTGTTCTTCACCGGCGACCACAACGAGCCCTCGCACCTCGACTACGGGACCGAGACGGTGGGTACCCGCGAGGGCATCGACGAGCCCGTGCCGTGGCCGGTCAGCATCGCGATCACCGACCTCGGCTTCCGAGACACCTACCGCGAGATCCACCCCGACCCGGTCGAGGACGCGGCGATCAGCCACTTCGGCGTGCAGGACCGCATCGACTTCCTCTACGCCGCGGGCCCGAGCGACACGCTCGACAGCCGGCTGATCGGCGAGCTCGGCGGCGAGGACGTCGACGAGGCGTTCATGCCGTGGACGTCCGACCACCGGGCGTTCGCCTCGACGTTCGAGGTGCGACCGGCCTCGATGCCGCTCATGGTCTCGGTCGACACCGCGCTGCTCGACCGCGGCGACCCGCTCACCGTGAGCTACCAGGCCACTGATGAGGGTTCGGTCGCGGTCGTCAAGGAGGGCGGCGCGCCGGACGCCGCGTTGCAGACCGAGGGGACGACGGGCGCTCGCGGGAGCACGCAGGCGTTCGACACCGCCGACATGGCGGCGGGGCCCTACGAGGCCGTGCTCCTCGACGGCGACGGGGCCGAGCTCGCGCGCGTCGGCTTCGTCATCCGCGACCCCCAGGCCGAGATCCGGGTCGCGACCGACGCCGCGAGCTACGCGCCCGGCGAGCCGATCGTCGTCTCGTGGGAGGACGGCCCCGCGAACCGGTGGGACTGGCTCGGCGTGTACCGCGCGGACGCGGCCGACCCGAAGGTCGACGGCTACACGATCTGGAACTACACGGGGCTGCATGCGTCCGGGACGGACCCGCCCGTGGTCGACGGCTCGGTCACGTTCGACGACTCGACGATGGGGATCCCGTGGTGGCCGCTGCGACCCGGGACCTACGTCGTGCACTACCTCGTGACCGATCGCTACCGGTCGATCGGCAGCGCGACGTTCGAGGTGACGGGCTCGGCAGGCTAGTCGACGTACGGCCCGTTGAAGACGGGCATCTCGCGGTAGGGCCGGCCGGCCATCAGCAGGAACCGCGTCGCCGGCTCGGCTTCGGCGACCGTGAAGGCGTCCCCTGGTCCGAGCAGCACCAGCTGCGGCGGTCTCGCCCGGCGCCCGTTGGCCCCGAACGAGCCCTCGCCCTCGAGCACGTACGCGAAGCCCCGGAACTCGGACGGGACCGCCGTCGTCGCCCGGCCGCCCTCGGGCAGCTCCACATCGAGGATCAGCCCCGGCGTTCCGAGCTGCAGCGGCGATCCCTCGCCGACGAGGGTCCGAGCGATCGCGTCGCCCTCCCGCTGGTTCGGGATCAGCTCCCGGCGGAGCACCTGCGCCCTCGGCTCCGCGCCCTTGTCCTTCCGCGCGAGGTTCACCCAGAACAGGACGCCGCGGAACTCGACCTCACCGCGGTCCTCCTCGACCTCGTCGCCGCCCATGGCCTCCGCGTGCCAGACGCCGCGACCCGTCCGGACGAACAGGAGGTCACCCTGGGACAGCCGCGCCCGCTCCATCGTGCCGCCCGGACCCGTGCTGTGCCCGGTGCTGATCGAGCCCTCGAGCGCGTACCACAGGTTGTCGAACCCGCGGTGCGGATGCTTCGTGTCGATGCCCGCGGCCGCCGACGGCCGGAACCGCCCCTCGTGCACGAGGATATACGGGTCGACCTGCTCGTAGGGCACCGAACGCGAGGGAAGCGCCTCGAGCACGGGGAGCCCCATGACGCTGATCGGGGCCGCGTCCTCGACGACCAGGGCCTCACGGCCCGTCTCGGTCACTCGGTCGCTCATGTCCGCCTCCCTGTCGTCGGGTCGGCACCCTACGAGAACTCGAGGCAGATCAGATCGTGAGGACCACGTTGCCGGTCTTCTGTCCGGTCTCGACGTACCTCGTCGCCTCGACTACGTCCTCGAGCGGATACGCGCGTTCGATCACCGGGCGGTACTTCCCCGCCTCGATGAGCCCCTTCAGGAGCAGCACGTCCTCCTTCGTCTCCCTCGAGATCGAGAGCGTCACGCGCTTGTCGCCGATCCATCGGGTCAGCAGCGCGAGCGGCGGGACGTGCCAGAGGAAGCCGACGTCGGTCGCGACGAACGTCCCACCGGGGTTCAACGAATGCCTGCTCCGCCGGAACGAATGCTTGCCGGCCGCGTCCACGATCACGTCGTACGTCTCGCCGTTCTTCGTGAAGTCCTCCCTCGTGTAGTCGAAGACCGGCTCGGCCCCGAGCGACCGCACGAGTTCGAGGTTCTTCGTGTTGCACACGGCGCTCACGTCCGCGCCGAACGCCTTCGCGAGCTGCACCGCCGCGGTTCCGGTGGCGCCGGACGCGCCGTAGATCATGATCCGCTGCCCCTCGTGGAGGTGCACGCTCCGCAGACACGTGAGCGCGGCGATCGCCCCGTCGCAGACCGCGGCCGCCTGTTCGAACGTGATCTCGACGGGCATGCGGGCGAGCGCCGCATCCTCTGACATGGACGTGAACTCCGCGTACGCGCCGGACCCCTTGATCCCGAACACGCGGTCGCCGACGTCGAATCCGCTCACGCCCGCGCCGATCGCCTCCACCTCGCCGGAGAGCTCCATGCCGAGGATCCGTTGCCTCGGCCGCAGGAGCCCCTTGAAGAGCCGCCACAGGAACGGCTTGGCGGCGCGAACCGCGCAGTCGGTCCGGTTCACCGTGGTCGCGCGGATCCTGATGAGGACCTCTCCGGCAGCGGGCACCGGGCGTTCGGCCTCGTCGATCCGGAGGACCTCCGGAGGCCCGTACCGGTCGTGGACCACCGCTCGCATGTGACATCCCTCCCGTGCCGATGCCCACGATGCGGCAGCCGTCCGGGTTCGGCAAGGAGTGAAGGCTCAGTCGGGCAGGAGCGGCACCGCCTGGCGGGTGTCCCGCCCGAGCAGCACGGCACGGGTGATCGCGGTGGACCCGAACCGTTCGCGCACACGGTCGAGCGCGCCGTCGACCGTCTCCGCTCGTGGCCGGTCGAGCGGCAGCGCGAGCTGGATCGCCCGGTCGTCGCCGAGGCCGCTGAGCGTCAGACCGATCAGCGTGATGCCCCGGCGTTCGATCATCGGGCGGACCGACGCGAGCAGGCCCTGCCCGATCGCGAGGATCGTCTGCGTGTCCGCCGTCGCCTCCCACATCGTGTGCGAGCGCGTCGCGCGCGAGAAGTCGTCGAACCGCATCCGCAGCGTGACGGTCCGGCAGACCCGGTGCGCCTTCCGCAGCCGGCGGCTGAGGCGATCCGCGAGCGCGATCAGGTCGGCGTCGAGCGCC
Source organism: Actinomycetota bacterium (assembly GCA_036280655.1). Classification (GTDB taxonomy): domain Bacteria; phylum Actinomycetota; class UBA4738; order UBA4738; family HRBIN12; genus DASSJM01. Next base: position 46,164 of record DASUQI010000039.1, read on the forward strand.
TCCGGCGGGCGCTTCCTCCGGCCCAGTGCCCGCTGCGTCCCCATCGACCGTCGGCGGCGTCCGACCTGCACCGGCCGAGGGTCGCGGTTGTGCGCGAGCGCGTGCAGGTGCCGGCCCGCGGCGCGACCCAGCATCCGGACGAGCGTCGCCTCCCCGACGCGCCCGACCTCGCCGACCGTCGTGATCGAGCGTTCGCGGAGCTTGGCCGCGGTTACCTCGCCGACGCCCCACAGCCGTTCGACCGGAAGCGGATGCAGGAACTCGAGCTCGGCGTCGGGCGGCACGACGAGCAGGCCGTCCGGCTTGGCGACGCCGCTCGCGACCTTGGCGAGGAACTTCGTGCGGGCCACGCCGACGGTTACCGGCAGGCCGACGCGGTCGAGGACGTCCCGGCGCAGCTGAACGGCGATCTCGGTCGGCGAGCCGGAGATCAGCCGGAGGCCGCCGACGTCGAGGAAGGCCTCGTCGATCGACAGCCCCTCGACGAAGGGCGTCGTGTCGTCGAACACCTCGAACAGGGCCTTGCTCGCCGCGCTGTACGCGTCCATCCGCGGCGAGACGACGACGGCCTGAGGGCACAGGCGCCGGGCCTGTCGTCCGCCCATCGGGGTTCGGACGCCGAAGGCCTTCGCCTCGTAGCTTGCGGCGAGCACGACGCCGCCTCCGACGATGACCGGCCGGCCGCGCAGCGAGGGATCGTCCCGCTGCTCGACGGACGCGTAGAAGGAGTCGACGTCGGCGTGAAGGATCGTGGCCTCGCTCGGCACGGACCGATCGTCACACTCGGAGGTGACAGCCCGGCTCCCGGCGAGCGGCCCTGGTCGGGGTCGTGACCGCCGTGCCTACACTCCGGCGATGAAGATCGGCGCGATCCTGCTCGCGGCCGCCGACGGAGGGCGCCCGACCCCGCCGTGGCCGGAGGTGCGCTCGTTCGCGCTCGCGGCCGAGGCGCAGGGGCTCGACTCCGTCTGGATGTTCGACCACTTCTTCTACCGGCCGTCCGCGGGGCCGATCGAGGGTCAACACGAGGCGTGGACGATCGTGAGCGCGGTCGCCTCGGTGACCGAGCGCGTCGAGATCGGAACGCTCGTGCTCTGCTCGAGCTTCCGGAGCCCGTCGCTCGTTGCGAAGATGGCCGCGACGGCCGACGAGGTGAGCGGCGGCCGCCTGATCCTCGGCCTGGGCGCGGGCTGGCACGACGCGGAGTACGACGCGTTCGGCTTCCCGAAGGATCATCGCGTCGACCGGTTCGAGGAGGCCGTCGAGATCGTCGCGCCGCTGCTCCGCGGCGAGGCGGTGACCTTCGAGGGTACGTACGAGGTGGCACGCGACGCGGTCCTGGTGCCCGCGCCGGGGCGAAGGATCCCGATCCTCGTGGCGGCGTTCGGCACGCGGATGCTGCGGATCACCGCTCGGCACGCGGACGCCTGGAACACGGCGTGGTTCGGCGCGCCGGACGACCGCCTCGCCGAACGGCTGCGCGCGCTCGACGCCGCGCTCGAGGCCGAGGGCCGGGACCCGGCGACGCTCGCGCGAACCGTCGGGGTGAACGTCGTGGATCTCGAGCAGGACCCGAACGCGGGCGACGACGAGGACGACGATCGGTCGTTCCGAGGCTCGGTCGACGAGCTCGCCCGCGCGATCGACGACTACGAGGCGCTCGGCATCGACCACCTCATCGTGCTCCTCCAGCCGATGACGGAGGCCTCGATCGAGCGGTTGGCGGCCGCGCTCGCGCGCCGATAGACGGCGAGCTCGTCGGCCGGGCCTGCTCCCTACTTCCAGTTCTCCCAGAGCCCGACCACGTTGCCCTCGGAGTCCTTGAAGTACGCGAACGCGCCGAGGTTCGGGATCTCGGTCCTGGGCGTGACGACGCTGCCGCCGCCCGCCTCGACCTTCTTCAGGGACTCGTCGATCGCGTCGACGCCGATCGTGATCACCGGGGTCGCGGGAGCATCGGGGCTCCGCACGTACAGCCCACCGTTGATCGCGCCCGGCTCCGTGGGGAGCCGCGTCTGCTGGTCGAACGGGGTCGTGATCAGGGACGTGTAGATGTTCCCGTCGCCCATGTCCGCGTCCTCCAGCTCCCATTCGAAGGCGGAGCGGTAGAACTCCTTCGCCCGATCCCGATCGTCCGCCGGGATCTCGAAGTGCACGACCTTGTCCATCCGGGGCCTCCTTCCGGTCGTTCCCACACAGCGAACCCCCACCGTACACCCGGGTCCACCCCGTCGGTTTGCGACATCCTGCCCACGCCCGGGTCAGCGCAGGTGCTGGCCGCCGTCCACCGTCGGCCCGGGGCCGCCGTGGCGCCGTCGGATCTCCTCCTCGATCCGTTGCCGTTCGATCGGCCCGATCGAGCGGGCTCGATCCCTTCGCGCGCTTCTCGACCGCACCCACCACAGCACCGCTAGGACGAGGACCGCTACGAGCAGCACGACGAGCCACTTCACACCGCATCGCTCCTTCGGGCCACGGGCATGCTACCGACCTGGGTACGACCTCAGGCCTCCCGCTCCGCCTCCTCGATCTCGGAGCGCAGCCGCCTCCACCCCTCCCGCTCGAGCAGGAGCGAGACCGCGGTCCCGAGCACGAGCGCCCAGAAGAACGGCCCGAGGCCGGCCACCGTCATCTGCGAGAGCGAGATCGCGAACGCGAAGACGGGGCCCAGGACGAGCGGACCCTTCGCGATCTCCTTGATCGCCCCGATCAGCCCGCCGAGGAGCGCCAGCCCGGCCATCGTCAGCAACAGCGTCGAGGGGACGAGCACCGCGAGCGCGGCGGCGGTGCTCGCGAAGAGTGCGATGAGCAGACCCGCCGAGGCGGGGAGGAAGACCGAGCGATAGCGGATCTCCTGCGGGCCGGCCTCCGGGCTCGCGGTGAGCAGCACCGGCGGCAGCGCGAGCGAGACCGCGACCGGCCCCCAGAACGAACCGACCATCGTCCCGATGCCGCTCACGACGTTCAGCACGGTCTCGGGCGGATGGAAGCCCTGGCTCCGCATGTAGATCGCGGACGGGATGTTCGCCTGCACCGTCATGAGCGCCACGAGCACCGGCGTCGCGGTGAGGATCGCCTTGAGGTCGAAGGTGGGTCGGACGACGTCGAGGCTCGGCAGCGAGAACGAGGTCGGGAACGACCCGAGCTGGCCCGTCACCGCCGCAACCACGATCCCGGCGAGGAACGCCGCGAGGATCGGCGGCACCCGCGTGCCGAACATCCGCTGACTGAGCAGGTACGCGAGGACGGCCGCCCCGATCATCACCGGGACCTCGATCGGGATCGAGTCCCCGTCCTGCGACGTGCTGAGCGACGTGAAGATGCCGGCGACGAACGGCATCACCGCCCCCGCGATCAGGCCGTACACGATCGGCGCGGGGATCCATTCCGCGATCAGCTTCGTGAGTCCGAGCCCTGCCGCCAGCAGCACGACCGCGCCCGCGACGATCGACGCGCCTACCAGCTCGGAGAAGGAGATCTGGTGGCCGAGCGAGACGAAGAAGATGATCGCGAAGATGTTCCCGGTGACGAGGAGCGGCATCCGGTACCGGAGCGTGAGGACGAGCGCGATCACCGTCGGGAGCCCGTAGAGCATCAAGATCCAGGCGCTCGTCTCGTCCTTCGTGAGCTCGAGCTCTCTCGGACCCGCCGCGGTGAGGACGATCCCCAGCACCGCGAAGTAGACGATCGTGGGGGCGATCGAGATGACGATCGCCGGCAGCGACCGCCGGAGCTCCGCCGACCTTCCCCCCACGACCCGCTCCCCCCGACTCGGCGTGTCCGGTCGCAACGATATGCCGTCCGCCGGGCAAGCAACGCGATGGCTCGGCAAGCATCCGCCCGGTCCCGTTCGACGGTCTCAAGCGACGGAGATGGGCTCCGCTCCCTCGAGACCTGGGAGGGGGTGGGCCATGCCGAGGATGTCGAGCGCGTCGGCGGACAAGGTCCAGGACTATGGGCCCGTCGAGGTCACGAAGGCCATGCAGGGGGACCCTGCGTAGGCTCCCTCGATGGGCTCGAGTGGCGACTCGAACCATCGGAGGCCCTCGGAACGGGGCGGACGCGATGGCACGCCTGGTCTACTCCGCGATCCAGTCGGTCGACGGCTACGTCGCCGACCGCGACGGGCGATTCGAGTGGGCCGAACCCGACGAGGAGGTCCACGCCTTCATCAACGATCTCGAACGCTCGGTCGGTACCCACCTCCTCGGCCGCAGGATGTACGAGGTGCTCCTCGCGTGGGAGACGATGCACACCGCCCCGGACCTGCCCGCGCACATCCCCGAGTTCGCCGGCCTCTGGCGCTCGACCGACAAGGTCGTGTACTCGACGACGCTCGATGCGCCCTCGAGCGCGCGAACCCGGATCGAGCGAACCTTCGACGCCGACGCCGTCAGCTCCATGAAGGAGTCCGCCGAGCGCGACCTCGCCGTCGGTAGGCCGACCCTGGCGGGCCGGGCGTTCGAGGCCGGTCTCGTCGACGAGTGTCTGCTCTTCCTCGTGCCCGCCGTCGTGGGCGGCGGCACGCGGTCGCTTCCCGAGGACCTCGACCTGCGCCTCGAACTCCTGGACGAGCGACGGTTCGCGAGCGGCTTCGTCTTCCTCCGCTACCCGTCACGTGACGGGCTCGAGCACCACGACCGGTATCTCGCGGTCGGTCTTCGTCTGATAGCGGTCGTAGTCGGGCCAGATCGCCGCCATCTCTTTCCACCGCGTCGCGCGTTCGCTCGCCGTCGCCGTCCTCGCCCGCGCGGTGAACGTCTCGGGGCCGACCTGCACGCCGACCTCCGGGTCGGCGACGAGGTTGAGGTACCACGCGGGGTGGTGTCTCCCGCCTCCGGTCGAGGCGACGACGACGTAGTCGTCACCCGCCCGCCCGTAGATCAGCGCGGTCCTGCGGAGTTTCCCCGACCGGCGGCCGCGGGTGGTGAGCAGGAGCGTGTCGACCCCATTCCAGCGGTGGCCCTTCTTCCCGTCGCTCTGGACATAGTCGCGGATGTGCTTGCGGACCCATCCCTTCGGGCTGTCGTAGACCCGCTCCGCCACTCCCGCACCTCGCTCGGTTCCGACGACCGCACCGTACCCGGATGCGAGGCGGCGCGAACGGGATGCCCGGACCACGGCCGTATGCTGCGGCTCATGCGTGGCTGCCCGACCGGATAGCGATGGGATCGCCCAGCAGCCCGACGATGCGCTACCGCCGCGACAAGCGGCGGTTCCAGGTCCACGTCGGCGTGTTCGTGATCGTGAACGCGTTCTTCATCGTGCAGTGGCTCCTGGTCCGCGACCGGCCGATCGAGAGCGTCGACCCGACCGACCTCGCATCGTTCTGGCCGGTCTGGCTGATGCTGCTCTGGGGCGTGATCCTCGGGATCCACGGCCTCTACGTCTGGTCGCGCAAGCCCATCGTCGAGGTCGACCCCGCGCCCGTGAGCTGGCGCACGGGCCGGGCCGTTCGCACCGTGGTGTTCACCGACATCGTCGGGTCCACCGAACGGGCGCAGGAGCTGGGCGACAAGCGCTGGCAACAGCTGCTCTCGCGGCACGACCGCCTCGCCGACGAGCTCGCCCAAGCGCCACCGGGGCCGCGTGATGAAGCACATGGGCGACGGGCAGCTCGCGGTCTTCGAATCCCCGAACGAGGCGATCCGGTTCGCGGGGGCGTTGCGCGAGGAACTCCGGGGTGTCGGACTCGACGTGCGCGTAGGGATGCACGTCGGCGAGGTCGACCTGCAGCGCCGAGACGTGGCCGGGGTCGGCGTCCACATCGCCTCCCGCGTGATGAGCGAGGCGGAGCCGTCCCAGATCCTCGTCTCGAGGACCGTCCGCGACCTCGTCGGCGGCTCGGACATCGCGCTCACCGACGCCGGGACCCGCCGGCTGAAGGGGATCGAGGGCGAGTGGGAGCTCTTCGCCGTCGCCGACCGAGGCGGAGGCGGCGAGCCCTAGGGAACGGCCTCGGCGGGCGCGCCGGATCTCGCGCGCGAGGTTGACAGGAGCCGTTCGACCGACGCGAGGCTGCGGCGTTGCGCGGCGAGCCGTTCCTCGAGGCGCTCCAGGTGGAGCTCGAGGTAACGACGGGCGAGCTCAGGGTCGGCCGTCGTCACGATCGTCCGGATCTCGTCCGGCGGCATCCCGGCCTCGCGCAGCAGCGCCGCGGCGCGCATCATCGACCACACCTCGCGCGTGCCGGACGCATGCGTCACCTCGTCACCCCCACGACTGCTTCGACCTCCGCACGGAACGGAACTCATCGGTCCGAACCGCCCGAGCCCTTGGCCAGGTGGCGGAGCTTCTCCGGGTTCGTGATCGCCCGGACCGTCTGGATCAGGCCGTCGGCGATGTCCAGCGTGACGACCGCCAGGCTCGTCCCCTCGGCGTCGAGGACCACCGCGCCCGGCTGGCCGTTGACGGACGTGAGCCGATACCCGACCGCGCCGAGCTCGCGCCCGCGGCGGGACGTGGCGGCGAACACGCGCGCGACCCGGTCCCGGCCGTGGATGGGCTTCGGGAACGCGGGACCGGCGCCCCCGCCGTCCGCGTACACCACGGCGTCGGCGGCGAGCAGCTCGACGAGCGCCGATGCGTCCTCGTTCGCGATCGCCTCGAAGAACCGCCCGGCGAGCTCCTCGCGCCGAGCGCGCGACGCCTCGAACCGCGGCTTCTTCGCCTCCACCTGCCGGCGGGCTCGAACGGCGATCTGTCGGCAGTTGTCCTCGCTCTTGCCGACGACGCCCGCGATCTCTTCGTACCCGTAGTCGAAGACCTCGCGGAGCAGGAAGACCGCGCGCTCGACCGGCGAGAGGCTCTCGAGCAGCACGAGGAACGCCATCGAGAGCGAGTCGGCGGTCTCGGCGTGCGGCGCGACGTCGGGTTCGTCCTCGGTGAGGACCGGCTCGGGAAGCCACGTGCCGAAGTACCGCTCTCGCCGAACGCGGGCCGACCGCAGCTGGTCGATGCTCAGCCTCGTCGTGATCGTCGAGAGGTACGCCTTCGGGGACTCGATCGCGGTCCCCTTGCCGGCCTCCCGGTGGAAGCGGAGGAACGCCTCCTGCACGACGTCCTCCGCCTCGCTCGCGCTCCCGAGCATCCGGTACGCGATCGAGAACAGGAGCGGTCGGTACTCCTCGTACACGTCGGCCACGCGCGCCTCCGGTCCGATCCCGGCCTCCATCGTCTCAGGACTCCTGCGCCTGCATGATGGCCACCCCCACGATGAACAGCGGCAGGCCGATGAAGACGAAGAACACCGTCAGCATCAGGCTGAAGCCCAGCATCGCGATCCCGAAGCCCACGAAGGCGAGCGCGAGCCTTCGGAGGAAGCGCCGGATCTCGGCCGCCGACACCTCGACGGTCTCCGGTGCCTGGGGCGCCGGCTCCTGCCGCTGGGGAAGGACGATCGGGGGCGGCGTCTCGAGCCTGACCCGTTCCCTGGTGATCATGGTCGAACCTCCTTCGATCCCGTGTCTGACCATGAGACGAGGCAGGGGCCGGTCTGTGACACCCACAGCTCACGGATCCTTCTCGACAGGACCCTGACCGACACTCGGCAGGGTATCCGGCAGGGGTCCGCACGCGGCGTGCCGACGAACGGACACACTGGCGGGTTCCTCACGCGACGACGGTTGCCGGGAGCCGGGCCTCGATCGCGCGGTCCCGGCCATCACCATCCCGATGAACCCGGATCCCCACGAGCCCGGCGCGGCAGAGCGCCGCCCCGACCTCCTCCGACTGGTCGCCGCCGAGCTCGAGCAGCACGACGCCGTCCGGCGCGAGCAGCCGCCCGCCCGCCTCGGCCGCCCGGAGGAGCACGGCCGTCCCGCCCGGCCCGCCGTCGAGCGCGTGCCGGGGCTCGTTCGCGAGCACGTCCCTCGGCAGCAGGTGGAGCTCCTCGGTCGGCACGTAGGGGACGACGGCCGTCACGACGTCGACGTTCCCCCGGAGCGAGCGCGGCACCGGTCCGTCGAGATCGCCTTCGAACGCCTGCACGCCGTTGCGGCGGGCGCAGGCGACCGCCGCCGGGTCGACGTCGGTGGCGACGACCCGGGCCTGCGGATGCGCGACCCGCAGGACCGCGGCCACCACCCCACTCCCGGTGCAGAGGTCGACGGCTGCCCCCGCATCCGGCAGGAGTTCGGCGGCCCGGCGCGCCAGCGCCTCCGTGTGCGGCCTCGGAACGAACACGCCGGGATCGACGATCACCCGGATCCCGCAGAACCACGCCCGGCCGGTGATCCAGGCGAGCGGCTCCCCTCGCACACGCCGGGCCACGAGCTCGTCGACCGGGCCGAGCCCCTCGCTCGAGGCCTCGATCAGCGCGTCCGCCTCCGCCCCCGGGGCGACGCATCCAGCTCGCGCGAGGTCGGCGACCACGTTGATCCGCCGCATCGCTAGGGCCCGGGCAGGGGCCCGCGGCTTTCCATGTCTTCGAACTCCGACGTTCGCACTCGCGAGTCTAGGACCCTCGGCCCCGTGGGCCCCTGCGCATCCCTCACTGGACCGTTCTCCGCCTCGACAGGACACGCACGAGCGACGACCGCGTCGTCGACGTGACGCTCACGGGGTTCCTCGTCGAGGACTACGACCCGCCGACCGGGACGAACGCGCCGTCCTGCACCACGAAGACCGTCACGGGCGTGAGCCCCTCGGCGACGCGGTCGCCCTTCTCGTCGAAACTGACGGGGCCCGACGCACCGTCGAACGAGCCGGCGTAGATCGCGTCGTTCAGCGCCTCGAGATCGACCTCGATGCCGCCGTCGGTCTCCTCGACGACCCCGCCGGCCTGGAGCCCGAGGATGATCGCGGTCGCCGCGTCGAACGACTCGGCGGCGAACGGCGTCCCGGTGGCATCAGCCCCGAATTCCTCCTCGTATCTCGTGCTGAAGTCGTCCCACTCCGGCCCCTCGAGCGGCACCGACGGCAACGTGATGTACAGCTCCTGCTCGGCGAGCTCGCCGAGGCCGTCGATCGTCTCCTGGTCGTACATGCTGTCGCTGCCGATGACGGGACCGGCGTACCCCGCGTCGCGGAGCGTCTGGATGAACGGGATCCCGGTCGGGTAGAAGCCCGAGAAGTACACGACGTCCGGGTTCGTCTCCACGATCTGCGACGCGATCTCCGTGAACGCGGCCTCGTCCTCGAAGCCCACGTCGTCGATCAGCTCGCCCGTGAACGAGTCTCGGAACACGACGCCCGCGCCACCGTACCGGAACCCCTCGTGGACGATGAACGCGCTGCCCGCCCCCAGGCTCTCCTCCGCGAATGCCGCCTGCTGCGCCCCCTGGATGGAGTCGTTGAACGCCGTGCGCAGGAACGTCCGGTACGGGTCGCGATCCTCCGGATCGGTCGTGGCAACGTTCGTCGAGAGCTGAGAGATGTGCGTGATCCCGGCGTCCTCGTACACCGGCTGTCCGCCAAGGACGGCGTCGGAGCACGATCCGCCCACGACCCCAACCAGGCCGTCCTGTCCGATCAGCTCCTCGGCAGCCTCGGCGCCGCCCTCCTGGGTGCAGCCGTCGTTCGCGCCGACGAACTCGATGTCGTGCCCGGCGATCGTGACCCCTTCGCCTGCAAGGGTGGCGGCATCCATCAGGGCCTGACCGGTCGACGACAGGTCGCCCTCGAGCATCGTGCTCACGCCGATCACGATCGGTGCATCGGCCTCGATCTCCACGGTCTCGAACCCGGGCTCGACCTCGTCTCCCCCGCAGGCTGCGAGCGAGACCGCGAGGACGATCGCGAGGGCGAGGGACGAACGGCGGACGGGCAAGGCGGGCTCCTTGGTCGCGGGACGGGTGGCATCGTTGCCGGAATCGCATCGTGACGCAACCCACGTCCGGCATCAGGGTTCCAGAACCCCGGCAGGGGGAACAGACGAGGCAACGAAACGAGGAGGTCGACGATGACACGACGTGTGATGGCTTCGCTCGTGGGGCTCTCGCTCCTGGTGGCGGCCTGCGAGGACGAGGGGAACCCGGGCGACGACGCCCTGCTGTCCGGAGGCTCGCTGGTCGTGATCCTGCTCGTGGTGGCGGTGATCGCCGCGGTCGTGCTGATCGCGCGACGCCGGTAGCGAGATGCTCCGCGTCGGGTTCACCCTGTCGTCGGAAGAGCAGCGGCCCGACGAGCTCGTCCGGCTCGCCGCCACGGCGGAGGACGCGGGCTTCGACTTCGCCACGATCTCCGATCATTTCCATCCATGGACGTCCGTGCAGGGCAACAGCCCGTTCGTGTGGTCCGTGCTCGGCGGGATCGCGACCGCGACCAACCACCTCCGGGTGGGAACCGCCGTGACCTGTCCGCTGATCAGGATCCATCCGGTCATCGTGGCGCAGGCCGCGGCGACGGTGACGGCGATGATGCCGGGGCGCTTCTTCCTCGGCCTGGGGACCGGCGAGAACCTGAACGAGCACGTGACTGGCGAACGGTGGCCGTCGGCGAACGAGCGCCGCGAGCTCCTGCGCGAGGCCGTCGGGGTCATCCGCGAGCTGTGGAACGGGGGGCTCGTCGAGCATCGCGGACCCGGGTACGAGGTCGTGGACGCCGAGCTGTTCACGCTCCCCGATCGACCACCGCCGATCTACGTCGCGGCCGCCGGACCGAAGGCCGCCGAGATGGCCGCGGACATCGGTGACGGCCTCATCGGGACCGCCCCGGACCAGGAGCTGGTCCGTGCGTTCGAGGACGGTGGCGGCCGTGGCAAGCCGAGGCTCGGCCAGCTCACCGTGTGCTGGGCCGAGGACGAGCGAACCGCGATCGAGACCGCGATGACGTTCTGGCCGACCGCGGCCCTGCGAGGCGAGCTCACGCAGGAGCTGCCGCTCCCCCGCCACTTCGAGCAGGCGGCGGAGATGGTGACGCCGGAGCAGCTTTCGGAGGTCGTGGTGTGCGGGCCCGACCCCGAACGCCACCTGGAGATGATCCGTCGCTACGAGGACGCCGGCTACGACCACATCGTGATCCATCAGGTCGGACCGGATCAGGAGGGCGGCTTGCGCTTCCTCGCCGAACGCGTCCTCTCGGAGCTCAGGCGCGCCGACACGCGCAAGGCGAGCTAGCGGCCAAAGAGACGGCCTCCCGTTTCTCATCCGCTCAACCGGTTAGCGGGCTCCACTTCGGGAAAACATCACATCAGACGACGGATCCGGGGTGGCTCCATGGCGATGCAGGAAGCTCGGATGCTCTTCCGACCCAACGCAACGGCCCCCGCGATGGGTCGTCGGATCCTCGACGGACTCGTCGACGAGCTCCCGCTCAGCACGCTCGACGATGCCCGCCTCCTGCTGACCGAGCTCATCACCAACGCCATCCAGCACGGTCACCTCGAGCACGGCGACCGGATCTCGGTCACGGTCCGCCGCGAGGCAGCAGCGCTCCTCGTGGAGGTGTCCGATCCCGGCGATGGGATTCCCCCCTTGGACGGCCGACCGCCCGGATCCAGCAATGGATGGGGGATGACCCTCCTCGACCGCCTCGCGGACTCCTGGGGCGTCGAGCCTGTTCCGGACGGGGGCACGTTCGCGTGGTTCCGCCTTTCGAGCCCGGTGACGAAGTGACCCTTTCGCTTCCGTCGTCTGACGGTCAGACGGGTACCCAGACACATCCCGAGGAAAGGAGCGAGCGATGCCCGACAAGCGGCCGAGCGTGAAGAACGAGAAGCAATACGAGGCACTGAAGAGGAAGGGGATGTCGAAGGGGCGCGCCGCCCGGATCGCCAACTCGCCCGGCGCCTCGAAGCGAGGGGGAAAGCGGTCGGGCTCCGGCGCAAGCCCCAAGCAGGGCGGCACCCCCGCACAGAAGAAGGCTGCAGGCCGGAAGGGCGGCAAGGCCGCGGCGCGCAAGCGCTCGTAGCGTTCCACTCAGCGATCCGGGCACGACACGAGCCGGGCGAGCCGAAGCCTGCCGGGGTCGCCGTCGGGGCTGCGTCCGCTAGGAGATCGCGAGACCCACGAAGGAGACGGTCACCACCACCGCCATCACCACCAGGACGAGAGCCGCGCTCGCGCGCGCCTCTCGGCCGAGCTCGTCGCTACCAGGTGTTTCGTTCCAGATCGTCATTGGGAGTCCTTACCCGACGCGGGCGAACGCCATGCGCCGCCTCCTCGGACCGGCCTCCGGGGGCCGGCTGCCCGAAAAAATCCTCCAGCCGCCCGTTTGCAGGCCTGAGGCGGGGGGTATCGCGCGCCCGACGGCACAGCGAGGAGAAACCGGATGGATTCGGCGACGATCGGGTTCGACCAGGACCGGCTCCGGTTGCTCGGTTCCCGGCCCGGCATGTCCGGCCGGCGGCAGCCCACCTTCGGGAACGACCGCGTCTGCGGGACCGACGGGTGCGACACGGTTCTGTCCCGGTACAACCAGACGGATCTCTGCTGGCAGCACGAGCCCCGGCACGAGTTCATCTCGGCCGTGCGGGGCAGGCGGCCCACCGAGGTCGAGGTCCTGAACGAGCTCCTCCCCCTCGGCGCGAACTGACGCCGAAGGGAAGCAAAACGAAGGCCCGGCTCACAGAGCCGGGCCTTTTCGCTGTTCCGCTGAGGGTCAGGAGGCGCGGCGCGTCGTCACGGTTTCGCGCTCGTCCTCGTCGTCATCATGGTCATGGTCGTGGTCGTCGTCATGGTCACGAACGTCGACATGATCGTGATCCTCATCGACGATGTCGGTCCGCTGGAGATGGGCGTTGGCCGGCATGGTGACGGCCCCACCGATCAGTCCGCCGAGCCCCGAGGCCAGGAAGCCGCCGAGGATCGTGAAGAACGTCGCCCACAGCGTGTCGTCAACGCCGGTGCCGATCAGGCCGCCCTCGTCGATCGAGGCGACCGGACCGAGATTTAGGATGTTGAAGACCGCCGGCAGGCCGACCGCCACGGCCACGATCAGGATCAGACCCCACATCGTGATGCCGTTGAAGAAGCCCGATCCCGGGCCGCGGACGCCCGAGAGCCATCCGGCGAGCAGGCCCCCGATGAACAGCGCGGCGACCGCAGTACCGCCGATGAACCACTCGAGGTTGTCCCGGACCACGTCCACGCCTGAGTTGTAGGCGAGCGCGAACCACAACGTCGTCAGCAGGGCGAGCAGCGCGAGCCCGAGCACCACGCCCGCGAACACCGCGCCCCAACGGACGCGCTGCGGGCTCGGGGAACCGGCCATGGTCAAACCGTCCATCGTGCGTTCCCTTCGATCGTGCATGGAGCGACCCTCCTTCAGTTGGGGATCTGCCGTTGCCTTACCCAGGGAGACCGGACCTCATGCACCCGAAACCAGCGGCCGGCACGCGACGATCGGAGGCCTCCGGGTGTGCGGAGGACCTGGGACGGGTACGCATCGACGGACCGAACAGAACGAGAGGAGAAAGACATGGAACCGTGGGTGTGGGTCATCATCGCGGTCGCGGCCGTACTGCTGCTGCTCTTGCTCTTCCGCCGAGGTGGGGAACGACGCACCGTCGTTCGTCGTCCGGCTCGCCGACGGCGTTGGATCTAACCTCGCTCGATGAGCGAGATCGCACTGTGGGTCACGCTGATCGTGCTCGTCGGCGTGGCGAGCTTCCTGCTCGGCATGCTGGTGCTCAGCGTGGTCCGCGAACGCCGGACCTCCGGCGTCCGCCGGATCTGGCGGAACTTCGGACTCAGCCTCGCCTTCGCCGCCCTGTTCCTCGTGAGCTGGGCGGCGCAAGGCGTGGCCGAGTGGCAGGTGTATGTCGCGGATCAAGCGGAGCACGGTGAACCGGCGGACCTGTCCGGGTTCTGGTTCCAGTTCGGTCAGTCGACCCTCGAGAACTGGCAGTCGGAGTTCCTCCAGCTGTTCTCGTTCGTCGTGCTCGCCGCGGTCCTGATCCACCACGGCAGCGCCGAATCCAAGGACGGGACCGACCGGATCGAACGCCGAGTGGACGAGATCCACTCGATGCTGCGAGAACAGCGGCAGGGCGACGAAGCAAGCGCGGCGGGCACCGGTTGAGCCCGCAGGGGCGACCTGCTCGGCGAGGAACCTCCCAGCGAAGGGTGGCCTGATCGCCTAGCGTTCCGACGGCGCGGGCGCGTCGGGGCCGGTCGTCGACGCGGCGATCGACGACGAGAGCCGGCCGCCGTTCCCCTCTCCGTCGAAGCCGTACACGGCGTACCCCTGTCGGATCACGGTCTGCGCGACGTTGCGCACGTGCACGCCGCCCGGCGTGAGTCCGTGCTCGATGCCGCGGTGCGCATGGCCGTGGACCACGAGATCGGCCCCGGCGCGGTCCACGGCCTCGCCGAACAGGAAGCTCCCGAGGAAAGGGAAGATCTCCGGTGGCTCGCCCTGCAGCGTCTCGCGGACCGGCGCGTAGTGCAGGAGCGCGATCCGGACGTCCGTGTCGAGCGAGGCAAGCGCCGACTCGAGCGCCTCGGCGCGCTCCTTCGAGTGCCGGACGAACGCCTTCATCTCGGGCTCGCCGAACTCGGCCGCGTTGGTCCCCGCGAAGCCGCCGCCGAACCCCTTCACGCCGGCGACGCCGATCGACCCGTTCGGCGTGTCCACCCGGATCGAGTCGCCCTCGAGCACCGCCACGCCGACGTCCCGAAGGACGTCGGCGATCTCTGCCGGCCGATCCGAATGGTGGTCGTGGTTGCCGAGCACGGCGACGACCTGGATCGACAGACCCTGCAGCTCCGCCGCCACGACCTCCGCCTCCTCGAGCGCGCCCGACTTCGTCAGGTCGCCGGCGATCAGCAGCAGGTCCGCCCGGTCGGGGACCGAGGCGAGCTGCCGCCGGAGGGACCCCGCCGAGTCCGGGCCGACGTGAACGTCACCGATGGCGGCGACGTTGATCACGTCAGCCGCTCCGTGCCTCCGGCGTCGGGGAAGTGCGCGACCGTGGTCCGGTTCTCGACCTCGAGGTCGGGACACTCCTCGCGGACGACGTCACTCACCGCGGCCCGGCGCTCCTCGGTCGGGACGACGCCGGTCACGAGCACGCGGTCCTTCACGATCGAGACCTGGAGCTCGGGCTCGTTGACGCGCGGATCGCGGGCGAGCGCCTCGTGGACGTGCGCCTCGACGTACTCGCGCTCGCCGCCGCTCACGTCCCGCCACCCCGGATCGCCTCGTACAGGGTCTCGATCGGCTCGGAGGGAACCATGATGTCGATCGAGGACGCGAACAGCAGCAGGCTGAGGAGTCGGCGCGGCCCGTGCTGCCGCGCGCGGGCGACCAGGTAGTCCCAGTCGAGCTCGGACTGCGCCACGATCGCGGCCGCGTCGTACCAGTACCGAGGGGTGTCCTCGCTGGCGGCACACGCCTTCATCACCACGAGATCCTCCGGCGGGGCGACCCGAACCATCCGTTCGCGAAACGGCATCAGCCGCGAGCGCTCGAGCATCTCGTCACCCAGCAAGATGTCGCGGGTGGACCGGAAGATCACGTCCACGAGCACGCCGTGCTTCGTGGCCTTGTAGAGCCAGTGCTCGGCGAACTCGTCGGTGTCGAACCCGCGGTCGTCGAGGACCGAGAGGACCTTGCCCGCCGTCTCCGGACGCACGAACAGGTCGATGTCGCGGGTCCCCCGGTCGCGGCCGAACACGGCCGAACCGATCCCGCCGATCAGGACGTACGGGATCTCGGCTTCCTCGAGCGCGCCGAGGGCATCGTCGAGCACGGCGAGGAACAGGTCGACGTCGACCGCCTCGGTGACCTCGGGTTGTGCGTGCGGGACACGCATGACGCTTCCTTCCGTCCTCGTCCGGGGGGTTCCCTTGTTCCCGGTGTGCGGGAGCGGCAAACCGTGGCGACTCAGGCGGCCAGCGCGGAGGGCTCTCGGTCCTCGAGCAGATCCAGCACCGCGGCCTCGACGGTCCCCCGGACGCCCGGGGTCAAGGCATCGTCGGCCGAGGCGGTTTCGAGATCCAGGCCCACCTGCTCGAGCGTCCCGCGCACGGTGCGGCCCTCGTTGAACCGGTCGAACAAGCGCGGGTCGATGTACGACGCCCGTGCCACGGCGGGCGTGTTGCCGAGGAATTGGGCCACGTCCTTCACGGCCGCGGTGATCGCGCGGCGCCGCGCCGTGACGCCGGCCGGTACCGGCCCGCCGACCGCGAGCGACACCGCGGCGAGGACCGTCCCGTGCCAGGTCCGGAAGTCCTTGGCGGAGAACCCGTTGCCGGCGACCTCCTTGACGTAGTCGTTCACGTCGAGCGAGCGCACGTCGCGCCATCCCGTCCCGTTGCGGTACGCGAGCAGCTCGGGGTGGTCGTGCCGTCGGCGCTTCAGCCTCGTGACCACCGGTCTGAGCTCGGGGTCGACGAGCTTGAGGCGGCGACGCTTGCCGCTCTTCGCTCGGTAGTCGAAGGCGAGCGAATCGCCGGACACGCGGACCTGCGTGCGCAGGATCGTCGCCACCCCGTAGGAGCCGTTCTCTCGCGCGTACGACTCGGAGCCGACGCGGAACGACCCGAGATCCAGGAGTCGAACCGCGGTCGCGAGCGCCTTCTCCCGGGGGAGATCCCGCCGCTCGAGGTCGGCGAACACCCGCCTCCGCACCTCGGGGAGCCGGTGTGCGAACTCGAGCATCCGGTCGAACTTCTCCGCGTCTCGGCGCTCGCGCCAGTGGTCGTGGTACCGGTACTGGCGCCGACCAGCCGCGTCGGTGCCGGCCGCCTGGAGGTGACCGAGCGGGTCGCGGCAGATCCACACCTCGGTCCAGGCGGGCGGGATCGCGAGGGCGCGGATGCGACCCAGCGTCTCCTTGTCCCGCACGCGCGCCCCGTCGGGGTGCGAGTACGCGAAGCCGCGGCCCGCTTTGGTACGGGCGATGCCCGGCGAATCGACCGACACCATCCGAAGTCGCATGTCGGCTCGGGTATCCCCCGCCGCGTGCGGGACAAACCATGCGAGCCTCGGAAGGACGCCGTGGACGGGCCCCCCCCGAGCCGTCACTACTCGTCGCGCGCCCGCCGGGAGAGGGGGTAGGCGAACCACAGGACCCCCATCACGACGAACGCGGACATACCGACCGCAACGGCCGCTGCGACGCCGAACAGGAGGTCCGCGATCAGGGTGATCGCGAGCGTGATCGAGATGCCCATCGACGCGATCCCGACGATCGCGAGGACGTTCGAGACTCGAAGGATGCGCTCCTTGTCCCCCTGCCGGAACCGGATCCGGTGAAACGCCGTCGGTGCCATGAAGAGCACGGTGGCGATCGTCGTCCCCACGAGCGTCGCGAAGTACAGGGCGCGCTGCCCCGAGGTGATCGTCGTGAAGCGATCGCTGAACGGCACCGTCAACAGGAAGGCGAACAGGACCTGGACCCCCGGGAGCGCGACGCGGAGCTCGTTCAGGAGCTCGATCAGTTCACGGTTGAGTCGCTCGGAACGCGACTCGTCCGAGCCGGGGTCGGGGTCGTCACGACGCTCATCCGTGCCCGGGGAGTTGCTCACGCTCCCCTGTTACCGGCGCAGGGGGCGCCCGAAACGCGTTTCCCGCACGACGCGCCGGGGAATCCACGCGTCGTCCATCCCTCGAAGGAGGCCTCATGGCACTGCAGGTACGTCATGCGATGACCGAAGCGCCCAAATCACTCGGCCCAACGCGGACCGCCGACGATGCCGCCGGCCTCATGGCGCAATTCGACTTCGGTTCGGTGCCGATCGTGGACGGCGAGGAGCTCGTCGGGATCGTCACCGACCGAGACCTCGTCGTGCGCGTGATCGCGAACCGGCAGGACCCGCACGAGGTGAAGCTCGGAGAGATCGCGACGAAGGCGGTCACGACGGTGACGCCCGACACGGAGCTCGCCGACGCGCGAGGCGTGATGGAACGCGAGAAGGTCCGTCGGCTCCCCGTGGTGAAGCAGGGAACGCTCGTCGGGATGCTCTCGCTGGGTGACGTCGCCGTCGCGCTCTCCTCCGACCGTCAGGTCGGCGAGGCGCTCAAGGAGATCTCCGAGTCGCCGAGCACCCAGAGCCTCAACGAGGGGCCGGCGGTCGGAACGCCCTAGCGTTTGTCGCGCGAAACCTCCGGGTACCGACCCGGCGGGCTCGCACGGTGCGACCCATGGAGGTGGAGAACGATGTCCCACCCGAGCTACGACTACCACGAGCACGATCCGGAGCCCGGCTCGGGGCTGACGGGGTTCGCCGCGATCAAGTACACGGCGATCGTCATCATCGTGCTCGCGATCCTGGCATTCATGGCCTGGTACGTCATCCCGGCGTTCAGCAACTAGCCGGACGAGTAATCACCCACACCAGACGCGACCGAACTACCCCTGATCCGCCCCCCGGGATCCACTCTCGGGGGGTGGATCCGTCTCGGCCCGCTCCCGAAGGAAGCGCAGCGTCTGGGCGAGGATCCGGCTGACGTGCATCTGGGACACGCCGACCTGCTCGGCGATCTCCGACTGCGTCAGCCCCTCGAAGAAGCGCAGGTAGAGCACCCTGCGCTCCCTGGCCGGAAGCTCCTGCAACGCCGGGGCCACCGACGCCCAGCCCTCGAGCGTCTCGATCGACGGGTCCTCCTCGCCGAGGACCTCGACGGGCGCGATGCCGTCCTCGCCCACGGGGGTGTCGAGGGACGACGTCGAGTAGGCCTGCACCGCCTCCATCGCGTCGAGGATCTCCTCGGGCGTGGCCTCGCATCGCGCGGCGATCTCCTCGATCGTCGGCGACCGGCCGTGCTCCTGGGCCAGCTCGGGCAGCACAGCGTTGATCCGCAGCGCGACCTCCTGGAGACGCCGCGGCACGCGGATCGCCCAGCCCTTGTCGCGGAAGTGGCGCTTCAGCTCGCCCACGATCGTGACCGCCGCGTAGGTCGAGAACTGGACGTCGCGCGCGAGGTCGAACCGGTCGATCGCGTTGAGCAGCCCGACGCTCGCGACCTGGATCAGGTCGTCGAGCGGCTCGCCGCGCCGGTCGAACCTGCGGGCGAGGTACTCGGCGAGCGGCAGGAACGCCTCAACGAGCTCGTCACGCGCCGACGGGTCGTTCGGAAGGCGTTCGAACAGCTCGACCTCGATCGAGCGGTCGATCGAGCCCAGCGGGCGACTGCTCACGGAGCCTCCGACGGGACGGGGGGATCGAGCCGGGCCTTCGTCATCCGGACCGAGGGCGCGCCTCCGTCGAGGTCGAGGGCGACCGTGTCGACGAGCGCCGACAGCACCCGCCACGAGAAGGTCTCCTCGATGTTCGGCGGCGGCCACGTACCGACCTCTGCGTCGATCGAGACGACCGCCTCGAGCCCGTCGTCGGATGCCGTCAGGCGGAGCTGCATCCTCCTCGCCGCCCTCGACACCGTGAGCAGCCGCGCGCACCCCTCGTCGACGGCGAGCTTCAGGTCCTCGATGGCGTCGAACGACAGCGGCACGCGCGCGGCGACCGAGGCCGTGACCGCGCGGATCAGGTTCACGTACTCCGGGCTCGCAGGCACGGACACGACGACGGCGTCCTGGAAGGCGGGATCCGGCATGTCGGTCCCTATACTAGGCGGGTCCCGATGCGGCCCCGCCACGGGAGACGAGTGCCACCCGGGGGCCGCGCGACGACGTCGACGCTTTCGGAGGTGCGCGGTGGAAGTCATCCAGGGGACCCGGTCGGAGGGTCGGTGGACCGTGGTCGAGGTCGCCGGCGAGCTCGACCTGCACACGTCGCCCGCGCTCCGGGATCACGTCCTTGGCCTGATCGAGGACGGCACCGGTTTCCTTGCCATCGACATGAGCAAGGTCGAGTTCATGGACTCGAGCAGCCTCGGCGCCCTCGTCTCCTGCCTGAAGCGGCTCCGCGAGCACGACGGCCGGCTCGTCCTGATCGGCGTGACCGGATCGCCCAAGAAGGTCCTCGGCCTCACCGGCCTGGATCGCGTGTTCGATCAGGTCGAGCGGCCGGAGGAGCTCCCCGGCGACTGAGCCCGGAACGATGGACGCGCTGACCGATCTGCAGAGCATCCGGATCCCGCCGGACACCGCGCATGTGTCCTCGGTCCGCGTCTTCGTCGGCGCCGTCGCCCGGCAGGTGGGGTACTCCGAAGAGGTGATCGAGGACCTGCGTCTGTTCGCGAGCGAGGCGGCCGCCCAGGCGATCGAGGAGGGCGTGGCGGCGGATGGCATCGAGCTCCGAGCCTGGCTCGAGGGACCGCGGCTGACGATCGAGATCGAACCGTCGGGCCTGTTCCCCCCGTCCGCCGACGGCGAGCAACCGGCGCAGACCACCGAGCGGCGGGCGCTCATCGAGGCGTTGTTCCCGGACGCGGCGTTCGAGGCGCGGGGCGACGGACGCTCGCTCGTTCGCGTGCG
Source organism: Actinomycetota bacterium (assembly GCA_036280655.1). Lineage (GTDB taxonomy): Bacteria > Actinomycetota > UBA4738 > UBA4738 > HRBIN12 > DASSJM01. Next base: position 66,427 of record DASUQI010000039.1, read on the forward strand.
CGTTCCGGACGACCGCTGATCCCCTACTCAGTCGTGACCGTTGCCGTTGCCGTTCCCGTGGCCGTTGCCGTGCCCGTTGTTCCCATCGTCGTCTGAGTCCTCCGACGCGGCCGGCGGCACGTATTCGCTCGCCGTCGTGTACGTCGATATCGGGACGTACTGCGGCGCGTCGTAGACCTCGAGCGAGGGCGTCGGGAAGTCGCGCACCCGCATCCCCACGGTCGCGAACGTCATGAAGTCGTGCCAGATCGCGGCGGGGATCGAGCCGCCGGTGACGCCGTTCATCGGGATGTTCCCCTCGGGGTACCCCATCCAGACGCAGGCCGCCACCTGGCGGATGTAGCCGCAGAACCACGCGTTCGTGTACTCCTGCGCGGTCCCGGTCTTGCCGGCCACGGCGCGGTCGCCGAGCGCCGCCGCGGTGCCGGTGCCGTGGTCGACGACGCCCTGCAGCGCCCACGTGACCGTGGACGCGACGTTCCTGGACATCACCCGGGTCCCCTCGCGGTCGATCGGTCGCTCGATGACCGAGCCGGTCGTGTCGCGCACGGAACGGACGGGCGTCGGCGCGCGGTACACGCCGCCCGCCGCGAGCGTCGCGTACGCCGAGGTCATCTCGAGCGGCGTGACGTCCCCCGTGCCGAGCGCGATCGAGCACACCGGCGGCAGGTCCGAGCGGATCCCCATCCGGTTGGCCATGCGGACGACCCGTTCCGGGCCGACCTGGACGACCAGCTGCGCGTAGATCGTGTTCACCGAGTTCGCGATCCCGTCCGCGAGGTTCATCGTTCCCGCGGATGAGTCGCCGTAGTTGTCGACCTCCCAGGGTTCGCCCTGGTGATCGCACCGCTCGTCGTCGATCGTGACCGAGCTCGGCCCGGTGTAGACCGAGAGCGGCGAGACGCCGGCGCGGAGCGCGGCGGCGAGCGCGAACGTCTTGAACGCGCTCCCGGTCTGCCGAGCGGCCTGCGTCGCCAGGTTGAACTTCGACTCCGAGAAGTCGCGGCCGCCGACGAGCGCGAGGATCTCGCCGGTCCGAGGGTCGATCGCGACGAGCGCACCCTGTGGTCCGTCGGGCTCCGGCAGGTGGGAGAGGACGGCGTTCTCGGCCGCCTGCTGCCAGCCGAGGTCGATCGTGGTCTCGACCCTGAGCCCTCCGGTGAGCGCCCGGCGCTCGCCGAACCGCTCCTCGAGGAATCGCCGGACGTGGTCGGAGAAGTAGGGCGACTCGGAGGTCGGGGTCGTCGACGGCCGGAGCGCGAGGGGCCGCTGCTTCATAGGCGCGGCGCGCTCGCTCGTAAGGAAGCCGATCTCGGTCAGCTCGCCGAGGACGTAGTTCCGGCGCCGCTCCGCCCGCTCCGGGTGTCGCACGGGGTCGAAGCGGGTCGGCGCGGCGATCACGCCGGCGATCGTCGCCGACTGCGCGATCGTGAGCCGGGAGACGTGCCGGCCGAAGTACGTGAGCGCGGCTGCCTCGACGCCGTACGAGCCGTTGCCGAGGAAGATCGTGTTGAGGTAGCGCTCGAGGATCTCCCGCTTGCTGAGCTCCTCCTCGAGCTGGATAGCGAGCGCCGCCTCACGCAGCTTCCGGCCGAACGTGCGGTCGCCGGTCGTGTACACGTTCTTCACGTACTGCTGCGTGATCGTCGACCCGCCCTCGACGACGCTGCCGGCCTGCAGGTTCGTGAGCGCCGCGCGCGCGACGGCGCTCGGATCGATCGCCCCGTGTTCGAAGAACCCCTTGTCTTCCGCGGCGAGCACGGCCGCGATCAGCCCGTCCGGCATCCGCTCGAGAGCCACGGCGCGACGGTTCACGTCGGCGTGCAGCGTCGCGAGGGGATCGCCGTTGCGATCGAAGAGCCGCGTGGTCTCGGCCAGCCTGGGCTCGGGCGGCACGTCGATCGATGTGACGAGCACCGACACGTACCCGAGCACCGCGCCGACGACGATCGCGGCGAGCGCCGCGGCGAAGCCTGCGGCGACGGCGATCAGTCTGAGGAGCCGGAACGTCCAGCCGGCGGAGGGGAAGGAGACGCGCCGCCGCGAACCGAAGGGGCTCGCGCGCGGGGCCGGCGAGGGTCTCGAGAAGGACGACATCGGATCGCGGGTGGGACGGGGTTCGTACCCGCCCCCGACAGGCACAAACCAGCGGCGCCGCCCGGAGGCGTGGGGCACGCGCGCAGCGGGTACAGACCAGCCCCCACCGGAGGAGGTCCCACCCGCCTTGGAGATCGACCACGACCTCCGCGAGGCCGACCGGCGCCGCCGGGAGGCCGAGCGGACCCGACACGACGCCGACATCGACCGGCGCGACGCCGACCAGGCACGGGAGGCCGCGGAGCGCGCGAAGGCCGAGGCGGAGCAGGCGCGGGCCGCGGCCGAGGAGGCCCAGCGCGAGCTCGACCACGCGCGACGCCTCGAGGCCGAGGCGCGTTCGCGTCTGCAGCTGCTGCTCGAGGCGGGCGGCGCGATGTCCGCCTCGCTTGAGGTCCGTCCGGTGCTGTCCGCGCTCACGGGTGCGGCGGCGCGGCGGATCTGCGACTACAGCATCGCGTTCGTCGCCGGGCCGGACGGCCGCGTGGTCGACGCGGTCGGCGCGCATCGCGATCCGACGAGGTTCGGCATGGTCGAGCGCATGGCCATGGCGCGGCTTCCGGATCCGGCCAATCCCTCGAGCCTAGCGGCGAAGGTGCTCGCGACCGGCGAGCCGATCCTGGTCCCTCGCATGCCTCCCGGCGAGCTCGAGAAGATCATGGCGCCGGGCGACCAGCGGAACCTGGCGCGCGAGCTGGGCCTCGAGTCGGTCATCGTCGTGCCGCTCGTCGCCCGGGGGCGAACGCTCGGCGTCCTTTCCCTCGTCCGCGACGGGGACTCTCAACCCTTCGACGAGGACGACCTCGCGCTGGCCGGCATGCTCGCGGCGCGCGCAGGGCTCGCGGTCGACAACGCGCGCCTGTACGCCGACCGGGACCACGTGGCGGAGACCCTGCGCCGGAGCCTGTTGCCCCCGGAGACCCCCGACATCGGCTGGCTGGAGGTCGGGGGCCGGTACCTGCCGGCGGCGGACGGCACCCAGGTGGGGGGCGACTTCTACGACGTCTTCCCCGCCGAGGACGGATGCTGGATGGCCGTGATCGGCGACATCGTCGGCAAGGGGGCGGAGGCGGCGGCGATGATGGGGCTCGCCCGCTACACGATCCGCACGGCTGCGATGACGGAAGCCCGCCCGAGCCGGATCCTCGAGACGCTCAACCGGGCGATCCTCCGGCAGACGGACGACCAGCGGTTCTGCACCGCCTGTTGCGTGCGCCTGCTTCGGAACGGGTACGGGACTCTCGTGACGATCGCGAGCGGCGGACACCCGCTGCCGTTGGTGCTGCACCCGGACGGCTCGAACGGGCCTGCCGGGGCGCCGGGTTCGATCGTCGGCGTCTTCGAGGACACCGGGTTCTCCGATCGGGTCGTCGACCTCTCGGTGGGTGACGCCCTCGTCCTCTACACCGACGGGGTCACCGACGAGCGCCGGGACGGCGAACCGTTCGGCGAGGAGCGCCTCAGGGAGGTCCTGGCGGGCCTCGGCGGCGCCAGCGCGCAGCCGATCGCGGACGGGATCGTCGAGGCGGTCGCGGACTTCGCGACGGGCCGGCAGCGGGACGACGTTGCGGTCCTGACGATCAGGGTGACCTCGTGAAACTCCTTGAGATCGCCTCGGAGCTCTCGGACGGCCGTGCGCGGATGAGGCTGCACGGGGAGCTCGATCTCGCCACCGTCGGAGCGGCGGAGACGGCGCTTGCCGAGCTCGAACGCGAGCCGGACGCGACGACCCTGGTCATCGACCTGCGGACGCTGCGGTTCATGGACTCCACGGGGCTGCACTTCGTCTTGGGCGCCGACGCCCGGGCACGAGAGGGTGGCCGCAGGCTCTTGGTCGTGCGGGGCCCGGAGGCGGTCGATCGCGTCTTCCGCCTCGCGCTCCCGGACGGGCGCCTGACCTTCGTCGACCACCCGGACGACGACGATCCCGCCGCGGCGGGGGTGTCCGGTGCCTGATCTCGCGTTCCGGCTCCCGGCCGTCTCCGATTCGATCCCCCTCGCCCGTGGGGAGGTCGATCGTCTCGCTGGCGAGGTGGACGAGGAGCAGCTCGAGGTGCTCCGGCTGCTGGTGAGCGAGATGGTCTCGAACAGCATCCGCCACGCGGAGGGGTCCCGCAGCGTCGAGGTCCGGGTCTGGCTCGGCCGCCGCTCGATCCGCCTGGAGGTCGAGGATCGAGGGCCCGGGTTCCGGCCGACCCGCGCGGCTCCGAGAGCGAGTGGGGGCTGGGGCCTGGTCATCGTGGACCGGCTCGCCCGGCGCTGGGGGGTTCGGTCGGGGCCGAAGACGACCGTCTGGCTCGAGCTGGACAGGTACGCCAGGACCGCCTGACCAGGGCGTTCGGCGTGCCCGAGAAGTCCCCGAAAAAATCTCGGATCCGCGTGTTTGGGGCGTCCGGAGCCCGGGTACCGCCACGGCGCAGCGAACGGGGTTTCGATTCGCCCCCCGCGGATACGAGACCCGGATCGATTGGCGGTGCGGTCCGGCGCGCCCCCCTCCCCCCTGCACGCCGGACCGCACGTCAACCAGCCCGCGAACCCCCAGAGGTGCCCGCATGGACGAGACGACTCGTCAGATCCAGGTGCGATGGCTCGTCTGCTTCGCCTGCGGCGAGCCCTTCGAGATGGTCGGGCAGGAGGCGCTCTGTCCCTGCGGCCGGTCCGCCGCCCGGGTTGAGGCCGGTGTCGTCGAGATCGAGGGGCCCGCGAAGGTGCTCGCCCCGATCGAGACCGTGATCAAGGTCGAGGGCGGCGAGTGGGCGCCCGTCCCCGACGACATCGAGATCCGTCGCGTGGTCCCCGACGACGCCTGAGGGCCCCGATCACGCCACGACCCTGACCCTGCGCGCCTCCAGGAGCTCGATCAGCGTCGCCGCGTCGAGCACCGCCGCACCCGCCGTGTCGTTGTTGAAGAACGCGAAGACGTCCCGGGCACCCACGCGGGCGATCGCCTCCGCGTAGGCGCGGAGCTTCGCCCGACGGTATCGAGGCCCGGCGCGCGCCCCCTGGTGGAACCGCAGGTACGACCAGCCTCCGGCCGTCGGGACCTCGACCCGGACGCCCGGCCGGTCGGCGTGCACCAGCGCGGCGCCCGATGCGTCGAGCGCCTCGAGGACCTCGTCGGCGAACCACGACGCGTGCCGGAACTCGAAGGCCGACCGCGGCTCGCGCGGGAGCCGTTCGAGGAACGCTCGGAGCAGCCCGTCGTCCCGACGGAGCGTGGGCGGGAGCTGGAACAGCACCGGCCCGAGCTTCCCGCCCGCGCCCTCGAGCACGCCGTACATGCGGCGCAGCGGTTCCTCCGGGTCGCGCAGCCGGCGGATGTGCGTGAGGTAGCGGCTCGCCTTGAACACGAAGACGAACGTGGGCGGGACGGCCGCGGCCCACCGCTCGACCGTCGAGCGTTCGGGGAGGCGGTAGAACGACGCGTTCACCTCGACGATCCCGAAGCGCCCGGCGTAGTGCCCGAGCCAGGACGCGTTGGGAAGCCCCTCGGGGTAGAAGCGGCCGCGCCAGTCCCGGTACTGCCAACCGCTCGTGCCGACGGAGACCGTCACGGACACCCAGGTACCCGTGGCGAGAGGCCCCGACACGCCTCGTGGCGCGCCGGGGTCGAGCCTCCCGGGCGTGGCGTCAGCCTTCGGCTGGTGGCGGAGGCGGCGCGGCCGGTGGCATCGGCGGCGCGGGCGCCGGGGGTGGCGTGTCGGTCGGCGCCCCCGGTGGGGGCGTCGCCGTCTCCGGCGTCGTGGCCGGCGGGGCCTCGCCGAACCCGGTGCTTCCGCCGCCCCTGCGGTTGCGGAGGATCAGGAAGAGCACGACCGCGAGGACCACCACGACCGCGGCGATGATGAGGATCAGCAGCAGGTTCGAGCCGCCGTCGTCACCGCCCGCTGCCGCCTCGGCGTCCCCGTCGTCGATGCTGCTCCCCGTCGCGTCGATCTCGAGCCGGTCGCCGAACTGCGGCCGGTAGGTCACGGTATTGCCCTCGATCTGCCCCCCCGTGGCTTCGATCACGTCGCCAGGGAAGGTGATCGAGACCCGGATCTCGGCGCTCTCCAGCAGCTCGGCGCCGGTCCCCCCGAACGGGTTCGTGGCCCCCGTGATGTCGCCGCCGGACAGGTCCAGGACGCCGGCCACCACGAACGTGTCGCCCTCATGCGTGATCGTCAGCGTGTCGGTCGCGGGCACGCCGGTCAGCCCGGTCGCGCCGGTGACCTGGCTCTGGTTGAACTGCGCGATCGGGACGCTCTCGAAGTTGAACTGCTGCCCCGAGAACTCCTCGTCCTCGAAGGGCTCGGTCGTCACGCCCGGCGCGTCGCTGGGGAGGGGCGCGTCGCCGAGGAGGTCCTCGGCCGACTGGCCGGTGAGCTCGAGGAGCTCCTTCTGCACGCCGAACTGCACGACGCCGCTCACGGTGTCGTCGGAGTTGATCACCAGGTCCATGTTGAGCTTGATGCACCCGGTGAGGACGAGCGCCAACGCGGCGAACGCGCCGACGCGTGCGGCCTTTCGAACCCGTCGAGCCATGCGGGCCTCCCCCGTCGTCGCGTCGCGGGCACCATACCCGAGGGGCGAGAACCGTGCGAAGGTACGAGTGGAGACCCGCGTGGGCTGGCGTAACGAGCGCTCAGCCGCCCGCGAGCGCCTCGACCATCTCCTCCTCGAGGTAGGACAGGTAGGCGTACAGCCCGTAGGCCTGCTCGGTCTCGGGATCGCCCCCGAACTCATCCGGCGTGCTCTCCTCGGTCACCGCGAGCCGCACGCCGAGCACCAGCCGGAGGTCGTTCACGGACGCGAGCCAGGCGGAGAGCTCCTCCTCGGACAGCCGGTCGGACCCGACCGTGCGCTCGAGCGTCTCGATCGCGGCGAGCCGCTGCTCCATGAGGTCGTCGCGGACGACCGAGTCGAAGTCGGCGGCGGCCTTCTCGTCGTCCAGGAAGGCGGAGGGGAACAGCCGGCGGATCGCGGGGTCCTCGGGGTCCTGCTCGGACAGCATCCCGCGGAGCATCGGCGGGAGCGAACCGAGCACCTCGCGTTCGGCCGGCGGGAGCCTCACGACGTAGCCGCCGAGCCGCGAGCGCTTCACCCGCCGTAACGGCACCGCGTCAGCGATCCTTCTGCAACGTGGCCCACAGCCCGTGGGCGTGCAGCCGCGCGACGTCGAACTCGCACTTCTCGCGCGGCCCGTCGGACACCACGGCCTTGCCCTTGTGGTGCACGTCGAGCATGAGCTTCGTCGCCTTCTCGCGCGGGTAGCCGAAGAGCTTCTGGAACACGTAGACGACGTACGACATGAGGTTGATCGGGTCGTTCCACACGATCACGATCCACGGGAGATCGGGGACGACGTCCTCGTCACCGACCGGGCGGTCGACCTCGGTGGGAGCCGTCTGCGCCATCGTCCCCAGGGTACCCGCGGACGACCCGGGGCCGGAACGGCGCCGTTGAACGGCCGGCGACGACCACCTCGGTTCGATTCCCCTGACCGCAACCTGCCCTTCCTGCATCGGCTTGCCGCGCACCGGAACTTGGATGCGGATCCGCGGTCAGGCGCGGGCTCGAGGCCGTTCGAACCGCCCCACGAGCGCGACGATCCCCGCGAGCACGAGCGTCGAGAGCCCCATGAAGACGGGACGGAGCAACCACCACGACGCCGTGCTGTCCTGCTCGCGGCCGAGGCCGAGCGCCCAGAGGGCGAGCAGGACCACGAAGTACGCGGTCATGTGCCACAGGAACAGCGTCATGATCACGCTGTTCAGGAAGATCGCGACCTTCCACGGTCCCGGCCGTTCGAGCCACCTGGACAGCGCCGGCCGCAGCAGCATCACCGCCCCGATCGACCAGATGTCGGCGAGCAGGAAGCACACGGTCGGCGGGTACGCGTTCGAGATCTCCCCCGGCACGTCGGTGCCGAGCAGGCTCTTCGAGTAGTGCCCGACGTCCGGGAACCAATGCCGCCCGATCGGCTCGAACAAGGGAGTGGTGAGGAGCACGAGGCCGCCGAGGCCCACCGCGACCATCGCCCAGAACGCCTTGCGCGGGAGGCGTCCGAACGTCCCGTCCGCGTAGAAGTGCCCGAGCTGGTGCGGCAGCAACAGCACGAAGACGACGTTGAGGTAGCGGAGCCCGTCCACGTCGGCGCCGAACCCGATCACGTCGACGACGACCGCGCCCACGACCATCACCGCCGGGACCCACCACCGGAACCGGCGATGCAGGGCGATCGTGAGCGGCGCGACGCACACGACGATGAGGTAGACGGCGAGGAACCACAGCGGCCCGAACGGCAGCGTGGCCGCCGGCGGGTACATCCCCCGGAGCATCCGCGTCTCGCCGACGAGTCGGATGCCGGCCGGGCCGCCGACGTCGAACAGGTGCAGCGCCACCTGGACGACGAGCCAGAAGCCGAGGAACACGAGCGAGGGACGCAGGAGTCGTTCGAGACGGCTGCGGACGAACGCGGACGTGGGCTCGCCCCGTCGCTTGAACGCGTCGTACGCGACGAGGTTCGAGAACCCGCCGACGAAGAAGAACACCGGCATCACCTGGAACAGCCAGGTCCCGAGCCACATCCCGGACGTGACGCCCACCGCGCTCGTCGTCGAGAAGATGTCTCGCTCGAGGTGGTTGATCGAGATGAACCAGTGGCCGAACACGACCGCGACGATCGACGCCGCGCGGAGGAAGTCGACGTACCGGTCGCGGGTCGCCGGCGTGGCCCTCGCGAGCTCGTCGAGTCGCGCGCTCACGGGCAGGGATGTACGCCCCCGCGGGTGGCGGGTCAAGGTTCGGCCGCGGTCAACCGACCGCACGCGCTCTGGCATCATGCGCCTGTGGCAGAGCCGTTCCGCTCACCGCTCGCGACCGACGCCAACGCGGGGCTCGTCGCCCTCGTGACCGGCGGCGGGACGGGTCTCGGCCGCGCGATCGCGCGCCAGTACGCGCGCACCGGCGCGAGCCTGGCGATCGCCGGCCGGCGACCCGAGCCGCTCGAGGAGGTCCGCGCGGAGCTCGAAGCCTCCGGCACCGACTGCCTCGCGTACCCGGCCGACGTCCGCGAACCCGAGCAGGTGGCCGCGCTCGTGGATGCGGTCGTCGAACGGTTCGGACGGGTCGACGTGCTCGTGAACAACGCCGGCGGACAGTTCGTCGCGCCGCCCGAGAACATCTCGGCCAAGGGGTGGCGCGCCGTGCACCGGCTGAACGTCGACGCGGTCTGGGAGCTGACGCGGACGGTCGCCGAGCGCTCGATGATCCCCGGCGACGGCGGGCTCGTCGTCTTCATCGGGTTCAGCCCGCGCCGCGGGATCCCGTTCATGGTCCACTCCTCGGCCGCGCGGGCCGCGCTCGAGAACCTCGCCGGCGGCCTCGCGGTCGAGTGGAGCCGGTACCGGATCCGCGCGGTCTGCGTCGCGACCGGTGCGATCGACACGGAGGCGTTCCGGAGCTACGGGGAGGACTTCGTGGCCGAGGCGACGAGGACCACGCCGCTCGGCCGCATCGCGTCGCCGGAGGAGGTCGCGAGCGTGATCGCGTTCCTGTCCACCTCGGGCGGCGCGTTCATCACCGGGACGACGATCGTCGTCGACGGCGGCAACGACGCATGGGGGCTCGGGTTCCCGCCGCCGCAGCCCGCCGCGTCGTAGCGTTCGCCGCTCAGAACACGATCACCGAACGCGCCTCCTCGCCCCGTTCGAATCGCGACAGCGCGTCCGAGAGCCCATCGAGCGCGATCGTGCGCGCGATCATCGGCTCGAGCCGCAGCTCCCCGAACCGGAGCAGGTGCGCGAGGAGGGGGAAGTCCCGGGGCGGGACCACGCTCCCGTACCAGGAGCCGACGACCGTCCGCTCCTGCACCGTGAGGCCGAGGGCGTCGAGCTCGACCATCACCTCGGGGCGGGCCATGCCGACGAGCACCGTGGTCCCGCCGGGCGCGACGGCCTCGAGCGCCTGCTCGATCGTCTCGGGCCGGCCGAGGCACTCGATCGCGTGGTCGAACCCGCCCGGCAGCTCGTCGCGGCCGGACAGGACGGTCTCGGTCGCGCCGAGCTCCTTCGCGAGCTCGAGCTTCGACCCGACGACGTCCGCGGCAACGATCGTCGACGCCCCGGCGATCCTCGCGCCCTGGACCGCCGAGAGCCCCACGCCGCCGCATCCGATCACGAAGACCGAGTCGCCGGGGCGCACCTTCGCGGTGTTCAGCACGGCGCCCACGCCGGTCATCACGGCGCACCCGAGGAGCGCGACCTGCTCGAGCGGCAGCGCCGGGTCGACCGGGAACAGCGTCGTAGCGGGCACGACCGAGCGCTCTGCGTGCGAGGAGGGCACGTTGTGGTGGATCCGCATGCCGCCGCTCGAGTACCGCGTCGTGCCGTCGGACAGGAACCCGCGGTCGAACACCCCGAGGCGCTCGCAGACCGTCGGCCTCCCCGCCGAGCACCGGCGGCAGGAGCCGCAGTACGGGAGCCACGAGCAGACGACGTGATCCCCGGGCGCGAGCCCGGTCACCCCCTCCCCCAGCTCCTCCACGACCCCCGAGCCCTCGTGGCCGAGCACGATCGGCATCGCGTGCCGGTGGACGCCGCGGACGGTGTGGAGGTCCGAGCGGCACACGCCCGAGGCGGCCATCCGGATCCGCGCCTCGCCGGCCTTCGGCGGCTCGATCTCGACGTCCTGGATGCGGAGGTCGTCCACGTCCCACAGGACCGCTGCGCGCATCCGCGGAGTATCCCCCAGGCTTGCCGGCCTCGCGCACCGGGTATGAGCTCGATACCCGACCGAACAGGAGGACCCGCCATGGATGCATGGGTATGGATCGCGATCGCGGTCGCCGCGGTCATCGTGATCGTGGGCGTCGCCTACGCGTTCGCGCAGAAGCGCCGCCACGAGGAACTGCGGGAGCAGTTCGGACCCGAGTACGACCGGGCGATCGGCGACGCCGGCGACGTTCGGAGCGGCGAGTCGGAGCTGCAGGCGCGTCGCGAGCGGCGCGAGCAGCTGAACATCCGTCCGCTCGACCCCGACGCCGCGAAGGAGTACGGACGACGCTGGGACGAGACGCAGCGCCGCTTCGTCGACGACCCCGAGGGCGCGCTCGCGGATGCCGACGGGCTGATCGTCCGCGTCATGCGCGACCGCGGCTACCCGATGGACGACTTCGACCAGCGGAGCGCCGACATCTCCGTCGACCACCCGGACGTCGTGGAGCACTACCGCTCGGCGCACGACATCTCGACGCGCGCGAGGGACGACGGCCGCCAGGTCTCGACCGAGGACATGCGTCAGGGCCTCGTGCACTACCGGGAGCTATTCGCCCGGCTGCTGGGTCCCGACGACCGTCGAGCCACCGCCTGAACGGCCACCGGCGCATGCGGGCGATAGCCTGCCCGCATGCGCCGGTGGATCTTCCACCTCGACCTCGACGAGTTCATCGCGGCGGTCGAACGTCTGCGCCGTCCCGAGCTCGCCGGCAAGCCGATCGTCGTCGGCGGCGACGGCGACCCGAGCAAACGCGGCGTGGTCTCCACCGCGTCCTACGAGGCCCGCGTCTTCGGGATCCGGAGCGCGATGCCGCTCCGCACCGCGTACAAGCGCAACCCCGAGGCGATCTTCCTGGCCGTCGACGCCGACGCCTACCTCGCCGCGTCGCGCGAGGTGATGGACACCCTCCGCACGTTCGAGGCAAGGGTGGAGGTCGCGGGGTGGGACGAGGCGTTCCTCTCGGTCGAGACCGATGAGCCCGAGGACCTCGCCCGCGAGATGCAGGACCGCGTCCTCGAACGGACGCGCCTGTGGTCGACGATCGGGATCGGCGACAACCGGCTGCAGGCCAAGCTCGCGAGCGGGTTCGGCAAGCCCCGCGGCGTCTTCACCGTGACCTCTGAGCGCTGGCCCGAGCTGATGTTCGGCCTGCCGACCACCGACCTCTGGGGCGTCGGCTCGAAGACGGCGGGCAAGCTCGCCGAGCTCGGGATCCGCACCGTCGGCGACCTCGCGACCGCCGACGAGGACGCGCTCGCCGAACGCTTCGGCCCGAACACCGGCCCCTGGCTCGCGAGCCTCGGACGCGGCGAGGGCTCATCGCGGGTGCACCCGGAGGGCTGGACGGCGAAGGGTCACGGACGCGAGCGCACGTTCCAGCGCGACCTCACCGATCACGACGAGATCCGGCGCGAGACCGTCCGGCTGGCCGATGCGGTCCTCGACGACCTCCGGCGCGAGGAGCGATCGGCCACGCACGTCACGGTGAAGGTCCGGTTCGCGCCGTTCTTCACCAGCACCCACGGGGTGACGCTCGGCGAGCCCACGATGGAGCCCGAGGCGCTGCGGTCCGCGGCGCTCCGCGCGCTCGGGCGCTTCGAGCTCGACCGGCCCGTGCGCCTGCTCGGCGTGCGGGCGGAGATGGCGCCACCGCAGCGGCCCCGGGGGGCTCAAGACGCGCGCTCGGAGCGCGAGCGGTAGCCCCCCGCGGGGTGGTACAAGACGCCGGATGAGCCTGCAGTACCACCTGAAGCTCGCGCCCGGCGACGTCGCGCCGTACGTGCTGCTGCCGGGTGACCCCGGGCGGGTGCCGCTCGTCGCCTCGTTGTGGGACGAGGCCAGGGAGGTCGCGAGCAACCGCGAGTACGTGACGTTCACGGGCACGTATCGTGGCGTGCCGATCTCGTGCACGTCGACCGGGATCGGCTGCCCGTCGACGGCGATCGCGATGGAGGAGCTCGCCCGCGTGGGCGCGACCACGTTCGTGCGGATCGGGACGTGCGGCACGCTCCAGGACGATGTTTCGAACGGCGACATCGCGATCTTCGACTCGGCCGCGCGGCACGACGGCACCTCGCGGCTGTACGCGCCGCTCGAGTTCCCCGCGGTCGCGAGCCACGACGTGGTCGAGGCGTCGATCGCGGCCGGCGAGGCGCTCGGCTTCCGGTACCACGTCGGCACCACGCGGACCGCCGACACGTTCTACGCGATGCACGGCCGGCCCGGGTCGTCGTTCAACGACTACTGGCAGTCGTCGTGGCGCGAGCACTTCGAGGACCTGAGGCGCCTGAACGTCCTCGCCGCGGAGATGGAGGCGAGCGTGATCTTCGTCCTCGCGAGGATCTGGGGGCTGCGGGCGGGCGGGGTCGCGGTCGTGCTCGACAACGTCCTGCGGGTCTCGGGCGAGTCGGGGTCGTTCGACCCGGAGCGCCAGTTCGAGCACGGCGGCGACGAGATCGAGCACCTCGCGCGCATGGGCTCGGAGATCGTTCGGATCCTCGCCGAACGCGATGACGCCGGCGAGACGGGGAAGCGATGAGCCTCCAGTACCACGTGAAGCTCGCGCCGGGCGACGTCGCCCCCACGGTCCTGCTCCCCGGCGACCCGGGACGGGTCCCGGTGGTCGCGTCGGTCTGGGACGAGGCGCGAGAGCTCGCGAGCAACCGCGAGTACGTCACCTACACCGGCGTCTACCGGGGCGTCCCGATCTCGTGCACCTCGACCGGGATCGGTGCCCCCTCCACGGCGATCGCGCTCGAGGAGCTCGCGCGCGTCGGGGCGACGACGTTCATCCGGATCGGGACCTGCGGGTCGCTGCAGGCCCATGCTCGCGTCGGGGACATCGCGATCTTCGACTCTGCGATCCGGGCCGACGGGGCCTCGGCCCTGTACGCGCCGCTCGAGTACCCGGCGGTCGCCCACCACGAGGTCGTCGACGCGGCGATCGCCGCCGCCCGGGGGCTCGAGGTGCCCCATCACGTTGGCACCACGTTCTCGACCGACCTGTTCTACGTGCCCGAGCCGGGGTCGGCGTTCGGCGGGTACGAGCAGTCCGCTTGGCGCGAGCGCTATGCCGACATCGCCCGGACGAACGCGATCGCGGCCGAGATGGAGACGAGCGTGTTGCTCGTGCTCGCCCGGATCTGGGGGCTGCGGGCCGGCGCGCTCGCCCTCGTCTCCGACGCCGTGGACGACACGAGCGAGTCCGGGGAGTTCGTCCCGGAGGCGACGTTCGACGTGAGCGCGGAGCCGATCGATCGACTCGCCCGCGTGGGGTGTGAGACGGCGAGGATCCTGGACGAGCGCGACCGAGACCGATCTTCGTACTAGGCTGGGCGACCGTGGAGGAGGCACCCGCCCAGCGCAACCTCGTCCTGATCCTCGCGCGTGCCTTCGCGGCCCAGATCGCCACGGCCGTGTTCCTCCTGGACGAGGAGGGCACGATCATCTACTACAACGAGGCGGCCGAACGGCTGACGGGCCGGCCGTTCATCGAGGGCGCGGGGATGACCGCCGGCGAGTGGATGACGGCATCGCACCCGAGGGACGACGCCGGCGACCTGATCGCGTTCGAGAACCTGCCGCTCGGGATCACGATGCTGAAGCGCGAGCCCGCCCACGGGGTGGTCACGTTCACGTCGCAGGACGGGGTGCCGCTCCGGATCGAGAACGCGACCTTCCCGCTGTTCGCACACACGGAGGACTACGTCGGCACGTTCGCGATCGTCTGGCCCCTCGATCGGGACCGTCCGTGAACCTGAAGGTCTGGGGGAGCCGCGGCTCCCTCGCCTCGCCCGGCGCGAACACGAAGCGCTACGGCGGCAACACGTCGTGCGTCGAGGTCCGCCCGCCCGGATGCGACGTCGTGATCCTGGACGCCGGCACCGGCATCCGCGAGCTCGGCATGCGGCTCGTCGAGCAGGGCTGCACCCGGATGCAGCTGTTGCTCACCCACCTGCACGTGGACCACCTCGAGGGGCTCGGGATGTTCGAGCCGATCTGGCGGCCCGCGACCGAGCTCCACATCTGGGGGCCGGCCTCGCCCGTCGCCTCGCTCGAGGAGCGGATCGCCACGTACTTCTCGCCGCCGCTGTTCCCGGTCCACTTGTCGGAGGTCCCGGCGACGATCGTCTACCACGACGCGTCGGAGTCCGAGTGGACGATCGACGGCGTTCGGTTCTCCTCGAACGCGATCATCCATCCCGGGCCCACCGTCGGCTTCCGGGTCGAGACCCCGGAGAAGTCACTCGCCTACCTCACCGATCACGAGCCGGCGCTCGGCTGCGACATCGCGTCGGACGCTCCCGAGTGGATCTCGGGCTTCTCGCTCGCCCGCGGCGTGGACCTGCTCATCCACGACTGCCAGTACTCGGTCGAGCAGTACCGGACGAGGCGAGGCTGGGGGCATTCGACCACCGAGCAGGTGGCGCACTTCGCCGACCGGGCCGGCGCCGACCGCCTGCTCCTGTTCCATCACGACCCGATGCACTCGGACGAGACGCTCGAGTCGATGCGCGACGAGGTGGTCGCGACGTGGGGCGTCGACCCGGAACGCACCGCGATCGCCGGCGAGGGCGACATCATCGACGTCTGAGGCCTGGGGCCCGGAGCGGCCGCTGGTTCCCTCTCCCTACCGAACGGGTACCTGCTGAGGGTGACCGATGACCACCCCACGGCAACGCCGTTCCTGCCTGCCCGGGCCACGCTGCCGGCGCTGCGACGCGCAGCCGAGACCTGCACCGGATGCGAGCTCCATCATCTCGGCACACGAACGGTGTTCGGGGAGGGACCACGTGACACGCGGCTGATGCTCGCCGGCGAGCAGCCAGGCGACCACGAGGATCGCGAGGGCCGCCCGTTCGTCGGGCCCGCGGGCAGGCTCCTGGACGCGGCGCTCGAGCGGGCCGGCATCCCGCGGGACGAGGTCTACCTGACGAACGTGGTGAAGCACTTCCGGTGGGAGGCCAGGGGGAAGCGGCGCATCCATCGAAAGCCGACGCTGGCGCACGTCGCGGCCTGTCGCCCGTGGTTCGAAGCCGAGATCGCGACGATCCGGCCCGATCTCCTCGTCCTCCTCGGTTCGACGGCGGCGCAGGCGCTCCTCGGTTCCTCGTTCCGGGTGACGCAACGCCGCGGAACGATCATGGAGGTCCAGGGGCTGGAGCCGAAACTGTTGGCCACGGTCCACCCATCGTCGATCCTGCGAGCCCGCGACGAGGATCGCGATCGCGAGGAGGGGGCGTTCGTCCGCGACCTGGTCATCGCGGCAGACGCGATCGCTTCCGCGGCAACGGCTCGCGCGAGCTCGCGTCGAACCGCCTGAAACGCGCATATCTCGCTCCCGATCGGGTACGAACATCGTCGGACAAGAAGGGGGTGTCTACCTGATGAGGAACGAGCTCTGGACGTACCGCACGTTCAACCGTGACATCATCACCGATCAGCTGAAGGGCTTCAGTGTCGAGGCTCAGGACGGCTCGATCGGGAAGGTCGACGATGCGACCGACGAGGTCGGCCGCTCGTACATCGTCGTGGACACGGGCCCGTGGATCTTCGGCCGCAAGGTCGTGATCCCGGCCGGGACCATCGAGCGCATCGAGTGGGATGACCAGATGGTTCACGTGTCGCTGACGAAGGACCAGATCAAGGACTCGCCGGAGTTCGACCCCGAGCGGGGCTACGACGACGAGTACCACACGCGTCTCGGCACGTACTACACCACCGAGATGCGCCGCGCCTCCTAGCGCGGCAACCGCGAAGCGAGCAGGGGCGGCCCTCGGGCCGCCCCCTCGCTCTGCGCCCCGCCGCGCCCACGGTTCCGTAGGTCCCCGAGAGCCAGGGAGGGTGTACCTTCTCCCGGTTCGGCGGCAAGAAGCGCACGGAAGGGGAGCCCCACCGTTCCACTGAGACGACGGATCGTGCCCGCAGCCCTCGTCGCCCTCCTCGCGACCGCTTCCTGCACCGCGCGGGCGCCGAAGGCCGAGCCCGAGCCGGAAGCCACGGAGAGCGCCACCGGATCCGACGCTGCGATCGACCTCGGCCACGCGGCGGACCTCGACCTCCGGCTGGTCAACGTGGTCGCATCGCCGGTCCGCAAGGGCCGCGTCCCGCCGAGGACCCTCGCCGAGCCTGCCGAAGCCGTCCGCCGGGCGATCGAGAACCTGTACCGGGCGGCGTTCCTCGCGCCCGAGCGATGGGAGGACGGCGACTACACCGAGCTGTTCTCGCACTTCTCGGGCGCGGCTCGCGAACGGGCCGAGGACGACCTGAACATCCTCACCCTCGGCCCCGCCGCCGCCGAGGTCGACGAGGTCGATCCGACGCGCGCCATCGTGAAGCTCAGGTTCCTCCTCGACCAGCGCCGGCACCCGCTCGTGGCCCTCGCCGAGGCCGAGTTCGACGCGACGGCGGTCACCGGCGACGCCGAATCCCCCATCACCCACCGCGCCCACTACGTGCTCCGCAAGCTGAACGGCGCGTGGCGGGTCGTCTCGTACAAGGTCCGCGGCCGCGTCCCGAGACCCGAACAGGGTCAGGCCGAGACCGGCGAGGTCTCGTTCGCGCCGGGCCCGCTGGGCGCTGACCCGATGAGCATCCTGGTGATCGGGAGCGATGCTCGACCGCACCAGTCCATGCTTCGGACCCGGGCGGACTCGATCCACATCGTCGCCGTCGACCCCCGCACCGGACGGGGCACCGTGTTGGGGATCCCGCGCGACTCGTGGGTCCCGATCCCCGGGTGGGGCTCCGACAAGATCAACGCGGCGCTCGCGCGGGGCGGCGCGCCCCTCCTCGTCGACACCGTGGAGCGGCTCACGGGCGTCCGGATCGACTCCTACGTGCTGACCGGCTTCCGAGGTTTCGAGGACATGGTCGACGCGATCGGCGGTATCCCGGTGACGGTCCCCTACCCGATCGTCGACGCCTTCGCCCACGCCAGGCTCCGGAAGGGCCCGCAACGGTTGAACGGCGCCAACGCCCTCGCGTTCTCGCGAGCGCGGCACGCCGTTCCCGGGGGCGACTTCGGCCGCTCGTTGAACCAGGGGCGCGTGTTGATCGCCGCGCTTTCCCTGTTGCGCGATCAGGCGAACCGAGGACCGGCGGCCCTGTTGCCCTGGGTGATCGCCGGAGCCCGGAACGTGCACTCGGACCTGGCGCTCGCCGACCTGTTCGGACTCGCGCTGGCCGCGACGACCTTCGATGCGGGGAAGGTCCGCAACGTGGTCGCGAGCGGGCACACCGGCACGATCGCCGGCAAGAGCGTGGTCGTGCTCGACTCGAGGGCGCGGGCGACCTTCCGCGATCTCGCGCGCGACGGCGTGCTGAACCCGTAGGGGGCGCTCCCGGCAGGTCCGCGCGGCTGCCCGTCCCCTAAGGTTGCCGGGAGATGGCGACCAAGAAGGAGATCCTCGAGATCGCCGGCCGCGAGGTCGCGGTCTCGAACCCCGACAAGGTCTATTTCCCGGAGGCCGGGCACACGAAGCTCGACCTCGTCCGTTACTACCTCGACGTGGCCGAGGGGGCGCTCCGCGGCGTCGGCGGGCGGCCGATGGCGCTCAAGCGCTACGTGAACGGCGCGGCGGGAGAGTTCTTCTTCCAGAAGCGCGCGCCCTCCTCCCGCCCCGGGTGGATCGAGACGGTCACGCTGAGCTTCCCATCGGGCCGGACGGCGGACGAGATCGTGCTGTCCGACGCGGCGCAGCTCGCGTGGATCGTGAACCTCGGCTGCATCGACCTGAACCCGCATCCGGTGCGCGCCGAGGACCTCGACCATCCCGACGAGCTCCGCGTCGACCTCGACCCGGTGCCGGGGATCGAGTGGCCGCAGATCCGTGACGTCGCGATGGTGACAAACGAGGTGCTCGAAGAGTTCGGTCTCGTCGGCTGGCCGAAGACGTCGGGCTCGCGCGGGATGCACGTCTACGCGCGGATCGAGCCGCGGTGGACGTTCCCGGAGGTCCGGCGCGCGGCGCTCGCGCTCGCGCGCGAGGTGGAGCGGCGGGCCCCCGATCTCGCGACGAGCCGGTGGTGGAAGGAGGAGCGCCACGGCGTCTTCCTCGACTACAACCAGAACGCGAAGGACCGGACCGTGGCCTCGGCGTACTCGGTCCGTCCGACGCCCGACGCGCGCGTGTCCGCGCCGCTCACGTGGGACGAGGTCCCCGCGTGCGAGCCGGAGGCGTTCACGCTCGTGAGCGTGCCGAGGCGGTACGCCGACATCGGCGACCCGTGGGAGGGCATCGACGAGGCCGCCGGATCAATCGACCCGCTGCTGGAGCTGTCGACGCAGCACGAGGAGGCGGGGTTCGGCGACGCGCCGTGGCCGCCCCAGTACGCGAAGGCGGAGGGCGAGCCGACGCGCGTGCAGCCCTCGAAGGCGCGGGAGAAGGTGGAGGACCACGGCGTCGTGCCGCCGCCGGCGCCCGGGAAGAAGGTGGGGCCGACCGGGCGCCGCAGGACGAAGGCGCCGCTGATCGAGATCGCGCGCGCCGAGACGAAGGACGAGGCGCTCGAGGGGTTCGGGCGGTGGAAGGCGCGGCATCCCGAGGCGGCGATACGGTTGGAGCCGGCGGACGTGTTGGTCGACCAGATGCGCGGGCGGTTCACCGCCTGGTACCGGATCCGCGTGAACCTTCGGAACGTGCCGGTGGACGAGCGGCCGCCGCAGGAAGCGCTCGAGGTCGACTACGACCCGTGGGCGGGGATGGAGTGGCCGGTGGAGGAGCGCTAGGGAGGCGGCGCTGCGCGCGGGCATCGCGAGCTACGGATGTCCACTAAGTGGAACTCAGTTCCACAATGTGGAACACGCCACCCCGACCAGGACCCCAGAACTCCGATCACCAGCCGTTCCGATGCACCTGGTCCTCGAACGGGCGCCGGCGCCGCTTCATCCACGACCCGCTCGGCGTCTCGTCCTCGGAGCGGTAGCCGAACCCCATGATCCCGATCGGTCGGAGCGTCGAAGGGACGCCGAAGCGATCGAGCAGCTCGCGCTCGCCGTGCGTGATGCCGAAGAACCACCCGCCGAGCCCGAGATCCACCGCCGCGAGCAGCATCAGCATGCACGACATCGCCGCGTCGACGTCCCAGAACCGCACCGGCCAGTGCTCGGCCACGTCCATCCCGAACGCGATCTTGTCCGGCTCCGAGTAGCGGGCCACGTACCGTTCGGCGTCCGGCAGCGGCACCACGATCACCGTGGGACCGACCGCGACGTCCTCGAGGTCCCAGCCGAACTCCGGGTCCCGGGTGATCTCCCAGAACTCGGCCACGGTCCCCGGCTCGTCGAGCACGAGGAGCTCGAGTCCCTGCGAGAAGCCTGCCGACGGGGCGCGCCTGCCGACGTCGAGGATCCGATCCATCGTCTCGCGCGGGACCGGCCGCTGGTCGAACCGCCGGACCATCCGCCGGTGCCGGACGACGTCCGCGAACTCCACCCTCGCACCCTAGCCCGTAGGCTGAGACACCGTGAAGCCGGCAGGCCCGATGGGAACAGACGTCCTCCTCGCCTTCGCCCGATCACACGCATGGGCGAACGACCGGATCCTGACGACGGCGGCTGAGCTCTCCGACGCGCAGCTCCGAGGGAGCGCGACCCTGGACCACGGGAGCGCGTTCGACACGCTCCGACACCTCGTCGACGTCGACTGGAGTTGGCGTGAACTCTGCATCGGGAACGACGTCGGCGACACCTACGTCTGGGACCACGGCATCGCGCTGGACGATCTGCCGGCCATCCACTCGTTCTGTGTCCAGGAGGACGCACGCCTCCGCCGATACGTCGAGTCCCTCGAGGAACCTGCGCTGTCCGAGTCCGTGACGTCGAGCCCCGGCTCGGCCTGGCCTCGTTGGCTGATCCTGGCGCACGTCATGAACCACGGAACCCAGCACCGGAGCGAGCTCGCCCGCTACCTCACCGAGTGCGGCCATTCGCCGGGTGAGCTCGACCTCCTCGACGCCCAGGAACTGCCCTGGCCGACGACGGCGACCGACGACCCCACATGATGGCACTCCGGAGGCTCCCCGGCATGACGTACCGACTCCTGCTCGACGTCTCGAAGAGCGAATAGGTACCACGTAGCGTGGTGCAGTCGCCGAGAACTGGCTTCCCGTGCCGAAGCACAGGCGGCTTTCGCTGAGTCCCTCTCGAGCAACTAGAGTGAAGAGCCGTGGACGTCCAGGTCTCTACCGAGGTCGACCGACCGGTCGGGGACGTCTGGCACTTCTACGCGACAGAGCACGTCCGCAACCATCCGCGGTGGGATCCCGACATGCACCTCGAGCAACTGTCGGACGGGCCGATCGGGCTCGGCACGAGGATCCGGCGGGTGAACACCCGGTGGGACACGCCGGTGGAAGGCGAGATGAAGGTCGTGGAGTTCGATCCGGATCGCGCCTTCGCCGTGTCGATCCACGACCGGAACATGGACGCCCAGGGGCGAACCACGTTCGATGCCCGTGGGCCGGCCCGGACCCTCGTTACGGTCACCACCAGGATCGAGGGGATGGACGATCCGGAGAAGCTTGAGTTCCTTGCGCGGATGATGCAGCGGAGCGTCGACAACGTGAAACGCCTGATCGAGAACGAGATCGCGTCACCGGACGCGTAGGCAGCAGCCAGTAGCGGTTCGCGAGCACAGCACGTGTGTCGCATCTCCGCGAGGCAGAAGTAGGCTCCCTCGGTGGTCCATCGGTTGCTTCTGGACGTCTCGAGCCTGATGTACCGGGCCCACTTCGCCTGGGGGCAGAACTACCACTCCCCCGGCGGGCGCCCGGTCGGCGCGCTCCACGGCTACCTCGACATGACGACCCGCCTGCTCGTGAACCGCCGCCCCGGCGAGCTCGTGCACGCGTACGACCACGAGTGGAGACCGGTGGCGAGGACCGACATCTACGCCGGCTACAAGTCGAACCGCCCGCCCGACCCCGAGGGCCTGCCCGAGCAGTTCACGATGCTCCGCCAGGTGCTCGACCTCGTGGGGATGCCGCAGGCGCTCACGCGGGGCTGGGAGGCCGAGGACACGGTCGCCGGCCTCATCAAGGAGTCCAAGGCCCGCGACCGGATCGAGATCGTGAGCGGCGACCGCGACCTGATCCAGGTCGTGCGCGACCCGAAGGTGAAGCTGCTGTTCACGATCAAGGGCGTCTCCGAACTGCTCGAGCTCGACGAGGCGGGCGTGCTCGAGAAGTACGGCGTGCCGGCGTCGCGTTACGCCGAGTTCGCGATCCTGCGCGGCGACGCGAGCGACGCGCTGCCGGGCGTGCGCGGCGTCGGCGAGAAGACCGCCCGCGAGCTCGTGAACGCCTACGGCTCGCTCGGCGAGCTGCTCGACGACGCCGACGCGAAGGAGCCGAAGCCGGGCCCGCTGAGGGGCAAGCCGGCGCTCCGCGCCCGGCTCCGCGAGTCGCGCGACTACGTGGACGCGATGCTCCGCCTCGTCCCGGTGAACGCCGACGCGCCGCTGGATCGCTGGGAGGGCGAACGCGACGACGAGACCCTCTCCCAGCTCGCCGAGGAGCTCGGCATCAAGGGGCCGGTGACGCGGCTCCGCGCCGCCCTGGACTCGATCCGGTCGCGGTAGCCGCGGTACGACAGAACGGGCGGGCCGTGCCAGGATGGCGCCATGCCGAAGCGCGTGATCGCGATCTCCCGCGAGGTCGGGGCCGAGGGCAACCGGATCGGCGCCCTCGTCGCCGAACGTCTCGGGTACCGCTACGTCGACGAGGAGATCATCACCACCGCCGCCGAGAAGCAGGGCGTCGACCCCGCCGAGATCGCCGACGCTGAGCGGCGCAAG
>DASUQI010000040.1:0-9357 GCA_036280655.1 Actinomycetota bacterium
GAGAGATCGTCCTGCGCGACCGCCGCAAGCTCTCGGCCGACGGGGTCGTCGTCGTGGTTGTTGCCGTCGACGCCCACCACGGGCAGGTGCTTTCCGGTCAGGACATCGTGAACCGCGGGTTCGTCTTCGACGAGACCTCGGGCGACATCCTTGAAGCGGCGCGGGAACGCGTCATGCTTTCCCTGAAGGACAGCGCCGAGGCCGAGGTCGTCGACCGCGGGGTGCTCGAACAGAACATCCGCAGGACGCTCGGCAAGTACTTCTACGAGGTCACGCAGCGGAAGCCCGTGATCCTGCCCGTGATCGTGGAGGTGTAGTTGGCGAGCAAGACGAAGGGCCGCGGCGGGAAGGCGTCGCGGGCCTCGGTCAGGAGCCACCTCGCCCCGTGGGCCCGCGACGCCCTGGGGATCGGCCTCGTCGTGCTCGCGCTCCTCGCGATCCTGGGTCTGTGGTTCGAGGCGGCCGGGCCGGTGGGCCGCGGGCTCGACTGGCTGCTGCACGGGGCGTTCGGGATCGTCGCCGTCGTCTTCCCGATCCTCGCGCTCTACTGGGGCCTCGTCCTGCTCCGGGGAACGGCTGAGCAGGACCGGCTGCGGATGTTCATCGGGTTCGCGATCGCGATACTCGGGGTCCTCGCGCTGATCTCGCTGTGGCAGGGCAACCCCCGGCCGTTCGCGGGGCAGGCGAAGCTCGCCGAAGCGGCCGGGGTCACCGGGGCGCTCGCGTCGTGGCCGCTCGGCAAGCTCGTCTCGAAGATCGGCGTCGTGGTCGTCTGGGGGGGCGCCGTGTTGCTCGGACTCTTGATCTTCACCGGCACGCCGCTGTCCGCGGTGTGGCAACGCATCGCCGGGACGTTCGCGCGGAACGAGGACTTCGAGGACCCGGACGAGGAGGAGGCCGACGACGACCCCGGGCCGGCCGGCCGGGGGCGCGTCGTCCACTCCGAGGGTGAGCTCCCCGTGCTCGAGCTTCCGGACGAGGAAGCGT
This sequence comes from Actinomycetota bacterium, assembly GCA_036280655.1. Classification (GTDB taxonomy): domain Bacteria; phylum Actinomycetota; class UBA4738; order UBA4738; family HRBIN12; genus DASSJM01. The sequence continues at coordinate 988 of DASUQI010000040.1, forward strand.
CCGAGGACGAGGAAGAGGACGAGGACGAGCTCGAGCCGATCGAGGTCCCCGCGATGGTCCGCGCCTCCAAGGGCGGCAGGTACGAGCTCCCGCCGCTCGACCTCCTGCGTCTGTCACCCGCGTCGGCGGGCAACGAGCGCGACGAGGAGCACCAGAAGGCCGCGCTCGAGCGCACCTTCCACACGTTCGGCGTGCCCGCGCACGTCGTGGCCTCGCACCGGGGGCCGACGGTCACCCTGTACGAGGTGGAGGTCGAGGCCGGCACGAAGGTGAACAAGGTGCTGTCGCTCGCCGACGACATCGCGTACGCGCTCGCGACGCCGGACGTCCGGATTATCGCGCCGATCCCCGGCAAGAGCGCGATCGGCGTCGAGGTGCCGAACAAGGTCCGCGACTTCGTGATGCTCGGCGACATCATGCGCTCGAAGGTGGCGGCCGAGGACGAGCACCCGCTCTCGGTGGCGCTCGGCAAGGACGTTCACGGGCGCTCCCAGCTCGTGAACCTCACGACGATGCCGCACCTGCTGATCGCGGGCGCGACCGGCGCCGGCAAGTCGAGCCTCATCAACTCGTTCGTGACCTCGCTCCTGATGCGGACCGATCCCGACGAGGTGAAGATGGTGCTGATCGACCCGAAGCGCGTCGAGCTCACGCATTTCGCCGACCTGCCCCACCTCCTCGTCCCGGTGATCGTCCATCCGAAGCGCGCGGCGGAGGCACTGGACTGGGTCGTGCGCGAGATGGAGCAGCGGTACGAGCTGCTCGCGATGGTCGGCGTTCGCGACATCGACGGGTACCGCGCCGGCCTGGAGGAGGAGACGCTGCGGATCCCTCCCGGCAAGGAGGACGACGTCGTCGACCTCCCGTACCTGCTCGTCGTGATCGACGAACTCGCCGACCTGATGATGGTCGCCCCTCGCGCCGTGGAGGACGCGATCTGCCGGATCGCGCAGATGGCGCGGGCGGTCGGGATCCACCTCGTCGTCGCTACGCAGCGGCCGAGCGTGGACGTGGTCACCGGCCTGATCAAGGCCAACATCCCGAGCCGGATCGCGCTGATGACGTCCTCGCAGGCGGACTCGCGCGTGATCCTCGACATGAACGGAGCGGAGAAGCTCGTCGGGCACGGCGATCTGCTGTTCGCGCCGTCCTCGGCGTCCAAGCCCTCGCGGCTGCAGGCCGCCTGGGTGACGGAGAAGGAGATCCAGACCGTCGGCGAGTGGATCCGGTCGCAGCGCGAGGCGGAGTACGCGATGACCGTCGAGGGCCTGGGGCGCCCGCCGACGGACGCCGACGAGGACGGCGGGCTCGGCGGCGACGACGAGCTGCTCGAGCAGGCGACCGAGCTCGTGATCAGGTCCCAGCTCGGCTCGACGAGCATGCTGCAGCGCAAGCTGAAGGTGGGGTTCGCCCGCGCGGGGCGGCTGATGGACCTGCTCGAGGATCGTGGGATCGTCGGGCCCTCGCTCGGTTCCAAGGCCCGGGACGTACTCGTGGCGCCGGACGAATGGGAGGAGTCCCGGGCGGCCCGCGCGGCTTCCGGCGCGAGCTAGAGGGCGTTTACGAGCTCGTTCAGCAGGGCGAGCGTTCCCGCCTCCTGCTCCTCGTCCACCGAGTACGAGCCCCGCCAGACCTCGTCGTTCCAGAAGCCGAAGATCCGCTCGGGGGTCCAGCCCCTGTCGAGCGCGCCGCGGTAGCCGCGGACGATCTCGCTTCCCTCCCACAGGGCCCACGGGTTGACCAGGAACCCGCCCCGGTGCCCGTCGTGCGACAGCCACATCGCCCCGACGGGACCCCACAGGCCGTCGTCCTGGCGCCCGCTGACGAGCAGGAACCGGACCCGGCCCTCGCTGCCGAGGTCAGCGGGATCCGGCGCCTCGGCGAGCGCGAACGCTGACGCCGAGGTGAAGCCGAATCGAACCGTCTCGGTGGCCATCCGTTCCTCCGGGCGAGAGAACCGGGGCCAACGATAGGCCCTGGACCCGGGCGGCGCATCGGTCCTCGGCCCTAGGGCGGTCTTCCCACCCACGAGGTCGCTCGTGCGGGGGGTCGGGCATCGGCCGGCCGGTGTCGGCTTCCGGAGGCGTTCCGCTAGGATTCACGCTCGGTCCCCGGTCGGGACATAGAGGGAGCGGGTTGCAGAGATCCACGATCAGCGTCGGCTCCGCCCTGCGCACGGTGCGGGAGGGGCGGGGGCTCACGCTCGACGAGGCGGCGAGGGACACGAGGGTGCGCCGCGACTACCTCGAGGCGATCGAGGAGGAGGCGTTCGAACGCCTGCTCGGCGACGTGCACGTCCGTGGGTGCCTGCGGACCTACGCCTCGTACCTGCGGCTATCGCCGGACAAGGTCGTGGCGATGTACGAGGACGGCACCCTCCCCGAGGAGCACGAGGTCCCCCCCGCGCTGCCCCGGACCGAACCCGTGCTGGGGGCCCGAAGGCGCCGCGACGACCACCGGCTCTGGGTCCTGATCGCGGTTACGGTCCTCGTCCTCGCGGGCGCGTTCGGCGTCCTGTCAGCCCGGCGGCCCGCGCCGCCCGCGGCGGAGCTCCCCGCCAACGCGAGCGCCGTCGTCTCGCCTCCGCAGGTCGGCCGCGGCATCACCGTGGCCGTCGTCGCGCGCGAGCCGGTCGAGGTGACGGTGATCGCCGACGGGGGCGACCCAGTCTCCTACGAGCTGCGCCCCGACGAGGGACGTTCGTTCGACGGTGACACGTCGGTCACGGTCCGCCTGTCCGAGGGCGCGAGCGCCAACGTCGCGGTGAACGGGACCGACTACGGCTACCCGGGCGTCGAGGGCGAGCCGTGGAAGCGGACCTTCAGCTACGAGCAGCCGTCCCCCCCGGGCGGCTAGCGCCCCCGTGCGGGCCGAGATCGTCGCGGTCGGAACGGAACTCCTCCTCGGGCAGATCGCGAACACGAACGCGGCGTGGCTCTCCGAGCGGTTCGCCGAGATCGGCGTCGACGTCCTCCGTCACCAGGTGGTGGGGGACAACGAGGAGCGCATCGGGGAGGCGATCGCGACCGCGGCCTCCCGGTCCGACGTCGTCGTCGTGATGGGAGGTCTCGGGCCGACCCAGGACGACATCACGAGGCCGGTGCTCGCGCGGGTCGCCGGGGCCGAGCTCGTCCGCCATCCGGAGATCGAACGGGAACTGCGCGACCGGTTCCGCGTCCGTGGCCGCGAGATGCCCGAGGCCAACCTCGCGCAGGCCGACGTCCCGGAGGGGGCGCGATACATCACACCCGAGCGGGGCACGGCGCCGGGGCTGATCGTCGAGGTCGGGACGACGCGCGTCTACGCGCTCCCCGGCGTCCCGGCGGAGATGCGCGAGATGGCCGAGGGCGTGGTCCTTCCGGAGCTCGCCGAGCGGGGCGGCCCCGCGGCCCTCGTCTCCCACACGCTCCGCTGCTACGGGCTGGCCGAGTCGCGGATCGCGGAGCTGCTCGAGGACCAGTTCCGCGGCTCGTCGAACCCGACCGTCGCCTACCTGGCAGGCGGCGGCGAGGTGCACGTGCGCCTCACCGCCAAGGCCGGGAGCCGCCCGGAAGCCGAGTCCCTGCTCGAGCCGTTCGAGCGCACCGCGCGCGAGCGCCTCGGCGATCACGTCTACGGGGTCGACGACGAGTCGCTCGAGTCCGTCATGGGCCGGCTGCTCCTCGAGCGAGGCGCGACGCTGGCCTGCGCGGAGTCGCTCACCGGCGGCGGACTCGGCGAGCGGATCACGGCGGTCCCGGGCGCGTCCGCCTACTTCCTCGGGTCGGCCGTGACGTACTCGCTCGAAGCGAAGCGCTCGGTCCTCGGCGTCTCCGACGCGACACTGCAGGGGCCGGGCCCGGTCAGCCCGGAGTGCGCGGCCGAGATGGCGGCGGGCGCGCGACGCGTGTTCGGCGCCGACATCGCCGCCGCCCTCACCGGCGTCGCCGGACCCGATGCGCACGGCGGGGCCGAGGCCGGACAGGTGTGGATCGCGCTCGACGCGGAAGCCCGGTCGCATCAGCACGGGTTCCGGTGGCCGTTCGACCGCGAGCTCGTCCGACGGTTCTCGGAGTTGGCGGCGCTCGACCTCGTCCGCCGTCACCTGCTCGGCCTGTCCCTCCCGGGCTGATGGCGCGCGACCGCGCCTCGCGGCCGGAGGCGAAGCCGCTTCGGCTGTTCGTCGCGTTCGAGGTGCCCGAGGCGGTGCGATCCGAGCTCGCGCGGGCGGTCGAGCCGGTCCGCGATCGGTTCCCCAAGGCCCGCTGGGTGCCTGTCGAGAACCAACACGTCACGGTGAAGTTCCTCGGCTCGACGTACCCGCGGCTCGTCGAGTGGGTCACGTCGACGGTGGGGGAGGTGGCCGGGGGCCATGCGCCGTTCGAGACGCGCGTCGCCGGCCTCGGCGGGTTCCCGAACGCCCGCCGCGCGCGCGTCCTGTGGGCGGGCCTCGACGACCCCGCCTCGCGGTCGGCGGCGCTCGCCGGCGCGCTCGACGAGGCGCTGGCCCGCGAGTTCAAGGTCGAGAAGCGTGCGTTCACGCCGCACCTCACGGTCGCGCGGTTCGATCCGCCGGTCGCCCTCGATCCCGGCGAGATCCTCTTCGAGAGCGAACCGTTCACCGTGGATCGCGTCGTCCTGTTCCGGAGCCATCTCCGGCGACCGGCCCCCGTCTACGAGCCGTTCGCGATGTTCCCGCTGGAGGGATCGTCCGCCGTTCCTTGACCTCGAACACCTGTTCGAGTACGCTCCGACGGGTTGCAGACCGGTAACTACAGGGGTGTAATCCGTGTCAGACCCTCGCGGTAGCGTTCACCCTCCCGACCAGGAGGCGCTCACGCGGGCGGTCGCCCGCTGGGCCCGAGAAGCGCAGGGTCGATCGAAGGAGGCTTCGCGGATGGACCGGGACAAGATGCTCGACGTCACGCTCACGCAGATCGAGAAGCAGTTCGGCAAGGGCGCGGTCATGAAGCTCGGCGAGCACCCGATGGGCGTGGGGATCTCGGTGATCCCCACCGGCTCGCTCGCGCTCGATATCGCCCTCGGCGTCGGCGGCATCCCACGGGGACGGGTGGTCGAGGTCTTCGGCCCCGAGGGCTCGGGCAAGACCACGGTCTGCCTGCACGTGATCGCCGAGGCACAGCGCCACGGCGGCATCGCCGCATTCATCGACGCCGAACACGCCCTCGACCCCACCTACGCACAGCGCCTTGGCGTGAACATCGACGAGCTCCTGGTGTCGCAGCCGGACTCGGGCGAGCAGGCGCTCGAGATCGCCGACCTGCTCGTGCGTTCGGGCGCGCTCGACGTCGTCGTGATCGACTCGGTCGCCGCGCTCGTCCCGCGCGCCGAGATCGAGGGCGAGATGGGCGACACCCACGTCGGGTTGCAGGCCCGGCTGATGTCGCAGGCGATGCGCAAGCTTTCGGGCACGCTGTCACGGTTCGACACCACGGCGATCTTCATCAACCAGCTCCGCGAGAAGATCGGCGTGATGTTCGGCAACCCCGAGACGACACCCGGCGGCCGAGCGCTCAAGTTCTACTCTTCGGTCCGTCTCGACGTCCGCAAGGTCGAGAACCTGAAGGACGGCACCGACGTCGTCGGTTCGCGCACGCGCGTGAAGGTCGTGAAGAACAAGGTGGCGCCGCCGTTCCGTCAGTGCGAGTTCGACATCATGTACGGGCTCGGCATCTCCAAGGAGGGAAGCCTCCTCGACGTCGGCGTCGACCTCGAGATCGTCAAGAAGAGCGGCGCCTGGTTCACCTACGAGGGCGACCAGCTCGGCCAGGGGCGGGAGAATGCCCGTCAGTTCCTGGCCGAGCACACGGACATCGCCACGGACATCGAGCGCCGGGTGCGCGAGGCGGTCGGCCTGACCGCGTTCGGGGACCCTGGGGACGAGACGCCGATCGAGGTCGTCCCGGACCTCGTCGTGACCGACGAGGAGCCGCCGCCGAAGGCGAGCAAGGCCAAGGAGCGTGAGACGACCGGGGCCTCGGCCGGCTAAGGGGAAGGGTTGGCCGGGCCCCGGCGTTCTCGCGAGCCCAAGCACCCGCTCGACTGTCACGAGCGCGCCCTGCGGCTCCTGTCGGTGCGTCCTCGATCGCGGCACGAGCTTGGCTCGCGCCTGCTCCTCGCGGGATTCGAGGCGGAGGCCGTGCGGGAGGAGCTCGACCGGCTCGAGGCCGTCCGCCTCCTCGACGACGCGAGCTTCGCGCGGGCGGTGGCTGAGCACCAGGTGAAGGTTCGCCACGCGGGCCGCCGGGCGGTCTTCTCGGCGCTCGCCGCCAAGGGGGTCGACCGGGGGACCATCGAGGAGACGCTCGCGTCGCTCGGCGGTGACGAGGCGGTGCGGGCCGAGGAGCTCGCACGTGAGCGCGCCCGCCGCCTCGCTGGCCTGCCGCCCGAGAAGGCGTACGCCCGGCTCGTGGGACTCCTGCAGCGCAGGGGCTACGACGGCTCGGTCGCACGTTCCGCGGCTCGGTCGGCGGTTTCGCGGTCCTCGGAAGACGACTGAGGCTCACGCCGCTCCGGTTCCGAGTCTTGCCTGCCGCGGGAGGCTGCCGTAGGCTCTCCTGCACGAAGCAACGTCGGATCGATCATCGTCAAACCGTGCCTGACAACGTGTCCACAAACTTTCAGGAAGCAGATCGGATCGAAGGGCAACTGGGGCCGCCGGCCCCGGCGTCGCCCTAACCGCAACTTCGGACGCACGGCCGAACGATGGGCCCCCGGCGGGGCTTCGTTCGGTCGTCGTGCTTTCCGAAGGCGGTGGGAACCATGCAAGCGGTGATCGTGGGGGTCGTGGCCCTCGCGCTCGGGATCAGCATCGGGTTCGTCGTGCGCAAGACCCTCGCCCAGTCCCAGGCCCAGAGCGCCGAGGCCAGGGGGCAGAAGGTGATTCTCGAGGCGGAGCGGGAGTCCGAGCGCATCACGCGCGAGGCCCTCGTTGAGGCCAAGGACGAGGCGAGCGCGCTGCGCAAGGAGGCGGAGGAGGACCTCCGCGTCCGACGCGAGGAGGTCGCGCGTCAGGAGAGCCGGCTCGCACAGAAGGAACAGTCGATCGACCGCAAGGCCGACGAGGCGGACAAGCGTGCGGAGGAGCTCGACGATCGTGACGAGCGGCTGAAGCAGGTCCGCCAGCAGCTCGAGCAGGCCGCGGCGCAGCACCGCGCGGCGCTCGAGAAGATCGCGCAGCTGACGGCGCTGGAGGCCAAGGAGGCGCTCCGCACCCAGGTCGTCGACGAGGCCAAGCGCGACGCGATGTCCGCGGTGCGCGAGATCGAGCAGCGGGCGCGCGAGGAGGGGGAGGAGCGGGCGCGCAAGATCGTCACGATCGCGATCCAGCGCGTCGCGTCCGAACAGACGAGCGAGTCGACGGTCTCGGTCTTCTCGCTCCCGAGCGAGGACATGAAGGGCCGCATCATCGGCCGCGAGGGCCGGAACATCCGCGCGTTCGAGGCCACAACGGGAGTGAACCTCATCATCGACGACACGCCGGAGGCGGTCGTGCTCTCGTCCTTCGACCCCGTGCGGCGCGAGACCGCGCGGCTCACGCTCGAGAAGCTCGTGCAGGACGGGCGGATCCACCCGGCGCGGATCGAGGAGATGTTCGAACGCTCGCAGAAGGAGATCGACGAGCAGATCCGGCGCGCCGGCGAGGAGGCGGTGCTCGACACCGGCATCACGGACCTGCACCCGGAGATGATCCGGCTGCTCGGGCGGCTGCAGTTCCGCACGTCGTACGGGCAGAACGTGCTCAAGCACCTCGTCGAGTCCGCGCACATCGCGGCCGCGATCGCCGCGGAGCTCGGCATCGACGCCGCCGTGCCGAAGCGGGGCGCGTTGCTCCACGACATCGGCAAGGCGGTGACCCACGAGGTGGAGGGCTCGCACGCGATCATCGGCGCCGAGATCGCACGGCGGTTGCGCGAGTCCGCCGAGGTCGTCCACTGCATCGAGTCGCATCACGGCGAGGTCGAGCAGCGCACCGTCGAGGCAGTGATCGCGCAGATCGCCGACGGCATCTCGGGCGGCCGGCCCGGCGCTCGCCGGGAGAGCCTGGAGACCTACATAAAGCGGCTCGAGCGGCTCGAGGAGATCTGCAACACGTACCCGGGCGTGGAGAAGGTCTACGCGATGCAGGCCGGACGTGAGGTCCGCGTCATGGTCAAGCCGCAGGACGTCGACGATCTGGCCGCGCAGATCCTCGCCCGCGATATCGCCAAGGAGGTCGAGGAGGAGCTCCAGTACCCCGGCCAGATCAAGATCACGGTGGTCCGCGAGCTCCGCGCCGTCGAGTACGCCAAGTAGCCAGGCCCTGCTGGGGCGGGGCTCGCCCCTCGAACGGTGTGGGGCGGGGCTCGCCCCCGCCGCAGGAACCAGGCA